>NZ_JASJUT010000007.1:203422-290625 GCF_030135505.1 Pseudoalteromonas obscura
CTGATACTTTAGATTGGAATAAAACAGGGTTTTTAGCTATAATAATAGGAACACATCATACATATATAAAATATGGCTACGAAATTAATATTGAGAAGTAGTTTCGATTACTTATTTGATCAACTCAATCTCCTTTGCGAAGAGCTAAAAGAAAAAGAGATTAGCTACTCTAGTTATTATCAATTACCTGAAATCAAATCCGAAGACGAAAAAAAAGCACCTGAAGAGATTCTAGTTACTAAAATATTGGGTAACGAAGCATTTGAGAAATGTTTAAGTGGATTTACAGATGTTTTTGTTGGTCAAAAAAAGAGTAGTAAAATACTAACTCGTCATCCAGGTTTAATTGCTATCGATGATATAGATGGAAAAATTAAGTCTAGGCTTATTGAAGTAAACAAATCTAAGGAACAGTTTAAAAATACCGTACTTGAAATTAATAATAATGATGCCAGGTTCGAAGCTGTACATAATGCAATACCGAATTTAATTACATTAGCAGCTTATAGAAAAATACACTTTGAAGATGCTATACCCTATTCGGTTAGATTTACATGGATGAAAAAACATTCTACCACCACGCTGTCAAAAAAAGTTGCATTAGAAATGCTCAATAAATCATCAGGTTACTCCAACCCTAGAGTTATAGATCAACAAAGCTGGCAGCAAATCGTTGAATTAGAAAAAGTTAGATTGTCTAGTTTAGGAGAAAAAACTAAATTAAGGATAAAAAGGCCTACTCGTGTTACACCAGAAGTTAACGTTAGATTTACAGCCAAAAATAGATATCACGTCAGTGGAGCGCTGCCATTTATTCTATTAAATCCACAAAAGGAAACAAAAATAGGTAGCCTAAATAATTTTAGCTCTAAAAATGAGGATGTCAGAAAAAAAGACTATAGCTACCTAATTGAGCGAATATATCTAGAAAATTTAGAGTAATGTGCTTACTAAAATAAACCTTAAAGCCAATTTAACATAATTGGCTTAACTATCTACTTTTTTACAATCGCCTCTAGAATATCTTCGTCGATAATTTCAGCAGTTTCTACTAATCTTTTACCACCTTGAATCTCAATTCTCTTGTTGTGCTTATTCAAAGCTAGAATTTCTTCACAAAATTGTGTAGATGGATGCATCTCATACACATAGTCTATAATTCGACCAGTTTCATCATCTTTTACATTCGAAATGTTATATTCAGAAATAGCGCCTTTTTCTATCAAGTCTTTCATTGTCGTAGTCATATCTCTACGCAACGCTTTCAGTTTATTGTCTGTAATTTCATCCGTTGAATAAATAGACCCATACTTTTCCATTATTGATAGCAGTCTGAAATGATACGTTTTACCTGGTGCTGCGTACCGCCACAAATGATAAAGCCTTAACATCATCCAACGGGATAAACCACGCTTTAGCTCTTGAGCACTGTTGAAATAGTAACCTTTGTACTCAAGATTATCGATCATGTTATGTACAAATGCATTTAAACAAGCAACACATTTGATATTTCCACCTTGCCCCTTCTTGCCACTAAAATGTAGTGAGGATAAGAAGTTCATATTAGATTCGTAAAAAGAATCATCTACATCGCTATTTTTAGTATCAGTTGCGCGATATTTAAACGAAAGTTTTGAGCCTTGTAAAGCTTCCAAAGACTCCTTGATCTGTGGATAAGGCATTGATTGACCAACAGCTTTTAGCTCTTGAGCCAATTCATTCATCGAAAAAATAACAGCATATTGAATACCGGACTTAAAATTTATTTTTACAATTTTCCCTTTTGAAGCAAGTCGAATGAGTGCTCTTTCAACTTTTTCTTCTCGATCTGAAGGCCAAACTAAAAACTCAGTTTCTTCACCATCTTTTTTGCTACTGACAACAGCTGGCGTAATTTTAATTTCGCCATCGTACAAAATACCATCAACTTTTTCTGATATTCTTCTTGTTATGATCGTTTTTTTGGGCGCTTCCTCTAAAGGAAGTTTTTTATGTCCGGAACGTACAAATCTCCCCCATAAATCATAGTGATTAAATGTGTTTGAATACGCTCTCAAGCCATGGTTGGTGTTTTCTAATGAAATTCGCACATCTTTGTTGTCAGTAAAAAGTGCTAAACTTTCATTATCAATTGCACTTTCTACTCCATGAATTTGACCTCTAAGTGAGTCTGGTAGATTGTCAACAGAGATGTTTACCTTGCGGCTCATTTTTTTACTTCCTGATTCTTTCGACAGCTAATAACAACACATTCAAGGGAAAAAGTTAATAATTAAAGTTAGTAAAAAACTGATCTGTGTTCAAGTTTTTTTAGAGATCACAATTTTACCCACTGCTTTATATTTAGAGATCATATTTTTACCAACATAGTAAGAAATCCCCTACTATTTTGGTCAAATTCACGCTAGAAAGGCTGTTTAGAGCAGTTTTTGATACAGAGCTGTGTATAACATCGATCTGATTTAGTAAAGATCTGATCTGTTCATAGTATAGATCAGATCTTTATTTACTTAATCTAGATGTTATCAATCATTTTGTTGATAAGTCATTGTTTTAGCTTAGTACAATTTTGATCTCAAGCACCTAATTTGTTTATAACATTGTGGATAAACTGTTATTATAAGGAGATACAGAAATTAAGTTAGTATTTTCTTGATCTCGCAGTAAATAAAGATCTGATCTTTACTACGTATTTTTATGATCTGCACATTTAATAAAACTCTAATTGTAACAAATACTTAGATTAAATAACTGTACTACTATACTTATATACCTATATATTTAACCATTTCTAAACTCCTTATTTATTCTTTAAAAAAATTTTAAATCCCATATTTTTTAGATGTCTCTTAATTTAGTGGTTTACCTTTTATTTGATGGACATTATAATATTAGGCATAAAATTAAGGAATATACGTATGTCTATCAATAGCAATGCACTTTCTACTTATAAATTGTTGAAAGCAACAGCAGAAGTAGCAGAACAATCCCTTGAGGGCCGCATTCAGCATTACAGGGCGCACCTTAAGTCTGAGGATAAAGAACTTCGAACGTATACACAAAAGGCTGCCGCGGATCTGTTAGGCGTTAATAACAGAACATTAAAACGTCGTCATGATCAAGGAGACTTTGATCATTTACATATTCAAAAAGGCGCAAATGGCCATTACGCATATACTCTGAGC
The DNA here is from genome assembly GCF_030135505.1 of Pseudoalteromonas obscura. Classification (NCBI taxonomy): domain Bacteria; kingdom Pseudomonadati; phylum Pseudomonadota; class Gammaproteobacteria; order Alteromonadales; family Pseudoalteromonadaceae; genus Pseudoalteromonas; species Pseudoalteromonas obscura. The sequence goes on from NZ_JASJUT010000007.1 coordinate 206,608, forward strand.
AATATTTTCGCTATGGCGGAAATTCTTGGGATCAATGCTGATCACAGAGATCATTCAGATAAATTGCAAGTAATTGTGATAAATAGTCTTAAGGGGGGTTGCGGTAAAACAACATCTCTTGTCAATTTGGCGGCGGCGCTTGCCACAACAAATATAAAGAGATATCGCATTGGAATTATTGATTTGGATCCTCAAGGATCTTCTTCAAGTTTTTTCCCCTCAAGCGAGCATGATCCGATCACCGTTGGTGATCTAATGAGAGATTGCATTGAACTTGAAGAGAATGAAACTTGGGAACAACTTGTTGCTGATTCATTCCAAAAAACACACATTCCAAATATTCGTATTTTGCCGTCAGGTATGGACGATTTTTACTTTGAGCACGAAACTGCAACAGAGTTGAAAGAATCAAGTAGTTATGAGCAAACTCGCCATTACCATAAACTAAAAGAACGCGTCATAGAGCCTGTTAAAGACGAGTTTGATATCATTTTGATAGATACGGCACCTTCTCTTAATTTCATGTTCTACAACGCGCTGATGGCCTCTACGGCTATGCTAATCCCTGTACATCCAGAAGCAGTCGATTTTGATGCGAACAATAAGTATCTAAAAAGACTCGGTGAAATTTACCATACAGTTGCAGCACTAGGTCATGAAGGCTGGGATTTTATGCAATTCTTGGTGACCAACTATGTAAAGGGAAATCACTCTCAGCGCGATATAGTTAAAGATGTACGTACTGCATTTGGCAGACAAGTAATGAGTTACCCTATTAATCATAGTTCTGCAATAACTGCTAGTTCATCTTCTTTTAACACCATCTTTGATCAAAAAACATCGGACTCATTGGCAAGTCGAGAATCTTTACTCAGAGCGCAAGAAAATATCAAAGATGTTGTCGACGAACTAGAAATGTTAATACGCTCAAATTGGGCTTCCACACAATCCAGTTTAGATTAAATACAGGTTAGATAATGGCTAGAAAACGTAAAAATGATACACGATTAGACCCTTTTGCTACTCCTGTTGAAAAAAGCAGCTTGGATGATCTCTTAGGGCAAGCGAGTCAAGGTGACGTCGTAACGATGCCATCGCCAAGCGATCCAAATCGGTTAATCGAGTTAAAGTGTGAAGTAATATCATTCGCTGACATTGAAAACAGAACCGTTGTATTTGGTCAAAATCGGCGTGAGCAATCACTTCTAAATGAGAAGTCTGTAGCTGATATTTTACCAGCCATAAAAGAAGATGGCAGGAATATGCATCCGGCTTTGTGCTGGGTAAAAGAGGGCAAGCTGCAAGTTTTGTCTGGATCGAGAAGACGAAAAGCATGCTTATTAAGTGGTGCAGATTATGTTGTCTTGTCTTCAAGCGATTTTACCAACGACGATGCGAAGGCGCTTGCTGTTTCGTCAGATCAGTATATTGCACCAAGTTTATGGGAACTTGGCAAAGCGTATGAACAAACCAAGGCAAGGCTGCAGGAAAGTGGCAACAAAGGTTCATATAGAGAGATCGCAGCTATAGAAGGTGTGTCTCATACCGCTGTTGCCGATGCCGTAAAAGCGTTTCAACATATCCAGCGTGAAGTTGTTTTGCTCTATCCTACGCCAAACCATTTAGGGCGTGAGGTTGCCAAAAAGCTTATCAACGCACGCAAGGAGCAGCCTGAACAATTTCAGAACAAACTAGAACAGATCTCAGATGTGTCACTATTTGATGACCAGATGAGCGATGAAAAACGTGCACTGGCTATAACTAAGTATCTGACTTCATTTGAGAGTAGTTCAGCAACTCGCTCTGAAGCTTTAGTTGATAGTCAGTATATCAAAGTGCAACGAAGCCTTAATTCTGGCGCAATTACCGTCAAAATTGACGATAAGGTATTAACGGATAAGCGCTTAGAGCAATTGCAAAAACTGTTAAGTAGTTTTAATTAGTATGTTGCGGCCTAGATCATCTAGGCCTTTTTTATATCTTTTCACATCCAACCAGTCAATTTTTCATGATTTAGTCCCATTTGGCTCTTTAGCTCAAAACCGTAATTTCATATACTGGTCTTTTACGTTTTATTGCTTGTTAAAAAATGTCCTCGCAGTTATCTAAAGAGCAGCTATTAGCTTTATTTGAAGAAATTAAACAGGAACAGTCTTCTCAGTTCCCCTTATCTGACCGCTTTCTTAAGCAGTATTTTAATTCTGCAATGTTAGCGAAGGCCAAGGAGTACCTTAACGACGATCAAATTTGCTTTCTTGAGCACAGTGAGGATTTTTCGAGAATAGATGCTCAAGTACTTGGTAATTTTGGCAATACCTTTACGCAACATATAAAAATTGAGCAGGTAAAAGGTGCGCCTTCAGTTGAGGCTCAATGCTCTTGCTCTCATAATCCAAAATGTCGCCATATTGCCGCTGTTTTACTAAAGCTTAAAATAGACCACTCAGGCGGTTTTGGAGAGTCTTTCCTTGTCAATGACTGGTTTAATGAACTTTCACTACTACAGCAATCCTCGGGGCTGAACACGTCCAACGTGTTGCTGTTTGTTCTTGAGCATCGCGGAAATGAAGTATTATTAAACCCAAAAATGTCACCCCATAAACCAGATGGGCATTACCCCCTTGGCCGTGTGTTAACAGAGAAGCAGCTCAATGCACATGTTCCGCCAAAGGATATTCTAGAAAGTGACTATCGTTTATTTAGCTGGGTTCGCTCACAAAATACGCCTGGTCATTTTGAGTTGGCTGGTAAGTGGGGGTTTGCTGCGCTGCAACAGCTTGCTGCCACCAAGCGCTGTTTCTTTGGAAATAGCCGTAAGCCACTACAGTTTGGTCACATGCAACATTTGGATTTCTTTTGGCAAGCGGAAAATGACAGCTTTAAGCTCGTCAGCCACCTCTCAGATGTAGAGCAGTGGTTACTGATTAAATCAGATCCACCTGTTTACCTAGACACTGAGAATATGTTGCTTGGCCGTATTGAATCTGAATTAAGTGCGCAAGAAATTGCACATTTACAAACCATGCCTAGTATTCAAAAAGACAAGATAGAGGCGGTGATCAAACGCTTTCAAGATATCTTTGCTGACAATGTAATTCCCCCTCCTCAAGGGTACGAAAGGTTAATAAACAAAGATAAACTGGTTGCCAAGCTGTCGGCCAGCGAGGGGGAGTATACTCACCTCGCGATCTCCTTGTTTGATTCCAAGAAAAAGTATTCCACAGAGAAACAGCTTAATCGCTGTGAAAAAATGTTACTTGGGTTAGGTTTTGAGGCGCAAGGCGGCGGTTTTAAACTGCCTGTCGAGGACGAGGTTTCTTATCACTGGTACAACTGTGAAGTTCGACCTTACTTGCAGCGCAAAATGTGGCAGGTTGAAGAAATTCAGCAAGCAAAAAAAGTGCTGGTACCAAGGGTCACACTGCAACTAAAGCGAGATAAAAAGCACCATGTTATTGGCAAGGTTATGTTTGATGATAAACAAATTTTGCTTGATTGGGATAAGGCGCCTAGCCACGAAGTCAACTCCATCGCAAACGTATTTCAATATGTACAAATTGCACAGCAGCACTATGCTATTTCGAAAGCTATTTATGAAGAGTTATTACTACTAAAATCTCGCTTTAGCTATTATCTTTCGAGCTCGCAATTCAAGTTTCCGCTCTCTTATGCTAAGAAGTTATTTGAACTTGATGCTGTAGAAGGTGTATCCGATGACGCACGATTGTTAGATTATTTGGCAGAGCTAAATAAGCCCGTAGATGTCAATGAATCTTTGTTAGGTGATAGTCAAGAGCGGTTCACTTTGCGAGATTATCAATTGCAAGGGGTCAATTGGTTAAAGTTTTTGAATCGTCATCAGCTTGGTGGGATTTTAGCGGATGATATGGGACTAGGTAAAACACTTCAAGTTATTGCTTACTTCATATCTCAACACAACACATTAGTGACCAAACCGTCTCTTATTGTCTGCCCGACTTCTCTGGTTGGTAATTGGCAAAATGAATTTAAAAAGTTTGCGCCACACCTGCCTGTGCTTACTGTGCATGGCAGTAATCGTGACAAACAACTTAATCAGGTAGCGCAAGCTCGATTTATTATCACAACTTACCCACTGTTAAAGCGTGATTTAGCACACTACTCCGAATTACAGTTTGATTCGATAGTCCTTGACGAAGCACAGTACATAAAGAACGAAACGGCACAAATTTCGAAGTGTGTAAAACAGCTATCAGCCGAATTTAAACTTTGTATGAGTGGTACGCCTGTAGAAAACAACCTTATGGAGCTTAAGTCACTACTTGATTTTGTGATGCCAGATGTACTTGGTACTAAGCAACAGTTTAAGCAAAACTTCCAGCAACCAATTGAAAAAGAGCGCGATAGCAAAAGAGCAAAAGAGTTACAATCACTGATTGCGCCATTTATATTGCGTCGAACGAAATCTGAAGTGGTGCGAGAGCTACCGGCGAAAACGGAACTGATCAAAAAGCTTGAGTTTACGCCAGAGCAGGCGTCACTATATCAGCATGTACAAGGCCAAATTGAAACGAGTCTGATAGATCTGTTTAAAGAGCAAGGAGTTGAAAGTAGCAAATTAGCATTTTTGGATGCTTTGTTGAAATTAAGGCAGATTTGTTGTCATCCAGAGCTTGTAGACAAAGAGGGAGAATATCAGCAAAGTGCTAAATTTAAATGGTTAGGAGCACACTTACCAATCTTGTTGAAAGAAGGCAGAAAAATCATTATTTTCAGTCAATTTACGTCTGTACTGGATATGATTGCTAATTTATGCGACGAGATTGAAATACCATTTGCGATGCTAACAGGGCAAACAAGGCATCGAGACAAAGCCATTGCGCGTTTTACCGAAGGTGATGTCGACGTGTTTCTAATTTCTTTAAAAGCTGGTGGTACAGGTTTAAACCTGACTCAAGCTGATACCGTTATTCATTTTGATCCGTGGTGGAATCCTGCTGTAGAGAATCAGGCAACAGACCGTGCTTATCGTATAGGCCAGGATAAGCCTGTATTTGTTTATAAGCTGATTGTTGCGAACTCCATTGAGCAGAAGGTCTATCAAATGCAAAAAGATAAACAAGCGCTGGTGGATGCCTTATTTGCAGATACAGGGGTTAATCTAAGTGAGTTTAATGAAGCGCAAATGCTTGAGTTGATAAAAAATTAAATTATTTTTGAACTAATTAAATTAGGGGCTGTCTATCTTTATGCACATTGTGAGATTACTTACAGCAGTGAGCACATGTTGATTTCCCCCTATTAATTACATAACGTATTTGTAATAACCAGCTCATTTGAGCTGGTTTTTCTTTTTTGGCTCCTAAATACTTAAATCTTACCTGCTGTAATGGCGTGTAATGGTATTACGCGTCATTTCTTGCCTTGTTCCACATTTGCTCCACAATCTTTCACTTTAATACACACATAGGAAAACAAAACCAAATGAATTGGACTTAAGGTGGGTTATTATGTTGTGCTATGAAAATACGATTTCGCAGTTAAACTTTATTGAACCACAATCGCTGTGCGACTATGATCTTATAAATGAAGTTGCAAGCTCTGAAGATTTAGCAAGTATCTTAACGACACTGCTTTTTGACGATACGCTTTCTTCAAATCTTAAAAAACAGATAAAGCAACAGCTGCGAGTATTAAAAGCCAGTAAGAGAAACTAATGGAAGAAAAAAACCACATTTTGATCGTCGAAGATGATTTTGATATTGCTGAACAAGTCATGCTTTTTTTTAAGGCTTCAGGCTTTAAAATAACGCATATAGCCGACGGTGCAGAAGTGGTTAGTTGGGTCAGAGAAAACGGCCCAGATGCCATTCTAATGGATATCATGTTACCAAACCAAGATGGTGTTGTGTGCATGCAACAAATTAGAGAGTTTTCAATGGTACCTATTGTGATGTTAACTGCAAAGGTATCTGAGTCAGATAGACTTAAAGGGCTTGAATTTGGAGCAGATGATTATGTCTGTAAGCCATTTAGCGCGGCCGAGCTTGTAATGCGTATCAAGGCGATATTACGTCGCTGTAGTGCGCCTGTCGTATCGGACACGCCTGATATAGAAGTTAACGAATCACAGCTATTGGTGTCTTTAAAAGGACAGTCATTAAGTTTAACTAAAGTTGAATTTGATGTGTTTGCCATGCTTTACAATGCGCCTAACAGAGTGTTTTCGCGACAACAAATATTGGATCATATTCAACCTGACAATTTTGATATATCAGATCGCGTAATCGATAGTCACATAAAAAATATCCGCAAGAAAATTAAAAATATCGATATTTCTCCAAAAATAGTTGAATCTGTGTATGGCGCAGGATACCGGTTCAATGAACAGCATATAAACAGCTAACCTCCCTACTACTCCGTGCCAATTAAAATGGTTGGCACACTATTTATATTTACAGATAAACCTCACTTGTAAGTGATTGATCAACTGCTCTAAGGTATGATTTAACTAGATTTAATTGTTAGGGTTACCCTATGTTTTGGACTAGTTTTTCTTCGCTACCTTGGCAAGTCACTATTGTGCTTTTAGGGTCTGGTGCCGCCATTTCAGGTTTAGGCTGGTTGGTTTTTTCTTATTTATGTAAGCAAAAAGCACGCTCATTGCAGGCCATGGCACAAAATCAGATAGATTCGCTGCAACACGCACATGATGAATTGAAAGAGCAATTGAATGTGGCACAGCAGCTGCAATTAAAAACCCACGGTGAAGCGCAGCAATATCAAGCTAGATTAGCTGAAAAGCATGCCCAGGTTAAAGAGTATTATGGTTTGTGGCAGCAAGCACAAACAAAAGCGCAGAACGAGCAAGAGCGAGCGCATCAGCTGGCGTTACAGTTAACAGATATGGAAACCAAACTGGCTGAAAAGCAATTGGCATTTGATGCGCAAATTTCGCAATTGGAGCAAGCCAAAAATACCTTAAAGCAAGAGTTTGAAAATGTCGCAAGTAAACTATTTGAAGAAAAAAGTCAGCAATTTGCTCGTCATAGCCAGGAAAAAATTCAAACGATTTTAAGCCCAGTACAGGGGGAGATTAAAGGTTTTAGGGACAAAATGGAAGCCATCCACAGTGAGGAACTAAAACAGCGCGCAGCGCTTAAAACGGAGTTGCTTCACTTGCAAGCGAACAATCAGGCTATGACTGATCAAGCTAGCAAGTTAACTACGGCATTGCAGGGGCAGACCAAAACTCAAGGAAATTGGGGCGAGTTGATGCTTGAAAATGTATTAGATAGCGCCGGACTTCGACCGGGGTATGATTATAAACGAGAAGTGAGCTTTACGACTGCGGAAGGAAAATATCGACCTGATGTCATTGTTTACCTCCCTCAGAGTCGTCATTTAGTTGTGGATGCAAAGACTTCATTAAATGCTTATACACGTTATGTGAATGCACAAGATGAGATATCTGCGCAACAAGCTTTAAAAGAACACGTGACTGCAGTTAAAGCGCGAGTAAAGGAGTTAGGAGATAAGTCCTATGAGCGCTTACCTGGCCTCAACTCTCCTGAAGTGGTGATTATGTTTATACCAGTTGAGTCCGCGTTCGTTGAAGCGATTAAGTATTCACCTGATATCTATCAATATGCACTGGAAAACAAAGTATTGGTAGCTACGCCTACCACACTGCTTACAAGCTTAAACATCGTTAAACAATTATGGCGCTTTGAAGAGCAAAGTAAGCACAGTAAAGAGTTGGCCTTGCGTGCAGAGAAGTTTTACAACAAGTTGAATAGTTTTCTACATAGTTTAGAGGGGGTTGGCAAGCAGCTGGACAAGGCACAAGAAACCTATGATAAAGCGCTTGGGCAGCTTTATTCTGGCAAAGGGAATTTAATTAAACAAGCATCCGAGTTTAAGGAGTTGGGTGTTTCGGTGACTAAAGACCTACCAGAAGAATTGCTTGAAAAGGCAAAATTAGAATTGAAATAGTTTCATCAGTAAAAAAGGGCTTAAAGCCCTTTTTTATTTAGTACACAGTGCGTAGTCGCCATTTCTTGGCTTGTCGGAATATAAGTAAATATACAGTGAGTTATTCTTTACATCGTTCCATACAGTGCTCTTCGGGTGTGGGCATAAAGATTGTTTGATATAACCTTTTATTTCACTGCTACTCATTGCTAAGGGCGTAGGTATTTGAACAAAAACGTTTAATTCGCCTTGGTTGTAGCTAACTCTGCTTAATTTCCAGCTTCCCATCATGTATTGCTTAGCAAAATAGCGATCAATACGCATTTGGGCATCATGACTTATCTCAGCATGTACAATGTCATTCGATCGCGTGTCCATCCAGTAGTTCCATGCTGAGGCTAAAATTAAAAAGCCAGCTAGTAGCATAGACCAAAAAGGCAATGCACCCTTCTTTTTAGATCGCACTTTTGACTGATGTCTTTTCCGCTCGACAGTTTTAACCCAATCATTGTGTTTCATTGTACGCTGTGTCATAAGTAGTTTCCTCCCGTTCATGCTGCTCATTAAAACAAGGTAATGTGGATGAAAAATGAAGTATTGTGGAGGTGTAAGGTGATCGGATCAGTTGGGTAGAAAATTTCCTTATCAATTTCTGATCCAATGCTTTTGTATTAATTATCTATACTTCCGCCACTGAATGAATAAAGTGGCATTTTGTAAGCTCTAGCTTATTTAAGTGGCAAAGCAATTGAAATATCGAGTCCGCCTAAATTACTGCGTTTAATATCAATACTTCCAGACATGAGTTCTATTAAGCTTTTGCAAATTGACAAGCCCAGACCTGAACCGCCAGTGGCTCTACTTCGAGAACTCTCTACACGATACAAGCGTTCAAATAACTTTGGCAGCTCTTCATCGGTGACCGTTGGTGAGGAGTCTTGCAGTTGTATATTTAAGTAGTTCTTGTCCTGATACATTTTAAAAACGACCCGCCCTGGACTGTCTGTATATAGGCAAGCATTTTTACATAAATTATCAACGACTCGATCTAATTTGGGTTTGTCGACTGTTATGGTTGAGCCTTCAGGGATATTTATTTCACTGCTAAAAGACAGCGAATGACTTTCCGTCATGCGCTTAATATCGTAGCTGTAGTTTTGTGACATAGTTTGCAGACATTGGGTCTGTTCATTCAGTGCAATGGCATTATTTTCTGCCTGAGATAGCTGATATACATCCGTGATAAGAGAATTGAGTTGAGAGATTTTTTCGTTGATCTTACTGTACGCCTTATTGTTGTCCTCAAATAAGCCGTGTTCTAAGGCTTCTATATGCAGTTTTAAGACACTCAAAGGTGTGCGTAATTCATGAGAAATATCAGCAAGCATCTTTTCTTTTTGCTTTAAATTTTGCTGATATAATTTGGCTGCTAAGTTAGCAGCACGGTGCTTAATGAAATAAATGTAGGTAAGCAGTGAAAATATAAATAGCGCAGAAAGCCCAGCAATGAGCCAAGATTTTTGCATCAACTTGGTATGTTTCAATTCACTTTGTGCTAGGGCTTTTTCCTTCTCAGATACTTCGAGCTGCTGGCGCTGTACTAAGTTACTAATACTGTTGCGATAGGTTTGTGCTTTTTGATTATTAAATTTTTCATCGTGTACTTTATGCAATTTGAATGCATCACGAATATAACTATACGCAAGTGCTGGTTCTCCAACTTGTTTTGCTAAATTAGCTGAGACCTCGTAGTAATGTATTGTTAAAGGACTGTCTTTTTCCTCTTTGACTAATACTTCAAGATCTCTAATATAATTTTCTGCTATATGGGGCTGCTTCAGGTGTAAATATGCCTGCGATACACTGATATGTGCGTAAATTAGTTGTATTTGGCTTTGAGCCTTTTTTGCAAAATCTAAACTAAGGTGTGCATTTATAAGTGCTTCATCTCCTTTCTCTAGCTTCATATAACTACTGGCAAGCATATGGTATGCACGAGATAGGCTTTCATTGGCATTGGTTTGTTTTAGATATTTTAGGGCCTCATATATGTTATCAATAGCAAGTTGGTGATGATCTTGTTTATATGAAACTTGAGATAGGCGTAAAGCACTGTCTGCGATAGCGACAATATTGCCATCTTTTTTATCTTCACTGAGCGCCCAGCGGAAAAAGGTCTCAGCTTGTTCATAATCATCCAGTCTGACGGAAATATCACCCAAGTTATAAAAATTGCTCGCTTTGATACTATGGTTATTACTGTCTTTTAAGTACCCCCGTGCCTTTAATTGAAACTGCATGGCTTGCGCAAGTTGGTTTTTATGGTCATAAAGCGTGCCTAAGTTACTGTAAGCTAAACCTATGAGTGTATTGTCTTCAAGTTCTTGTGCTGCTTTTAGGGCTTTGTAGTAGTGCTCTTCTGCTTCTACAAGGCGAGACATGCGTCTATAGTTGATGCCTTTTTCGTTATTTATAGTACGGACTAGTTCTGTATTTAAGTAGTGATGTTGTTCTATATGATTAAGTGTCGAGAGCGCTTTTTTGTACAACCCTTGTTTGCGGTAAATTTCTGCTTGGATCAAGAGAACATCTAGCGCTTTTTCTTGATTTAAATTTTCTAGACGCCATGGCTCGATTAAGTCCAACGCGATTTGATATTTTCCTTGTTTTTCAAGTTGCTTAAGTTCTTCAATATCAATACTCGCAACTGCCGAATTAGTAGAAAGTATGCAAGTAAATAGCGCTGGGACAAATATTTTTTTCATATTTTTTCATATTAAATCAAAACGCTTGCATGCTAGGCAACAAATGTGTGACAAATATGGATCATGTAAAGGGGGTTTACAGCTTGGTAGTACGTAAAATTTTGTTCTGAAGTAGAATGCGTTAGTAAAATTATGATTTGTGTCTAAAAATACTTAGTAAAATGTGGATCCAAGTCTGCCAAATTAGTTAGTAAAAAAGTGCTCTGCCTGTTACTTAAAGCGACATACAGAAGTAATTGTTGCAACTTAGACAATATATGCGACTCCTAGACGCCATTTTGAGCCAAAAAGTAGTGTTTAACCTGAATTTGAATGCGGTTATTCTATTGGCATAACTCAGCTAGTATTTTTTTGATCTGTTTAAATTAGTGTGCGTAAAATCGTGATCTCAAAACTCAGATGATGATATTGGCAGGTACATCGTTAAATAGAAAAAGGGCCCAATGGGCCCAAGTTGGGATTTACAATACTAAAATTGATTCATGGTATTGGCTTCACCACCTGCCTTCAGCGCATTGTCTCCACTAAAGTACTCTTTGTGCGTGTCACCAATGTTAGAGCCTGCTAAATCTTGGTGTTTTACTGAAGCTTGCTCACGGCGGATTTCTTGCCTTTGAACATCTCTTACATATGCGAGCATACCAAGTTCACCAAAATAGCCCTCGGCTAATATGTCGGTACTCAATGCGACAGTATGATAGGTTGGCAAGGTGATCAGGTGGTGAAAGATACCTGCTTGTGTTGCACCATCAAGTTGAAAGCTTTTTACTTTTTCATCTGCGATTTGAGCAAGTTCCGTAGTATCAAGTTCTGGGGCCATAAGTGCTTTAGGGTCAAGTGTTGGATCTGGGTAGACTGAAATATCTTTGCCTTGTGCCTTTAGCGTTTCGTATGCCTGTTCCCTGAATTTTAATGTCCAATTGAATGATGGCGAATTATTATAAACCAGCTTGGCATTAGGTACTTGTTCCCTGATGCGGTTAACCAGCTCAGCAATTTGGTCAACGTTGGGTTTTTCTGTTTCAATCCATAATAAATCAGCGCCTGCTTGTAAACTTGTTACGCAGTCCAATACAACTCTATCCTTTTCAGTTCCCTCTTTAAATTGATAAAGTCCATTGTCTAAGCGCACTGGCTTTTGTAGCTTGCCTTCTAGCTTGATAGCCATTTCTCCATCTGTAAGCTGATCAAGGTCGACAATCGGCTGGGTGTCTAAAAATGCGGTATATTGGCTGGCTATATCTCCGGGTTGTTTAGAAACCGGAATTTTTTGTGTCAAACTTGCGCCGAGAGAGTCTGTACGGGCTACAATGATCCCGTCTTCAATGCCTAATTCTAAAAATGCATATCGAACAGCATTAATTTTTGCAAGGAAGTCTTCATGAGGTACTGTTACTTTACCTGCTTGGTGTCCGCATTGTTTCGCATCTGATACTTGGTTTTCAATTTGAATGGCGCAGGCTCCGGCTTCGATCATTTGTTTTGCAAGCAAGTAAGTGGCTTCTTCATTGCCAAAACCAGCATCAATATCAGCGATGATTGGCACTATATGTGTTTCAAAGTTATCGATTTCTAATTGAAGTTGAGTCGTATCTTGACCTTTTAACTTCGCGGTATCGAGTGCCTTATACAAATGATCCAATTCTCTCGCGTCAGCCTGTTTTAAGAACGTGTATATTTCTTCAATAAGCTTAGGGACAGCTGTTTTTTCGTGCATGCTTTGGTCTGGTAGTGGGCCAAATTCAGAACGCAATGCTGCTACCATCCATCCGCTCAAGTAAACATAAGCGCCTTTGGTTGTTTTTTGGTGTCTTTTAATTGCCATCATCATTTGTTGAGCGGTAAAGCCATGCCAACACCCCAGTGATTGGGTGTATTGTGTGGGATCTGCATCGTAACGAGCCATATCCTCGCGCATAATTTTCGCTGTGTACTTCGCGATATCTAATCCTGTTTTAAAGCGATTTTGTAAGTGCATTCTGCTTGCATATTCAGGGTTAATTGATTGCCAATTGTGTGTTTTTGTAGCGCATAGGGTAGTGAAGCGGTCAATTTGAGACTGGTAATTGCTCATGATTAATATCCTTCGAACGAGTTGTACACTAAATGAATCTGATTTTGCCTAAGCGTTATGTGTGAGAGTTGCTGCGGCTTAATTAAACACTAGAACGGCTTTTATAATTTTTTAAATTTATAGTTGTTATTGTGAGTATATTTATTGTGAATGGTAAAAGGGGTTTGTTTTTGTACAATTTGCTTTATTTTTGAATAACCCGTTCAAAATTAATTCGCACTAGGAACTCTGCTATGAATGCAACTGTGACAAACGCTGGGCTCACTATTGATGCTGACTTTTTTGATTTTGTGAATCAAGAATTGCTCGATGGTCTATCCCTTAGTTCTGAATCATTTTGGGGTGGTTTGGCCAATCTTGTCGATACACTCTCACCCGTAAATCGTGCCTTACTCGCAAAGCGAAATAGCTTACAAGCTAAGATTGATGATTATCATCGGCAAAATGCCAGTTGGGATGCTAAAAAATATCGGACATTTTTGGAATCTATTGGTTATCTGCTGCCACCACCACCAGATTTCAAAATTGTGACTAAACACTCTGAGCCAGAAATAGCTCAGGTCGCTGCACCACAATTGGTGGTACCGGTGAACAATGCACGTTTTGCACTCAATGCAGCTAATGCGCGTTGGGGCTCTCTTTATGATGCCCTGTATGGTACAGACGTCATAAGCGAAGACGAAGGCGCTGAAAAAGGTAAAGAATACAACCCTGTACGTGGGTTTAAGGTCATGGCGTATGTAAGGCAACTATTGGATAAAGTACTGCCACTGAATGCAGGTTCACATATTGAAAGCACCCACTATGGTATTGTTAATAATCGTTTAATTGTGACATTGAATGATAGTCGCCAGGTGACCCTTGCAGATCCGGAGCAATTGATTGGATATTGTGGGCAAATGCAGAATCCTGCTGCGATCTTAGTAAAACATCATGGCCTTCATATTGAGATCTGTATTGATCATAATGATCCTATTGGAAAGGTTGATAAAGCGGGGATCAAAGACGTGATCTTGGAGTCTGCTTTAACGACGATCATGGATTGCGAAGACTCTGTAGCTGCTGTGGATGCTGAAGATAAAATCGTGGTTTATCGAAACTGGCTCGGTTTGAATAAAGGCAATTTGGTTGAAGAGTTTGTAAAAAATGGCCAGCCAGTTAAAAGATGTTTAGCGAATGACAGAAGTTATAATTCACTAGATGGCGAGGTTTTTAACTTAAGTGGCAGAGCAATGATGTTTGTTCGCAATGTGGGTCATTTGATGACAACCCCAGCGGTGCTTGACTCTGAAGGTCGAGAAATCTTTGAAGGAATACTTGATGCCATGGTGACGTCGGTAGCTGCCATGCATGATCTGAGCGGCAATAGCCCTTATCGTAATAGCAAATCTGCCAGTATAAATATTGTAAAACCCAAAATGCATGGCCCCGAGGAAGTTGCTTTTACAACTGAGTTATTTAGCGCTGTAGAGTGTGCGTTGGGGCTGCCGGAAAATACAATTAAAATGGGGATCATGGATGAAGAGCGACGTACATCTGTCAACTTAAAAGCGTGTATTGCTGCTGCTAGATCTCGCGTTGTATTCATTAATACGGGATTTTTAGATCGCACAGGAGATGAGATCCATACATCTATGCTTGCCGGAGCTGTTAGGCCAAAAGAAGCGATCAAATCTCAGCCATGGATCTCGGCCTATGAACACCAGAATGTTGAGGTTGGTTTGGAGACTGGCTTCAAAGGTAAAGCGCAAATAGGGAAAGGTATGTGGCCAAAACCAGATAATATGGCGCAAATGATGGCCTTAAAAGCAGCACATTTAGAAGCGGGGGCAAATACAGCGTGGGTTCCCTCTCCCACAGCCGCAACGCTACATGCTATCCACTACCACGAGGTTGATGTTCAGGCTCAACAGGACAAAATCTCTCGTTTTCAACAAGCGAGTTTAGAAGATTTGTTGACACCGCCTTTGTCGCATGACGGCACCTCTCTTTCCACGTCAGATATTCAAGCTGAGTTGGACAATAATATTCAGGGAATTTTGGGCTATGTTGTACGTTGGATAAACCAAGGTGTAGGTTGCTCAAAAGTGCCTGATATTTCTCATGTGGGTTTAATGGAAGACAGAGCAACATTGAGGATATCAAGTCAGCATATTGCAAACTGGTTAGAACATAAGGTGTGTGGTGAAGAACAGGTATTGGCAACATTTGCTAAAATGGCCAGTGTGGTAGATAGCCAAAACAGCAGTGACCCTCACTATATTGCAATGTGTGAACTGGGCCACCCAACAGCGGATAGTTTGGCTTATAAAGCTGCGTTGGCACTTGTTTTTGAAGGTAAGCAACAGCCTAATGGATATACAGAGCCCTTGCTACATTACTATCGGAGGCTCTATAAGCTACAGTCAAATTAACAGCTAAAGTGAGCGCTATGATTTAATCTTAGCACTCACTTGTAAACCCCCTTTCCAGTAATGTCTGCTATTCCCTATTTTTGGTAATTTGTAATTAGGTACAATTTGATACACTTTGGTATAATCCGACACGATATTTTTTTCATTTTTTCAATATATTAATTAGCAAATAACAAAGATAAGAAATTGCTATGTACTCTAATTTTAAATGGCTATCTTCTTGCCTTGCTGTGGTGAGTTTGGGCTGGTTGCCTACCGCTTACGGGACAACAGCTCCTAGCTTTTGGGATGGGTTTACCAATAAACGAGAAGCTGGTGGCTTTTTGTCATTAGGTTTTGGTGCGTCATACGGTGGTGGGCTACTTTCCAATATCGCGACTCGTCCATTGATAAATATCAATGGCAACTATTACTTCGAAAATGGGCTGTTTATTGAAGTCCCAGGCAGTGATAGTAAGTTTGAGCCTGACTGGGCTATGGGCTACAACCTATACAATACCAGTGAATGGGAATTTGATCTCATCTTCTCTTCTGCACATTCCCACATGACTTATTATGGATATTTTGAGGGCAATTATGACGATAGGGATTTGACCGGGTATATTGGTTTACGCGCAACGGGTGCACTTGGCCAATACCAAATACAATCCATTTTAGCGCCTAAAGCGGACAACAGCGAATACGATGGTGGTGCTTACGCTTCTCTTTGGGTTGCCAGATCTTGGCAAATTAAAAATTGGAACTATTACGCCTCAATCGGGTTTCAATATCGTAACAGTAATATGTTGAACTACTATTACGGCGTGCCTTATAAGTCTTCTCGGGTGGCACCATATGAGGCATCTGGTGGTGTGAATACATTACTTAAGTTCGGTTTTACTAAACCAATCAGTGAAAGCTGGGTGGTTGATGGTTCTATCGGTTTTACAGATTATGCAAGTAGTATAGATAAAAGCCCCTACTCTATTGATGCACTAAAATATGTATCTAACCGCAGTAAGCTAGGCCGCAATGTCAACATCACTCTGAGTTATGTGTTTTAGGGGGCGATGTGAACAAGTATCTTATTGGATTTTTATTTGCCCCGACGTTAACTCTTGCTGCGCCCAATAACCCCAACTTTATCGTTAAACCACAACAATGTGTTGCACTAGAGCAAGGCCAAGATTGCTTTATTGATGTTTCGGTCAATTGGCAAATAAGCGATGCAGACAATTTTTGTTTATTTGCCAATGAAAAACGGCTGCACTGCTGGCAGGGCACTAATCGAGGTCAGTGGAAAAGCGAACTGATTATGACCGATGATGTCGTTATCAGTTTGAAAAATAGCAGCGACAAGGTGATATTTAGCGACAAAGTTAAATACGCTTGGATCTATAAAAAGCGCAAAAGCAAAGCTGTTCGATGGCGAATGTTTTAAGGAATTTAGGATGAATGAGTGCAAGATTGCGTTGGTTGAGGATGATGTGGAATTGGCACAGTGGATAGCTGATTACCTCGAAGCAAAACAGTATCAGGTATCCGTATATCATGACGGGCTAGCAGGCCTCGAAGGTATAAAAAAAACACCGCCGGACTTGGTTATTTTGGATGGCATGTTACCTGGCATGGATGGATTAGATGTGTGCAAAGCGCTTCGGCAGTCAATGCAAATACCGATTTTGATGTTAACAGCCAGAGATGAGGAAGTTGACGAAATATTGGGTCTAGAGATGGGGGCCGATGACTACTTGACCAAGCCAGTAAGAGGCAGGTTGCTTGAGGCGAGAATGAGAACCCTATTGCGGCGCTCTGCTGTTTCGCAAACTGTGGCAAGTGAACGACTGGTGCTTGGTGCACTTGAAGTCGATTCTGACAATCGCCAAGTAACACTCAATGGCAACAATATCCAAGTCTCAAGTAATGAGTTTGATGTGCTTTGGGTACTGGCTAGTCGCGCTGGAAGTGTTGTGACACGACAGGATCTGGTGCAGGAATTACGCGGCTTTGAATACGATGGATTTGACCGTACTATCGACTTGCGTATATCTCGTTTGCGCAAGAAGCTGGGCGACACACAAGCACCTTACAAAATAGCGACTGTGTGGGGTAAAGGGTATCAATTAGCTAAAGATACTTGGTAAGTCGATAAATTAAAGGAACAAAAACAATATGTGGCGGTTTGTTGTTGCGCTCGTGAGTGTTTTATTGATTGCAAGTATCTTGTTAGGACAAATATTCGATAAATTATATTCGTCAGAGGATACGAGCGAGCCTTTTGTGAGCGAGCAATTATCACTCACCTTGCCGCTTTTAAAGCTAATGGCATCAGGTGAGATACCTGATTTTGACTCTGATTTCATTGAAGATGAGCATAACCAACGTAACGCCATATTGTACACGCGTGCAATGGACGAGTATCCGCTACCGGCTCTATTACAGGAGCAATTGAAAAGACAAGAGCCCGTTTATTTAGAGACGCAAGAGCACGTGATGGTTCACCTATTGACCAGTACGCATGATATATTAATTTACCAGTATGATAAACAAGTCGAAAAAGAAGATTATCGCCTGCCTTTAACGCTGTCTTTTTATCTACTTTTGGTCATTGTTATCGTCATTTTTTTAGCACCCTTTGTGAGACGTTTGATGCGATTAAGTACGGCTGCTTCCAAACTCGGAGAGGGCCAACTTGATGTCAGGTTACAGGTTGGTACGCTTTGGTACATCCGTGATATTGAATTATCGTTTAATCAAATGGCTAGTAAAATTAGTCTCTTAATGGATGATATTAAGTTGCTGGCAGGCGGGTTATCTCATGAGTTGAGGACCCCGTTAGCGCGGGTACGGATGGGGCTGGATACGCTCGTTGAAGCGCAAGATGAGCAGTTGCGAGCCAAGTATGAATCTCGGGTAAATCAGCAACTAGATGATATGGAAGGGTTACTCATACATATGCTTGATTTTGCTAGGCTGCAGCACAGCTTAGATGAAATAAAACCACACCGAGTGGATGTGACTCAGATGCTATCGAACTTAATCTCCAATACCTATCATGGATCTGTTGAACTTAACTTGCCATCGCAGAGTGTATGTATCAATGCCGATTTACGATATTTGAATATGGCTGTGTCAAACATCATTGATAATGCGATTAAATATGGGCATAGCAAGTGTACAGTCGCAGTATTGCATGAGAGTAACCATGTTGTGGTGAGTATAAGTGATGACGGTCTAGGGATTGAGGCAGAAAAAAGAGCGACTGTATTTAAGCCTTTTGTCAGACTGGATAGACAACAGTGCGCAGGCTTTGGGATCGGGTTAGCTTTTAGTGCCAAAATCATCTCTCGCTATCATGGCACTATCGCGGTAGATACTTGTCCTGAATTGGGAGGTGCACGATTTAAGCTCCGTTTTCCCATTGTATGAAGCCCATAAGCACAGGCGTAATTAATTGTAAGTAAGCAGTTTTAATATCCCAATAAGTTGTCTGAAAAAGGCCGCTGCTTTCACTCATTGCTTTTCTACGTAGGCAAGTGTCAGCAAATAAACATATATGATGTTGATGACAGTCCCTTTAAGTGGGAATAATCTATCTGTGTTAAAAGTTTAATAAATTATAATTCCTGATTGAACAACAGATTAGGATTTTAGCTCTAATTTATGTTTGACCTATTTGGAACCTTCCTATAAATTCCACCTGAATTTTATACAAACTGTAGTTACTGGCAAACTAGGTGAAAGCCTAGGACGCAAAGCTTCCGGTCTAAAGGCACTGTTTCTATATGCAGAGCACATGATAGCGGGGTTGCTTCATAGTTAGGAATACTATGAATATTCATTAGGGATGTGACTGCCAGATCTACTCAATACCACTACACAATGTAGTTATTTGAGGTTAGAGATGAAACACTTTTCCAATAAGCCCTTATTGTTAGCACTATGTGCTGCAACAAGCTGGCTACCATTTCAAAGTTATGCAAGCGATTTCTGGCATAGCTATTTAGACTCGAGGTCAACTCAGTCAGATCTAAGAGATCCACACAGCCAAGTGGCAGATGATCAGATCATTGCTAATTTCTCTTACGCTGGATATCAATTTTCGAATCAGTCAATTCCTCAAGTGAATGAACTGGGCTACCGTGTTTTTGACGTCACAGGTTTTGGTGCCGATGTCGCGCCTGGTCGTTCAGACAAACAAGCTGTGCGTGATGCAATTGCCGCCGCTGAGCAGCATATTGATCAAGGAGGTAAAGGTGCCGTCATTTATTTCCCCAACGGGACTTATGACCTCAACACTCTGTCCGACGTTGATGGTATTGATAAGTCCGATACTGCAAATGGTCGAATAAGTCGCGATAGTGCAACCATTAAAGTATCTCGCGGAAATATGGTATTACGTGGTGAGAGCAAGCAAAGTGTTTTAAAAATGGACCAGCATTTGGATTTGGTATACCCAAACAAAATGTGGACAAGTCCATACCTACTTGAAATTGGTTACAACTATTCAAATCGTGATCCTAAAGTAAAAGGTGTACGTGAAGCAGTGACCTCCCCAAGCGGCGAACGTTTTATTACCGATGTTATTTCTAGTCACCCGAGACAGTCTACGCGCTCAGTGCAGGTTCGTGATGCATCTTTACTTAAGGTTGGTCAGTGGGTTCAGTTGTCTCGTTTCGACCCTCGTCCTGAAACAATTGCAAAAGCGCTTTCCCCTTACAAGCTAGACGGCAACTGGGGCATGATCAAAAAAGGTCTTCGCTCACAGGAGTTTCATCAAATAACAGCCTTAGAAGGCAATATGGTTACGTTTGCGGCGGTGATCCACCATGATGTTTCAAGCGATGGCTACTGGGGGTTGAAAAAAGCGCCATTATTACAAAATATTGGTGTTGAAAACTTGACGATTCAAGGTAATTGGCAAGAAGCGTTCAAACACCATAAAAGCGGTGTACATGACGGCGGCTGGAGTGCTATTCGCTTCTCTAGAGTCGCCAATGCATGGTTAAGAGACGTTGAGTTCATCGACTTGAACCAAGGTGTATCTGTAGTAAATAGTGCGGCGATGACCATAAAAGACGTCGCATTTACCGGTAACCCGGGCCACATTAGTTTAGATATCAATGCCTCGACGCATGTACTTGCTCAAAATATTGATGACCAAGCTGAGCATTGGCATGCCGCTGGCTTTTCGCATAAAGCGGCTGGCAATGTAATTTCTGGCTCTACCCATTCGTCAAAACGTTTTCATAATTTGCATGCAAACATGCCCTACAGCAACCTGATAGAAAACAGCAAAGGCGGCTGGAATTATGGGTATATGGGCGGCTCAGTCGGCGCACAGCCTAACCACCTCAAGCATTTAGTATTTTGGAATGTGACCAATACAGCGCAAAATGAAGCGATTGATAAATGGGCATTTATGCGCCATGACAGCAAATATGGTCGAGTAATTATGCCCTATGTAGTCGGCCTAAAAGGTGCTGGATTCAATGGTTTTGAAAGCCAGCAAAGGTATGATGCAAGTCTTGCTGACCTGCCACAGGCCTATGTGCAACAGCAAACAGAGATTGAAAGCTTGTATGCAAGTCAGTTGCAGCAACGTCGCTGTGCGAAAAAAGTAACGGATGAAGGCCTAATTGGTGCATGGTCACTTCAAGGCAGTGTGTGTGACCTGTCTGGTCACGGCCAAGACGGCAAGGTTTTCGGTGAATATCAGGGCACGTTTAATGGTGTTGATCAGCGCGTTGAGCTTGGTGACATTGACCAATTCAGCAAGATTGAACTGGAGTTCAAATATCAAGACTTCAGCACGACCAAAACGGGTTTCATGTTATCTAAAGGCAATTACGGTACGCAAAACGCTTATTACATTCAGGTCAACAAAGAAGGCGTGATCAGTGCGCGTATTAATGGCAAAGGGGTCAATGCAGGCAATTTTGCTGATGGCAAATGGCACAAACTAGAAATGCAGTTAGATGGCAGCACTTTATCGTTGAGCATTGACGGTCAGTCAATGGGTAGCAAAAGCATTGTGCTACCAAATCAAAATGATGTGCCATTGAGCATAGGCTCTACGCCAAAGAACACATACCCGTTTAAAGGCCAAGTAAGAAACGTACGCGTATATCGTTAATTTTTAGGATGTTTATCTATCTACAAACAGGTTCTTTGTACACAAATAATCTGCGTACAAATAATCTGTGTTCAGATGATAGACATCTAATTTAGAGATTTATTGGTCAGCAAAGATAGCTGACAAGAAAGTAGTAAGGTATTTAACATGACAACAATCCCTCCCTATAAAAAATATGCACTTGTTGCATTGGCACTGGTTTTTGGTTGGTTCTCAAGCTTTATGATCAATGGTATCGAAGTGAACGAGACATCTATGTATTGCTTGAAGCTAAAAGATCAAGCGAATATGGATCTGTGCAGTAAAGAAGTACTGTAATTGAAGTTGCATGATGGTGAGTCAAAAGGGCTCACCATTTGTGCCATATGAGTTTAGCTATAATCAAATGCTTTAAAAGTGAAATCGGACGTTCAAAGATGGCTGAAAGTTAGGAAATATTCAGCTTAATAAAAGAAGCTCTCTTCATGAAACCAAAAAAGAGCCAAATACAACCTCGTTACCTAAAGTAAATTGGCAAGATATTTAATTCGAGAACGGTACTTTTCTTTCATACAGTTTTGCAATTTAACGCCCGAACCTGAGCACTCTGTTCGCAACGATTTAAGCCAAGTTCGCTGTAATGTTTTGATTTCGGGGTAGAGCTTAGAAGCTCTCACCTTTTTGTATAACAAGCCGAGTTGTCGGTCATACAGTGATAGCCCTTTACTATTACAAATTGCTTTCTCTTGTTTACTTCTCGCCAATTTACAGTCAAAACTGGCTTTGATAGGCGCTTTTGGTAAGCTTGTTAATTCCTCCCATGTTATGTCCAAGAGCTTATTTTTTTGGAAATAACTTTTTATCTCATTCCCTTTTGAGTCTTTTATATTAGTGTCGGCGCCTCTGCTTATAAGGGCCTGAATTAAAGGAATGCTGCCATTTTCTGCAGCGTATGTTAGGGCTGAGCGATTTAGAAGCTGAATTGAAGGATAGTGATCATTGGTATTAGTAACATCAGCTAAGCTTTCGCCTTGTGACAACAAGCGCATGACAGCATCATAGTCGTTAAAGTGTGCAGCCCACATTAAACTAGTTTTGTTGAACCAATTGCGTGGTATTGTGCCATCGTCTTCGTCCAAGGTGTAAGAATTGGGGGCTTCTTTGACTTTACCTACTTCGTTTTGAATATATGGATGAAGAAGGACTGTTTTTTCTAAAAAGTTGTAAATCGCTTGAGTTGCCATGCCTTTCGAGATTACTTCATCAACTTTAAATTTGTCGATGTAGTACTGTGATAGTACTAGTTTTGTGCCATCAATGTGATGACGGATAGCTTTGATCTCTCTGAAGCTCCAAGGGTCTATTTCTGCGAAACTTTCCAGTACAGCTTCGACTTTTCTGTTCTTTTCGCAGTTATTAATCTTATCGTTCGCCAAGCATTTGCCATTTTCAGCAACCTGTATCA
The DNA here is from genome assembly GCF_030135505.1 of Pseudoalteromonas obscura. Lineage (NCBI taxonomy): Bacteria > Pseudomonadati > Pseudomonadota > Gammaproteobacteria > Alteromonadales > Pseudoalteromonadaceae > Pseudoalteromonas > Pseudoalteromonas obscura. The sequence continues at coordinate 229,373 of NZ_JASJUT010000007.1, forward strand.
GCCAAGGCTTATTGGTTGCTTCTTCAAATCCATCTTCAACATATTGATGTGGATTCCCCATCGTGCCATAGTACATCGGAATATGCGTGATTCCTTTTGTCATTAATGCTGAGTTGGCTGCTTTTACTAAAGCACTAAGCTGAGCTGAAGAGAATTCTGATTCTAAGCCAACTTGACAAACAACTTCAGGATTACCAGTTGTCACTTTAACTATTTGCTCATTGGTTACGGTATAGAAGTCTTTTTTAAATTTAAATACATTGGTCAGATTAGAACGGGACCTTGTTTCGAAGTTTGGAAAAATTAGCTTGGCCCCGGTTCCTTCAATCGGAATTTCTTCAGTATTGCTTGGTGTGCTTTTTAGGAGAGATGACAGTTTATTATCGTCAATCAACCAAACCCTATGGAATGGCCCGCGCCAACCGATGGTATTGGCTTGGAAAACTAGGGACTTACCTGATGAAGGCTTTATGCTACCTATTGCCGTAACATTTGTTGATACACCTCCCCACTTAAAGCTGTGATCAAAATCAGCTATAGGAAGCCACTCTAGCCACTTTACTTCTTCATGTGTGAATGGTTTTGAAAATTCAATGGGGATTACATCTGAGCCGTCCGAAGTATATGTGCTGCCGTCGCTATGTGAAGGAATTTCATCGGTATTGAATATAGGCTTCGCGCCAGCCGATAGTTTTAAGGTGTACGCCTCTTTGTAGATTTTACAGACTGGCTCTTTATTGACAGACATGGAGAGAGTGATTGCTGCATTACTAGGTGCTACGAAGAGTAATAAGAGTGCAGCTAAGAATTTTTGGCTCATTGATGTCCTTTGTTATTATTTCTTCAGGTAATTAGGGAGTATGTCTTCAATAAAAAATACCATTCAATATCAAATGAAAACACATAATTTAGGAAATTTTCGACTTTTTTATATAGTCTGCTTTGAACAAACTTAGCTAAAATGTTTAATTTAAAATGAGCGTACCTTACTCGCTCAGCACAACTTAAACAAACCTATTCCTCAAAACTATAGGTTCATGTATGAGTTGCTTTAGCGTATATTATTTATAATACGATGACGTTAATTTTCAGCCAGACTGCCATTCACTTCATATTTTTGCACTAAATACCAGTTACCTTATCAAGACCGTTACCTGCTCATAAACTCGCCTACACTTTGTTACAAGTTACTAAAAATCAATGTGCTAGATTAGGGGTACATTGATTGGTATCGAGGTAAGTGTGAAAAACAGTAGGTATTTGATAAGTTTGATTGCCCTAATAGGACTATCTGGCTGCATAGTTGCGCCCAAAAAGACAATGCACTTTGATGAGCATTGTGATTTTGTCAGAGAAAAAACAGAAATTGACGTACAGATCTTTGGCGACGATCCTGCTAATCGCAGTCCCATTGTTCCTGGAGATCTCTTTATTCCCGTTGCGGTTGCTGCGACAACTGCGGCGTTTTCATCGGCTGTTTATATTTACGACAATGCACAAGATTCTATAGCGTACAAGCAAAATTGTAAGGATACTCAGCACTCAAATAGGCATGGAGCAATTAAAACTGAACCTGAAGATACATGCAGTGGCAACGAATTGTGTGAAATAGAAAGAACGAAGTAGCTAGTCTACTGGTTTGTAAAGGGGGTTTACATATACAGAAAAAGCCGCATAAAGCGACTTTATCAGGGATAATCAAATAGGTTTTTTTGGGGTAAAGCTTAACTGGCGTTTTCGATCAGCTTGCCTTTACCTATTTCAATCTTTCTTGGTTTTAAGGCTTCCGGTACTTCTCGCTCTAGGCTGACTACCAGCAAACCATTTTCTAATTCTGCGCCAATCACTCTAACGTGGTCACCGAGCTGAAAGCTTTGTTCAAAATTGCGCTCAGCAATACCTTGGTGAATAAATTTGCGTTGAGTTTGGTCTTCTTTATTGGCTTTTTGACCTTGAATTCTTAGCGTGTTGTTCTCTGATTCTATATGCAGTTCATCTTCGCTAAAGCCGGCAACAGCCATTGTAATTTGATATTTGTCTTGGTCCAGCGCCTCGATGTTATATGGAGGGTAGCTAGTTTGTTTGCCATTATGTGCAGCTCGGTCCATCAGTGACGCTAAGTGGTCAAAGCCAATGAATGAACGGTATAGTGGAGTAAGATCTACGTTTCTCATAATAATATCCTCTTAGAGCGATAAGGTTTGTTCACCTTTCAATTGAACCGATAAACAAACGTAATAAATAATATTTTGTATTGGTTGGGACCCTGTCGGCGTCCTCACAATACTATCTATGGACGGGGCAATTTGTTTTCAAGGAAAAATCTAAAAAAAAATTAAAAACGCCGTTTTTAAGGCCTTTCAGGTAGGTTTTATCCTTTCTCCCATAAGCAAATAAACAATGTTCCCTTTGCCTATAACCAAACTTGTGGCCGACTCGGCTTGGCAAAAAGTTACGGCGGGCGTGGGACATATGTATAAGTGCTATTGCGATATGAATGCAGTTCATACACTGAACACTTTTGACGTTAAATTTTTATTTATAGTGTGTGAGATTAAAAATGGAGTGTATTTATAAGTGTAAATATCAAAATAGTATATTTGCTAAACAAACTTTGTAATGTTTGGTAATTAGGTACTATTGAAATAGAGCTAATATTAAGATTAAATTAGCAAAAATAACATGTTACCTACTAAAATGATGCTTTTTTACGAGTTGTTTTTTACTCGTTGATTACGTCATTAAAGCACAAATGTCGTTTCTGCTTATTGTGGTAATGGTAATTTTAGCTGTTTAAATATTAATTTACTGATCTTGTCTTGGAGTATTCGCTTGTTTAACCAGTGAGTTACACTAAACTTGGTGCATATGAAGTATCTAGATAGCGCATTTTTACTTTTAAACTAACAAGGTTCGGGGTTTGATTAACTTCGAAATAAAAATTATGAAAAAAAATCTGCGACTCACATTGTGTACGCTGTCTGTATTGTTTGCCTCTAATTCAGTTATTGCAGGTGATTGGTCTTCAACCATCACTGGTGCTTCCGATTATACATTCAATGGTATCAGCCAAACGGATAACGATTTTGCGCTACAGGCTAGCTTAGACTACAGCAATTCAAAGACGAATTGGTATGCAGGTTCATGGGCTTCAAACGTCGACTTTAGCGATGGTACAGACACGGAAGTTGATGTCTACTTTGGGCGTACCTTCTCATTGACTGACGCTGTGAGCCTAGATGTCGGCATCGCATATTATAGCTATTATGGCGGTGACGACTCCAGCGATTTAAATTACCCAGAAGCTTACACTAAGTTTGGATTTGACAATGCGCTGGGCACGACTGAATTTAACTTTTGGTACAGCTGGGACTACGCTGGTCAAGATGAAAAACACACCATTACTACGTTATCACACACTTTTGAGGTTGCTGAAAACCACGATATTTTAGTAAGTTATACTGTTTCTAATTATGTGGGCGGGGACGTAAAATGGGACGAGACAAATAGCTCCTACCATCATTATGAAATCGCTTATTCAACCAGCTTATCGGGCTTCGATTTGTCGATTGCGGCTGAGGATACATCAATAGACTCAGACACTTCTGATGAGCGCATCGCGTTTTCAGTATCTCGTACCTTTGACTTATAATTTCTAGACGTAAAAAAGCCGGGAAGTTACCCGGCTTATATATAAATATTTTATGGTCGTTTATTTTTTAACGATTGCGTTGTGATAAACGTTTTGCACGTCGTCACAATCTTCTAGCATACCCATAAACTTTTCGAAGTTAGCAATGTCATCTTCGTTTTCGATTTCAACGTGAGTTTGTGGGATCCAAGTGATTTCATCAACTTCAAAAGTGATGCCATCAAATGCTTCTGTTAGAGCTGTTTTTGCTTTGAAGTACTCAGTGTTTGGTGCAAATACTGATACTTTCCCATCTTCAACTTCAACGTCTGTCACGTCAACATCTGCCATCATTAAGGCTTCAAGTACAGCCTCGTCGTCGTCACCTGCAAAGCCTAAAATGGCGAAGTGATCAAACATGTGGGCTACACAGCCTGGGCTTCCAATTTTTGAGTCTGTTTTAGTGAACGGAAGACGCACATCTTTGATTGTACGGTTAGGGTTATCAGTTAAGCAGTCAACGATAACCATACAGTTACCTGGACCATAACCTTCATAACGTGCCGGTGAGTAGTCTTCACCAGCACCACCAGCAGCTTTTTCGACTGCTTTTTCAATAACGTGTGCTGGAACTTGATCTTTCTTTGCTTTTTCGATCAAACGACGAAGGGATAGATTTGTTTCAGGATCTGCGCCACCGTTTTTAGCAACTACATAGATCTCTTTACCGTACTTAGAGTTTACCTTAGTTTTTGCCGCTGCCGTTTTTGCCATGGCGTTTTTGCGGACTTCAAATGCTCTACCCATCTTAATTCTCGTTATTTGAAATTCAATTGCACAAGATTCTAACAAGACTCGACGCTTTGGGCTATACCCTAATGGGTCTCAGTCCATATGAAAGGCTTGATTATCGGTGCAAATCACAATCTTAGGCGAGTTGATGCTGGAATTTGAGATTTTTTTGCTCTATCAGCATCAGTAGTGTTTCCCAATTGTTGAACGTGATGTCTGCTTTTGAAGAATATTCCGGCGTCGCATTGGGGATATAAAGGCAGGATATCATCTGCGCATTATGTGCAGCTTCAATATCGTACAGGTAATCGCCAACATACATACAGGCTGTACTTGGCAGGCCCCATTTTTGAGCAATCATATTCAATGCTGTAGGGTCTGGTTTCGCTGGCGCATCGTCGCGGGTTAAAATGATATCTATAGGCAGGTTGCACCGCGCTAATTTTGTTTGTGCTGCTTTGGCAAAGTTACGTGTCACGATGGCCATAGGAAACCCTCTATGATGCAACTGCTCAACGGCCTGCGCCGCACCGGGAATAAACTCCGCTTGATGCGCATCTTGCATTTCGTGTTGATGAATAAGCGCCATTGCTTCTTCACGCATGTAGGGTGAGGGCAGTGTATCGACGAATTCCAACAAGTCATTTTCTCTAGGGCAACCCAGCTGCGCTTTCATCATGGCGAAGTCTAGGTTGGAGGTGACTAATGTGCCATCCAAGTCAAAAATAATTCCTTTAATCATGCGTTTCTTACCTCGTATTCCGTAGCAAGACACTCTGCCTGCTTTAAACATAGAGTACGTCAATTGAGGTTGCAAAGATCACAGCAAAAAATTATCCAGTTGATCATAGTGGACCGACCAAAAAGTCACATGAATCATTTGTGACTGTACCTAATTTTACAGCTAACATAATTTAAAGTTATTTTATTTGTGGTTGCATAAGTGCTCTAATTGGAGTGATTTACCTATTTTACTTAACCATATTGATATCAAGTTAGTTTTTAATTCTGAACTTTTTGCTGTTTTTTCCATTGTTTTTGTTGCTTTTTATAGTGGGGTATAAAAATTATGTGTTATAAATTTGTCTATTACGAACGATAAATACTAAACATATATATAAGTTAAGGTTATGTATAAAGAGTTGCTAAATATATCTGGATTTCGCATGATAGAAGCGGCGGCAAGGCTACAAAGTTATAGCAAAGCAGCCGAGGAATTAAATGTGACACAAGCTGCTGTGAGCCAACAAATTCGTAAAATTGAAGCGCAGATTGGTTGCAAACTGTTTTACCGTCAAGGTCGCTGTATGCAGCTAACTTATCAAGGCGCTGTTTTAACCGAAGCGATACAGAACGGCTTTGAATTAATTGTAGAGGGCCTGAAAAAGATCCAATATGAGCCATTGCCAGGTAAGTTGACCATCACAACAACACAATCTTTTGCGTCATTAGTATTGGTGCCTAGAATGTGGAAGTTCTCATCTGCATATCCTGATATTGATCTACGCATTGTGACTTCAAAGGAAGTAGAAGATTTACGCCAAGGTGAGATAGACATCGCGATTCGCTATGGCTACAGTGAATATCCTGATTATCACTGTGAGGTTTTAATCAACGACCCTATTGTTCCTCTATGTTCTCCCGCTGTTGCTGACGTGCTCGATCCAAGCCGCCCTGCCAGCTTAAAGCAAAGTTGGCTAATTGATTATTCTGGTATCTCTTATTGGCCTAAGTGGTTTGAGCATATTGGTATTGATCCAGACATTAGCGCCTGCCAAGTACTACAAGTGAATAATATTGATGTTGCAATGAGCGCTGTACTTGCAGGTCACGGAGTGTGTCTGGGCTCAGCAAAACAAGCAGCGCACTATATAAATGAAGGTATGCTGGTACAGCCCTATGAGTTCGGGCTGATGCCGGGCACTCAGTATCGACTGATGTATGACCCTCAGTCTCCACGCTTAAAGCGTATTGAGCTGTTTAGTCAGTGGCTTCATAAGGAATTGGAATCTTTATGATTTATCTTAAAATTGATACTTGTAGCTGCTAAAGTACCAAATGTAAGATGGAAATATAACAACTATAAAAGATGTAAAAAATGGCGTATTTGATCACAACGGTTATTTTGATTGCGTGTTGCTCGGTTTTTTTCATTCCTAAATTTAAACAGTTTACAAAGAATAACGAGCTTGCAAGTAATTTTGTACTTACGCTGGTGGCAACGCTTGTTGGTGTTTTGTTGGCGATTGCCATAAGCAATTACGATGAAGATGAAAGGGAACGTCGTGACCTAATTAAACTGCTTTATGCGGCTAAGGCTGTTGCATCTGAAAGTCTTGATTATAGTCATGCGGTAATGGATTATTATAAGAGTAATGAAGCGGGTGAGGAAACAAAAGAATCAAAGGCTCGTTTCTTCAAAAATAACCCATTGCCCTACCCCGATTACCTAGATGCATTGATGTCGCAACAGCTATTCATTAAAAATCTCTCGCAAGAATCTTTGACGGAGTTGAGTGAATCACTGATTGTCATGAAACGAGCAAAAATCTATAGGCCAAGATTGTTTATCTCCAATTTGACGTTTGCTCTTTATGTTTTAGATCAGGAAAGACTCTTTCAAGAAGGAAAAATATCGATGATGGAATTGGAGCGGCGTTTAAGCGAGAAAGAGAGACAGCTAGAAGAAGGAAAAAACTAAATTGAACATTCTGTTTTCTAACAAGGGAGCTTGCGCTAAAGCCAGTGTATTTTTTATCTCATTGATGTCCAGCTGCGGGGCATTTTCACAGGCGACTACGCAGGACTTGTCGCCAGTAGCGATCGACGAAGACATAACCTCATTTATTTCATTGCTAAATGAGCGCTATGCTTATTTCGATAAGAAGCAAGTTGATAAAGAGCTGTTCAATGCCTGTTTGCAAAAAGATACTAATAAGATAAAAACACGCAATGATTTGTCGAGGAAGCTTAACCATTGTTTTGAGTTTTTCTATGATCAACATAGTGAAATAAGACCTAGACCTCGTGACTATTACCTACCGATGCCCACCGCATTGACAATGTGGGCTGAGCTACGTAACGGCAAAGCAATTATCACCTCACTACCGCATACTGGTTATGCGCATAAAGTGGGGTTTAGGCCGGGTATGATCATAGAGAAAATAGACAACAAGCCGGTTCTTGAAGCTGTCAGACAAGCCAATGTATCAGGTCAAAAAGCGGCTCAAACCTGGGTTCTCAATCGATTGTTAACGGGAACAAGGGAGCAGCAGATCTCTGTTGATGTGAACTGGCAAGGGCGTTTGCAAACGTTGACAATAGACACTGGGCAGGTTGTTGCGGGCATTTTGAAGGAAAAGCCACTATTAACCAGTAAGCTAATAGGCGAGTTTGCGTATATCAGACTTGAAAACAGTTTGGGCAACAATGCATTGATCGGCGCTTTTGATGAGGCAATATCACAGTACAAACAATCAGCCGGTTTGATATTGGACTTGCGCAATACACCCAGTGGTGGGAATAGCGATGTTGCTAGAGGCATAATGAGCAGGTTTATCGCGCAGCGACTCCCCTATCAAGAGCATGAATTGATTGCTGTAGAACGCCAATATGGCGTTAAAAGGCGTTGGCAAGAGTTTGTCTATCCAAGAGGTGACTTTACTTATGGCAAGCCTTTGGTGGTTTTGAGTAATCGCTGGACTGGTAGTATGGGGGAAGGGTTAACGATTGGGCTTCATGGTATGAACCGTGCCACAGTGATAGGGACTCAGATGGCTCAGTTACTAGGTGCTATTTCCGGACATACATTACCCAATTCAAAGCTTGATGTGGTGATCCCGGTTGAAAAGCTATTTCATGTCGATGGCAGTGCAAGAGAGCTGTTTTTGCCTGACATTCAAATAGATCATGTTAAGAACGCGGAAAATGCAGATCTTGCTTTGAAAGCGGCGATAACCTACCTGAATAAATTTGCAAGTGCCAGTGATAAATTCCAATCCGAGTAACGGAACAAGGCATCAAAGTGAAATCTGGATGAGAAAAGCTGCTTGTTTAATTAATCTGATTTGTTAGCAAGCAAACTCCTTTATATAGAGCGCAATTGTGCGCTCTTTTTCAATGTATAGAAGCCTGCCTCCTATCTATTATCCCATAGTTGGTCATGAGTAAACGTCATCGTTTCAATTGCTACTGAGAAATTGTGACAGCAGAGTTTGGTTGGATATAACTAATGCAGAAGATAGCAACAAAGTTACCATTGCTGGAATAGCATCTTTCAGTGTATCGAATTTTAAGTGGAAAAAAATCGCGCCAACTGACGCTAAAGTAATACATAGAGCGCCAATGCAATTTAATATTGCATGTTCGTATGCCAACGAACCTAACAATGATAGTGCAGCCGTCAGTTCGATAATACCAACCAAAAACATATGTATACGAGTTAACCCATACTTTCGAAAGAAAGCCTGCTGTGTTTCAAATATGTACTTCTGCCAGCCTAATATTTTAATTGAACTTGCAAAGGTGAAAAAAACGCCAAGAACAGCAGTAATATACGTCATGTAAAACTCCCAATAAATTTTTCAATGGCATTTAAGCATTCCTTAATAGCCAGATAAATGTTAGTTTTGCGATATCTGATATTCCAACTTGGAATGGTAATGGACAAGTTAGCGTGTATAAAAGTGTTTCGGCACGTCGCTCGGTTAGAGAGTTTTACGGCTACAGCAATCGAACTCAATACGACACAAGGAGCCGTGAGTAAAAAGATAGCTTGGTTGGAAGGGGATTTAGGTTTTACTCTATTTCATAGGAACTCACGTAAGATTAGTTTAACAAGTGCTGGTAAACAGTACCTTGGCTTTTGCCACGAACTTATTGAGAAAATGACCCTGACTGAGCAATTGATTAACAAACAGCTAAGCCTTGCTGTAGGTACACTTAAGATATCAGCCCCGTCAGCATTTGCTACTAAGCGACTAGCGGTTCCTATACGAAAATTCTTGATAACAAACCCTGAAGTGAAAATAGATATTTCAGTCGACGACAAGCATGTAGACTTATATCGTGACGATATTGATATCGCTATTCGAGCCTCTTACCTCAAGGATTCAGGGCTAAAAGCCAAAAAGCTGCTGGATCACGACGTTTGCTATTTTGCATCGCCCGACTATCTAAAAAATAATGGTACTCCTGTTGTTCCCGAAGAGTTATCAAAGCACACTTGCCTAACTTATTCTTTAAGTACTACCTCAAATGTTTGGCAAATAAATAAAAAGAAATTCGTGGTACGAGAGTTGGTTACTAGCGATAGTCCAGAAATGTTAGTGAAAATGGCGATATTGGGATGTGGTATAGCCGCTATGCCGAAATGGATGGTTCAAGAGTCCTTTAAAATGAATCAGTTGACAGAATTGTTCGCAGACCATCAAAAAAGTTCTCTACCAATGTACGCAGTGTATAAAAATTCAGACTATTTACCTTATAGAATTAGAGCGTTTGTCGACTTTATCGCCAGCTACTTTGAATCTGAATTAGCGAATTAGCTTTTATTAGTTCCACAGGTGTAATAGTGTGAGTAACCTCTTTTTGTCGGGATTAATCTTAAGAAATAATCTATTGCCATAGAAGTTAAGTGGTTTTAACTTATCCAAAATGGTTTTTCAGATATTAATTAACTATCGCTGTTCCTGTGATTTTCATAGGTGGCAGCCCAATGCTCCAGTGTGGATTTTAACTGAAATGGGCGCGAGTGCTCTATTTAAAACCACCGCTTGTTAAGTATTGATATAAAAACATTATTACCTAACAAGCTGTTGTGATTTTCATACGTGTTTCAATTCCCTACACCAAGCCGCAGCATTCCCACAGCCTCTGGCGCTGGGAGCAACTCTTGCTGAGTTGTCGCTTGTGTTTTAAAGCTAGCGACTTGTTGCAACAAGTTTTGAGCTTGTTGCCTCATAACTTGGCTTGAATGCGTGGATTGTTCGACTAAATGCATATTTTTCTGCGTTTCGTTATCCATTTGCGCAATCGTAGATGACACTGCAGCGACGCCCTCTGATTGCTCTTGACTGGCCTCGGTTATTTCAGTGATCATCACATTGACTTCTTTAACCACTTGGATCAGCTGCTCAAAAGTATCCCCTGATGCCGATACCAGCTGGCTACCTTTAGATACCGCTTGAGAGCTATCTTGTATAAGGCCTTTAATTTCTTTGGCTGCGGATGCACTGCGCTGCGCAAGATTACGGACTTCACTGGCGACCACCGCAAACCCTCTACCAGCCTCTCCTGCTCTGGCCGCTTCTACAGAGGCATTGAGTGCTAATAGGTTAGTTTGAAAAGCAATCTCATCAATAACTCCAATGATATCTGAGATGCTTTTACTGCACGCTTCTATCTCATTCATCGCTGCAACTGCATCTGAAACAGTACTGCCGCCCTGCTGGGCTTTGACCATAACTTCATCGGCGTGATCAGACACATCTTTGGCGCTTTTGGCGTTTTGCTGCACGGTCACGGTTAGCTCTTCCATGGTAGAAGCTGTTTCTTCGATGCTTGCGCCTTGGTTTTCAGTACGTTTGTTCAATTCTTCGTTACTATTGGCAATACTCTGTGCGCCTTGGTATACGCTATTTGAAGCTTCAGTGATTTCTTGCACCATGCTATTTAAATTATTCATGAGGGCGTTCATAGCGTTTTTTAAAATATTAAACTCAGTGCCTAAATCTTCCTCTATGGTATGCATTAACTCACCCTCAGCTAGCGCCATGATGGCGTGTTTGATACTCGAAATCGCGCGCTTTCTAGCTGTGATATCCGTAGCGTATTTTACCACCTTAAAGGGGTTGCCTTCGGCATCAAAAATGGGGTTATAGGATGCTTGGATCCAGATAGCCTGACCATTTTTATCAATACGTTTGTACTCGCCACTATCAAATTGTCCAAGGCGCAGGCGCTGCCAAAAATCTTGATACTCCTGGCTGCGTGCATATTCGGCCTCGGCAAATATTTTGTGATGCTTACCTTTTATCTCTGCTAGGGAGTATCCAGTTGTTGCAAGAAAATTCTCGTTAGCATCAAGGATAGTGCCGTCTAAATTGAACTCAATCACCGCTTGTGACTTGTGAATTGCAGCCAACTGCCCTGCAAAATCGGCACTTTGTAACTTTTGCGCAGTAATATCCGTCGCAAATTTAACAACTTTGAAGGGCTTGCCATTAGAGTCAAATATGGGGTTGTAAGTCGCCTGTATCCAGATTTTTTTGCCATTTTTACCAACTCTTTGGTACTCACCTGAGTCAAATTTTCCCTGGTTGAGTTGTTGCCAAAACTGTTTATATGCCTGACTGTTGGCGTAGTCTGGATCAGCAAACATGCTATGGTGTTGGCCTTGAATTTCGTCCAGTGTGTAGCCAGTCGTTTTTAAGAAGTTTTCATTGGCATTGATTATGGTGCCGTCCATGTTAAATTCAATCACTGCCTGTGATTTGCCAATGGCTTGCAATTGTCCTTCATAGTTGGCGGCTTGAAGCTTTTGCTCCGTGATATCAGACGCGTATTTAACCACCTTAAATGGGCGGCCATTTAAATCTAATATCGGGTTGTAAGATGCCTGAATCCAAATTTCTTTTCCGTGCTTAGCTTTGCGTAAGTACTCCCCTGCGGAGTATCGCCCGGCATTTAATTCAGCCCAAAAATTCGCATATTCGGCACTTGCAGCATACTCTGGATCTGCAAACATACTGTGATGCCGGCCTTTTATTTCATCTAGCGTATACCCCATGGCCGATAAAAAGTTTTCATTGGCATAGATGATAGTGCCATCCATATTGAACTCGATAACAGCTTGGGACTTTCTGATGGCTTCAAGCTGACCTTGATAATCCGACGCTTGCAATTTAGTTTGTGTTATATCTGAAGCGTACTTTACTACTTTGTATGGGCGACCATTAGTATCAAAAATGGGGTTATAGGATGCGTGGATCCAAACTTCCCTCCCGCCTTTGGCGAGCCTTTTATATTCTCCTGTACTAAATTGACCTTGATTCAACGCTTGCCAAAATAACTGATACTCCTCACTTTTGGCGTACTCAGGTTCTGCAAACATACTGTGGTGCTGCCCGACTATTTCTGACAGTGTGTATCCCATTGCTTGTAGGAAGTTGTCATTGGCATGAACGATTGTACCGTCCATATTAAACTCGATGACAGCTTGTGATTTACTAATGGCCTCAATTTGGCCTAAATGTTCAATGTTGGTGCGCTTATAGTCAGTCACATTGTGCAGCAGCAATAGCGTGAGTTTATTGTGAGTTTGCTGATCAAATGTGCTGTGTACAGAGACGCGAAACCAAAATACGGAATTGTGTTGATATTGGACTTGCAGCTCTTGATCTGGCTGAGCAATATGGTTATCTAAATCAAGCTTTGTCTTTATAATTCGACTGTAATGTTGACCGATTAAATCGGCTTGCTTACAGCCAAGTTCTGTCAAAAAATGCTCACTGACTTGCGTAATTTTCCCCTCGTCATTGAGCTCTAATACAGATTGTTTTTCAAAAAAGACGTTAAGTTTGGCTTCTAAAGATTGTAATTTTTGACGCTCTGTCCTTGATGAAAATAACATAGTCCACCTAGTTGATAATCGTTACTATTAGTCAGAAATATAGTAGAAAAATGTATAAGTGCCACTTGAGTACATGTTCGATATAAGATAAACAGACGCGTTTTTTAAAAAGAAGGAGGTGGCAAGGGTAAGAGTCATGCATAGCGTAAAAAAAAGCGCGCCATGGGCGCGCCAAAAGTCTTATTAAGACAGGGAAATCAACATGTTAAATAACTGCATTAGACATATCTACTAAAGTCGAAGGTGTGTATATGCGCTTACTCAACAGGGAAAAGTATATCTATAGCTACTGTTGCAATCATGACCTAGGGTGCAAATGGCTGTGCAAGCTTGTTACTCTTTGTAAAAGAGTTTTCGTATAGCACTATTTCGAGTACAAAAATAAATCGAAGCTGAACCAACAAACGAGTGGCATAGAAAAAGAACTAACCAATAAGTTTAAAGGTTCATCGGTATTATCTAGCTACTCAGGCTAAATTAACTTAGGTAACAGAGATAAGAGGGTAATAGGCTGGCAAAGCCAAGGGGTTGAAATGAAATCTCTTTGTTTAATTATGGTCGTTGTTTTGTCTGGGTGTACCCACACAAACTATACGCAGTTGAGCCTTGCCGAGCGGTTGGTGGGCATTTGGCATTATTCTGATCGTAGTACGAGTCACCATGATAGAAAAACATGTTTATTTAAAGAGTCTGGAAAGATTGAGTGCGATGTTGAGCAAAGCGGTTTTGCAAACGGGTTTGGCGACGCGCATTTTCACAAAACAACAGGCAGTTGGCGCATACACGTAACTCAGTTGACGGTGATAGAGGCGCCCACCTATGCACCAGATAAGGTGCATAGGTGGACAGTGAACGTCGACAAGTTGACCCAAAATCAAATGATATTGTCGAATGAGCGAGCGTATCGAGAAGTGTGGCAAAAAGTGACAGACTAACGGCTCAGATGTTAGGTGCTGCAAAACGGTACACACTAGTATCGCAATTATCCCATAAATATTTAAACTGCTTTTGCCATTTCAGTTTCGTAGGCTCGGTGTAGCATGTTCTTGAGTGTATCCGATTGCTCAAACGATTCACTGTCAATGCCCTTTACACTCACTGCGGGTGTCCATGAATTCATAACAACCGCCCCTGTGAATGAACTGAGCTCATCGAGTGTTAATTGCGTGGTGCGTTGTGGCACATTTAACTTGGTCAATTGACGTTGTAACATACTCATCATGGTGCCTTTTAACATTGCGGCGCTTGGCCAAATAACGTGATTGCCATCCCAAAAAGCGACATTCCAAATTGTCCCTTCGCTTATGCGACCTTGCTTATCGATAAATAATGCATCATCAAATCCGAGCGATTTAGCTTGATGCAGGTAGTAAGTTTTACCAATTTCCCCCACATGTTTTATTTCTGGTAAATGTCTTTCGTGTGGAATAGTAGTTAGCCTTAAAGGGCCTTGAGGCCCATTTGATGGTGCACTGGTGTTCACCAGTACATTGGGATGAGTATTCATACTACGAGTAGTAAATTCACCATGAGCAGAGTAAAGGGTCACGCTCAGCGAGCAATCATCGGAGGAATTTGCAATTGCTTCACGAATGTAAGATAGAAGTTGAGCGTCACTCACTGATTTACCAAAAAGGGTCAGTGAAGCTAGGCGCAATCGTTCTAAGTGTAAATCCACCCCTTTAACCTTGCCATTTCGTACTTGCATGGCACTGAAGTGTGCAAAGCCTGCAAATACTAATGGGTTAGTTTCTGAATTGGGTTGACGTCGGCCGTTGATAAAGACTTGTTGTACAACATCTTGATTTTTCATACTTTACTTCCGTTGAATTTGCTTTTGGAAGCCAATAATATAAACCCTCACAGTGCTGTTAGAGTCAAGAGCCCAGTATGAAAATTGGTGAATTATCCAAACTAACCGGCGTGAGTATACGAATGCTACGCTATTATGAGGAGCAAGGGCTTTTAAAGCCACGGCGGTCCGCTTCCGGATACCGTGATTATGATCAACGAGAAGTGCAAACATTAGAGAGAGTTAAGTTACTAAACTCTGCAGGCATGACTTTGAGCACCATCCAAGTATTTCTACCTTGTGTGCGTGGGGAGCGGCCTATTTTTGAGCCTTGTGATGAGTTGAGAGTGCTTCTAAACGCCCAATTGCGAGAGGTGGATGAAAAAGTCGCTCAGCTAGCACACAACAGGCATGTGCTCGCAGGTTTCTTACAAGAAATAGATGAAGGTGACGAATAACATAGGCGCAGTTAATTGTTTTTGAAAGTCTCTTCAACCCATCGGTATAACTTAAGTCTCACCGAAGGGGGAAGCGCATTTCAACATATCTATGAACTTTCTTACCTTAGGTATATGAATAATGTCACGGTGAACTAATATCCAGCTGTTGACTTGCCAGTGGTCGCCGATTGCGAGTTCATGGAGTAGATTGTTACTTTGCACAGCTTGTTTGGTGGCGATGGAGATCCCGCACCCAGCATGGAGTGCATGGTCCAGTACTTGATAAGAGTTGCTGGTGGTGACTATGTTACTGTGTGGAATGTGGGTATGGATCCACTCATTCCATGGCAAGTGCGCAATGCGTTCTGAGTTTGCTAGAAACTGATGCTGGGATACATCACCTGGTGTTGGTAGACCATGTTTTTCGATATACGTTTGGTGTGCACATAGAATTACGTCAATCCGCTGAAATGGAATGACAATATTGTCGAGTGTTTGTGGCTTTTCTCCCATTCGGATCGCTAGGTCCGCTTCCCCGTACTCTAGATCATATTTGCGAATATCACCGAGGATTTCAAAGCGCACATTCGGATATCGTGTCTGGAATTGCCGGATCACAGGAAAAAGTAAAACAGACAGTTCACTGACACAGGTGATCTTAAGAACGCCTTCCATCAGTGCACTTGGGTTGGTTGTTTTATCGATAAATTGCTTAAACTGTACATCGGTGATTTCCCCTAAACGCATTACCTCCAACCCCGCCTCAGTGGGAATATAGCCTTTGTCATTACGTTGGAATAACTTTACGCCAATGTGTGCTTCTAAGGCGTCAATGTGGCGCATCACCGTCGAGCGATGTATGCCTAAGTCTTCTGCCGTGGCACTGAGCGTTCTCAATTTTGCTAATCGATACGCTGTTTTAAATTCGGTCCATTTATCCATAGTCAGTATTGCGTTGCAAATATGCACATAAGGGTATTTTAATTACGCATTAAAAACAAATTTGCAACGGTATATGCTATCGCTCGTCTAGTGAGTGGAGAGAGTAAATATGAAAACCCAAGTATTAATCATAGGTGGAGGCTTTGGTGGCGTCACGGTAGCGCAAAAGTTACAAAAAAATGGGATCAAAACAACATTAGTCGATAGAAAAGATTACTTTGAGGTGACCTATGCAGTGTTAAGAGAGGTGGCTGACCCAGATAAAGCGAAAGGGTTAGCACGCAGGTATTATCGGGATATTTTAGCGGGGAGTTTTGTGCAAAGCGCAGTACAAGTGCTGCGCGATAACACTGCTTTACTTGAAAACGGCGAAATTATTAGTTTTGAACAAGTTGTGATTGCAACAGGATCCAAATACCCAACACTGCCTCTGGCAAAATCCATTGATGCGTCTACTTTACGTGATAGAGAAGGTGAGCTAAAACGCCACTATGACAAGCTCAAAAGTGCATCAGAGGTTTTAATCATAGGTGGCGGTGTTGTCGGAGTCGAGCTTGCTGGTGAAATTGCATATGCGATCGAAGGCGTCAATGTGACATTGGTGCACAAAGGTCATGCTGTTCTCGATGGCTTTAGTGAAAAAGCACAACGTAAAGCCCACCAGCAATTGGCCAATTTAGGTGTGCACATTAAATTGAAAAGTAACTATCAACAAAGTGGGAATAGCTATAAAGATGAACGCAGTGGGCATGAAATAACGCCGGATGTCGTATACATGGCCACAGGCACTAAACCAAACAATGCATTTTTACAGCCGCACTTTAAGCATCTGCTAAACGATAAAGGGCTTGTTGTTGTCAATGAACGCTTAGAAGTGGTTGGACAAGACAATTTTTATGCACTCGGTGATATTGCCGAAGTCGGAGAAGCAAAGCTTGGTTATCTTGCCGTAGAGCAAGGCAAATATTTGGCAAAGGCCATTGTGAACAAGCGTCAAAGGCAACCGAGCAAAGCATATAAACGCAATGCTTTTATGGCTCTAGTACCGACTGGACAAGAAACGGGGGTAGTCCAGTTGCCAGTATTTACTTCAACATGTAAGCATCTAGTCAATTTAAAGCAAAAGGATTTGTTTATTGGTAAAACTTACAAAGAGTTCATGAAATAGCTAACGCTTTTTCATTTTGGAGGCTGTTGTTCAGCCCCAATGTTCCTTTTTTAAGTTGTACAGCTACGTCACTTAACTTGTGATTGTCCCCTGAAATTGACGGGTCCACGTCATATAAACTTACACATGCCTAAGCCGAGTTTTGTGCCATCACGAGCGGTAAAGCCAAACTTTTCGTAAAATGCTTCCTTACCTTGGGCTGCTAGCAAACCAATTGTTGCACCAGACTGGCAGTTTTTATCCAGATAAGTACCGATTTTCCCCATAATTTGAGAACCTAGCCCAATGTTTTGATGTTCGGGGTGAACAATGATGTCTTGAATGTAGAAGTACATGGAACCATCACCGATAACGCGGCCCGTGCCTATTAGCTTCTTGTCACGATACGCAGAAACCCAAAATAATGTTGCACGCATACTGTTTGCTAGGGTGCTCAGCTGCGGATTAGACCAGCCAATCAATGCTCTGATCGCTGCGAATTCTTCGACTGTTGGTGCTTGCTGTTTTAAAACAATGTTTGAGGTAGTCATTTTACTCCTTAAGTGGCGATGTTTGAGCAGAGTCAAATACTGTGGAGTTAGATACAGAGGAATTCACGCTCATGTTAAGTTAGATACTTTTTCTACAGCCTGCTATTTTTTGGGTCAAGTTTTATAGATAAAGTGTCGTCAGGAGAATGTAGTACACTATGTTTAGATCGGGACGTCGGTAATTTATAGTTGAAAAGCACTCATAGAATGACAGTTAGTTGTTTACTGGCATGGGCGAGAATAAGCAGTTATTGGGATTAAATTGCACCAACCCACCCTATCTGTTCAATTGCGGTGATTGGTCAGTGCAAAAAGGAGTTACTTTAATTAGCTACAAGGGCTACAAACAGCCCATGAATTACAAACTCCATTTAGGTGTTCGACAAGACGGCTTAGCCTCGCTTGCTCCTGGCCGACAAATTCGTGAGTGACGATATTGTTAGCCGTATACAATACATATCCGGGCGCGTCTCCATCAGCAATTGATTCTTGGTCAGAGTCTAAAAAGCTTGCACTTGGTAAGTTTTCGGTGATTTCTCGCTGTTGCTTGTCAGTGAGTGGCCAGTTATTAAATTCAATATAAAACTCAATGTTGTGTGTTTTATCGAAGTCAAAATCTCTTTCTTCTAATATGCGCAGTACATCGCCGTCTGCATCAGCTGGCCAGTTATTCATTCCGCTCATCGTAACTTTTCTTTCAATTAATAGAGTTCATTATTATAAGTCGTATTACGAGCTGGTAAATTTACTGCTTTTATTAAATTAATTTAAAGCCTATTGACTATCAGATTGGAGTTTCAGCTGGTGGGACGCGCACACTAATTTGTTGGCAGGTATTTTTGACGAGGGTAAAAAAGTTTAGCTGACAACTAAGTATTGCTTGGCGTTTTCTTATGTGTGAGATAGCGAGCGGCATCCTTGCAAGCTCGTTTGCTTTCTTAATGTTAGTTCAAAGAAACACTGCCTACACTCAGATAGCCAAGTGCGCAGCTGTTGTAGCTAATATTTACCGGTTTACCTGCCATATACGCAGCCAATAACATTGAAACGCGTGTTTGATACTCTTCAGCTGATTTGAACTCCAAAAAAAAGCCATTGTTATATGTGCACTGAACACTGTTATCTGTGTTTGTGAAGCTTTTCAGTTGAACATAAACACCATTGCTTTGTGCTTTGATTGTGTGGATCTCTTTTAGCCCTGACCAAGCTGCACTTGCATTAAACGACAGTGCCAAAAAGGCAAATAGTGCTATTTTTTTCATTTTTTTGTTACTCGTATATTTTGTTTATTTTAGTAAATGGAAGAGGGAGCTCTTACGTGAGTCCCTATTTTAAATGCAAATGTATCGTGTAGATAGATTTAATGTGTGCAGAACTAAATTTGATGAATATTATTATATTTCAAAGAGCTACATCAACGTGGTAACGTGTCATTTTGTTGGTGCATTGTGGTTAAAAGTGGATATGCAGTGCCGAGTTTTGGGTAGAAAATTACATACTCAACGTGCGGTTTAATCAATTATATAAAATCTAACAAGTGCAAAAAGACCTTATCCAGTGCCGCTGTGTTTTGGTCTACATCTGACTTATCGAATTGATAATTGAAATGATTGAGTTCGGCTTCAATAAACCGATTAAGTATCTGAATTTGCGGCCCTAGTGCTTTTTCTGTAGTGTGCTGTTTTTCTACTACCAGTTTCTGGATCTCGTCAAACAAGGCACTGTCATCTACAACAGCTGTCACCAAGGCTGTAAACTCGATGGGGGTGGGCTTTTAAAGCGCTCTATCCACCTTGCTGCACATAGTGCACGCAAAACATAGAGATATTTTTTACGCGGAACATATTCATTTTTCAAATAACCTCGATAGTTGTTTTTAGCCATATTGAAATAATGGTACAACCCTCGTTCTGTTTTATAGTACTGTTTAAAAAGTGCCATCACCTGTGTTTGAAAGTGGTTATGGTTGATATAAACAATGGGTGATTGAAGCCATTCACCAATCGCTGGGTTTGAGACGCGCAGTAGTTTTAGTGCTTTTCTTAAATCCCAGCCATTAATATCAATATCGTCGACAATGGGGTATTCAATCACGTCTCTTTGGTCTTCTAGCATCACTGACAAATACCAACCTTTGGGATGGGCATAGATAAAGCGGACATCATAGTCACTATTAGGAGATGCAAACCCCCAAGCGCGGCTACCAGACTCAATGGCGTAAAGGACCTTTACGTTATGCTCTTGTTCAGTGCTTTTGATGCGTGTCATTATGTCATGGTGTATCTCTGGTGCGATGCTATATTCTGGTACGTTCATAGCTAATCCAAAAAAACTTTCCAAAGCTTGTCGTTAAGTTGTTGTGTTTTGATACAGGTCCCCGTTATTTGTCTGATCACATCAATATTGGTAGTGGTGTGGCTACTTAGCTGCGTGGTGGTAAAGCTGCCTTTTCCAGCCAGTACCATGGGCAGAAGTAATTGATCCGCCAAGTGCTCTTCAATTGCGGCGCCCGAGTTCAAATAAGCTTTTAGAGCGTCGACGGTTCTCTCGGCTACTTTTTCTGCGCTTAGACCAAGTTCACCCATTTGTTCGAACATGGCTACTTGATTTTGATGGCCAACACTTAAGTGAAAGCTATTGCCTTGCCCGTGTGCTGCGCAATTTAATATCTCTGTATGGGGCGCATTCCAACCAAGTCGCTTTTTCGCTTCTTCGATCTCTCTTTTTGCGACAGAGTTTTTTACCCCGGCAACAATTGACATCGCTTTACAGTGACTTTGTTGTTCTAACTCTAATCCGGGTTGCTCAAACAGACAGGGTGATAATGTATCTGTAGGGTCGATATCTATTTGCCAACAGCCGCCACCAGCAGGGAAAAACCCCAACTTGGTGGTTTTTACTTGGCAAGAGATGCCCATAGTTTGAAGTGCTGGCAAAAATGAATGCTCAAAAAAGGTCAAAGAAGGAGACATGCCATTGTGCGTGCCGCCATGCAGTTTTAAGCTTGATGCCCTTCCTGCCAATACCAAGGGAAGCAATATGGTTTGACATACCAGCACGGTACTGCCCGCTGTGCCAATTTTGAATTCATACTCGCCTGGTTCGACTGCATTTGGGGTAAATTTAATATATTGCGAATTTAGCTCTGCGCCTTCAACAGCCGCATTACTGATCTGTTGTGCCGCAAGTACACAGGTCAAATGCTGTCGCATCAGTCCTGGCTTTTTACGGCCTGCACGAATGTTACGGATTTCGATGGGCTGATTGTTTAGCATAGATAAGCTCAGTGAAGTTCTTAAAACTTGCCCACCGCCCTCGCCTTTTGAACCGTCTATGATTATTGTTTTTTTATGAGTCATTATTAACCTTTTACACATACTACTTGTTTTAATGTGTGCACGACTTCTACTAAATCTTGTTGTGCAGCCATTACCTTGTCTATATCTTTATAAGCGTGCGGGATCTCGTCGATGACCGCTTGGTCTTTGCGGCACTCCACGCCTTTTGTTGCCGCTACCTGATCTGCGATGTTGTAGGTCTTTTTAGCCTTGGTACGTGACATAACGCGACCTGCTCCATGGCTGCAACTATTGAAGCTATCTGGATTGCCAAGCCCCCTAACTATGTATGAGCGTGCCCCCATATTGCCAGGGATTATCCCCATTTCGCCTCTTTCTGCGCGTAAAGCCCCTTTACGAGTGACATAACATTGTTTTCCAAAGTGTTCCTCGCGGGAAATGTAATTGTGGTGGCAGTTAACTGCAACATCTATGGTCTCAAATGGAATTGGTAGTTCTTCGCGCAATGCTTTTAGAGCGTTAAACATCATTATCTCGCGGTTTTTGGCTGCGAAATCTTGTGCCCATTCTACGGCTTCAACGTAATCATCAAAATAGGCACTGCCCTCTTTTAAGTAAGCAAGATCCAAATCTGGCAAATGTTGTTGATGACGTTGCATTTCTTTTTTTGCGAGTTCAATAAAGTAAGTACCAATACGATTGCCTACGCCACGGCTGCCGGAATGCAGCATGATCCAAACAGATTGATGCTCATCTATACAGAGTTCTAAAAAGTGATTACCTGTGCCCATTGTACCCAAGTGGTTAACATGGTTGCTTTTAGCAATTGCTGGATGTTTATCACAAATTCTGTCGAATCGAGTTTCCAACGTTTGCCATTCTTTCGCCACCAGTTTGGGGATATTTCCCCATGCACCTTTGTCTCGCTTACCGCGATTGGCTGTGCGACCATGAGGCACTGCCGCTTCAAAAGCGCTGCGTATCGACTTGAGATTGTCAGGTAGGTCGCTGGCTTTTAAGGTTGTTCTCGTTGCGACCATACCGCAACCGATATCAACACCGACAGCTGCGGGGATCACTGCATCAATTGAGGGGATAACACTGCCTATGGTTGCTCCTTTTCCTAAGTGAACGTCAGGCATGACGGCAATGTGGCTATGCACAATGTCCATAGCTGCAATATTTTCTAGTTGTTGTTGTGCTGCTGGTTCAAATGGCACGCCTTTTGTCCACGCTTTAATCGGGTAATTATTGTCGTTCTTTATTACTTCGTATTGTTCTTTACACATTGGTTTTCCCTTATTGGTGACTTAGTTTCACGGCGTTATTCATCAGCCCTTCCAGCCCGCCATAGACAGTTAGGCTATCTATTTTGTCTGCGATCTTTTCTAGTGCTTCGAGCTCTTTTAGACGCATTAATGTTGGGTTGTTCTCCATCACTTTTGCTGTGTTGTGTAAACTTCGGGTCGCTGCTGTTTCTTCGCGCCGTTTAATAACATTGGCTTCGGCCGCTTTTTGTGCTTCTACAACCTGGTTTAATATCGATTTCATCTCACCGGGTAAGATGATGTCCTTCATGCCAACATTAACTAGCTTGACGCCTACGGCTTGCAATTGAGTTCCAACAATGTCTCTTAGGGTTTCGTTTATGTATAGTTTGTCGAGTAACAAGTCATCTAGGTTTTGCGTTCCTACAGCTTCTCTCAGTGCCAACTGCAATATGTTGTAGGCGAACGACATAACGTCCTCAGTGCTTTGTGAGGCGATAACTGCATCAGTGACTTGTATACTCGCAGTTAGATTTATACGTAGACTCACCCTGTCTTTGCTTAAGATTTCTTGACCAGATACCTCAAGCATTTGGGCACGACAGTCGAATACTTTTAGTTCAATGTCTCTATTAAACTGCCACATACCATAGTGACCAGGCGGCAGCTTTCTAACTAGCACATTGTCGACATAGAGCAACCCGATATGCTCACTCTCAATTGATACATCGACAATAGGGTTACAGCTCACAGCCGTCTCGCTCTTAAAGAGTTTTGCTGCGCAATTGAGACCCAATCTATTTACGTTTGCCATTGTGGCTGCATTGACATATATGTTTTCGCTGATATCCACTCTCTCCAAATGGATATCTCCAGCGTCTTTCCATAAGTACAGGTGTTCGCCGGGAGGGACGATGCCTTTTAAAACCTGATTTACATACAGTAGCCCTACTTCCTGCTCTCCAATAACTTGATGTGACATACTCTTAATTGTTTTATTTTTGTCGTATATATCTGCACCGTCACGCGCTGTTATTGTGCGACAGTCAAAGCTTTTAAATTCATAGTCGCGATTAAATTGCCACACACCATAGCGACCTGGTGGCAGCTCTTTAACAAGTTGATTATCGGCAAACAAAAAGCCAACATGGTCGCGTTTTACCGTCATCTCGTAAATAGGCTTACAGGCGCTGGTTTTAGCGCTTTTAATAAGTTTAGAGGCGAGGTTTAGTCCCGCTTTTTCAATGAGTTTTAATGTACTGTCTGCGACGTAAAATTGAGTTGTGAGATCAATTTTCTCTAATCGGATATCCCCTGCATCTTTCCAAAAATATAGCTCTTCGCCTGGTGCTACGGCCCCTTTTAGCGTGTCATTTAAATACAGTAGGCCAACCTCTTGTTCTGTGAGTTTAAAGTGGCTTATATGTGATTGTAGTGCTGGGTATGTGTGGTACATACGTACAGCATCAGGTGCTGTAAAGTAAAGTGTGTCGATATCGAAAGTTACAAACTCTAGTTCGTTTTTAAAGTCCCAAAAACGGTGTTTTCCGGGTGTAAGTACACGGTCAAAATGTTTATTCCTATATACCAGTACGCGTTTCGTCTCAGCGACAATTTGTTGTTTTATAAATTTCATATTTTTAATCCTTATACTGCATGGTAGCGGCCTGCTAGCTATGACCTAATTGGCTTGATAACTGCGTCTTTGGGGAGCATCCAGCTTGCCAACGACGGGAGTTACCTTGCGAGTTTTGCCTGAGTGTTAGCGGCGGCTACGTGCAAAGTTTTGAGCTTTACAGCCCAGTAAATTTGTATCAATCAAAGATGATTTGTATTTTATTTATGGTGATTAGAGCGGGACTCGAACCCGCAACAAACGAAAACTATGTTCGCGGCTCTACCATTGAGCTATCTATCAAAAATGGGGAGTCGAACCCCGCACCTAAGTGTTTTCCATTTTGAGTAGTTAATATCGGAATACGTGCTTACAGAGTAAGTCGCACCGTGGTGTTATTTAGAAACACGCTATCAAGCTACAGACTAGATATATCAAATGGTGTGCCAAGCATATGAAAAATACGTTGGTATTTTTTTAAGTTTATGACTTTTAATGATTAAATTTATTTTAATTAAGTTTTTAACTGGAATAAGGCTTGTGCTTATTTTGTATTAATGTTTCTATTTGGATATTGGTTTATCTATTTGGATATGTGTTTTGAAGGAAGTAGTAGCGGTAAGTCTGCTTGGGACCCAGTTAGATTTCGTCGGTAAGCGAGTGGATAGGTGGCAACGTTGGCGGCCTAATATTTCGTTAGTCAGTCAAGAAGATCTCATTATCAATAAGCTGTACCTATTACATGGTGAACGGAGCTTTCGACTTGCCAACAATATTGCTGTTGATATTGAGACCGTATCACCAGAAACATCGGTACAACTGGTTGAAACTAACTTTGAAGATCCTTGGGATTTTGGGGAGGTATATGCCAAGCTCTATGACTTTTGCCAGACCATCGACTTTGACCTAGATAGTCGAGAGTACTTATTTCACATTACTACCGGTACGCATGTTGCGCAAATTTGTAGCTATTTATTGACTGAAAGCCGTCAATTTCCCGGACGATTAGTACAAACGTCCCCAGATCCTAATAATGAAAATAAATCAGTTGGCCAGGTTCATACAATTGATTTGGACTTGTCTAAGTATGATCAATTAGCTCAGCGTTTTGATATTGAACATCAGCAGGGTGAAAGCTTTCTCAAAGGGGGAATAGAGACAAAAAACCCTGCTTTTAATCGCCTCATTACGCAAATTGAAAAAGTGGCTATTCGCTCTAGTGCGCCTATCTTATTAACCGGCCCCACAGGTGCTGGGAAAAGCCAACTGGCAGCAAGAATTTACCAACTAAAAAAGCAGCGCAATACTTTGCGGGGTGATTTGGTCGTGGTGAATTGTGCAACGCTTAAGGGAGAGAATGCCATGGCTGCTTTATTTGGGCATACCAAAGGCGCATTTACTGGCGCACAGCAAGCACGAGACGGTTTTTTAATGGCAGCAGACAATGGCCTACTCTTTCTTGACGAGGTCGGTGAGCTAGGGCTTGAAGAGCAAGCAATGCTATTACGGGCAATAGAAAATAAGCAATTTCACCCTGTTGGTAGCGATAGAGAAGTGAGCAGTCAATTTCAATTAATAGCGGGCACAAACCGGGATTTAAAAGCAAATGTAGAGCGCGGCACGTTTCGAGAAGATTTATTGGCACGGATAAATTTATGGACATACCAGCTACCAGCATTGAAAGACCGTCGTGAAGATATTGATGCCAATATTGACTTTGAGCTGGACAAATATAGCCAAGAGCAAGGGCGTCGAGTCAGATTTAACAAAGAAGCACGTATGGCGTATTTAAACTTTGCCCACAGTGAACGTGCAACATGGCAAGGCAATTTTAGAGATCTAGGATCATCGATGATCCGTCTTGCCACACTCGCTGACGGTTCAAGGATCAGTAAAGATGATGTGGACGATGAAATAAGTCGATTACAAAGAGATTGGCAATCGACCAACGCTACTCTGCACGGATCTTGCTTAATTCATATTTTGAGCGATGGGCAAATTGCCAGTTTAGATGCGTTTGACCGTCAGCAGTTAGAATATGTAGTCACCGTTTGTTTGCAAAGCCCGAGTATGGCAGCTGCAGGGCGCGTGTTATTTGATGTGAGCAGGACTCAAAAATCCACGGCGAATGATTCCAGTCGATTGCAAAAGTACTTGGCAAAGTTTGGTATTAAGTGGCGAGATATTGCAGCAGCAAAGTAGCACATAGCCTGTGTAGGTAAACATCTGTAATACCCATTTACAGAACTTTTACTACACTAAACAAGGAATTAGTGACGCAAATTAGAAGGAAAACGAACATGCGAGTCGTAAGTATATTATGTGGGCTGTTGATACTGGCCAGCTGTAGTAGCCCAAAGCCCCTTAAAAAAGCGGAAGTGATCACGGCGTACTCAATGCTTGCGCCGAGTAGCCAAGGCGACACCCTGATTTATATTCGGGCCATCATACCGGGTATTCACACCAAGCATCAGGTTTGTCCAGTATTGGAAAGTGAAAGTGGTGAGCGAAGTCAAATGCGCATTCGAGGTTTGCATCCAGGTGATAACTTTCCTGTCACTGTATGTGAAGCAACCGCGAAGGCAGGCATTGCATATATGGTGGGTGGCACAGAGCTAAAGTTTGACGCAATAACTTTAAACCCCAAGTATATTCAAGTGTATGGAGATTCAGGGTGTAAAGCACATGTGTGCAATGGAAATGGACCCGCAGAGCCGTTTAAAACCTTGATAACAGAAGGTGCAAAACGTGACGTTGATCTTATTTTGCATATGGGGGATTACAATTATCGAGGTACCAGTGGCAGTATCAGTAAAGGTGTCTATGCCTACGATGCTGGCGATGGTGGATATGGCGGGAAAACCTGCGGTTTAGAAGAAACCTACTATAGCCAAAATGCACAGGGGAGTCCGAAACCGGATACTTGGCGCGCTTGGCGTGCAGACTTTTTTAGTGCTGCTGAGGCTATTTTGACCAAAGCGCCATGGGTGTTCGCTAGAGGAAACCATGAGCTTTGCAGTCGCGCGGGTCTAGGCTGGTTTTACTTTTTCGGTCCAGGTTCAGAATTAAAAGAAGGTATTGTACAAAGCGCTTGCCCCGCACAGGGGGATTTTGCTCAACCTTTAAGTTCAGCGGTTTCTGCGATAACCATGATAGATCCCTATATGCTCAAGCTTGATAAGCACAATATTTGGGTTCAAGACTCGGCCAACGCTTGTGACGACAGGTTTTCAAATGCGCTTACAGCTCAGTATCAAAGCCAATATGAATCACTGCAAAAATTTGCCAGCAAATATCCCAATAAACCTATTTGGACAGTGACGCATAGGCCGCTTTGGGGCGTCAACAATGTCGCAACTGACAATACGTTGAATATTATGTTGCAGCGAGCGTTAGCAGATACGCCTTTGGGGCGTTTACCAGAGCAGGTTACGCTCGCTTTATCTGGTCATATGCATATCTATCAATCTTTGAGTTTTGACAAACAATATAGGCGTCCACCGCAAATTGTGGTTGGAAATAGTGGTGTGAGCCTGAGTGAGGAATTGCCTTATACAAGCTTTGAAGCCGTCATTGATGGGCTTGAAGCCAACGGAAATGAGCAGGCCAAATTTGGTTTTTTAGAGCTTGAACTGGACCGCTACTCTGGTTGGTATGGACGATTTTTTGACCAACAAGGCGAAGCGTTCTTGCGCTGCGATTCTCAATTTGCTGCGCGTGATGAGCAAGTATGTCAGTGAGTGAGCTGCAATTGAGCGCATAAGGTAAATGTTTGATGTGGTATTTTGTGTATGAACAATTGTTCGAGCCAAACAGCCACATCACTATCCCTTTTGACGAGTGGGCGGCCCCTGCTGAATACCTTGAATTGAGGCATATTATTGATAAATCGTGATTGATTAAGAACGTTCTAATATTAAGCGAAAAAACGCTTTGTATTGATTGGCACTGAAATTTAAGTTGATGTGTTCTTAGGCATCTGAGTACGCAGCATAATTTATAGCGTTGAATCAGTTTTACTTCTTGTTATCTTTTTTACCTTCAAATTGCACGGTTAACCAATTATCGTTTTTATCAAAGTACATCGTCTTTACGGCCCCCATACCTCTAAAGTTAACTAGGTTAATTTGCTGAGGCCAAATGTCTCTTAATACGCCGTGGCGCATTTGTAAGCCTTTCAATGGAATACTTTTAGTGTATTGTGCATCTTGATACACCCATAAGTATTTGTTATCTATTTCGTATGTGGGCTTGGACAAGGCCAGTGCTTGTCCGCTTAGTCGCCTAAGCGACGTTTGAGTGTACACATAGTCAATGAATTGCTGTTGTATTTTTTTGTCCTGATGGATGCTCCTTGTGTCATTAAACAAATGAACAACAGCATGCTCTAAATCATGTAAATGAAATCGATACTCAATTTTTATGTACCCACTGTCAGGCAATACTTTTGCCGTTGCTAGGGAAACTTTTAACTTGTGTGCTTGACTTGGCAGAGCCCAAATCAAGCTGAGCCCGGCAAAAAGCCAAGTTCTCATAAATCTCACTCCTTAACTTTAAAGTGATAGTGTTTACTCACTTACGTATAGTCTACTTTATTTTGCAATTGTTGAAGAGGATTATTGTGATTTTTTGTCGATTCTAGCAAGTGGTTTGTCGACTTTTTGACCTCTTTGGTTTGTTGAGATAATATCACGTTTTTGCTTTGTGTTGGGTTAACCACATAATCTTCATCATATTTAGGATCAAATGTAATAAATTGTATGAGTGAGCTTTAGGTTCAGAAATTGTTCAGCTCTTTCTATTAGGCTAGATGAGTAGTCGAGAGTGATGAGAAAATGACAATTTTTATTGTATGCCAAGTGCTCATTTTTCATATTTATTGTCTCTATTTTGAAAAAAAATTTAAAAACCCCAGATTTACTGTTGATATTTGGCATTATTTATCATTAAAATCGCGCTCTTCCTTATTTTGGGTAAAACTGGCGTTAGTTTTGCTCATTGATTAATACCCGTTTATAGAAAAAATGTGGTGAGCGGTATGGACTTTTACATACTAAAAAAACAAGAGAAGTTAGTAGCGATACCTGCTGACGAACAAAATTGTAAAGCGTATATTGAAAACGGCTATTGTTATGTAGACAAGGTGGCTGCGTGCAACGAGCGAGCAGCCATAAAACGATTGGAAGCAAAACAAAGTAAGCTTTACAGAGCACCAATGTTACTATTATTGGCGTTGCCACTATTAATTTTTGCTTGGTGGCGATTGAGCTATTAATAATTAGCCCCAAGCAATGTTATATTAGCGTTCCTAAATAGGAAAGGAACGCTGTATGAAGGTTGTACACACATCAGACTGGCACCTCGGCCAACAATTTTTCGAACATAATAGATATGAAGAACATCAGGCTTTTTTAGACTGGCTTGTTCAAGAGCTAGTGCAAGTCGACGCTGATCTATTGATAGTCAGTGGTGATATTTATCATACAGCAACTCCCCCAGCATCTGCCGAGCAGCAGTTGTATGCGTTTATCAAACAGGCCAAGTTGAGCTTACCTCATCTGCATATTGTGATCATTGCCGGCAATCACGACTCCGCTAACCGTATTGAGACTGCCAAACCTTTGTTACAGCAATTTGACACCTATGTGGTTGGTCGATTTGACAAAAATCAACCACAGAATGTTGTGAAGTTAATTGAAACACGCCATGGCCTAGTCAATATAGTTGCTATGCCATTTCTACGCAGTGCTGACATGGCACAGGCTGACAGTGAAGACAATGGGTATGCATGTGCTGTAAAACACGCCTATGATTCTGCCTACAAACAGCTTAAAGATGTAACACTACCTGTGATAGCAATGGGACACCTACATGCCAAAGGCGGCGATATTTCCTCTGATTCTGAGCGCAACATTACCATAGGTGGATTTGATTCAATTCATGCGGATGTATTTGGCGACACACCTGATTATATTGCATTGGGGCACTTGCACAAAGCTCAAAAAGTCGCAAATGATGAGACAATTCGCTACAGCGGTACCCCATTCCCGATGTCCTTTGCCGAGCGAAACTATAAACATCAAGTCGTATTGATTGAGTTTAGCGGCAAACAAATCAGCAGTATTACTTCTCGGTTTGTGCCAAGGCACAAAGAAGTGATCTTATTACCTGAAAAAGGAGGGGCAACGCTAGATGAATTGTGCGATGCACTCCAGAACTTGGAGTTACCGCAAGACGGTGAAATACCAAAACCGTATTTGCGACTGCGTTTAAATGCGAATGAAACGGACAGCCAGTTCCGCTTCAAGATTGAGCAGGCTCTTGCTGATAAACGAGTACACTTTTGTGGTATTGAACGTGTTTCAAATGCAGTGGAAGGTGAAGCGGATTTACTGTTTGAAGATTTAAGTAAGGTGAATGAACTTGCGCCTTTGACCTTATTAGAGCTGGCTTATAAAGAGCAGATCGATGGGAAATCATCGCTCCCAGTTGAGTTAAAAAAATGTCTAGAAACGGTGTTAGTGGCAATCAATGAGCAAGAGGGATCATGAAAATACTGACAATACAGGTAAAAAACCTTGCTTCACTGCCTGAAGCTTCTATTGACTTTACAGCGCCACCCCTTAAAGACACAGGGCTATTTGCCATTACCGGAGAGACCGGAGCAGGGAAAAGCACCTTATTGGATGCCATTTGCTTGGCATTTTACGGTAAAACAGCGCGCTTAAAGTCTGACTCCAAAAATAAAGTGTCATTTAATGGGGACGAAATAAAACTCAGCGAT
Organism: Pseudoalteromonas obscura; assembly: GCF_030135505.1. Lineage (NCBI taxonomy): Bacteria > Pseudomonadati > Pseudomonadota > Gammaproteobacteria > Alteromonadales > Pseudoalteromonadaceae > Pseudoalteromonas > Pseudoalteromonas obscura. The sequence goes on from NZ_JASJUT010000007.1 coordinate 260,266, forward strand.
CCAAGACACTTATTACGCCGAGGAACTGTGTCGGGGTTTGCTCAAGTGGGTTTTATCGGTCAAGATGCAGAGCAATATACAGCTCGTTGGCAAGTTGCTCGGGCACGCAATAAAGTCGATGGCCGTATAAAAGAAGCAGAATTGCTTTTATTAGATGCAACGGGCGAACAAGTACTTGCACAAAAATCTGTGGCCAAGCAAAAGTTGCTGCAATTAATCGGCTTGAGCTTTGAGCAGTTTACGCGCGCGGTGTTGTTGGCGCAGCATGATTTTGCTGCATTTTTAAAGGCCAATGCCGATGAGCGAGCACAGTTATTAGAGTGTCTCACCGCGACTGAGCAGTTTAGTCGCGTGGGGAAAACGATTTTTGAGTTTCACAAACAAAAGTCTGAAGCACTATCTTTGTTTAAACAAAAGTTAGGTGATATTGAATTACTCAGTGATGATGAGCTTCAACAAAAGCAGCTTCAGTTAAGTGAGCTCAAAGAAAAGCAAGGTCAGTTACACCAAGAGACAAAAAGCCTTGAACAGCAACTAGCTTGGTATGTGACCAAGGCAAAACTAGAGCAGCAATTAGATGCACTCAATAAAACACTGCTTGAACAAGAGGCTGTGATTTCTGAGCACAGTGAATCGTTCAAGCGGGCGCATTTGGCGGAGTTATCTCAGCAGGTTTCAGATAACCGGGCACAAGCTGTGCAGTTGACAACGAGCATACAACGTATGCAGGACGACATCGTCTCTTTGACAGCCGTTGATATTCAAAGTGAAATTAATGCGCAGAATGGCCTACTTGACGCGTGTACAGAGAAGCTGTCGCAGGCACAAGCGCTGTGGCAGAAGCACCAGCCAGATATCGCTAAGGTGGCTGAATATGATCAAACCTATAATGAACATATTAAACTCGCGGCACAGTTTCGCACGCAAGTTACTCAGCAAGCTACGCTAGAACATCAATATGTAAATGAATTAAACGGGCTGCGAACACAATTGACCGCACTTGAGCATGAGCAAGCCTTAGTAGAGAGTTTGATTTCTCAGTCTCCAAAAATGGGCACATTGGCTTCATCTTGGCCTGAAACTCGCGAAGTATTGCAGCAAACGCTTCGTGCTCATGATGACTTAAAAGCGATAGCGAATGAGAAGTGCACACTTGAAGCCAAGTGCCAAGATGCAAACCAAGCGGTTATGCAATTTCAACCTCAATGTGCTGAGTTAGAAAATCAAGTTGAGGGAATGCAGGCCGAAGTCAATCAGTTGCAACACCGTCTGAATGAGTTGGATTATGAAAAGTTACAATTCCACAAATCTCAACTGATTAAGGCTCAGCAAGCATTTGCACAGCAGACAGAGCTCAATAATGACTCGCTGCAATTACAGGCTCAAATTGATGGATTGCGTCATCAACAACACAGTGCGGATACGCAGCGCAAAGATGCTGAGCACCAAGATGAACTAACACGGCAACAGCTGATGTTAACTCAAGAAAACTTACATCAGGTTAAGTTACGTGCCAGTGATAATATCAGTGCGCTGCGCAGTCAGCTTGAGCACGGAAAAGAGTGTATGGTCTGTGGTGCCACAGAGCATCCCTACCGGGTAGATCATATTGATAGTCACTGGCAACAATTGATCCGTGACTTTGAAGGACAGTTTCAAGCTGCAGAGCAAGCTAGGCAGCAAACACAGGCACGTTACCATGATGTTGTTTCTCAGCTAGAACAAGTTAATGGTCAGCTTCAAGCTGCGCTGCAACAAAAGGCACAATTGGTCCAAAAGCAGCAGATTAATCAAACTTTGTTAAGCGAACTTCCCGAGTCGCTTAGAGATTTTAATAGCCATGTAGAGCAATTGCAGGATATAGACAAAAACCTGTCTTTATATAGCGAACTAAGCAAAGTCCAGCAACAAAAATGGCAAGTGTTGCAAAGCAGTTCACAGCAATTGCAAACGCAGCGCGAAACCTTAACGCAACATCAACAACAACTTCAGGCGTTTGAGCAATCGTACTCGGCATTGAAGCAGCGAGAGGCCGAACTGATTGATATGAGTTCGCAACTAGCCGAACGTGTTGCGCAGGTATATGACCATACTGATTGGTTGGCTCAGTTCAAAGAGGGGCCTGTTGAAGCAATCAAGGTTTTGTCTGAACAAGTCACAGCGTTTATTGAACTGCAAGATAAGGCTGCGAAAATTGTTAAATCAATAGAGCAATGCGCGCCACAACTGACCACAACGCAAACGTTGCTGGACAAGGTTACAACTCAGTTGCAGGGCTTAAATACCGAGATCACTAAACACCAACAACAGGCTGAAGCAGCGCGAAGTAGTAGAAGTCAATTATTGGTCCTTGAAGTAACTTCGGATCAGTGGCGTCAGCAACTGCAAGATGGTATGACACAGGCACAACAACAAGTTCAGGCACAAAAAGACATGCTAAGTGCTATGAACAAGCGACATGATGAGCAGGCACTGCGAATAAAGCATTTACAGCAGCAGTGCGAAGAGTATCAAGTCGAACTTGAAAAAAATCAGGCCCGCTTTGATGAGTGGCTCAAAGAGACGCAAAACCAATATCCAATATTGGATATTGCATTGGTTGATGAATTGCTTGGGTGGCAGTCATCACAATGGCAAGCGTTACTAACCCAATCACAACAATTAGAACAGCAACGAAATGGCACTCGTTCCCAGTTAGATCACGTAAGACAAAACTTGAGTGGGCATGCAGAGCAAGCACAACCGAGTCTAACAGAGGTTGATTTGACCGCTGCCGTAGAGAAATTAAATGGTCAGCAAACTGAGTTGCAAGCGCATATTGTGACTGTTTCTGTGGCTTTACAAACACACCAAGACAACATAGATAAATTACAGGCGCAGCAAAGCACCTTGAATCAAATGCAAACTGATTATGAGCACTGGCATTTACTCAATCGCTTGCTCGGTGACGCGACTGGTAAGACAATGCGTAACTTAGCGCAAACCCAAACCCTGAAAATACTCTTACATTATGCAAATCACCATTTAACTAGCCTATCACGTCGCTATCGCCTCACTGTGATTGGACAATCACTTGAAATAGCGATTATTGACAGAGATATGGCTGATGAGCAACGCAGTGTGAACACATTGTCAGGGGGGGAATCATTTTTGGTGTCTTTGGCCTTAGCGTTGGGTCTGGCTTCGCTGTCCTCCAATCAAGTGCAAATTAACTCTTTGTTTATCGATGAAGGGTTTGGCACACTTGATCCGGAAACTCTGAGTGTCGCTTTGGATGCATTAGATGCGTTGCAATCTCAAGGGCGAAAAGTTGGCGTGATATCCCATGTTGCACAAATGACGGAGCGTGTTGCTACGCAAATTCGAATTAAAAAACAATCGGGCGGATATTCAACCGTCAGCACTAAGGAAAGTTAAAGGGGAAAGAGATGCCGACATTTACCGGTGATGAAGCACTGAGTTATGATCAACGAATTGGAAAGCTGGTGCCTGGGTATGAATTACTGCATCACACGACTGCGGCGCAGCTGGGCGTAATGCTTGAGCAAAATGCAACTATCTTGATTGTGGGCGCGGGCACAGGTAAAGAAGTAATTGAGCTGGCTCAATACAATCCCACTTGGCATTTTATTGTACAAGATGTTTCGGCCGATATGTTGGCCATCGCAGATCAGCATTTTACCAACTTAGGACTGAGCGACAGAGTCACCATCCATCATGGCCCTTTGTTGCAAGGCCAGTACCAAGCGGATGTGGCTCTGTGTTTATTGGTTATGCATTTTGTTAAAGACGACGGTAGTAAAATGAAGTTGTTCGAGCAAATATGTGCAAACTTGGGCACTGCCGGAGCACTTTTTTTGGCCGATCTTACGTTGCCGGAGACCTCATTCGAGCGAGAAGCACAGCTAAATTACTGCCAAAAGCACTTGGGGTTATCTGAAGTAGGTGTTACTACTATGCGCAGCAATTTTATAAATGAGTTTTATCCAATAGATACAGCGCGCCTGGACGAGCTTGCTAAATATGCCGGTTTTGATTCGCCTATATCGTACTTTAAAGCGCTAGGCTTTAGCGCTTTCATCCTTAATAAGCGTGATTGTTCAGCTTGAATGGTCTTGAATAAGCTCAACCAGCTTGGTGATTTTTATGTTGCTAAGCTGACGATAGTCAAAATACGGACATACGATAACTTTATTTATGCGGTCAATCGCAAACTCTTCGTCTATCCATACCATTGAGTGGGTAAAATCGTGATCTCTTAATAACCGCTTGGCGTAAGTTCGGCCTGCGATAATATGCCATTGATAGCTGTTTCGCTCTAAATTTGGGGGAGAAAATAGTAATGCCTCTTGGCTATGGCTTTGTAACAAGGCATTGTCACGATAATGTTGCCATGTTCCAGTACCTTTGCTCTGGTTAGTAAAATGATGATCTGGATGCTGCAACTGGGCAATAAACTTGCCGTAAACATTGAATAGCTTGCGCCAACCATTACCGCATTCTTGATTGATATAGTCTATCTCCCCCTGCTGTAGTGGAATGACATCCTGTAGATTTATGTATTTTTCTAGGTTTGGACGGCGTTCAACATAGACGGCCAAAACCCCTTTTGCTGCCCCAAAACCGTGAGTTAGTATTTTCATGGACTGTAACGTTATTTCAAAGACTTAAAATTTTACCAGCCAGCAGATCGCTCGGCGCTAAATGGCCGTATTGACCAAGGTAGGGATTGTATCAGCCCACTCAACAATTTAGGAGGATAGCGCTTTGAAATTAACTCAATTGTCGAAAATAGGTGTTATTGGTTTATTACTAATATTGACGGCTTGTACGGGTGTCCCCAAAGGTATCACGCCCGTCAATAATTTTGATCTACTGCGTTACCAAGGTACATGGTATGAAATTGCTAGGCTCGATCATCGTTTTGAGCGAGGAATGCAAAATGTGACTGCAACCTATATGTTAAATGAAGATGGCAGCGTAGCGGTTATTAACCGAGGCTATGTCACGGATACAAGTACTTGGAAACAAGCTAAAGGGGTAGCCAAGTTTGTATCTTCACAAGACATCGGTCATCTGAAAGTATCATTTTGGGGGCCTTTCTATGGTAGCTATATTGTATTTAAGCTAGACCACGCTCACTATCAGTACGCTTATGTAACTAGTTATGATAGGGAGTATCTATGGTTATTGTCGCGTACACCTCATGTACCTCAAAGGGTTTTGGAGGACTTTAAAAAGACTGCCAAAGACTCTGGCTATGCGATTGATGAGTTAATATTTATGCAGCATGAGGATGTTTGACAGTGTAAAGCCCCTTTACAGTAATCTTGATATTGTCTTGTTTATGACCAAAAAGTTTCATCTTTCATCAACTTAAATGTCATTACTTCCGGTCAGGCTATGTGCGCCTATTAAAAACCCAATGTAGCAACAAATAAATCGGAGTAATAAAAATGAAGCGCATAGCCTATTCGTTAATTGCCTCAGCCGTCACTTTGGCACTAACGGCATGTAGTGGAGATGATGGTGCACCAGGAGTTCAAGGTCAACAAGGTATTCAAGGTGAGCAAGGGACCGCAGGGCCTGCTGGTGAAAATGGTTCAAATGGAATCAATGGAGCTGATGGCACTAATGGTAAGGATGGCACTAATGGTATTAATGGCGAGAATGGCGTTGATGGAGCCAATGGCACTGACGGTGCTGATGGAGAAAAAGGCACAGACGGCGTAGATGGAATTGACGGCGTTAATGGTGCTGATGGTATCAATGGCGGTACCGGTCTAGTGCGGATCGCGACTGTACCTAGAGGCTCGGAAGTAACGGGGATTTTCTTAACTGAGCAAGGTGACCTATTTTTTAACGCGCAACACCCTAGCGATGAAAACACGGCGGTAGATAGCTTTAACAATCGTCCATTTAATACAGGAACAGTGGGCGTACTTACTGGTGTTAACTTCAATAAACTGCCTCGCAATTTAGTTGATGCTCCACTTCATGCAACTGAATTTGAGGAACAAACAGTTGTAACTGCAATAGGCCAATACCAAATCTTAGGTCAAAGTGGTGACACATTTAATGACCTAGGAACAAACAGTTTAGCGGGTGGACTCGGTGTAATCTACGGTATGACCTCAGGCAACGAAATCATTAAAAATGACATGCCAGATTTTAATGGTTTTATCTATGAATCAGAAAACTCAGGTTATTTGTTCACCAACTGGGAAGATTACCCAGGCGGCATGAGCCGTTTGAAAATGAGCAAGAGTGAAAATGGCCAATGGAGCGTTGAGCAGGCCATGATGATCGACTTCGACTCAGTAAAAGGCACAGCGGCAAACTGTTTTGGCTCAGTATCTCCTTGGGGAACTCCGCTGACCTCAGAAGAGTGGATTGTCAATTCGGCTGTTGATACAACCACAGCTCCAGAGTGGAATGCACCGGTTGTAAGCACCCGTTTGACTCAATTTAGAGAGTTTTTAGCACCTGAATCACCGAACCCATATCGTTATGGCTACATTGCAGAAGTAAAATCTCCGATGGCAGATAAGCCTGTTGTTGAAAAACATTATACGATTGGGCGATATGAGCATGAAAATGCAGTTGTCATGCCTGATAGACGCACTGTTTACTCCTCTCAAGATGATACCGGTGGTGTGCTGTTCAAATTTGTTGCCGATACCGCTGAAGATCTTAGCTCTGGTACTTTATATGGCGCAAAGCTTATGCAAGATAAAGGCTTATCAGATCCAGCTGTTACAGGGTTTGACATCGAGTGGATAGAGATTGCAACGGGTACTAACGCAGCTATTTTAGATTGGATAGTTGAGTATGATGGCATTACGCCTGAAAGCTATGTAGATGGTAAAACCAACTATATTTCCATGGAAGATGTAGAGGCTTGGGCGAATGGTAATGCAACCTACCCTACTGAAGCGCTAGGCGGATCACCTGTGACAGCCGGTAAACCTATGGATGACCGTGTGGCATTTTTAGAGTCACGCCAAGCGGCACGTCTTAAGGGCGCAACCGCAGAATGGCGTAAGCTTGAAGGTTTGGCAATAAACCATGATCGTGTGCTTGAAGCTGTGACTGGTCAAGATGTGATCGCAGGTGAAGTAGTAGAAAAAGCCTACTTATATATAGGTATCGCAGATATCGATAACACCATGATTGATGGCCAAGGCGACATTCAATTGTCTGCTCGTGTAAAAGATTGCGGTGGTGTATATCGCGCGCACATTGATAACAACTATAGCTTAACCCGTATTGAACCTGTTGTGATGGGCTCAACTTATCGTTCATCGCTGGATGCTTCTGAGCGTTGTGATGCAAGTCAATTAGCGCAGCCTGACAATGTTGTTGTTATGCGTGACGGTCGTATTCTTATCGGAGAAGATCACAGTTCATCTTGGAAGTACAACAACACATTGTGGATGTATGACCCTAAATCAAAATAACAATTAGTTACTGAGGCGGTGCTGCGCACCGCTTTTTTTGGCATTAAAAATGGAAGTCATACAAATGCAATACCCATTACTTATTTCAACACTGGCAACCTTAGTTTTATTAGCTGGGTGTACTGACGCACCTGAGCAGAGCAAAATTTTACCAACAGAAGATGTGTTAGCGAGCCAAGGTGCTCCATACCAGCCGGGTGATGATATTCCGGCGATGGCGTATATTGATCACGATGAAGTATACAATCCGGAATCTGTGATCCCACCGCAGTGCTATACCAAAACAGAGGGTGTAAATAACCCGTGTTACGCCTGTCATCAGTCATATCACGGACAAAAACAGCGCCCAAATGTCATGAATGATGGTGATCTGCAAGGAGATTACGAATTTTCAGATCTGGGTTTAACAAACCACTGGAAAAACTTATTTATCGATCGTTCAGACCTTATCAAAACTATCTCAGATCAAGAAATTACTAACTGGATTGAACAAGACAACTATACGCCATTTATCGAAAAAATGGCTAAGCGTAGTGATTGGCGCGGTGAAATTACACCTCTTGAAAATTTGGCATTTCCAGAAAAAGCATTTGATGAGCTTGGCTTTGCGCGTGACGGCAGCGGTTGGGTTGCGTTTAACTATAAGCCTTTTCCCAGTACATTTTGGCCTACAAATGGGTCTACTGGCGACGTAATGATACGGCTACCTCGTAATTTTCAAACCTTAAAAGGCCAATATAACAAAGATGTATACTTGGCAAACCTAAGCTTAACCGAGCTGGCACTAAAAGGTCTTAATGAGATCTCTGTCCCTGCTATTTCAGAACAGCATATTGGACAAGACCTTAATAATGATGGGCAGTTGACAGAGATAGTTCTAATAAAAAAACAAGCTCACTATGTTGGAGATGCAGACGCGCCATTGGCGCACATGCTCTATCCCGAAGGCACGGAATTGTTGCATACGGTTCGGTACTTAGGGGTAGATAAACAAGGTAATATTTATAATGCGCCGAGGTTAAAAGAGTTGCGCTATATGAAAAAGCATAACTTTAAAACGAATCAAGAGATTGCTGCCTCATATTATCGAGAAGCAAAAGAAAAAGAGTTTGAAAAGTTACCTATCACGCTATATTTGGGTGACAAGGGCGTGAACAATACGTTTGGCTGGACGATCAATGGGTATATTGAAGACAGCCAAGGTGAGCTGCGTCCTCAACATGCTCAGGAGTTGGCTTTTTGCAATGGATGCCATAAGACTGTTGGTTCAACTTATGACCAAACATTTTCATTTGCACGTAAAGTTGAAGGAGCTGCTGGGTGGGGTTACATCAACTTAAAAACACAACAAGATGTTCCCAACATTGGCGAAGAGCAAGGTGAGTTTCTCACTTATATGTCTCGCGTAGGAGGAGGTGATGAATTCCGACAAAACCAAGAAATGCTCAAAAAGTGGTTTACAGGTGGTAAAGTTGATAAAGAAAAAGTGCAAAAAGCAGTTAACTTATACGAACTTATCACTCCCTCAAAGGAGCGAGCATTGGCATTAAATAAAGCATATCTAACAATAGTCAAAGAGCAGAGCTTTCTATTTGGCCGTGATGCAACCATGGTGAAAGCGAAAAATGTACTCGAGCAAGTGGATGATTCACAGGCTCCTCTGCGAGAAGACAAGCAATTTAAGTGGGATATGCAGTTGGATTGGTCTAAAAACGAGGACTGACCGCAGGAAAGGTGTCGTATTTACATTAATTGTAGCTATGACACCTCTTTGAGTATACTCAGCTCAGATCATTATTTTACGCACTGAATTTGATTACTGTAAATTTTGTTATCACGTTACTATCAAGCGTTATTATCGCCCTCTAATAACGTTGTTCGCACCTCTATAATGTATGGATCATATTGAAGAGATCAATTTTTTACTAAGTTGAGCTCGATGAGATCAGATTTTAACTAACTTATAGAGCAATACTTAGTAAAAAAGTGAGCTGATATCTCATAGATCAACTTTTTACTAACTCATGGTCGTTATTTAATCAAAATTCTTACCTGTAGCTATAAAAGTTATGCATTTCAGCGAACTAGATTCGATTAGACGCATATCGAGATCATATTTTTACCAACATACAGTGAGCAATTGTCGAAGAGAGATCATGTTTTTACCAAGAGAACAGCCACAGATCACATTTTTACTAACAGCAAGGAGGTGAATACTGCTTAGAGATCAGAATTTTACTAGCTTAGTGGACTTGTTTATTATGCCAGATCAGTTTTTTACTAACTTAAAAGGCAATTGGAGTCGAGCGCAAGTGGTATTTTATCTCTAATTGGCGGGTGGGCTAGTAAAATAGTGATCTCTGCGGCTGTCAGCTCCATGCGCAGCCGCTGAAATAGGTTACAGAACAGCAATGAGAATTGCCAAAGTACCCGTTGTAGTAGGAAGTACGTATAAAAGTGATCTCAGCCAAAGTGGTTTGTACGTAACACACAGCGCAATAAGCAAAACTGAAAGCGCCATTTGTCCACAAAACATTAAGCTACCGTACCCAATAGCTTGGGTTAAATTGACCAGAAAACTTAGTAAAATAATGATCCAGGCAGCAAACTTAAACTGTTGAGTTTGTTTTTGGCTTGGCCTAGAGCCAAATACGCTTTTGTAATGAGGGGTTTTGGCCATTGCAAATGCGTAAAACGCACCGAAACATAATAGTGTCGCCAAGCCATAAATCATGCTTTTTGCTCCCTATTTAAAGTACGCTTTTGAACTGGCTTTACCTTCACTGCACTTGCTTTAGATGATTTAGATGAGAGCTTTTTACCTTGTAGAGCAAAAGCTGCAGCGGTAGCCAAAAATGCTAGATCAAAGCTCGCTAGGATCCATTTATCCTCCACGATGTACGTCATTAAATTTCCATCAGTGGTGAGGGCATTACAAATAGGCAGTAGTAGCCAAGTTACGGCATTAAGATATGCGAAGCCTTGCCAGGCAAGTTTATTTCTTCGGATCCCCGCAACAATTGCAGATGCTAGCCACACGATAAAGAAGACCAGTATTTCTTTTTCCGCACGATCTGAAATGCCTGATGGCAAGAGTCTATTTGCATAAAAGAAACCTGCAGTGGCTAAGGGAAGTCCCATGATGGTACCAAGATTTAGAGCTTCGACAAGCTTTAGACCAAAGCTGGGAGATTGATCTGGTTTTAGACGTTCTCTGATGCGTTTTGCCCACATAATACAGCCTGACGCAATCATAATGCAGCCTGCGATACCACAGATAAAATAAAGCCAACGCAAGCCAGGGTGAGCTAGCCTCCCGCTATGGACAGCAATCATACCTCCGTATAAAAGCTCCCCACTACTGGGGTCTAGTCGAGCCGTTTTTAGCAGCTCTCCGGTTATACCAGAATATTGCCAGTATGGATGTTCATCGCGGATCAGAGTTCCGTTGTCGCCATATATTTTGATAGTTGCACCCATATTACTTGGATGGTCAACGATGACACGTTTAATTTTTTGCTCTGGCCAATTAAGATGAAAATGCGCGAAAGCACTGTTAAAGGCTGGAGTGGATAACTGTTGCTCAGTCGCTTCTGCGCGCTGACGCTCAGGGTAAAAATCGGCTCTGAACCCTTTAACACCATCTTCATATAAGGTGTTTGCGGGGTCGGGAAAGAGCATGAAAATTAATGTCACTAGTCCCGTATAGGTGATCATGAGATGAAAGGGAAGCGCAAGAACAGAAGACAAGTTGTGTGCATCTAGCCATGCCCTGACGCCTTTTTGAGGCCTAAACTGGAACATATCTTTAAAGATACGCTTGTGAATGACAATGCCTGAAATAAGCGCAATTAACATGAATAAGGAAGCAAGGCATACTAGCCAGCGTGCCAATTTACGATCCATGTAATGTAAATCAAAGTGTAGTCGGTAAAAAAAGTTACCACCTCGGGTATCGACGAGGCCATCGACTTGATTGAGCGTATTGGGGTCTAGTCGTTCATCGATCCATTTGTCACGCTGACCATCTGGTTGACTATGTCTATGTGAAACTTGCACCTCAGGCTGTCTCGGAGAAGGCAGACCAATCCACCAACGGTTGGCATCAGGAGCTGTTGTTTGTAAATATTCTAGCCCTGCATCGATCAAAGCACTTTGCTGCACATTTGTATTTTCGATGCTGTGCACAGCTGGTTGATTCCACAGGCTAATTTCATGGCGGAAAAAACTAATTGTGCCAGCAAAAAATATTAAAAATAACAACCAGCACATCAAAAGGCCAACCCATGTATGTAGCCAAGTCATTGATCGGAAAAAACTATCTTTCATGATCCCCCCTGAATATAGCCGATGAGCAATGCTATAGTACCTATGCTAACAACAAGTGCAGTCCAGATATGTATGAGTGAGCGGACGGAAAATACGGCGATGAATACACAGCTGTAAATTAAGATGCTCAAGCATACGCTGTACAAAACGGCATCTACTTTGCTTGTGGGAAGTAGCAGACTTAACAAAGAAATACTGTAAGCAGTAAAAAAGTAACCGCCCAAAATTGCAGCGCAAAATCGGGACAAAACACTCAGCCTGTACTGAAAAGTCAAAGCATTATCGGCTTGTGACATAATGTTCCTAAAGTTTTTTATCAGATCGATGATTATCTACGAATAGTGTTGTAAATGACAGTAGTTATCATTGCTAAATGCGTCTAATGTACAACTATCTAGGTTCGAAAGAAAACTGTTAAAACTTTGGCTACAAAAAAGAAGTGAAATTAATTTATTGGTAATACAGTCTTTGTTTTGAAAACTAATTTATTCTATATTGGCAGCGGAAGCTTTGTATTTAAAAAAGTTTTTTAATTCGGTGAATTTTTATTTGGTTCTATCGGTCTATTTTTACTGACGATTGAATTGAGTCTAGACCCGTAGCATCACAAGATATTTTTATGAGCTTATTAAACGAAATAGCGCAATGCCGCTTGTGCACTGAACAGTTTGAACATGATCCCTCGCCTGTCGTGCAGGGAAATGCGAGAGCAAAAATACTCATTGCAGGCCAAGCCCCAAGTATGAGTGTCCATAAAACTGGAAAGCCGTTTAATGATGCCAGTGGTAAAAAGCTGCGGGCATGGCTGGGCGTAAGCGAGCTGCAATTTTATGATCCGTCCGTGTTTGCTATTGTCCCGATGGCGTTCTGCTATCCGGGGAAAGGCAAATCTGGAGATAAAGCTCCACCTAAAATCTGTGCAATAACATGGCGAAAAAGATTACTCGCTGAGTTTCACAATATTGAGTTTTCGATAGTGATTGGACAGTATGCGCAAGCATACCATTTAGAAGGCTTTACCAATGTAACAGACACAGTTAGAGAGTGGGCGAGTTACATGCCTGAGCAAATGCCGATACCGCATCCGAGTCCACGTAATTTATATTGGTTAAAGCAAAACCCATGGTTTGAGATAAATGCAATTCCTGCATTAAAAAGTCGTGTATCAGAAATTTTAATGAATTAACCAACATGTATGTCACCTCAAAGGAGTTGCGAATTTGCATTACATCTACCATAATCGCCAAATACCTTGGTTTACAAAAAATAACATTTTAATTCAAAGGAACTGAAAATGATTTATCACCTATCGGGATGGATCTCGGTATTGATTTCGATAATTGCCCTCTACCCAAGTTATCAACCTGGTGCCAATTCGGTTATTGGTTTCTATTTAGCCTTATTTTCCTTGCTTGTAGCTGCTTTTGCCAGCCATTTAGGGCACGCATTGTACTATCGCGCTGTTTTTGTATTTTCTATTATTAATGTGATGTTTGTGAATGATGGTACTAATCTATCACTTTTGACCAGTGAAAATGATTGGGTTTACATAGGGTCCATGTATGGTATTTACATTGTAGTAAGTAGTATTTGTGGATTTTTGGTGAGCAGAGAAGATTTACTTGGCAATAGTATGCGCCGAAAGCAAGCTAAACGAGAACAAAAAAGAACAGCCTAAGGCGTTTTTAATATAATAAATATTTTTATTGTAAATGACTGTGAAAATTCTGTTTTTTGCATTTGTTTACATATGGGATGTTGACCAATTGTTTCTATACATTCAGGTCTTTTCGTTCTGTACCCGTTTGAACCGGGTGTAATGTGTTTTTGATAGCAAAACGTAGTGAGTTATTTCGCTTAATCATCACCACCCTCCCCCCCCCTATTTGCTGCAAATTTAATCCAAGTTAGGTGTTATTGGTCTATGATTTGTCTTAGTTTGTGTTAAAAATTCGCACTTAATATATGGACATGAGGTGGCTAGGAGAAAATATGTACTGGGGTTTAATAATTGTCATTATACTCGCAGGTTTTTGGTTACATAATCGATACAGTTCAGAGTCTCAGGACTTTCCGCCACTCGAGACCGATCCAAATGATCCCCTTGTACTAGAGGCTATTGCGCTGGCAAAAGCGTCGTTAGACGAATTTAGAGCATTATTTTTAAGATATCCCAATGACGCGTTTGTAAAATTGGGCTTTGAAAGCGATGGAGGCGTTGTTGAGCACTTAGGTGCACATGTTGAGGGGATCAAAGGTGATGAGGTCAGCGTATTTTTGGTAACACCACCGATCACCCATACCGGTAAGATGGCACACAATTATGTTTGCCAGATAGACGACATTGAAGATTGGCAGATCACCGATAATGCCGGGAATATTTATGGCGGTTTTATTCAGCGAGCCATGTTCACGATTGCTGAGCGTGAAGGCATTGCTTTGCCACCGGAGCTCAAAGCAATGCAAAATAAATATATTGACTAATAGGTGCTTACGGTTGCTCAGCAAAGTCTTTTAACGCTTGACCGGTTAAGCGGTAAATGATCCATTCATCTTGTGGCTCTGCGCCAATGCTTTGATAAAAGTCGATGGCTGGCTTATTCCAGTCAAGTACAACCCATTCGAAGCGGCCACACTCTTTTTGCACAGCCAGTTGAGCTAAGTGTTTCATAAGCGCTTTTCCGGCACCTGCACCACGTTTATCTTGGGCGACGTACAAATCTTCAAGGTAGAGGCCATATTTACCTAACCAGGTTGAATAATTGAAGAAGTAAACCGCGAAACCAATCGCTTCATCGCCTTGTTCACAAATTACAGCATGTGCTCGGACATCATCACCAAACAGCTTTTTTTCAATGTCTTGAACAGTGTTTTTGACAGCATCCGGTTCTTTTTCGTAGATAGCTAGCTCATTGATAAAGTGCAAGATGGTTGCTGCGTCTTGGATCTGAGCGGGGCGAATAGTTAGGCTCATCTTTGGTAATTCCTGTTTGACTTAGATATACAGAAGTGTACTGTTAAGTTACACATGAATAAAGTGCATAGTTTGCACTTGATGTATGTATTAAATGCATGAGTAATATACCAAATATAGATTTAAACTTGTTGAAGCTGTTTGTTGTACTGTATGAAACAGGCTCGGTTACAGAAACCGCAAATATTTTGCACATGAGTCAGTCAGCGTGTAGCCATGCATTGACCCGACTCAGGGCACGCCTAAAAGACGATTTATTTGTTCGAGAAAACAATAAAATGCTTGCGACAGAGTATGCCAATAGATTGGCAGCAGATGTTATGCCTGCATTTGAAGCCATCACTCTAGGGCTACAAGACGCAAAGCCTTTTGAACCACACTTAGTCGAGCGCATAACGCTCGCAGCGACAGATTATACTGCTTGGTGCCTAAAACCATTTTTGCGCAACTTACTCAATCAGTTTCGTCACCTGTCGATACAGATCATCCAACTCGAAGAGCGTATTCCAGTTCAAGCGCTCAAAGAACAAAAGCTAGATATTGTATGTGGTTTTGAGCATCAACAAGAGACATCTGAAAGCCTTGCTCAGTTGAAGTGGTTTGAGGGGGAGTACGTGACGTTAAGTTGCGCCTCACAGTCTTTGCCTCAGAAGCTTCCTTTGGCAACATTCATGTCTAAGCCTCATGTCTTAATTGCTCCTTGGAACGAAACTCGAGGCATTGTGGATCACACATTGGCACAGTCCAAAAAGTCTCGCAAAGTGGTACTCGCTACGCCGCATATGTTAAATACCCCTTCGCTATTAGCTGACACTGATTGGCTATTGACGCTACCTGCGAAATACGCAGAACATGTGGCCAAAGCGAGTGGTTTGACGATTCATAAACCACCAGTAGAGATCCCAAATTACCGAGTCAAATTATACTGGCATAAAACGCGTCAATGTGACCCAAAGTTACAGTGGTTTGTCACCCAGTTTTGCCAATTTTATAGTTTGAGCAACCCCACTTGATCACACGCTTATACGGTATGCACCTTTCCCGCAATTAGTAAAAACCTGATCCCAATTTGAGATCAAGCGCGTTCACTATAAAAAGGGTTTTGTGAACAATCTGCTCGCCACAAACGTACAAACTGTTGAACAACAATGATGGATTAAAAATGAAACAGTTTAGATATGGCCTAATGGCTTTGTTACTACTTGTGTGCGGTATTGCTAACAGCAATGAAGTGGATGCGTTAAATTTAACTAAGAATATGAAGCAAGTTGGTAAAACTGCACGAATGACTTATTTGTTTTGGGACATTTATGATATTCGACTTTACTCCGCTACCGGGCGGTTTGACAGCCAGCAACCATTTGTATTGAAGCTCACCTATTTACGAGACTTAAATGGCCATGAGATTGCCAAAAGGTCATTACAAGAGATGGAAAAACA
Source organism: Pseudoalteromonas obscura (assembly GCF_030135505.1). NCBI lineage: Bacteria > Pseudomonadati > Pseudomonadota > Gammaproteobacteria > Alteromonadales > Pseudoalteromonadaceae > Pseudoalteromonas > Pseudoalteromonas obscura. Next base: position 276,469 of record NZ_JASJUT010000007.1, read on the forward strand.
AGGGTTTGATAACAAACAACTTGGACAACAGTGGCTAGGCCAAATGGAGCAAATATTTCCCAATGTCTCAGATAATTACTCACTCTTTGGCGTAAGGAGGGAGGACGGCTCTACACTGTTTTACGATAACAACAAACTATTGGGTGAAATAAAAGATCAGAATTTTACTAAGTGGTTTTTTGATATTTGGCTGGGAGAAAAAACATCTGAGCCTGCCATGCGTGCAAAACTGATTGGAGGGAAATCATGAATAAGGTCTTTTTACTAATTTCGGTACTGTTGTTGTCTGGGTGTCAAAGTGCAGTACAAAGTGATGAATATCAAAGTATGACCCCCAAAATAGATGTGTACAATTTTTTTGATGGTCGAGTCCATGCGTGGGGCATAGTGCAAAATCGTAACGGCGAATTGGTGCAGCGATTTAAAGTCGATATAAACGGCTCTGTTGATGGTGATGGCCGTTTGGTACTAGATGAGAGGTTTAACTATGGATATGGGGACGGAGTCAAACACCGAGTTTGGACTATTAGTAAAAGTGGCAATGGCTATATAGGAAGTGCACCTGATATCGCGACTACCGCGATGGGCACTATTTATGGAAATGCTTTAAGATGGCAATACGAAATGGACTTACCAGTTGATGACACGACATATCGAGTTGTCTTTGATGACTGGATGTGGGCCTTTGACAATTGCAGTTTGATGAACCGTTCATATATCAAAAAGTTTGGTTTTGTTGTAGCTGAAGTAACAATTTTTATGAAAAATATGGATTCTAAGCGAGGCTGTACAGGGGGTTTACACTGATTACGTGGTAGCCTACAAGAATCTTATTAAAGCTCGAATTTAATCGCGTTAGGGCGTATTTGCATGTAACGCAAAGTGTTGAAACGCGGTTTTCTTTGACTATTAAAGTTGTTAAGCGAGCATTCAATTTGAGTGAGTAAGGTTACTGAGGAAAATATCAGTGACCTTTGCTGCATTCCTCTAGCTGAGCACATGTAGCATTTAAATTTGAGAGCGCAGCGTGGCACCAGGGACACATTTCTTACTAAGTTGGACCATTTCTACAACATTACTGAAATACCGAAGAGAGCGTACTTTAGTTACTGTTTCTGGGGTTGTAGCCGATGTGGATGGTTTAGGGCTTGCGGTTGATCTGCTCACCGGTACCTCTAATTGGTATGGTCAATTACATCATGTTGTAACGCATAACTTGGCTACAAGTATTGTTTTGGCTTCGATATGTGCATGGCTTGCGAGCGTACAAAAGCATGTGGTTTGGGCACTATCATTTATTTGTTTTCACCTACACATATTGTGTGATGTGATGGGGTCAAAGGGACCTGACGGCTTTCAGTGGCCTATTTATTATTTATATCCGTTATCAAGTGAGTTTACCTTAGTATGGGCACAGCAATGGTTGCTTAATGGTTGGCAAAATCAGTTATTTACCGCCACACTACTGCTAGCGAGCCTGTACATTGCGGTGGATAAAAATATAACCTGTTTAGAAGTGCTCAGTGTGCGCATGGATGCTGAAGTATTTAACATGTATACCAAATATGTTGGAAAAAATAATGTAAGATAGTAACCCTGAGCCTTGTGTAATACACCCCTTCTAGCGGAATTCGAGAGGCTACTGGGTACTATAACTTTCCATCCATATACGCATCTATTTCTTCAGCCATATACGATTCGATGTTATCTTCCAGCTCAGATTTAGTAGTAGCATGCATGGAGATAAACTTGGATGCTTGCTCTGCACTTAACAGTTTGTTTTTTACTCTATATTCCCATTCGGGTAAGGTTTTATCATACCTAGGCACTACACTGACAGTCGCAAACTGGTTTTGCCACGGGCCTGCGTTTTCTTTTTGACAAAAAGCTTCAATATGGTCTTTACCTTGTGGCCCCATGCAGCCAGGTTCTAAACGTAATTGGATATAGAGTAATAAATCACTCATACACACTCCGTAGGTTACAGTTTCTTTGAGTCTAGACGCTCATAAAGATAATATAAATCCTATTTATGGTCCACTCGTCATTGCTTGGTTGTGTTTTACTCACAAACTTGAAGGCAGCTCAACAAGCATGTTGTTGACGAAATTGCTGTGGGCTAAGGTGTGTAACCTGCGTAAACGCACGTCTAAACTGCCTGCCACTTGAGTAGCCGCAATGTTGTGCAACAACTTCAATACTTTGATTGCTGTGCTTTAATAGTTGTTTCGCATGCCCGACTTTGATGTGCAGTAAGTACTCTCGTGGTGTGATCCCTAAATGGAGTGAGAATAAGCGGCTTAATTGTCGTTGAGATAGGCTGGCAATCGTAGCAAGTTGTTCAAGAGAGTAATGTCTGTCTACGTTGCTGCAAATGGCATCTTGGACTTTGTGGATGCTTCGGTGCATATGGTTACGATATTGCAGCCAACTACTCAATTGTGGGTCTTGGCCTGTGCGACGAAAGTACACAAGCATTTCCTGTGCTACCTGTGCGCCAATATGCTCACCGAATCGAGTCGAAATAAAATAGATAGCCATATCAATACCTGAACTGATCCCCGCACTGCTGATAATATTACTGTCTTCAACAAAAATGCGGTTTTCGAGTGCGACACATTCAGGGAATGCTTGGCGCATTTTATCTATGAGGTGAAAGTGAGTGGTATAAGTTCGATGCGATAATAACCCAGCCTTGGCTACAAGCACTGCGCCGGAGCATATTGTTAAAATTGCCTGATGAGTTATTGTATTTTTCAACCATTGTATGGTTTGAAGTGACGATTCTGTAGAGTATGCCTCAAAAGCATGGTGGCAACCCGGAATGACTATAATGTCGTCAGCTTCTAGTTGTTCCGGTAGAGGTGCTAAGTTTTGTAGTTGCAATCCGCCATCACACACCAGTTGGTCTGAAGCGCTGACATATTTTATATCAAAGGATACACCTAATCGCCGAGCTTCTAGAAATGCTTGCAAGGGCCCAGCAAAATCGAGAGGGAGTGTGTCTGCTACGAAAACAAAATAGATATTCACGGTTGTTCACCATTGCTTAAAGTCACGCCGTATCATAAAGCGTATCGGCGTGATAAGAAATATGTGATAAAAACAAGCATGGAATTTACTTGTTTTGTACAAGAAAACAGTTAATAGTCACTGTGTTTGCGGATCGATGCAAATCGATTGGCTAGCACTAAGTTTGTCTTTGCCTGTATATCAGAAGAGGAGTACTGAATATCAGTTGTAGGACAGATCATGTCAAATGTCAGTGTTGCATCAGTGACAAATTCCACTTTGAACCCTAAATCAAATGCTACTCTGGTTGTGGTCTCACAACATTGCTCAGTTCTGATCCCAGTAATGACGAGCGTATCAATCTGATTGCGTCTCAGCCAATTTTCAAGCCCTGTGTCTGTAAAAGCGTTGTGAACCGATTTATAAAAAACCTTAGAAAATTGTTGTGGTAGAAAATCCATTGGTTTTACAAGCCCAGAGCTTGGGTTGAACGGGCTACCTATCGCATCTTCTCTGCTGTGCAGGACTTTGACAATTGGTTGCTCTGTAGCGGTGAAGTGGTTGATTAAACACGTTAGGTTGTTTTTAAATGCGTCAAAGTCTTTGTCTTGCCAGTAGTCTGTTTCATAAAACGAGTCTTGAGTATCAATAATAATAAGTGCTTTTGTCATGGTTTTTACCTGTGTTGATTATTGGAACTCCTAAAAATATAAAGGTTTTGAAATCAGGCGTAGATACGTGTTTTCGACAAGATTAGGTCATATTAGGACATGGCGCAGGTTGGGTGTTTTTTATCCAATATATTCATTGACACTATTTGGATTTGTATATACGTTTGTATATACAAAAAAGGTTCGGGTATGGCAAAAAATAAAGATGCGCAGTTACTTGTGCGAATAAACAAAGCCCAGCGAGATGAGTTTGTCGCGCTTTGTAATGAGCTTGAAACGAGCTCATCTCGTGAAATAAGAAAGTTCATTAAAAGGTTTGTGAGCAAACACAAAGTTAATCAAAAAACACTTAAAGGAGATAATAATGGCGAAAAAAGTTGAAGTTAAAAAGCTAAAGAAAGAAGTGCAGCAGCGTATTAAAAAAATTGCTAAGCATGAAGCAAAAATCAAAAAGCTGAAAAAAGCGATTAAGAAAGCATAATTGAAGTTTAATATTATATAAGCAGCGTAAGCTGCTTTTTTTATCTGTGTACGTCAATCTAGGATTAAGCTTTGAGTAGTCAATACAGGTAAAGCCAAATGTTTGAAAGTATTAGTGATTAATCTCTTTTTGCTATATTCTCTAGAGTCCATTTGTCAGGGTTAGGTTTTAAATATTAGAGTATGAGTTGGGGCTTGTTAGGCAATCTTGCAGAGTTCTTCATCAACTAAGAGCAACTTGATATGTTTGCATGTAAGCGCTGTGGAAAAGTAGAGTTTTTTTTAGCGGGTAAGCAGCGTCATTAAATCGCAATCATACAAAAACTTGTTAAGAAAAGTACATCGCAATTACACAGCCAACACGCATCGATAGACCAACCATATTGTTCCATGAGGGGAATAATCAAATTACTCTAGCCTTACAAACTGAGCGTTAGCATCTACACTTAAAGTAGAATTAGGAAACCATATGATGTTTAGATTCGCTTTTACTTTATTTGTAGTGATGTTGGCGCACGGCGCATTGGCTAAAGAGCCGAAACTTGTTTGGTTTACAGAAGATTATCCTCCATTCAACTACCATGTGAATGGTCAAGTTGAGGGGATCTCAATTAAGGCGCTCAAGCTTATTTACCAAGATTTAGGATGGAAATTTGACGACAATGAAGTGATGTTATTACCTTGGCCGAGGGCATACCAAATGACTCTGTCAAATCGCAATGCCTGCATATTTTCTATGACGTATACAGAAGAGCGTGCCAAGCTATTTCAGTTTATTGGTCCGACAATGGACAATCATGTTGCAATCATTGGTCATAAAGAGACTAGCTATAAGCTCTCAAACTTAAAAAATATTGGCAATTTAAAAATAGGCGTAGTGAAAAATGATATTGGTCACCAATTGTTACGCCAAGCTGGTATTGATAAGGAAAGTTTAGTGTTTTTGGCGTCGGGGTTCGAGTTGGTGCAAATGCTAAAATTAAAACGCATAGATCTCATTGCTTATGGAGACGTCATTGCGAGATACCAATTTAAGCGAGCTGGCATTAATCCAAAACACTATCGAATAGTGATGCCTTTGAGCTCGTCTTATTTAGGGTTTGCGTGTAACAAAGCGGTAGATCAACATGTTGTAGATAAAATGAATGACGCACTTAAAACCATTAAGCGCCGCCAGCCAGAAATTTTCGATCCAGAATACTTCTACAGCAAAGCAGAGTGAGTTTTCACTCACTCTGCTGTTACAACTATATGTGTCTATGCACCCGGACCACACTCTAAACAGTGTTTAATTATGTCTGGGCCAAATTTCAATTTTGCATTGACGTTACGCAATGCTGTTCGGACTCCCTCTTCGATCACTGGGTGATAATATGGCATATCGAGCATCTGTGGTACGGTCATCTTGTTCTGAATAGCCCACGCAAGTAAATGGGCGATGTGCTCTGCCGCAGGTCCAACAAACTCGGCACCTAAAAATAGGCCGGTCCCCTGCTCTGCATAGACCCGCATATGGCCTTTATTTTTCAACATAACGCGGCTTCGGCCTTGGTTTTCAAAGCTGACTTCACCTATTTCGTAACATCCACACTCGCCGTAATTAGCAGTAAGTTGTGCATAGTTATCACCTACCATTCCTATTTGTGGGTCACTAAATACAGCCGCAATTGGTGTACGTCTTAAACCGTTACGTATATCTGGATAACGCCCAGCGTTAACACCTGCAATCGTACCTTGATCGGCTGCTTCGTGTAACAGTGGGATTTGATCGCTTGCATCTCCGGCGATGAATATATGGCTACTTCCACATTGCATGGTATGCGGATCTGCTAGGGGCACGCCATGGTCTTCTAGTTCTAAAGATGTATTTTCAAGGCCTAGTAAATCTACATTGGGTACTCTACCCGTTGCCGCTAGCACATAGTCAAATTGCTCCGTTTGCGCTTGGCCTTGTCTATCTATATAAGTGAGTTGTGCTTTGTTATTGACTACTTTCATATCCGATACTTTAGCATCAGTATCTACGTAGAACTCTTCTGCAAACACTGTGTTTGCATAGTCTCGGATCACGGGATCAGTAAGCGGGCCTATATTTCCACCAACTCCAAATAGCTTCACTTTTACGCCTAGTCTATGAAGTGCTTGGCCGAGTTCTAAGCCTATAACACCGGGTCCAAATACTGCGACTGACTCAGGTAAGTCCTGCCAATCAAAAACGTCATCATTAATGATAAGTCGGTCGCCAAAAGCTAAAAAAGGCTTCGGGATATTGGGTCGGGAGCCTGTAGCAACAACAAAGCGTTTTGCAGTGATCACTGTGTGGTCGTCAATTTGAACACGCTGATCATCTAAGAATTTGGCATGCCCAATAATCCGATCTTCAGCGGGTAACTCTTCGACTGCGTCCACAACAAAGCCAACAAATCTATCTCTTTCACTACGTACTCGTGCCATCACGGCTCGGCCGTCAATTTTGGCAGGCTCGCTCATTACACCAAATTGCGGGGCTTGTTCTATGTTGTGGGCAGCTTCCGCTGCAGCTATTAACAGTTTACTTGGCATACAGCCAACACGTGCGCAAGTTGTCCCATACTTACCTGATTCAATCATCAGCACATTGGGTGTAAATTGCTTAGCATTCCGATAAGCACTAAGGCCTGCTGTACCTGCACCAATCACAACGACATCTGTTTCAAGCTGTTTCATTATTACCTCACTAAAGATTGGAAAAGTAGTATTCAGGGGCTGTCATGCCCCTTTACAGTGCTGGTTGTTAGTTATTTTCAAAATAGGCTGTTAAGTCATCTGAGCCGCCAATATGTGCTCCGCCAATAAATACTTGAGGCACAGTTTCACGACCGGACAAAGCTTTTAGGCTGGTTAAGCTCGCCTGTTGACCAAGCACTAGCTCTTCGTACGCTAAACCCTTTTCACTGAGCAATACTTTTGCTTTAGCACAGAATGGACAACCTGGCTTTGTGATAATTGAAACTGGCTCAGGTTTTTTTTGTTCTGGGTTAATATATTCAAGCATGGTGTCTGCATCAGATACTTCAAATGGGTCGCCCGGCAAATCAGGTTCGATGAACATTTTTTCGATTACGCCATCTTTAACAAGCATAGAGTATCTCCAGCTACGCTTACCGAAGCCAAGGTCGCTTTTATCGACTAGCATGCCCATACCATCTGTAAACTCACCATTGCCATCAGGAATAAGAGTGACATTGTCAGCTTCTTGGTCTTTTGCCCAAGCATTCATTACAAAAGTGTCGTTTACTGACATACATACAATGTCGTCTACGCCATTTTGTTTAAATACATTTGCCAGTTCATTATATCTAGGCAAGTGGGTTGAAGAACATGTTGGCGTGAACGCACCAGGTAGTGAAAAGACAATAACAGTTTTGCCTTTGAATAATTCATCTGATGTAATTTGCTGAAACTCTTCACCTACACGAACAGGAAAAGTGACAGTTGGAACGTTTTGGCCTTCAATGTTATTTAGCATTTTATATTCTCCTCGAAAGTTGATGGAGCTATTATGTCGTCGGATTGGTGATTTGTATATTTGATTGAATTAATCAGACCAATCAAAAAAAATGATTGGTTGGTGCCGGTCAAATCAAAGCATATTCAAAATATAGACGTTAAATGACAAATTGATTAGCCGTGCCTAACGTTGACAAGCAGTCAACGTCGTTCTGCGGGCCTGAATTACAGGCAATAGAGATGATAAAAATTAGTTTGGCGGCCTGTGAGCGAGTTATGCTTTTATAGGTAAGGTAAATTGAATGATGATGCCACCCAACTCACTGTGTTTGGCTTCAATGCTGCCTTGGTGTAATTCGATGATTTTTTCACAGATGGACAAACCAAGACCAGAACCTCCTAGGTCTCGACTGCGAGACTTGTCACAGCGATATAAGCGATCAAACAGCTTGCCAAGTGCTTCTGTGCTTACGCCCGGTGCACTGTCTTCGAAGTGACAAACCACAGTTTGCTGCTGCTGGAAAACACTGATTTTAATCTCTCCAGGCTGGTCTGTATAGTGTACGCTGTTTCTCGCTAGGTTATTGAAAACTTGATTTAATCGACTCGTGTCACAGTCAATGTGTAAGGAGTCAGGTAACTGGTTGACATATACGACATTGATATCAGAGTTGTCTAAAATAGGCGCTATGGCAACGGCAAGGTCATCGAACAGTGAACGTGCTTGGCAAGTTTCAAACTCAAGGCGTAAGTTATTGGTATCTGCTTGGGCTAATTCGTAAATATCTGCAATCAGCGTATTGAGCATATCTAACCTACGTTGTAACACCTGATAGGTGGTTTTTGGGTCTTCGGTTAGGTTGTATTCCAGCGCTTCAATATTCAGCTTTAAAACTGTTAAAGGTGTGCGCAATTCATGGGATACATCAGCAAGTAGCTGTTGCTTGAGGCTTAAACTTTGACTCAGTAACTCAGCTTCTTTTTCCATTACTCGACGACGTTTCAAGTGATACAGGTAAAACAGCAATATAAAGTTAATCAATACAATAATTGCGGCAGCAAGAACAACTGTACGTGTTTTTGTATCTTCTTGTTGTTTGGCAAGCCCTGCTTGCAACTCGTTGACTTCAAGTCGCTTTAGACCTATTTCGCTGTTGAGTTTTTTGGCTTCCAAGCGAGTGGAAATGGCGATTTTATCAATCTGTGTTTTCATTGTGAAAGCACGTTCTTGATAAGACAACGCTTGTTCAAACTCGCCCAGATACTTATGCGCAACAGCAAGGCTCTGCAGTATTTGCAAGTTAACTTCATTGTTAGTCGTATCGTGTAGCTTTAGCAGCAACTCGATAGCTTCTTTGGGCCGAACATGTGCCAATGCTTGACCTAGATATACTTGATATCTTTTGAATACGCTCACGTTGTCTTGCTCATTTAATTGTGCAAGCGACTGTGTTATCAATTTTATTGCCTTGGTATAGTTGTTATCAGCCAGTGCAATTTGGCCCTTTATGGCATTTGTCTTAGCTATGTTCTTGGCATTTTCAACTTGTTCGAAAAGCGTGCTTGCTTCATTGATAGCTTTGCGGGCAGCGGCCAGATCTTTGAGGGCAATGTATTGCTCTGCAATGTGCAGTTTTGCGACACCCATATAGTTTTTGTCATCAAGTTTGGTGTCGATATCGTAGGCTTTATTTAATGCGTCGATTGCTGCTGGGTGATCAAATAGCTTTTCGTAGATACGTGCGAGGCTGTAATAGGTTGATGAAATGTGTGTCAAACTGACATTAGGTTGCCCTGTTTGAAACTCTAGTTGTTGATTTAATACATCCAGTGCTTTGTCGAATTGATTAAAGTCACGATATATACGCGCCTCTGTGCTTAGGGCGGCGCTAAATAAATGTACGTTATTAATACGGTTGGCTTTATCTTTTGCCTGAAACACGTGAGATAAGGCTTGGAAATAATCTCGTTGCTCAGATAAAACATTGGCGAGCATTCGATGAGTATGGCTTTGCATGCGCACGTCTTTGGTTTGGGAAAACTGAGATATCGCTTGTTCAAAGTGATACTTAGCGTCCTTACTATTTCCCACAAGGACGGCTAGGTCCCCTGCTACCCAGTGGTATTTCCCAAGAAAAACGGTATTGGGAAATTGCGCCAAATGAGCCGAAAACTCTTCGAGGCGGGCTGCTGCTTTTGAAAATTGATTGGTTCTGACAAAGTGAAGTGCGCTGCGGTGCAGTACATAGGTGCGCTGTTCTGCTGTTAAATTGGGATCTGCAAGTAATGTATACGCCTGTTCAAGCAATGCATGTCTATCTTTCCTGCCTTTGGCTTCTGCTTGAGACTTATATTGCTCAAAGTGCTCCGATGATTGTGTATCAAAGCTGGCAATTGAAAGAGAAAATAAACACGTAGATATAAGAAGCTTAAACACCGTGATCCCATAGGACTAAAAAGCAAAAGAGCTATATTATGAGAACTTGAAGAGTGGGGATATAGGTAATTATTATTAACAACGCGTAATTGATATGCATTTTTTGCATGCTTTTGGCACCTTTTGCATAAGCACTCATATCAATTTATTGGACTGTTGTTTCGATATAAGAATTTTTTATATTGTCAGTGAGCTGTATGCTTCTTATACGAGCATACAGCTAGCACAGCTGTCTAGATAGGTATTGGCTCACCCATTGCTATTGATATTGTGCACTTGCTTTACATTGGAAATTTTTACTTCACCAGCACCATCTTCTTTAATATCCAATTGGTGAGCATCGCGTACTTCGATATCGCCTGAGTCGTCTTCAATAACAACTTGGCCCTGTGTTCGGGCTACTGAAATATCACCTGATCCATCAATGATGTTTACATCTCCTGCAATATTGGCTACTCGAATATCACCAGAGTCATCATTTAGGTCAACCGATAAGCCACCGTTGATCTCAATTTCACCTGAGCCATCGTTTACCGTAATGGCACCCACAACATCACTAAGCGTGATATCACCTGAATTATCTTCAATTTCTACAGACTTGCCACCACGTATTTCAATTTTACCGGAGCCATCTTTTAATTGTATTGCGCCAAGAATATTGTGAAGAGTGATATCGCCTGAGTCATCCTCAATTTCTACGGACTTTCCTGAATCGATGGCAATGTCGCCTGATTGGTCTTCAATTCGGATGTTACCAAGTGCGTTCGAAATTGAAATACTGCCTGAGTCATCATCAATCTCAATTTGGCCTCGGATTTTGGTTAACTCAATGTGACCTGAGTTATCATCGATTGTCACAGCCTCAACATTAGAAATCGAGATATGGCCCGAGTCATCTTGTACATTGACGAGGAAATGTTCAGGTACAGTGACTTCGATGTCGATTTTTGGGCTGTGCTCTGTATACCAAAACACTTTTACCTTAGCGTCATGTTTGGCAATCAGTTTTGCAGCATCACCCTGTTTATCCAAAGATAACGTGTAGCTTCTATCAGATGTAGTGAAAATATTGGCTGTTAATGAAATGGATGTCGCGCTTTTAACGCCCTTAACTACAATATTTCCTGCATTGTTATCAATGGCTATGCGGCTTAATTTATGAGCAGGGAGTGAAAGCGTTTGGGTTTGCTGTACTAAATCGTCATGCGCATTGCCGCTAACATGCACAACACAACCGCTGAGTAGCAAACCGGCCACGATAGGAGTAATGATTCTTTTCATCTGATGAGTCTTTTAATTGTAAATTGTGCAGTATAGAGAGCAAAGATAGGGCCAGAAATTCAATAATTTTAACCACATGATTTTTAATGCTTTTTATTTATAAAGTAATGACTAAATTGTATTTTTGACCACTTTTTAGTTTTTAATTTAACAAATTCGCCAATTTGATGTCATGACATTGTCAATATGTGCGAGTAGCTTTGGGTAAGAGCTGCAGACAAAAGAGGTTGAGAATGTTGCAAGATATGCCCGTTTCACCGCCCTTAGCACAGCCCTTTGATACACAGAGTTTTCCAGATACTGCATTATTTTTAGGAGTGGGTGACGCAAGCTCAGCAGAGCTGGGGAATTCTGCTTGTGTGTTGCAATGTCGCTCAGTGCCTTGGCTGCTAATAGACTGTGGCCACGATACATTATGTCGATATGAAAAGGCATTTCCAGATAGCTTGCCAAGCGCTGTTTTTATCACTCACTTACATTACGACCATATTGGTGGTTTAGAGCAATTATATTTTAAGGCAGCCATTTCTGAGCACAAAGTCAGACTATATGTGCCAGTATTTTTAGTGCAGCAGCTGTGTGCGATGCTCAGATACACAAAGTTAGCAGAAGCCAAAGTCGACGTATGGCATACCTTTGTTTTACACCCGGTGTCTGAATCTTTTTGGCATCTGGGGGTTAAGCTCTGGACCTACCCTGTTCGCCACCACGCGCCAAACTCTGCTTTTGCACTGCATATACCTAGCATTGTATTCTATTCAGGGGACACTCGCCCTATTCCAGAGTTATTAACGCATGTCAGTTCTGACGGCGAAGTCATATTGCATGATTGTGCTGTAAAAGGTAATCCCAGTCATAGCGGGATAGAAGATTTAATACGAGAGTACTCTCACTCACAGCTTAACAGGTTGTGGGCTTATCATTACCACAGTGAGCAGGATAGAAATGCCTTTGTGCAAGCAGGGTTAAAATATGCCAGAGCAATGCAGCCTATTCAGTTGACTAAACATAGCCAAAATCTGCCTATCTAACTAAGGCGACTTTTTGGACGTTTTGAGTTGTTTTGTACCCATTTCCCGCGATAAATCGCATTTTAATAACATTTAAACTATTTTCCGTTATACTTGCGTCAAATTAGATTACACTGAATTGTTTACATGAGCGACGGCCTTTAATTTTATCGGGGCTGGAATACCACAGAGCTCGACTCATGACTTGTTGTGATAATAATGTATGCAGCCAATAATGGTGTATTCGCAAAGTTTGCGAGCGACAAAATAACAATGTAAAAGGGACCCTATGCAGCTAGTAGAGCTAACGTCTGATGATCCTAACGTACAAGATTTATTTTCAGAAATAGATCGCTTAATGAATACCCTTTATCCAATCGCGAGCGATCAGTCGCTGGCACTTGCGGAGTTAAACCAGCCTAATGTTCGAGCGGTGGGTTTGAAAAATGAATCAGAGATTGTGGCATGTGGTGCCATTGTCAAACAGTTTGATAAAACTTTATATGGTGAAATAAAGCGTTTGTATGTTAAACCAAGCTTTCGTGGTAAAGGCTTGTCAAAACGTATTATGCAGATCCTTTTACACTATGCTGGCGATGCTCAAATCCCCCTGATCCGTCTGGAAACTGGGGTGAAACAAGAAGAGTCAATTAAGTTATATGAATCACTTGGGTTTGAAAGGTGTGAGCGATTTGGTTTATACAGGGACAACCCGCTCAGTGTATTCATGTCTTTGTCACTACAGCCTGATTAATTTTCAGTTTTAAAGTTAATCGATTTAAAAAAAGGGTTTTGGGTTAAGGATGTGAGCGTTAATATTGAGTCCATCTCAATAAGGACCTCTTGTCCGTCCTGCTCTATAAGTAGGCATTGTGTTTGCTGGCTATTGTACACGATGTCTTTCGCCATACCCTGATACATTTTACTGGGTGTGGTGACATTGAGTATAAAGCGCTTCATACATGCTACTTCAATGAGATCTGTCTCTTCACAGCGCATTTTCCTTCCCTTTAGACTGATGAATTGTATCGTTAAATTTTATCATAGTTGAGGCGTCCTGCTGAGTAAAAATATTGGTCGTCGCACTGGATTTGGATGTTACTGTAAAGGGGTTAGACAAGTGGCTAAAAATTGTCTAATTTTGAAGTTCGACACTTAATCCAAGCGTGCTGATAGGGATATAAGATGAGAATTTTGGTGGTTGATGACATGACGTCTATGCGTCATGTGATGATTAATATGCTTAGAAAGCTAGGCTTTGATGATATTGACGAAGCAATCGATGGAAAACAAGCGCTGACGTTGTTGGGTAGACGCAGATATCAGCTGGTTGTCTCAGATCTTAATATGCCACATGTCGACGGATTAACATTGTTAAAAACCATTAGGGATACGCCTCAATTGGCAAAAGTACCTGTGCTAATGGTAACTTGCGAAAATAGCAAAGAGCGGGTACAGGAAATATTGCTGAAAAAAGTTGATGGATTTGTCATAAAGCCATTCAATATGGCAACTCTAATACAGCAGCTCAAGCGAATTAAAGTGTTAGATGAGCACGGTCAATTATGTGAATAGTTTGGCAAGCGAGCCAGCGAACCAAGTTGAATATGACTAGTCCTGATATAGGTTGACACCTTTTTCAGTTAATTCGCCCGATGTACCTCAATGATAGATGTGGCCGCCGTCTATTGTAAATGTCTATCGACTCTTCAACCATTCTCTTAGCTTCATTTAAGTCTCTCGGTTTGTACAATAGATACTCATTTTTCAAGATACC
>NZ_JASJUT010000008.1:0-286624 GCF_030135505.1 Pseudoalteromonas obscura
AAGCAGTCTGTTGAAACCTATAATCAGAAAAGGCCACACACAGCCTTAAAGTACAAAACGCCCGATGAAATTCATCGAGCGTTTTGACATAAAAAGTGTCAACCCATACTAGGATGGGTCATAGCACTGGCTAACTTTATTTCAGTCCAAGTTTCTCTAACTTGCTTTCAACGTCTTTATACCTCAATAAACTGCAACTACCAAAGCCCGACCTTTGCCTAAATTTGTTTGCTGTTGACATGGGTGTAGTCATACCCGTTAAGAAGCGCACTAAAATGGCTGGTGTTGCTTCCACCCCGACTTGTGTTAAATGGTTTTTAAGTCCATAGATGTCATCTTTTAGCTGTTGCTCATCAGGAAAAGTAGGTTCTTGGCTATAGTGCAGGTGTGCAGCAGTTCCTCTACAGACACTGCAATGGCCGCAGTTTTGTGGTACTTGTTCATCATCAAAATATCGCGCTAAATTATTAGATAAGCAGTTTTGCAATTCAAAAAAGCGCAGCATTGCGGCTATTCGCTTGACTTCACTTTGCTCTTTGTCGGCGAAATAAGTACTTAGCTTTGTAGCCAGATCTGGCGCGATTAATTTTTCTGTATCAACTTGATATACTTGCATCATGCGTTTCGACTCGAGCAGGATCATACCCTGCTCATGCAAATAATCGAGAGCCGCTACCACCCGACTTCGGTCTAGACCTTGGTTCACTAGTGCAGTCATATCTACCGTCCCCCACACTTTTTTAAAGTGAGTTTGGGAAAGTATCTGCTGAATAAAGCTTTGTCGATTGGCGTCAAACGAACTCAGCACTTTGCTTTCTGTGTGTAACCATTTAAAGCGAAAGTCGGCGTAAAATGCATATTTTGCTTCTAAGACGCCGAACAGCTCGAGCTGAACCAAGGCTGTTTTCAATGCCAGCAATCGAATATTGGTGGTTTTAGATACGCTCAGCTCTTGCATTTCCCACAGGCCTTGCTCTGTAGATGTACTAATTTCATTGATCAGTAATTCAATATTGCCAAGCTCTGGTGTGTCTGCGTAAACAAAGTTTTCAAGTGTTGAGACACCATCGAGATTTGCCAAAGTAATACATTGTGATGGCTCTCCATCTCGCCCTGCTCGACCGATTTCCTGACTGTAGTTTTCGATAGATTTTGGTAAATCATAGTGGATCACGAATCGAATATCCGACTTATCAATCCCCATACCAAAAGCAATAGTTGCAACAATTATACGCTTTTCATTGCGCATAAATTGCTGCTGAATTTGCTGCCTTAGTTCGTCTTTTAATCCGGCATGATAGGCCACGGCATCAAAGCCTGAAGCTTGTAATTGTTTTGCCAGTTGCTCTGCTGTTTGTTGCAGTGTGACATAGATAATTCCGCTATCTCGTCTGTTGGATAAAAAAGATAAAATAGTTGGTAGCTTGTCACTTTCAGTACTCCCGTGAATACTGAGGTCTAAATTTGAGCGATAAAAGCCAGTTTGCACAATATGCGCTTCGCTAATGGCAAACCTTTGTGCCATATCACGTTTAACCTTTTTTGTTGCGGTTGCTGTTAATAACAGCACTAACGGAATATTAAGCTCACTGCGAATTTGCGGCAACTTCAAATAGTCGGGTCTAAAATTATGCCCCCACTCAGAAATACAATGCGCTTCATCAACCACTAACATAGAAATCGGTATCTGCTTGATAAAACCTCTAAACCGCTCATTTTTAAAGCGCTCTACGGACACCATAAGGATCTTGATCTGACCTTCTCTTACACCTTGCATTACGTTTTGAGACTGTTCAAATGATTGTGTCGAGTCTAAGCTCGCAGCTGCTATACCTTTTTTATTCAAAAACTCGATTTGGTCTTGCATTAAAGCAAGAAGAGGAGACACCACTAGAGTCACGTGTGGCAAATGCAATGCAGTGAGCTGATAACAAAGCGACTTGCCAGATCCAGTAGGAAAAATAGCCAAGCTTGATTGCCCATTGATCAGCTGCTCAATTGTTTGTGCTTGTCCAGCTCTAAAAGAGGGGAACCCAAAGTGTGCTTGTAAGCTTTGTTGTATATCTGCTAGTTGCATTTATTTATCTCATTAAAAACGGCGGGTTTATTCACCTGCTCAGACATTCAAGGCCGATCAGGTAATTATTCGGTACCGCTGCATATCATACCAGCAATGACGGCAGCTTGTTTCACATATCATTAAATTCATAAAATCCATATGTTCTGCCGCTACACATCAAGAAGCAGCAGCAATTAGATATTTTCCAATTGAAATCATAACGCTTTTTCTAATATCCTCTCGCACTAAGCAACAGCAATAGAAGACGTCAGCTACAATGGACAAGGAGTATTTCATGGCACATGTACGCACGGCCAAAATGACAGACATACAACAAATTCACTACTTATCCAATTTTTTGGGTTACGAAAGTGCTTCAATGGAACAAGCCCAACTGCGGCTTGAGTATTTACTTGAATCAAGCAATGACGATGTATGGGTTTTTGACCAAAACGGTCGAGTCGGTGGTTGGATACATGCCTTCAAAGCCCATCGTGTCGCATCCAAAATGGTATATGAAATCGGTGGTTTGGTGGTCGACCCTCAAATAAGAAACCAGGGCATAGGTAAACATTTGGTCGAGCACGTCTATCAAGTGGCGATTGAACAAAACACCGAGCTCAGGGTCAGATGCAACTCAAAGCGCATTGAAACACATCATTTTTATCGAAAGTTGGGGTTTTGGGAGTCTAAAACGCAACATATATTCACTAAAAATTAGTTTGATTACAATGAAGCCAGAAATACACGGTAGGAGTGTGTAATGGGTTGAAAGATACATTTTAGTTCGGGCATACTAAACTGGCTTTGTTTATCATAGAAAGGAACAATGCATGTCTAAATTACAAAAATCGGCCCATTTGGGTACCCATAATCACCTTGTTCGTTTAGCAGTGCTATCATCAAGTATGCTACTTTTAGCCGCCTGTACTTCTACTTCGGTAACAACGCAGGAAGTAGCTCAGTCTGCCACTTCATGTGTTGGCAATATAGACAACCACCCCGGTCTTACTGCTGTCCCAGACGCTTCGATACCAAAAGGTGTTGTATTACCAGCGGAACAAGGTGGACTATGCAAAGGTCAAGTTTTTGTAACTACAAAAGAAATAACTATTTGGCGTGCTTGGAATAGCGAATACTCAGGCTCAAAACTCGGTAAATGGTGGACATTTGACAAGCCGAAAGGCTCCATTTCCAAATATCGTAGAGACAATGTAATTTGTCCGAGTTACTCACCACTCGACATGCTCGTTAGCTGTAAAATCAAAGTCGGTACCCAAGTGGTTATTGGTCCAGGACAAAGCGCAAAATGTAGTAGCTATTTCAGCTACCCTGCTTCAAAAACCAATCAAATATACTTAGCGGACGCTCAGAGCTCGACCGCAGAGTGTCAATCTTATGATGGTCGCTTCTCTTGGCGTTCAGAGCCCAAGCAAATCGTTAAAGCAGCCGAATCATTATGACATATGAGTATATAGGGTGAAGCGTGCCGTACACGCCTCATCCCATGCAAATATCGCTACTACCTATTTAAATAACCAATACGGTTTAGCTCATCCGCTTTATGTTTTAAAGGGTCTTGCACTCTGCACTGCCCTTGCCCATTTTCAATGAACTTTGTCAAACCCTCATGCCCTTCAAGCTCTGCGACATCTATACAGCTGTTGGCGATAAGGCGGGATTTTAATAGTTGAGGGTCAAAAGAAGTGCTATCCGTCTCAGACATTAATTTCGCCTGCTCATAAAGCGCATAAGACGTAGCAACCGGAGTTGTCCAAGAAGACCCAAAAGGTGACATCTCGGCTTGGTATCTCATCCCTAAAATATCAGGATCGAACTTTGGAGTACTGTTTGTTGCATGACTGCCAGTGCCATTTTCGGGTACATATCCAACATTGATATATAAGTCGATACTTTCATTGCCATTAAAACTGTCTTCATTATCAACGAATACTTGTTGCCAACCAGATAACCCACCTTCAGTTATACTCGTGTCTTTATCACCTGTGGAGTATTGAGAAACACGCACTCTATTAGAGTAGTTGATCAGGTCCAGCTCATCTTGGCTTTGCGTAGCAAACTCGTTTCCAGCATGAAATGCCAACGTATTTGGCGATTCAAATAACGCGTCATAAACAGGCTTTATTGCATTTAAAAATTGCACGCGCTGCTCTGTATCAAGCGCATCACTACATCCGTTGCCACTCAAAGCATTGCCAACACTATCCAGAGTAAAGCCGCCAGAGTAATTTATATATTCAACTTCATGGCTGTCGATAATATCTGCTTTGAGCGAGCTCGCAGCACTTTGCATATGCGCCAAAAACGCATTCAAGTCAGCGGAACACAGCTCATCTTTGTGCTGTGTAAAGGGGGTAAATGAAGACGTGTCAATTAGGACAAATTCAGCTTGTGGATTGTGCTGTGCTAAATAACCAAACACTTTAGTACCATGACTAAAAAACGCTCTATTGGTTACTCTGTCAAACCGGTCATCGGGGACCACTTCTCTATATTTGGCTGCCAAATCTGATAGCCAACTCGCTGGCAAAAATGCGTCTTGAGGCTTGGCGAACTTCTCATCGGTGAAGGTAAAACTGTTAATGTCTTGGAGCAGTTTTACACCCAATTTAGATAAGCTAATCTGTGGGTTGTCAGTAATAAATGTCTTAGTTTGAGGATCATATTTATAAGTAGCTTTAACTCGGGGGCGATAACGCAATGCCGAAAGAAAGTCCATTTCATAGTCTAAAACAAGTATTGTTTGTGTTTTTTTTGTACGGTCTTGATTAAATTGTCCATCGCTAAACTTCACCGTTTGGACTTCACACAATTCATGGTTTTGTGGCACTGTCGTACAGTCAATGCCCTGTTCATCTATCCAAGCAATAGAATCAGTCACAAATTGTTTTCCTTGTGTCTCTATCACGTCCATAAACACAGTGGGATCAGGTTCTGGTTCAGGCTCCGGTTCAGGCTCCGGTTCAGGCTCCGGTTCTGGTTCAGGTTCCGGTTCTGGCTCTGGCTCTGGAGTGGGTTCAGGATCAGGTTTAGGATCAGGCTGTACAGCCACAGGGGGAGGATCGATTGGTGCAGGCTCAGTGCTATCACTCCCTCCACCACAACCTGTGATAAGCAGCGACAGCGACCCCACTAACAAAGCGCCTGTTTTCTTAAACATATAACTCTCCTTAGAATAAAAATCTTTGCTTTGCTGTTCCTCGAAAGCAAAAATCACCTTTTATAAACACTTAATTAACAATTTAAGGTGTAACTATATCATGAATAATCAAACAGGCACTACGCGATTACAATTTAATACAAAATGATTTCTCTGTGATTATTTTAAATATCCCTGCTGGTTAAGTGTATCCAAACGATACTTTAACGGATCTTGCAAACGGCAATGTCCATTTCCTGCATATATAAAGTCAGACAATGCGAAGTTTATGAAATGTCCGCCATTATCATAACAATCTTGTGAAATTAAAGTTCGCTTCAAATATGCTGGATCAAAACCCCACTCCATTTGGCTCTGAATTGCGATTGCATAAGATGTAGCAATAGGAGCAGCCCACGAAGATGAAGGGAATTCCCAATCTGCGCCATATCTCATTCCGTAAACATCAGAAGCCATTTTAGGTGTACTATTTGTCTCCCAAAAAGCGCTTCTGCCATAGCCAAAATTGATATACATGTCTATATATTTGTGTCCGTCAAACTCAGACGTGTGATTAACAAATACATCCTGCCAACCAGTCTTTGCATCCTGTGAAATCTGAGTATCTACAGAGCCAGTTGTATAAGACATCACGCGAATGCGATTTTGATAATCAATTACATCAAGTGGGTTTTCACTACTTGTCGCCGAAGCAGCCCCTGCATGGATCCCAAGAACACCATAGGTACTAAACAATTTGTCATATACAGGTCTAATACTCTGAACGAATCTTTTCGCCTTGCTATTACTTAAACTGCCACTACATTTATTACTTGCCCAAGCGGTCTGTACATCTCTTCTTTCAAACCCACCTGAGTAGTTTATATACTCAATGTCATTTACTTCAATGATATCTCTCAATAATGAACCCGCAGCGCGTTCCATTTTCACATAGAACGCATCTATATTACGGCTGCAAATGTCATCTTTGTGCATGATAAAAGGAGAAAATGTACTGGTATCTATGATCACAAACTCTGCGTCAGGGTTGTGTTGTGCCAAATAGCCAAACACCTTAGTGCCATGGCTAAAGTGCGGAGCACCTGTTTCATGATCGTACTTGTCCTGACTTGCTGCTCCCACATACTTGGCAGCCAAGTCTCCTAGCCATGCGGCAGGTAAAAAACCAGGTTTGACAGCACCAGTATCTTGATCTGTATATGTAAAGCCATCGATGTCACTTAATACTTTTTGACCAAGTCGAGAGATCGAAACCGACGGGTTATCTGCCACAAATGTCTGAGTGTCCGGATCATATTTGTAGGCTGATTTTATACGGCTGCGGTAGCGCAATACAGTCTGAAGATCCATTCCATAATCCATTACCAGTATAGTTTGTTTGGAACTCGTTCTGGATGGGTCAAACTCACCGTCATCAAAGTACACCTTTACAGTGTCACACATTGGGTGCGAATTGGTATTTTGCTCACAACTTATTCCCTGCTCATCAATCCAAGCTATAGAGTCTGCAATATGTTGTTGCGCATGAACTTTTAATGGGTGAGGTTGTGGTGTTGTCGCATGCGCTGCAAATGCACTTAACAAACCCAGCGCGGGCAAAAACTTATATGTGTTACTCATTTCAAATTTCTCCTTTTGAAACATACGAGTAGGCTATTCGAATTAATTTAGCTTACAGAAAGTTAAGACTGCTTTTTAAACAGCTTTTGTACTATCTCAATTGTTTCATCTACACTTTTTTCGCGACTGATTATCGAACCAAATTGGTTCGCATATATTTTTCTAACGTCATTGTGAAAGTCATCGAAATAACCAAGTTCCATCATCACCATTTCAGGCGATGCAATCACTTGCTCGTCATCGTAAGTAGAGATGGACGCGTATACTAAATCCTCAAGATCAAGATCTCTGCGCTTTTCAATTTCTCCACCATTTGCCAGCTGCTCGCTCAAATTGCTCGCTAACTGGCCTGTCGCTTCGTAAAGAGGACCCGGTTCACCAGCTTTCGCTAGTTGATCTAGCAAACGAATTGAAAATACTCTGACTAAAGCTTGTTGTTCACCAAATGCAGCTTCGGCATGTTTAAAATCAATCAAACTTTTTTGCGCAATTTCGATCATTTCAGGGTTATGCAATAAATCTTGCATTTCTTCGTTAATAAACGATGCAGAATTAAATTTACCGACAGACAGTTGCATCCGTTGAAAAGCGGTTAGAAGCTGCTCTTCTGTTGTTGCAACCTTGGGGTCCGCTTTTGGTATTTTTGTGTCAATATCTGATGTAAGTTTTTTATCTAGTTCATCTAGCTTGTTAGTGTTTACTGTATTTTTATTATCGTGCTGTACTACATTTGCGACGCTGCTTGTATTAGTCTCACCATCTGCAAAATTGTCACTCCAGCCTAGCCAGAATAATGTAGCGGCAACAGCAGCGACTCCAGCAAAAATGACGCCCTTCTTCATAATATGTAACCTCCTAAACAGCAATTTTTATTCAAACCCTGAGCCATAAGTAAAATTGCGTTTATTGTATTGCGTGTTCGTTAATGCTTTATCTGCCAAAACGGCAAACACCAGCAAGTTGTTCTGTAAATAAATCAATTACTGGATAATAACCATTGTAGCGACCCCACAAACCCGCATTGTTTGAAATTTTTCCATTCAATATTGCCCAATCAATTCTTTCATAAAGTGGGTTAGGATCAGGACGATAGGCGCAGCGTCCACCCATATCGGAACGCTCAGCTAAAAGCTTATACTTCTCCAGTGTCGCAGCTGAGCTCGGCGTCACTTCATAACTACAGATTGAAAAAATTGATTTATCGTAATAATCAATAACCGGGTAATACTTAAATTGTTTCCCCCAATCAGCCGCATCAGCAGTTATTACGCCTTCGCTACGAGCCCAATCTATTCTTTGCCTAGCTGATGACTCAGAAGGCTTACTCACACACCTGTTGTATAACGCATTATCAAAATAGGCCTGATAACGATAGTTTGCAGTATCTATAGCAGCTTGAGCTGACATCGAAGATAGAAAAACTGCTGTTCCAAGCAATACAGGAATTGATTTCATGGCATTTATTCCAACTTAATATGATTGAAAATAGAAATGATTAATATAAAAAAGGAAGGCCTGAATGGCCCTCCCTATGCATCAATAAATTATTGACGAACGATAACTTGACCTAGCTCAGCTTGAAGCTGGTTTTGCCAAGTTAAATCACCAACTAGGATGTCGTTAGCGATGATGATGTGGTTAACAGCTTCAGCACCACTTGTCTCAAAGTTGTAAACATCTTGGTTAGTCGCTTCACGAGTGATAGCAGCAACTGATAGCTCAACGCCGTCTGCACGAAGCATAGTTTGACCAGCTTCTACATCTTTAGCAGCTACCATAGTACCGTCACCTAAAAGCATACCGTGATGTTGAGTTACTTTAAGCTCAGAACCATCTTCAAGAGTGAATACATATAGTTTTGATTCTTCAGAACCTTGAGTACGTGCTTTCATTTCAAATGTTTCAGTTGAAAGCGCGCTTAGAGAAGCATCTTTAGAAAGAGCTACTAAGCCATATGAATTGTCAACGTCTTTCGCTTCAACATCGACTACTTTACCGCCTTTAGTTACACGGATAAGCGTACTAGCTTCGAAACAACCACATTTACAAACAGCACCAACTGTTCTGTCATAAAAATCAACAACTGGGTAGAAACCATTCGCTTTACCCCACTCACCAGCGCGAGCAGTGATATAACCTTCACGAACAGCCCAATCGATACGCTGTACACACTCTGTAGCATTAACTGCTTTTTTCGCACAACGGCCATGAGCAGCATTATCTGTTGTTGCTTGGCTCTGATATGCAGCTATGTCCATTGCAGCTTCAGATTTAGCAGCGAAAAACGCAAGCGCAGCAGCAAAAAGAATTGTCAAAGTTCTCATAAAAAGGATTTCCTTGTAATTGATTTTAACTAAAGTTTATTTTTCAGCATCAGCTTTTAGAGTGACATTGTTAAATGCACTATAACCATAAGCTGATATGTACCAAGTGCCGCTTGCCGGGTTGGCAACAACACATGATTCGTTTGATGTACCAGGGTTTTCAGAAGCGCAATCGTTGTCGATTGGGTAAGGTGTTTGACCATGCTTGATATATAAATCAGCATCACCAGAACCACCTGACAAGCTTGCTACTAACTTCGTTGTACCTGCTGGCACATTGAATGCGAACGTTCTAAAGTCACCAGAGTTGCCACTGACCACTTCAACTAGACCATCACTAGGGCCACCATCAAGTTTTGCGTAAACTAGCTTGTTTGGTGAGCCTGCAACATTAGAAATTTTATTCGCAGATGCATTGTTGTTGATCGCTGCTGTAACTTGAGCAGGATTTAGATTAGGCGTTTTAGCTAGGTGTAAAGCTGCTACACCAGCAACGTGCGGAGATGCCATTGAAGTACCGCTGATTGTTCTTGTCGCTGTATTAGAGCCAATCCACGCCGATTTGATTGATGAACCTGGAGCGAAGACGTCGATACACTTACCATAGTTTGAGAAGCTTGATCTTGCATCATTGACATCTGTAGAAGCAACAGTAATTGCTGAAGGTGCACTAGCTGGTGATTTTGAGCACGCATCGCCTCTATCGTTACCCGCAGCAACAACAAACGTAACACCGCGATTAACTGCCGTTTCTACCGCATTATTAACTGCTGTAGATTTACCGCCGCCTAAACTCATGTTAGCAACAGATGGACCCCTAGCATTTGATGCAACCCAGTCGATACCAGCGATAACACCAGCATATGAACCTGAACCTCGGCAATCTAGAACACGAACGCCAACTAGGTCTACCGCCTTAGCTACACCATATTCAGTACCACCAATAGTACCAGCAACGTGCGTACCGTGACCATTACAGTCTTGTGCTGTCGCATCGTTGTCAATGAAATCGTAACCGTTTCTAGCGCGGCCACCAAAATCGTTGTGGCTGTTTTGAATACCGGTATCAAGTACGTAAGCAGTTACACCCTGACCATTGTTTGCACCAACATATTTTCTATCAAGTGGCAAATCTCTTTGGTCGATACGGTCCAGACCCCAAGTCGGGTTGTTTTGAAGTGCACTAACATCTGAAACCTTTGGATCGATTGTGAATGTCGCATTTTGCTCTACAAACTTCACATCAGGGTGTGAAAGTAGTTTTACTAGCTGATCAGAGTTTGCTTTGATGGCAACACCTGACAAATTATCATATTGATACTCAACTTCGACACCTAATTCAGCGCTTAGTTTTGACGTCAAAGAAGTAGTGAATGCAGCTCTTGCTGATACATCAGCATTAATAAAAGTTGAAGGGGTATTATACACAACAATATAGCTATCTTTCACAGCTTTAGTACCAGCTGAGTTGCTATAAAATTCTGCTGCTTGGGCTGTAGAACCAAGTGCAAGACTCAATAAAAGCGGTGTTACTTTCCTTCTAATCATGATTTTTCCTTATTATTTAAATGAAGTTAATTAGAAATCACATCAACTAAAAAACTAAGAAATAATAGAATGCACACTACTATCAAACTTCAGACATACATACGTTCAGCTCTTAGAGACGCTATAGTTACATACAAAAAAACAAAATAACAAAAAACAAGAACGCCCAAAAAAACATCAAACACAATCCTATTTTGCAAAACAATTATTTTTTATTAGCTTATTTATCAGCAACTTAATATACAAAAAAGGAAAAACCCAAGAACTAGGATAAAAACACCAATGTAAACAAATCGAATAACACACCATTCACAAAATGATAATATACAAATAATCACCACAATTACTTTATCTAAGTTCCATAACCTTGCAAAAAAGCTAATTAAATCCAAATAAAGGGGTACAATAGGCGGATAAAAATTCGTTAGTGAACTATGCTGAATAAAACTTTTTACTCTGAATATGAATTTATGCATAACAAATAATTATAAAAAAAATACCCACAATATAGGTTGTATAATTTGATTCAGCCTATGCGAGGTTTTTGGCTCTATTTAACAGTGATTTCCTACAAAAATTTGTACCTAATTTGCATAATCTGGGGTTTAAAAATTTAGAGCAAATTAGGTATAGTGCGAGCGACCGTTATCACCAAGACCCGTTTAAGGTACGATCAGTGCGTTTTTGATTACACTGGTGTTAATAATGTAATCTTGTGAGGGGCATAAAAATGAGGTAATAACGCCATGAATTGTACACAGCGCACCGCCCATCGCTGTCACTCTGGCCGCTGTAATTGAAATTAACACTTTGGGAGAGATGGCTAACACAATGATTCTAGATAGAACTTTGCGAGCTAGGCTCACTTTTCGCTGCCAAAAAAGAGAGATTAAGTCTAACTAAATCTAAAGAATAAAAATGACGCCACTTTTAATAGATAAAACATCATTATTTTGAATAGTATAACTATTAACCTATGAGTTTAAACATAAACCCCGCATTTTGTCATATGCTTAATAATCAGGAAATAAGCATAAATATTTCAGCTTAACTAACCAAACTCAGCCCCATCACATTATATATTCCCTGAACACACACCTACGAACCCAATACAGGTCCTTTATGAAATTAATAAGGTAATTACTAAATATGCGCTTAGAGCGTATTACAGGCCGAATTAAAGACCATTTATACAACCTTTCCAGGCAGAAATGATCAACAACTGGCATATGAAACAACCAGAAGCCCCACAGGCTCAAGTAAAGGTACTAAACAACTTTGCTTCTTCACTGGCAAATACTTTTGTCTAAATGGTGGCTTACTTTACTTCTGCGTTATTTCTTTCCTAACTTATAAAAACTAGGGCAAACCCACAGGACGCAAGGTCAATGCTTTAAAATTCATGATGCCTTCAATGATTTATTTGCTAACACCGTACTTTGAGCCGTTTGTGCTACAAACTTTAGGAAGCTATCTGTTGTCGTACTGGTCAATGCCACTCAGGCTTTTTTGCCAGTTAGCTCACCTGTTGGATTTTCCATTTCTTTCTCACTGAGTTGGACAAAAACAACTAGGCGACCTTTCACGTCAGTAGAAAATTTTCAATGCTTTTTGACTAATTCTGGTTGCTTAGCCTGAATCTATGACATCACTGGACAATCATACCTGCGACTTTAAAGAGTTGACCTTCTAGAGGCAGTTCGAGCATTGCCTCCATAAATTTATGCATAGATTTTTCGTCGTCCAAACCTATTTTAAGGAAATGCCGAATTGTATAAGACTTCATAACTAAGCTAACGCCCTGAGTTTGCTCGATGTTTGTGACTTACATCAGCTTCAACTCTGTTTCTGCGCCTTATGACGTAACTGTTTTTAATGTGGAAGTTTTTATCATTTCAATAGACATCACGTAGCACTTTTCAAGCATAAAGCAATGACTTGTTTATCCGAGACTTTTCGCTAATACCAGGGCAGCTTTTTCAACAACAGCTAAGTATTCGAACAAACTCATCGGTAGAACCCAACCATCGCAAGGATCTTCTTTAATCATAAATCAGGACGAAGTGCTACTCCGCCCCAATGAAAAGAGTACAAGTAGCCGTATTGAGTTTAGCTCAAGCGAGTCAACTGTTTACTCATACTCGTCGCAAAATACGACACCCTAATTGCCAGATAGAAGTTCTACTTTTACATCTATCCAAGCACGCTCGGTCCCATCTACACCCCCTTTAGCCGTAGGAGTAATTCTAAAGCCCCCCCAGTGATCGGTATAACTTTTGCCAATTACTAACTCAGAATCAGTTTGGTCATCCCCCCACCACCCCGGCGTTTTTGAGCCCGGCGTCATGTCTAGTAAATAAGAGGTGGTTTTCCAAAAACGAGCATCTTTTTCATTTTCGAAGTAACCCTGTAAGTTGATTAGAATACCGTCTTTTGTATTCGGGTAGTTTTGATTGGTTGTACGATACTCAAGCCAATACGTATAAAGTCCGTTTCCAGATTTCAACCTAAGTCCAATATAGCCAAGGTCATTTCTAGCATGGTCAAACGCATAAATACGATACGTACCCGAAGAATTTATAATAGGCACATCACTGTCCGTTAACCAACGAAAATAGTGCTTATATAGCAAGTTGTATGATTGCAAAGAGTGTGCCCCCATACCCATCATGCTATAGACATTTCCATAATTTAGGCTTTCCTTATCATAGTCATGATCGCCAATAACTCGCCCAGCACCCGCTTCAATCGCTTTTGCATGTCTAAGACCAAGTGCGTGACCAAGCTCGTGCGCGATAACGCCAGGAGTATGATGGTACAAACTAATCGAAGGCGGTGCTGCGCTCGAGTTGAAATTGCCGACTTGCGGCGCCACCATCATAACAACAGTTGCTTTACCTGGATTGTCTGGGTCAACTCCGCGATTTTTCACTTCAGCTTGCCATGCCGCACGCCATGCAAAAAAGTCATTGTCAAAGTCTCGCTTGGGACGGTTAATCGTGATCACAGGTTCAGATACATCATAATAAACCGAAAATTTTCCATACGATTGTTCTGTATAGTACTGGACCGTTTTTTCCAAGTCCGCCTGCATGGTGCCCCACTCCAACGGCGTATCACTAAATTGGAAACGAAAGACTTTTAAGTTCACATAGTCATACTCATAGCGATCATCTCTATCAGGAGGAGTAGTACTGTCTACAGTTCGACAAGAAGTTGCCCCCAAGTCAACGACCAATGAAGCACCTTCGCTAGCGCCATCAATGGCTATATAACTCCAGTAATTGCTTGGATTGCTAATAACAATACATTCGCCATTGCCCGCTTTCACGGAACTGGGGTCACTGCCATCTAACTTTGGCCAAGCGCCATTTTTAGCGTACAAGTTAAGGTCCCCACTTCCATAACCTGTTGTGATCGCATAGCTATCTACATTACTTGTGTTACCAATACTCAAATAAGTACGGGATTTGTTTGGTAAGCAAACTGTTTGACCATTTAGAACTGTTCTACCTAAAAATGGGTCTTGATTTTGGCATGCATTGTCTAGATTTGCGGCCAAAGCGGCACCTTGATTTGTGGCACAATACACCGCTAACACAGCGCCATACTTCCATAAATTTACCTTCATTGTTGTATCCTTTGCTTTAGTTACTGACACGGCTCTGTGCCAGCAATTAAAACATAGAACAAATTTTATACAATATATAATATATTTTATTCATTTTTTGAAAAGTAAATTAACACCCTTATCTCTACTTGTTTGGTTCTACTTTCATTACAATGTTGAGGATTCAAAATTGTGATTTACACTTAATACAAAGCGCTATGTAACTTTGCGAAAGGTATTCTTATTCTCAAACTAAAAGAACGCTTTGGCGCGCTCACCAAAGCACAACCCATATTAATTAACCGATACCCTACCTATGCTGCTTATTTATTTA
The DNA here is from genome assembly GCF_030135505.1 of Pseudoalteromonas obscura. NCBI lineage: Bacteria > Pseudomonadati > Pseudomonadota > Gammaproteobacteria > Alteromonadales > Pseudoalteromonadaceae > Pseudoalteromonas > Pseudoalteromonas obscura. The sequence continues at coordinate 14,677 of NZ_JASJUT010000008.1, forward strand.
TAGTTACAGCAGCTGTTCTGATCTATTACCCAATACGCTATGCACTTGATCATAGGTATGGTTTAGCAATTGCAGTGGTCATTGTTATTGCTGCATTGCTATTCACAGCAGTGCGATTGTTTCAAGGCCGCTTGAGCGTTTTAAAGTGTTTACTACTGAGCACCGTACTTGGCAGTACGCTCATTTATTTTTCATTTCAGTCTCCGATTATTACAGTGATATGGCTCCCTGCATTTTTAGTTGGGGTATTTATGGTGTTTCCATTTAAAATTGCCTGCTTAACCAATATCACTTTTTGGCTGATCATTACCTATCTCAACTTTATCCATCTACATATTGAAATCGCGTTAAGATCTGCTATGTCGTCAGGCTTAATCATGTTGCTCACTGCCGTGATAGTGAAAACATATAACGAAGCCATTCATGCCGCAGAAAGCGTTGCAACAAAAGATCCGCTAACAGGCGCATTGAATAGACGTACTTTAATTGAAAACATTGAACTGGAGTCTGAACGTGTCACTCGCTACGGGCAAACCTGCTCTATCATCATGATAGATTTAGATAATTTTAAAACGTTGAATGATAAATTGGGGCATGGGGTCGGCGACGAAATGTTGGTTAATTTTGTAAAGCTTATAAGTCAGTACACTCGAAAAAATGACAAACTGTTTCGCTTAGGTGGCGATGAATTTATGCTCCTTATACCCGGTATGGATGCACAAACCGCACAAACTTTTATTGCTCGCATTCAAAACCTTGTTCCAGCTCAGCTTACCGTTGAGCATGTGGCACTGGGAATGAGCTTTGGTGTATGCGAAATAACAGCTGATACAGCGGTAGAGCAACTATTAGAACTTGCTGATCAAGCACTTTACCAAAATAAAGCCCAAAGAAAGAAAAAACAAAAAGATAGTTGAAACCTTCTGATTTACATACTTTTATTCTTAAACAAATTTAAAATATGAATAATAAAACCTGAAAACAAAAACTTTTTGTTTACTTTTTGTCATCAAGTAAATAGCATGAATTGGCAGTTTATCTCAAATAAGGAAATAAAAAATGAAAGTACAATTAAAAAAGAAAAATTTAAAAACACTAAATGAGAGTAACCAACTGGCGCACAATGCAACACCACAAGTTGCGGGTGGAGAATACTCAGTTTACCCACAATGCCGCCCATCAAACCCTGTTATTTGCTATACATATGGCGGCTGGCAAGGTTGTGTACCTAAGTAATAAAAGCACACTCTAGCGCTTTTTATACTTTGAAATAATACTGTCGGACTCATTGTCACTGTTCAATGGAACTGGCAGTATTTTTATTATTGTTTAACAATCAAGAGAATTTGACTCCAGAATATTCTGTGTATTGGTTTATAACCGGACTATGAAGGAGGTAAGGTCCTTTTAGGTATTGATATATAGAAATAAATTAAGCTCATGCAGTCCAAGTAACTAAGTACTTCCCTCCAAATTAAAGTTATCACATATTTGAACCTGCTATTCATAATTGTCGAACAAATAACAAAGCCAAACTTGCTTTCGGAGTAAAGGAAGGTTTTAAGTATTTATACATAAACATATTAACCTAGCTACTTCCTTTGTTAGGATGACCCCCGTATTAGAAATTAACATATTTACAAACCCCATATCTCCAAGTACCTTATTTAGAGAATAAGTCAATTAAGTTATTAAGGAGAATAAAATGAAACTTGCCATCTCTAAAAAAAAGATCAAACTTTTGAGCATAGATAAAAGTACACTGGAAAACTCAGTAACCGCCCAAGTTGCAGGTGGATATACCAATGGTTCTGGCTGCTCCGGCCTTCTTTTTTGCGGTACAAGCCGTTGCCCATCACAACACATTGAGTGTGAAACTATGATCTATTGTTAAACTTTCTTAATGGGTAACGCTAATTAACACGCTTGATAACTGTGGTGGTTTTAAATTTGCTGCCATTTTAACTGGCTGAGTTAATCAGCACAGGAGCAACTGCACAAATACACTGTAGCACGGCCCCCTATTTATGTTGCCCACATCACGCTTCACATGGCTGACCCCTTATGAAGCGCCTGTTCAAATTTCGTTTTACACCAGCTCTATCTCTAAACACCCCAACAGCCGAATAGCCTCGAAACGATCGAACTTCGCTTTTTTAAGATTATTGTTAAATATATCAATATCAAAATCGGTTGCATGTGAAAAGTCTGCTCCAGATAAGTTTGTGTCGTAAAATACGGACCCTTTCAGATCTGAGTGAGAAAACTGAGCATTACTAAAATCTCCATCCCTAAAATCAACATTCCGAGCTACACAGCTATCTAAGACAAAGTCCTGTAGTGACAAACCATAGAAGGAGCTATCATTGATCATGCAATCGTAAAATTTAATTGGCGAACTAAATACAAGCCTAGGCCACGCAACTTTAGTCCAATCAACACCAATTACTTTTGAATCACGAATTACAACATCAGAGAATTTACTGTACTCCAGCCTTAGCATGCTTAAATTGCATTTTGAAAATTCACAGTCAATAAAAGTACATCGGTTGAAAGCCGCCTCAGAAAAGTTACAACTTAAAAACTTACATCCCTCGAACGTCTTTGAAACTATCTTTTCTCCCGAAAAGTCCGCTTGTTCAAAGGTTGTATCCCAGTATTCATTCTCTTCACTAATACTCAAAGTCCTTCCTCCATATTCAATGATGTCTAATTTTAAATTAGCTCCGTATGATTTGATACAAAGTGTAGTAACCATCATACCCGTTGATATGACGAGATAAGTTATCACTTTTGGGTGGCTAACTATTTAAGGATGCAATGTCCATTTGTAAACATTATCTGCACTCTATTCACCAGTGTGAAAATAGGACCATTGCTACAATGGCTTTTTAATACACTTGGCTCTGTCATAACCTCAATAGGCCAATGCACAAAAATCATATTTATGCCGCTGACGCGAATATATTTCAATTCCCAGCGCACAACATACTCTCTGTGAGAAATGAAGCAAGTCAATAAGGTATCATCTCAATAATTTCATACAGATACCCCCTAACTCTTGCTATTTTTACGATGCCCTTTTCAAAGTCTCTCTTTGTATTGAAGTGACGACAACGGCATGCTTTGTGAATGAGTAACATAGCCCTTGATATCTTTTAATCCTAAATGGATAACAGGGTCGCTCTTTTGCCAGTCAATTTCAATGAACCCATAATTCACTTGCGACGTGCTCTCACCAACGCGGTGTTTATTTGGGCTGACATCTTTCCACTTTTGAGTTAACCCTGAGCTCGTTACCTCCCATAAAGGATAACCCAGTTTTGTTTGATATTTTGATAGTTCACCCCAGTGGGTGTCACCACTTATCATGATCACACCACCTATTTGATGCGTTTCTATAAAATCAAATAGCCTTTTTCGATCAGCTGGAAAATTTGCCCAACTCTCCCACCCTGTAAAATCTGGGATCAACTGCAAACTAGAGGAAATTATTTTCACCTTAGCCGGCTTTAAAAGCTCTTGCTCTAGCCATTGCCACTGCTGCTCTCCTAGCATAGATTTAGTATCGTCAACAGGCCTATAAGGTCCTTTATTGTTGAATAAGCTTCCAACCCAGTAACTCAATGTACCTACCGAGTTGAGCTGTGGTCGATTCCAACGTAGATCGGGCATGATAACTTGAACACTTTGCTCACCTTCTCCAAACAAGTATGAAGTATAAATTCCTGAATCACGTGTGCGCCTCTGGCTTTCTTTTGGCTCTTGCCAAAAATCCAGCATTATCTGTCGCGATTCCTCCTTAAGTGGGTACTCTTCTCCTGCATCATTTTCGCCGTAGTCATGGTCGTCCCACATGGCGATGACAGGAGTACGCTTTCGCAGCGCCTGAAACCCAGGTTTGCGCGCCAACTTTTGATACTTGGCTTTTAACTCATTCATGTTTTCGGTGTCGCCGTATATATTATCTCCCAAGAATATAAATAGGTCAGCTTGTTCTTGATTGATGGCGTCAAAAATTGGAATCGCTTTATCTTGATGGCTGCATGACCCAAAAAGAATTTTATCGAATGAGCTAGCCGCGTAGAGACAACTAGAAAAGCAACTTATTGCGAAGATAAAAAAGTGAAGAAAGCGTTTTATATTCATCATTATAAAATTTCTTGTGGTTTTATGCTTCATAACTTCATATCCCACAGCAAACACATTAGCTGTTTACCATAAAAATAAAGAAGTCAGCAGATATTGTCGTCATATGAACGAATAATCTATGGCATCGAGAAGAAGATGAGCTACACAGATTATCGTATAGCTCAGAAGTTTGTTGCGCAGCATAGTATTTAAGGCGAGTTATGTAACATGGTCCGTGCTTTCGCGGTGTACACAACAAAATCAAACCTATCGACTAATAAAAACATCCGTTTCAACTGCACAACATTGAGATTGGTGATTGGTAGTGTTTTACAACACCACACCCACTCTCTTTAAAAACGTGTTTGGAAGTTAATTGCAGCAGTTCGAGGCGCACCTATCCAACCTCCCCAGCCACCAGCCACACTGCCTATGTAGCTCTTATCAAACAAGTTGTTTACTGTAAGTCTGATAGAAGCCCCCTTTAAGGCTGAATCAAAATTTTCTAAGTCAACAGCAATATATAAGTCGCTTACCGCATAAGCGTCAATACGCTGAGTATTGTCTGCATCCATCCAGCGCTCACCGATCCATTTGGTTGAAAGCCCGGCTGAGTATATGTCTGACTGCCAATCTAAAGACAACACAGCCATATCTTCAACTGAACCAAACACCGTATTACCTGCTTTAATATCTACCGTACCATCTGTGTACTCTGAATCATTGCTGGTATAAGACAGGTATACCGATAGAGCTTGGTTGGGGTAATAAGTCAGTGACGCCTCAACTCCTGAGGACTCAATCCCCCCAGTGTTGATGTACTGGCCACTAGTACCGACAAGATAGTCATTACCTGAAGCAGATTCAGGCGCTACGAATGTTAATCGGTTTTCAAAATCAATGCTGTAAAGTGTGATACTCGCATCAAAGTCTTGGTTGTCATAACGAATACCCAAGTCCATGTTTTCAGCTGTTTCAGGTTCAATATTGCCTAATGCCGACGCATCCGCTTCTAACACCTGATCTTTTATCGCCGCAAAGTTTTCCGCATAACCAGCAAATACTTCTAAGCCTTCAACAGGCGTATACCAGACAGCACCAGCTGATAACAGCGTGTCGGAGTCTGAATTTACCGATTTATCAACGCTAGTGAATTTATCGTGGCTGTCTAAATCTACTAAGTACTTTTTAACGCCAGCGCGCACTGTCACACTTTCCATCTCTACTGAGTCTTCAAGGTACAACATCGTTGTGGTAACTGGATAAGTACGGTCATACTGGATCCAATACGGTGTGTGGTCAAAATCAAAACTGCTCTTTGAATCGATGATTTTGTGCCAGTCTCGGTACTCTGAACGCTCATAGTCTTCGTACCAAATTCCACCACGTACTATGTTGGTGTACTCTCCAATTTGCGTTTCCCACGTAAGGTCGGCATTTATGCCGAAACGCTCTTTTTCGTAATGGCTGTTGCGATATGATCCAACAGGGCGTGCGCTTGAATCGTAACAGTTAGGATCATACTCTGCATCTGCACCACCATAAGGGAAAGTAATAGAGCTCTCACATCCTTTGGCTGGCGTCAGGGATTTCCCATCAGCACCTACAAAATAAATTTTACCTAATGAACTGCCGCCTTGATATGTCGTACCAGACACCAATTCGCTGTGGCCATTGGCACCGTCGTGATTAACATCAACGATATAAGGTGGTACCCAGTCACCACGGCCTTCATTTTTGTGGAAATACGCATTGGCCGTTACCTCAACTTCACCGATCATTGTGTCAACCTCAACATAGCCAAATAGGTTTTCGCGCAGCGTAGACCAACCACGGCGATACACTTGATCAATATAAGGAATACCTGTCCACTCACCGGTTAGTCCATCGGACTCAGGGTTCTGTTTAAAGCTCTCTAACGACACTCGTTGATAGTTATCTTCATGCACGTCGTCGTACGAAAGGTAGGCTGTGATCTCTAAATTACTGTCCATGCCTTTGACAAATTTAGATGCAAAGTGATCGCGTTTATTCTCGGCAGTTCCCGTTATCCAGTCACTGTTGCTCGAGTTTGAATAGCTAAACCAGCCATAGGTATCATCCATAACCTCGCCTGTTTCAACACGCATATAGTATTTTTGCGCGTCAAAATTAGCCAGTGACAGGCTAGCTACAATGCCTTTTTCCGTTCCTGGGTTGATAGTTGTAAAGTTTAGGGTACCGCCCAGCGCTTCATTTGAGCGTGAACCGATATCAGCAGTACCTTGAGAAACTTCCACAGCCATTAAATTTTCAGTGTCGATATAGCGGTTTGCCTTAGCACCACCACCGTAATTCGAGTTACCATTTGAGATACCGTCAATGGTAATACCGACTTGTTGTTCATCTAGACTTAACTGAAAGCCTCGAATCGACACAGTTGTTGACCAATCATCAGAGCCAAATGTATCACCTTCGTTGATAAGTACACCAGGCAGATTATCGATCATCGCCATCGCACTGGTCATGGAAGACTGTTGTTTAAACATCTCTTCAGACGTTGCATTATTAGCGTAAGAAACACTCTTTCCAACGACCATGATCTCTTCGATCTGTTGATCTGCTTTAGCCTGATCATCTTCTGCCAACACAGGAGCCGACAATGCTGTTGCCACAGCCATTGCTAGCATAGATATTTTTGTAGAGCCTGTAGAGTATAAAGTTTTCATTATAATTCCCGAAAGTGATTGGTACATACCAAAAATACGAACGGGCGAAATCTTAGTGCGAGTGCATTACAATGGTTTTACAGATTTATGTAATATTTAAATAATTGGTATGTACCAAAATATCTAAATCTATAAACATGGCTTGTTGAGTGCTTTGTAATGTGATAACAATAAATTAATAAAATACAGATAAAAAACTGATAACTTATGAGCAACGTTTGTTTCGCCTATGTACATGTGCGTGAGGCCATTAGCCAACAGATCATTGAACAACACCTCACAGGTAGCTTACCTTCGGAGCGAGAGCTCTGTGCGACCTATGACGTTGCTCGTTCTACACTGCGCCAAGCCCTTGGGCAACTTGAACATATGGGGTTAATATATAGAAAAAACCGCAGTGGTTGGTTTGTGTGTCCACGCAAACTGAAATATGACCCAATGCAACATACTTCATTTTTGCAATACACTACTGCTCAAGGGTTCCAACCCAGTACTAAATTAGTTGAACAAAAAAAGCAAAAGCCCTGTAAAGAAATAGCCGCAGCACTTGAGTTAGATGCCCGCACGAGCTTGACAAGTATTCTGCGCGTACGCTCAGTCGACGGGAGGGCCGTAGTCGTTGAAAACCTCAATTTTAGCAACAAACACCTACCTGATATTGACAAGCACGACTTGTCATTGTCCATCAGCATTTTACTCAAGAATACCTATCATCAACACGATGTTTTATATGATGTGACAGTCGAGTCATGCTGTTTATTTAATCCGATCGCACAATTATTAGATACCTATGACGGAGCGCTTGGACTCAAAGTCACCCGGATCGTCAGAGACAAAGATGGCATAGCTTTTGAGTTTGATCGTGAATTTTGGCGTCACGATGCACTAATGATAGAAAACAAGGCCAAGCTACATTTTTAGAATTTGGAGTTTTGTAAAACAACTGACATAAAGTCAATTTACACTTTCCAAATTCGAAACAGCCCACCAATTGGTACATACCAAAAAGGGGCGTACCAATTAGAGTGTCTAATGTTCAGTCACTTGGGCAAGCAAATTCGTACCCATATTGATTCTAGTACAGTACTATTTTGTATCTATACAATCATTGCTGCGTGCAGTACTTATGCCTTTATGTATGGGTTCAGAAAACCCGTTGCTGTGGGCTTATTTCAAAGCGCAACCTGGCTAGGCTTATCACTAAAATCCTTATATCTGACAGCTCAAATCTTGGGCTATGCACTGTCCAAGTTTATTGGTATAAAAGTGATTTCTGAGCTACGAAATCAAGGCCGTGCCAAAACCATCATCTTCCTAGTTTTAGTAGCTTGGCTTGCACTGCTGGGGTTTGCTATTGCACCTGCGCCATGGAATGCATTATTTATGGTATTGAATGGCCTACCTTTGGGCATGGTTTGGGGGGTAATTTTTAGCTATTTGGAAGGTCGAAGAGTAACAGAAATATTGGCTGCGGGGCTGTGCGCTAGTTTAATTATTGCGTCCGGATTAGTAAAAAGCCTCGCCAGTATTCTTATTTTAGACTTCGGTATTACCGAATTTTGGATGCCATTTGTTACTGCAACCCTCTTTTTACCACTGCTATGCTTCACCGTATGGATGCTCGACCAAATCCCGCCTCCCAATCAAGATGATATTGCCGCGCGATGCGCCCGTGTGCCAATGACTAAAGCCGATCGTATAGCACTGCTAAAACTGCTGGGTTTTGGTCTTACGATGTTGATTATCGGCTATATTCTATTAACTATTTTACGAGATCTACGAGATAGTTTTGCCGCCGACGTGTTCAAAGCAACCGGTCACGAAGGTTCGCCAGCGCTATTTACTATGACTGAGCTTCCAATTGCGTTAGTTGTTCTGGTGATTATAGCGCTATCAAAGCTCGTTAGATGTAACCACACTGCTATGATCATCAACCACTTACTGATCTTTATTGGCTTTACAATTACGTTACTAAGCTCAGTTGCATACCAAGCTAGCAATTTGAGCACTGTCAGCTGGATGGTTTTAAATGGCATTGGTTTGTACTTAGCGTATGTACCATTCACAACCAACTTGTTTGAGAGACTTATCGCAACGTTTAATCGCCCTGCTAATGTCGGTTTTCTGACCTACTTAGCTGATTCATTTGGTTATTTAGGTACCGTTGCAGTGATGGTTTATCACAGTTTAAACAGCAATGCTTCCGACTGGAATACTATTTTGCGTGAACTGGGAGTTTTAACCGGGGCAATAGGCTCGCTATTGACACTTATTTCACTAGGTTACTTTATTTACAAAGAAAAAGCCCTTAAACACAGTGTGCAAATTACACAAGCTCAAACCTATAAATAAGCTGAGCTCACCAATAATTTATGTTTACCCTCACTTCGATTAAATGGCTCTAGGAAGCATTATATAGGGTTTTTGAACTATATTCTGATAACCTTACCAACCCAGAATGATATATATCGTGTTCTAATCAACCAATTTGATATTGTTTCAATCAAGCACTTTTCAAAAAATGATAGAAACTTTAAAACCACAAAAACGTAAAAAATAGTTTAATTCGGCCTTAAGACCCTAATTGTCACTGCTAAAAAACAAAAGGCTAAATTTAATCAAATAGTAAAGTTAAAGCGTTATTAAATACAAAACATGCCAATCACAATGCGGAATGCATACACAAACCGCATTATAGAAATGAGCCTTTAATTTACCTGGAAATATAGTGGAGGATTAAATGAATTAAGTGCGCGGTCCTCAATAATTTGCCCACTCTTAAGGTTTCTATTTGCTGTCGATAGCCACGACTGTACAACACCATTTATTTTTACAGCGACCGCAACGTCATTGCCTAAAGCGCCAACATCAGTACATAATTTAACTTGCAGTCTCTCATCTTCCCCCTGCCAAGCGCACTGCAGTAACACCTCTTCAACCCCGTCCACAATCCGCTTTTTAGGGTAAGGTCTAAAATAAATAGGATCTGTATCACACGCGGTTGAAGACGGCGCTTCAACCACCGCATTCCCGTCACCAAACAAGTCTAGCGCACTACTATTAAAGTACATTGCACACTGGTTGGAACCACTGGCTTGTATTTTCGTGGCTACCGGGTGGTTGACTAATTGGCCTTTAATATCTTTGCAATACAAACGATGAAAGTTACTTTCCCCTTTTTCCCATTTGCACTCTAAGAGTGTTTCCTCTATGCCATCAACAAGCTGTGTTTGGGGTGCCGGTTGAAAGGTAGCTGAATAACTATAACAAGCTGATTTTGATCCTGAGACCTGAATACTTCCCTTCAATTCCGTTCGATAACCGTCATACCAACTTATGGTACAAAGATTATGACTGGGTATATTCACTCGATTTGCGATTAGTATATCTGGTTTACTTGCATCCACTGGATTGCTGCAAAGTTGGCTTTCCCATGTGCCCAATTCATTTTGATTATCAAGCTGCCAGTAGCAAGATAACGGAGCACTCTGTGCAAATGCAGATCCAGCACTAGCGCCAATTATCCATGCTGATACTTTTAAAAAACGGCTTAAGTTAATTTTCATTCTAATTGTCCTTTTCGATGAAGTTTATTTTATGTGTAGAGTGTTAACTTGGATGCATACTAACAGCGAAAAACTTGAATAGATACAAGCGACAACAGTTATTTACAATCAATAACGTGACACTACAGACGACAAACTTCTTTTACTAAAAAAGAGCTTTAAATACCTATTATTCATAATTTATACAGGTTGGAGGTGGGGGGATGTAGCAAGAACCGTTACAACTGAAAATAATTAGAGAGTCTATCCAAAAAAGTCAGGGATGAACCTTCCTTCCAAACTTGTATATCAGCTATCTAGAAGTTTTTTCCATTAGACAAAATGTTTTGTGAAGCTTATCACTTTGCTCTGCGTTATTGCTTGAAAGCGCACAAGCTTTTCCAGTCGTCTATGGACAAGCCTACCCAATATATGGGGTAATCTCAAAATATCGCCAGAGACAACTCCGGGCCTCAAGCGTTTAGCGCGGATTTAAGTACTATAGAACTAGCTGGGGGCTAGCGAAAACCCAACCCCCTGTATTGACTCCATGCCAGCAAATGAAGCCACTAGCCAATGTTAACCCTATGCTCTTTGGCTTTTCGAGCGTCTATTAAAACTTTTAGGTTAAACAGTGCTTGCTCACCTGCACGTTTACCATTTTCATGCAGCCGTGCTTTTTGAGCCTCAGTTAAATCAAAATCTAATGTGCCACATTGTTTGTCTTCCACAGGCTCTGCTAGCAATTCATCTAACATACTTTGCAGTTCATTTATTGATTGATCTATCGCATCGATATGTTGGTTAAAAAGCTTCGCATCACTATCACCTTGTGGCAGTGCATTAAACTTATTGATAAGCTGATTTTTTACTGAATCAAGGATCGCTATCTCTTTATCCAACTCAGCCTTTTGTTCAGCAAGTTTAATACGTTTTTGCTGAACTAGTTCAGGATCATCAATCTGCATTGTTAAACTGATGTCATTCACAACCAGTTTGTTACGCAGATAGTGTTCCATAAACTTATCGTGTGCATCGGTTAAGGTATTTACATGAGCCAGTATGAAAGGCAATATCCGCTGACTTCTTGCAACCAAATGTGACTCTTCCCCAAGCTTAAAACCACAAATTGGAATATCATCATCGTCGTCAATGAAAGACGCAACTGGGAAATTAGATAACATACCGCCATCGACTAACTGGTGTAGTTCATTTGTTTGTGGGTTTTCTAGTAAAACCGTTTGAAAAACAAGCGGAATACTCATACTTGCTCTTATCGCTTCAGCCACTGAGAAGTCCATGTAAAAATGCTCTTTTTCTGGGTTATCCTGATAGCCATAATCCAACAAGTCTTCAGGAAAACGAACCAGACGATTCGCTGAGATGTCCGCAGCCATCACGTGCAACTCTAGCGGCAGCTCACCAAAAGTTACTGGATTATTTAAGTCTTTGTTTTCTTCTGTGCGTAACTTATTCTGTAAGAGTGTTTCCATCTCGTGAATAAATGCCTTACCTTCAAACAAGCCACCGTGATAATACAGGCTTAAAAAAGAAGACAATAAGTTATCTTCGTTCCCTTCATTTTCTAACTTCTCAAGAATAAATTCAGGTAGGTCTTTTTTCCTTAGTAACCCCAGAATTAGCTCACGCAGCGCAACTCGCACCTCCTTTTTTCCAGGCTCACCTTGGCTATCAAAATAGCCGGTTCCTTTAAAGAACAACAGCATATGGATATTTTCGGTCAATGCTTCTTCATCAATATCAAATTGGCTTTGAACCGTTTTGGCTATTTGATTGGCTATTATTTTGGTAAACCAATACGTTTTCATATTAACTTCAATCGGCAGGTCGATTGCTGACTGTTGGTGTTCGCTTAGCTCATTGAATATTGCGTGGTACTTTTTCTTGAATGCAAGCTCTTCTTCAGAGCACAGCATCAGAGGATCGACTTTTAGTAGTAGCTGAGTGCCTAGATCTACATTTAAACAATCTATCCAACGCGTCACCCCTTGTTGAACATCCTCTAACTTCGCAATGTCCATGAGCTTTATCATGTCCAGATTGCCAACCACGTCTTTAAGCTCATTTCCTCTATAACCAGCGGCAAGGAGTCCAGCCGTAATCGCGCCAGCCGATGTGCCAGCGACCCCAGCCCAATCATATTCAGAGTCGATTGCCTGAACTGCGCCAGAAAAGGCTGCGCCTTTTGCGCCGCCACCATTAAAAACACCATATACCTTATCTCTCATATCTCTATCTCCATATTTCAATGACGTACGCCAGAAAGCACAGATAGCCAATGACTACCCACATACACCTTCAAAAGCGCACTGTTGAGTGTGATTTGATCTCCACTAATGTATTTCCACATAATTTAGAAATTAGCACTCGGTAAAACGGCCCGCCATTACGGTGAATAACATCGTTTTGGCTATGAACTCTGCCACAATTGAATAGCCTAGACTGAATCGAAAAAGTCTCCAATAAAGCAAGTTTTCTCTTTAAGGTTAAACTCTGAAAGTGGGATATCTGGCCTAATCAACTTATTTTTACGTCGTCGTGGCAAAAGAGGTTTTAAGACAGTGCATCATTGTAGATTGGCTTTCCATAGCACTGAACAAGTATCAAAAATGAGCAAATCGAGCAATAGTTACTATTACCTATCGCGCTATTGGTTTTTTAACGGGTGAAGAGTGCACCCATGATGTCACATGAATTCACGAGTCCAAGGTAGGCGTGTATTTTCAATACAAGAATGAAGTTATCAGCTCACATAATGGGTAGACTATTTTCCAAGCTAAGCGTCGCAGCCTTGCGACCAATTCAGAGCCCCCTTTGAAGTATCGGTGTCACCGAGTTCAACGGTACCTTAATTAAAATTACATAAGAAAATACTTGTGTAAAATGAGCAACAAACACAAACTTTCAATATTTACTAAACATTCTATATGTTCTAATTATTATATTGACAAGCAGATCCTGAATGGAATATATTACCGCGGTGAGCGACTTTCTATGATCTGTATCAATCCTAAGTAAAGGAAAATAAGATCTACATGAAATTGTCAAAGTTCTCAGTTTTAGCATCCTTCGAGATGTGGAGCCGTAAGAGTTCCACATAATCAAGCATAACTGGATACTAAAAAGCAGCCCTGTGGCATCGCTCCTCATTGTAGAAATTAATACGTAATAGCATGGAGATGTGCGATGGAGCATTGGTCAGATTCTTTCCCTTATATTTTTATGGCAGTCAAAGTCATTGCACTTGGCATAGCTGGCTTTTTTGCCGTTAAGTGGCACTTTGACCAAGACAAAAAACTGAAAGAAAAAGAGTCAAAAGAAAGCTAAAACCAGAAGTCGGTGAGGAAGGCACTTTATCAAGCCCTTTAAAGCGTGGGCATGTTCAATTTGGATTAGGTGCCTCCCAATACTTTTCAAAAGATAGCAACAAAGTTCCCAGCTCAAACACTTAGAATTGTGTTATTGCTGTTGCCATATTTCTATTGTTTCGACCACATCCCCACTGGCAAAGGCGCTATCAAAATTTTTCAAAGTAAATTCAGGCAAAAAGTGCTGTAACTCGGACATGACCTGCCATACACCTTTTGCACGCCCGTCAATAACTAGCTTATTGCCTCGGCTATCCACCAACTCCCAAATAGCAACAAATCCAACAACTGCATGATAGTGATAACTTATTTTAGTTAACTCCGATATTTCTAGACTTTCAACGACAAATTGATACTTTTTGCAAAACCTGCCGTCTTTTAAAAACACCTTTTCTCGTCGATATATCCATACAAGCCATGTAATTAGAATGATGGCAGCAGCTATAAAAGCCCAATACACAATTAAATCAATCAATGATCCACCCATAAACTTTCTACATTATCAGACAGCAAGCAAAGCTTTCAGTGTGTTCTCACAACTGTCAATGTCACTATTAAATACAATCTACACAGCCTAAATCAATAAATTTACGAATAACGACGTGGCACTCTTGAGTTTCGATTGTGAATACAAGACAATTTGACAGTCAATTGATAATGATTATTAATTGCAAAACCATTAAGAGGAGATAAATGGGAATGTCGAAAATATCTAATTTAATCAGTCGTACTTGGCCTTTGCTAGGGTTAGCCTGCCTCAGTGGGTTTTCAATTAACGTATTTGCGGTTCAAACTGATGTTCAAATAAGCACTGAAGAACGCGCGTGTATGTCACTACGCTTTGATGATTTTGCCAAATTGGACCGCGGAGAAGCAGCAACCAATGTCATTGAGTCACGCTTTGTGAAAGGGTATGAAATGAGCCCGAGCGAATCCGAATGGGCATATAAGCACAGCCGGCTTATGGGCGCACCAATTCCTAAGCTTCATAAAACGCTGCCAGACCATTGCCTTGTGCGCGGTTACGTCACACCAACTATTCGCTTTGAGCTTCGCTTACCGGCGCGTGAATTATGGAACCAAAAATATTTACTTAACGCCTGTATGGGCTTTTGTGGCGATGTCAGCCCCTACCCTCCCATGGCTGGCATAGTTAGACATTACGCCACAATGAGCCATGACGGAGGCCACACTGCATACGGCTTTGATGGTAAATGGGCGAGAAATAATCAACAGCTCAAAATTGACTTTGCTTATCGAGCTAATCATGTTGTTGCAGTTGCTGCCAAGGCCATCATTGAAAAATACTACCACGCGCAACCGCAATATTCGTTTATAACCGGATGCTCAAAAGGTGGTCATGCAGGTGTTATGGCAGCCAAACGCTACCCGAATGACTTTGACGGAGTCATTGCCAGAGGCCCAACGATAAACTATACCGACGTCAATCTTATTAACTGTATGGACAATGCGCGTGCTATTTTGAACCACAGAGATAAACCCATTCTATCTCCCCAAGACATTCCTTTGATAGCCAATGCAGTTATGACAGCCTGTGACGGTAAAGATGGGCTAGAGGACGGTATTATCAGTGACCCTAGATTATGCGCTTTTGACCCCCAAACACTGACTTGTCCGCACGGACAAGTAAAAGGGTGTTTGTCCCAGCAACAAGTTGACGCTGTAAAAGCCTTGTATGCACCATCTAAAAATGCTCAGGGGGATATCATTTATGGTGGATTACCATACGGCTCTGAACCTGAATGGATGGGATGGGTTGCCCCGCAATTATCGCAGCTGATGCCTTTTCACTACTATGCTGCAACCGAATATTTAAAGTATATTGCCTATCCAAAAGCGCTTGATGTCGATTACAACTGGCGTGATTTTTCATATCAAGATGAAAAAGAGAATCTGTCCCAAATCAGTAAATTGATAGATGCCGACGATCCAGACTTACGAGCATTCAAAGACCGTGGCGGAAAAATGTTGGTTATACACGGTTGGTCGGACGCTGCTATTCCAGCCTATGCGACGATAGATTGGTACGAAGATGTTGATGAGTTTATGCAAAGCCACAATCAAAAAGTCCGGGATTTTGCCCGGTTGTTCCTATTGCCCGGCGTGCTCCACTGTGGTGTCGATGGCCCTGGTAACGCCACATTTGATGCTATCAGTGCATTAGAGTCTTGGATAATTGGCGGTGTCGCACCAGATAGCTTGCTGACGCAAAAAGAAGATTCACAGGGTAACGTGATCAAAGAGCAGCCTGCCTATCCCTTTCCATTGCAAGCAATATATGATGGGAAGGGAGATCCAAATAAAGCGACCAGTTACCTACCGGGGTTCTTAAAGTAATCTATTAAATAACAAATAACGACGCAGATGCGTCGTTATTTGTTATTACTTGCAAGAAACTATTTTTCAATATGTAGAGGCTGCATGTTGCTAAATATATGGCTCACCTTAAATGACTCTCTCGGCTTTCCTTGAACCTTCTTAACATTGTGACATCCAAAGCAATTAACAGGGCCATCACTCTTTTTTGGAGGGGGTGGAGCCTGATGAAACGTTTCCATTGTGGCATTAGATAATGACAATGAACCACGGAAAATATTGTCTTTCGGATCTGCTGGGGTTTCATCATTTTCAGGAATTTGACCAGTAGCGGTCCAAATACTGCCAACTTGAAAGTAATTCGCACGTACATCACCCACCCCTTTTAGCAAAGGCAAAATTGAATGGTTCAATGAGATTAAATCGGTATTGCTCCTTAAAACATTGTTGCTCGAACTAATGGGTGCACTACCCCAAGGATTCTGCCGGATAACATTATTCTCTTGAATCACATTGGCTGTTGCAACGATATCACCTTTTTTGCATCTTTGATTGACACCGCATTTGAGCTTATCAGAGCGTTCTTTAGCGACAACCTGAAACTCTTGAACTTCTGTACTGGCCCTTGTATTTATTTTCGCAAATGTCCAATCACCAGAAGCGTCGAACCCTTGCTTTACAAGCTTCCCTTTGTCATTTAAATAATAAAACTTCTGATCTGGCGCGTTATCTAAATGTTCAAATGTCGCCCAAACCATTTCAGGGTGGCCTGTCACAGTGCCGACAACATGCATACCTACAAGAGCCAATCTCTTAACCAGGGCATCTTTTTGTAAGGACCATTTGGTTGTGCTTTTTCTATCGTAACTAGGGACCTTTGCATCAATAACTAAATATCGACTCGCGTCGACAGTACTGGCATCCACCCACGATGTTTTAATCTCCATCGCTAAAGTGTGACCATCTTTAAACCTGCGGCCTGCAAAGTTTTCAACTCGCCTTAATCCTTGAATTGTATTTGGGAATTCATATGCAATTTCAGTCCCTTTAAACTTGCCTTGATCTTGACCTGTTCTGTAATAAGCAAACACGTCGTTGACATTAATCCCATAGTAAGTCAATGATGCCTGCTGGGAAAGCAGCACACCATCACCTCCAGCTTGACCTGTGCTGCCAATTGGATCGTCCTGCTTTAAAGAACGAACGGAATAGCTATTGTTATCTTTATTCAAGGTGTTACTGACAAGCTGAAAATCACTTCCGACTTGAACAACATCAAAAAATGATGGCCCATCAAACACATAAGAACTCCCTACAGGAGAGGAAAGCCACAAAAACATTTGTGCTCCCCATTTATAAAAATCACAACGCTTATTGTTGTAATAATCACCGAAAACAGGGTTTAAACTATTAGCAGGATCAACGAATCCACTCTTTGAGATATTACCTTTTGCAAACCATTGACTTAGATCTGTTTTCGAAACCACACAGGTTTGTTTGACATCTGCCGGAATTTTCGTTTCAGCATGGCTGACTACACTTGCCAATGTTAGCCCTGAATACAGCGCACAAAGCGCTGGTTTAAATAGTTTTTTCTTCATCTATTTACTCCTTGTATCACAAATGAGTACTCACATAACTTTGTAATACTATACCCATAGTTTATTGAGCCGCATTACATATCGGGTTTGCTCACCCCTCATTTGCTTAGCTCTGTTTTCCGACCCAAACTGAGCATAAACCTCATTTCAAAGTAAAAGTATTACAGGGTGTTACAGTGAGAAACAAGCAAAGGTGGGGAAATTTAGACGAATCATTTAAGACAAATTTCGATAAATAAAGCTAGATATCCAATTTTCGTAGCAAAACACGCTGAAGTCAGCAAAAAATACGCGCACTCTAATTTGAGTACGCGTCATTTTATATATTAATCTGTTTAAAGCTTGCTCACATCGACCGTAAGCGATGTTAAGTGCTGACTAATTTTAGGGTTCACCGAGACCGATTTATTACCACCTAAGTGCTTAGCGAAAAACGCCTCCATAGCAACGATAGATGCAAGCTTATTGTCTTGCTGTCTAAACCCATGTCCTTCATCTTTAGCTAAAATATACTCAACTGGACGATTAGTTTTATATAGCTTTTTTGCAATCGTATCCGATTGGTATTGAGGGATCCTCGGATCATTTGCACCTTGGATCAACATAATTGGTGTCCTTATTTGGTCAACAAAATTAATCGGAGAGCGCGACTCCATATCTAGTCGATCTGAATCGATAAGAGGATCACCAACACTGGCAAAAACAGTTCCCATGTAAGGCCTATAATGCTCTGGAAAAGACTCTACCATGGCTGTGATACTTGAAGGGCCAACATAAGATATAACAGCACTGTAAATATCAGGCGTAAACGTCGCTCCCGCCAATGCCGCATAACCACCGTAAGACGCGCCCATTATCCCCACTCGCTTTTTATCCGCAATGCCCTGAGATACCAAATAGTTAACACCATCTGTCAAATCTTGTTGCATGGCACCTGTACCCCAGTTTCGATTGCCCAACTCAATAAACTTCTTGCCAAAACCAGTCGAACTCCTAAAGTTTGGCTGCAATACCGCGTACCCACGATTTGCAAAGAAGTGCGCAATCGGCACAAAGTAATCGCTCGAATAACCCCATTCATCTCTTGCCCATGGCCCCCCGTGGGGCAATACAATAGTAGGCAGATTCTTTTTAGCATGTTGTGGCAGCGTCAAGTAGGCTTGAATTTCGAGGCCATCCGTTGCTTTGTAAGTAATAGACTTCCTTTCGCCCAACAAGTTTGGATCAAAAGTCGGTGCTTGATTCAGCAAATCAGTCAAAGTATCTGTGCTGGTGTTATATACAAACTTTTCGTCCGGTTTGTTGGCATAGGACACTGTTAAATACCACTGGTTTTTATCGTGCTCTATTTTTTCAACTAAAACATCAAATTCGCCATCTAAATGGCCTTTGATTTTATTCAATGTTTTAGACGATTTACCATCAATCGGATAATTGCGCAGTCGTCCACCATAATACGAAACAATCATAGGTTGACCCTTTTTATCAAAGACAACATGATGTAAATCTGATTGGTCTTGCGGATCTTTATGCGCTGTTTTTAATTTGTTTGTAGCAAGATCTAGCTCTAATAGCTCTTTTTTGTCTCTGCCTTGGACACTGCCAGAAATAAATGCACGGTTATTACTGTGGTCGTAACTAATAACACTGACGTTTTCGCCAACCTCCGATTGAAATACTTTTGACCACCCCTCATTAGCTCGTTTGTAGACAGTAACCGAATTGTCTGGGTTAAGCTTTGCAGCGACAGCCGCATAGCCATTATCGTCAAGCTCCGCGGTATAAAACGAAATATCATTTTTTTGCACCAATTGTACAGCTTGAGTTTTAATATCCACATGGAATACATCCATTTGACTACTAATGTGGTTTGCCAATACCGCGATTTTGCTCGGGTTGTTCTTTACTTGTGCAATGAATGTATAATCAACGTCGTCATTGTGCGTCAGTCGAGTAACTTCTGGTTTAGCTTGTAGGTTATTTGGCGTAAAGCGCAGCGTAAATATTTGGTCATTTTCATTTCCTTCAAAGTCTTTGTTAAACAGTATCTCATTGTCGTTATCTGACCACACGAATCCATCGACACCATCTTCAAATGAAGTCAGTGTCACTGCACTTGCAAGTCCTTCACCTTGGCGAACCAGATGAATATTTTTTCCTCCATTGTTCATTTGTAAGAAAGCTATCCACTGTCCATCATTTGACAAAGAGACGTGGCTGATCTGCTCAGAACTAAACAAACTTTCTAGCTCGACCATCTCTTGGGCCTGCTGTGTTTGAACAGCATTCGTTTGATCAAACACATTGGTAAATTGACATCCCGCAAGTAAAAAACTTGAGCTGATTGCTGCGCTGATTAGCGCGCTTTTAAATAGCGATTGATTCTTTTGCATAATTAGGTGCTCCTCGGTAACTTTGAAAATATCATTACATGAAATAAAATTATTGTAAAACGATAATTTTTTACTTTTTTTCAGAAATTAATTTATGTGTGATATGATTCACCTCAGATAACGAGGTAAACCGTGGAGCATTCATGTCCCAAACAATCGAAAAAATTCAGAGAAGAAGTGGCACTATTCGCTTAGCTGTTATTGCAATCACGCTTTTGGTTTTGGCATTTAACTTGTACCAAATTGTGGTAAATAATCAGATCAATTATTTCGATAGTGAACTGTTTATGGTGATGTGGAAGTCTGAGAACATCAGCCAACTCGTCTTGTTTTTACTGAGCTCACCGATATTAATTTTTATCGTTGCGTCCATTTATTGGGTATGCAAGTTACTTTCGCTATTTGAGCAAGGGCAGTTTTTTAATCACGAGTGCTTTCGCTGTTTTATTAATTTTATCTTGCTGAAAATTGCCTCAACCATTTACTACATTGCGCTGACTTTAGGGATCGGATTTTGGCATAGAGCAGTATTTGGTGACGCCGAAGTCGTATTGACGATTGATTTTGGAGAGCTAATTACGCTGGGTTTATTGGCAATCGTGGCCTACCTGCTCAAAGCAGCAAAAGAAATCGAAGATGAGAACAAGGAGTTTGTCTAACTATGGAGATCATCGTTAACCTTGACGTAGTGATGGCAATGCGTAAAGTTTCATCAAAAGAATTGGCCAAAGCTATTGGCATCACAGAAGCAAATTTATCTTTGTTAAAGCGGGGTAAGGTCAAAGGAGTGAGGTTTGAAACTCTTGCACAGATCTGCAATTACCTCGATTGTCAGCCCGGCGATATATTGGTTTTCAACAAGCAAGATGAAGTCTAATTAGCCCTCTACAACGCTGAGCTGCTGCGGCTTTGCACATGTTGTGAATGTTTTTTATTCGTGACTTATTGGAGCTGAATTCGAACGCCAAAGAGCACTTGTTAGTCTTTGCTAAACTGCTGTCCTTTGGCGAGAACGTACGCAGGCTAATACCGCCGCACCTTAATATCGCTCGATAGTTTCACATCTAGCCCTTTTACGGCGTCACCAATTCGTTTGTGGCCGAGTACCCCTCTCTTTTTACAAGATTGCGCGCCGAATCATATTTGTAAAGATACTTAGCAACCCCCCGATTATTCTGTGAAATTTTCATTTGGGTATCATAGTATGTAATCGATTCCCGTTGGTTATATCGATCATATTTGGCGACAGCATAAGCGGCGTATTTACTCACTAACTTATCTTTTTCATCATAGAGTGAAATTTTGTGCCAATTTCCAGAATCATCAATGTTTTCATAGACAATTTTGGCAAAAAAACCGCTTGGTCCCAACACTAAATTTTCCTTCGCATCTCGGAATTCTTCTTTTAAAAATGTGCCGTTTTCATCAAACCAAAAATAGGCTGTCGCATATCCATTTGGTCCCTCCATGATACGCCCATTTTTATCATAGCCCTTGCGATATGTGGCGTAGTCATTGTTATCAAAAGCAAACCTAGCTTCATAAAACCCGTTGTGCTCAGGCACCACGGTTCCCTCCATATTGAGCCTAACCTCACTGACTCGCCGGCCTTTGGAATCCCTTTTAAAACGGTATTGTGCTACCCCTAACGAGCTCTCAGTCAATTTACCTTGTTTGTTTAGATGCTGGCGCAAGCTTGGGTATTGCCTCCCCTCAAAAAGGTATTTTACCGTGTATATACCTTCACGGTTGACAACTTGCTCCCCAGCGACATTGAAAAATGACCGTGTTACTGCTAAATCACTGTAAGAAAAGCGTATACAATGTGCACCAAAATTTGATTTATCACTCGGTTTCGAAAAAGCATAAAAACAGACGCTCGACGGCTTACCATTTTCTACCGCCACCTTGTATACCTTGAAATTAGCTATCTCTTTTTCATCAATGGGGTAAACAGGGCGAATTTCTCGTTCAGTATGGTCACTATCCCATTTTAAAAAATAGCCAGGTGTGAGTGGTTTAGCTGATACCAAAGGCATAAAAAAGAAAAATAGCAGCGTTATCACAAACTTCATATAGTTCCCTTTAGTTTTTTATTATTCTGATTATCTGAATTTTAAAGCTAAAAACCCCATATTAGTGGTAAAAAGCTGTCCAGTTAGCTCCGTTCTGATTGCATAGCTAGGTATGTGGAGGTTTCTAAATTTTATCTAGTTTACTTCATGTTGCTCTTTTGAAGCGACTAAGCGCGATGGCAATACCAGCTCCAACGGCAATGCCGACGCCCACACTATCAAAAATCACATCGCCAAAAATAATGCCGACACCTGCCCCCATCGCAATTGCTAGTCCCATATTGCTCGGTTTAATCGCTTTGTTATTTTCATTTTCAGCCATTTAAATATCCTTACTGCAAGTAACACAACAATGTATAAAACTTTATAACGCTTTACTGAGTGGAAAACAAGCTACAAAACGAACGGTTTATAATGAAACAGTGTTTATGTCTACCATTGATGTAAGTAAGCAGATTGAGAGGGAGATTTGTGAGTAATACCTCTTTAATACACAGAAAAAGCCCAGCCAGTAACTCCTGTTGAAGCAGTGTAATAAGTAGCTCCACTTGTCTTCATTCGTCTGTGTTCGTCGTCTCTGCGTTACGACATAATTTATCTCTGTAGTTATTAAAATCTTGCTCGACATTTTGCACAGACGCTATGTGCTCTTTAAATTCGTCCCGAAGTGTCTGTTCAATAGCGGCGTTTTGCATAAGCAACTAGCGTACAAAAAGCACATTTAACCATTTGATTATTGTAGTTACTTTATAATTACTCAGCCATCGATATGTTATTGCACACTCCAATTGAGTGTAATGGGCAATTTGGTGCTCAGAGCGTGTGTTACTCACCTTGTCTTCTAGCGTCCAGTGCAGCTTTAAGCTGAAGAGTCATAAAGACCACAACGCCCGTGATTAAAATAGCAAGTCGATAACTTACAATGGAAAATGTATCATCGGGTACAATTTTCATATATACATCTTCCCCCTCCAATGCGGTTAAATTCACCGGAAGAAAATCTACCAAAAATAAACACACACCCAATACGATCAAAAATACGCTTACCATGCGCAGCGCTTTTACCATTTTTATCACTCCTGAAATATTAAATCGCGCTACACAGTCATCTTTTCTTACTTCAAATCACTTTTAGCGCCTTGGATAATAACAGCAATGTAGAAGCCGGACCTGCAAACGGAAATACCACCTAAATAGACTAAGCGAGAATTCTAATGTAGGTTTGAACCTCGGTAAATGGCGCTTTCGGTATACCTAAACTGACTTAGCCAAACCGTATTAAACAATTTGCTTGCATGATGATTGCTAACCTTGAGTACCTTGTATTGTACATTTGTAGACGTTACTGGTGCTCGCATGCTTGAGCATTTGCTGGTTAAAACGCAAAGCATAGTCAACAGCTTGCTCAACCATTTGAGGATGGTTTGTACATATGCTACTGTCAGCCCCAACCCAAAGTGTCTTCCACTTGGTATCTAGTATCAGGCACTTAGACAAGGCTATACGTGCAAATCCAGGGCGTTCAGGGACAAAACCAGTTGCTACTGCAATGAACATCACGCCATCACGTTCATAACTAGCAGTCGCATCACTTTTCGCAGACTCTACATTATAGTTTTTTTGGTGTTTTTCAAATGAGCAATCAAGTGCAAATGCGAAGTTTGAAAAAGTTAAAATGAATAACACGCCTCGAAACCCAACACTTAGATAGCACAAATAGCGGACAATCATTTTTAACATAGAAGACCTTAATATAAGCAAAGGCTACGGTAACTCAATAGTTTGAGAAAAGCATGAGCCATATGTTATCTGCACATACTTACGCGGTGAAAACGATGATGAAGCCGCTACGTAAACAAAAAGCTCTTCATCACTATGAAAAGCCTGCTCAAGCGCAAGAGGCGCTAACAGTTGCCAACCAACTTTATCGCCTACAAGTAACAAAGCACTACTTGCCACATATGCATCAAACTTTGCAGGAAAAGTAACCGTGTAACTAGTTTGACTTTTGCCATAATTACTGGCTTTTAAGCTTAATATCTGATGATCAACCTTAGACAGCTCCTGCTCTGCTGTAGGACAACTAATATCCAAACTGAAAGCTGACAGTGGCCAAAGCGACAATGCAAAAATTAAAAACCTAACCATAAATTCCTTCGCGGTCTTTCACACGCTCGACAAATATCAAAAAGTGCCAAACACAGTATTCGCATCTGTATTCAGCGGCTTGCTTTGTGGTGGCTAAGCAACAACAGGCCATTTACTTTGGAGATATACTCCTGAGGTAAATCAATCAGCCCAGCTACATGCTTACCTCGGATCTCCCATAGCTGCTTCTCGCTGTTTGCACTAGCATACAGTGTTTGTGCCATATGAAACGGTACAATCTTATCATTCGAGCTATGAACAATTAACATTGGTATCTCAATGTCAGAAATTAAATCCGCTGCAATATATGGTTCAGTAAAAATAGCCCGAATCAAAGGCCTCACAATCCAGGGGGATGAATAGGCAGCTTCATCACTAAATGAAGTAAAGGTGCCTTCTGTAATTAGCGCATCGACCAACTCTGAGTGTTGATGGGCAACATAAATTGCGACCTGTCCACCGTATGATTGACCCAAGACCAAAACAGGTCGGTTTGACACGTCGCTTCGGCCTACCAAGTAGGTCAATGCGTTGCTCGCATCTTGTGCAACGAGTGAGTGATCAGCTGTGCCCTGAGAGTCACCAAATCCACGATAATCCATCATAAAAACCTGATACCCGTCATCAACAAGTGGCTTTATTACTTTATACCAATTAACCACTTTTGAACCGCTTCCTTGAAACGCAAAAATTGTCGCCTTATGCTCTGTTTCAGGCTTAAATAGATAATGTTTGATTTTGGCGCCATCCGATGCAGTCAATGATATTGCTTCAAATCTTCCAATATTCTGCTCATCGGGCCTATTATCAATTGGAAAGAATATTCCACTAAATGAGCACCCAGATAGTAATAACGAAAATACTAAGACTGAAAAATTTTTAGTCATGAAATTATTGCTCCCTGCTCTTTTTGCGCTCAGCCAGTGCGCTTAAAGTTGTAATTTAAATTCCTGCTTAGTTGCTTTTTTATGCACGTTCCGTAAAAACGTAGCACTCGTATATGAACCTAATTTATCTTTGCAGCCTTTTTCTGTAAATGCGACTGCATCGAAAGCTTCTGGGGATTTATTTTTAGTGCTTTTTGCAACTCACACCCCACGCTACAAGATCAAGTAAATCACCGTTCACTTCTTTCAAAGTGCTTCTCTATGCACCGAACGCACCCTAGCTTTTAATTAGCATGGCTAAATTACGGGTTTAAAACCCTAGGGTACTGTGTAGCCTAAACGATATGCATGCTCTAAATTGGCA
This sequence comes from Pseudoalteromonas obscura, assembly GCF_030135505.1. Classification (NCBI taxonomy): domain Bacteria; kingdom Pseudomonadati; phylum Pseudomonadota; class Gammaproteobacteria; order Alteromonadales; family Pseudoalteromonadaceae; genus Pseudoalteromonas; species Pseudoalteromonas obscura. The sequence goes on from NZ_JASJUT010000008.1 coordinate 40,255, forward strand.
CTTGGGCAAAATTGTATAATACACAACTCGCAGCACCTACCAAATTACCAATACAAGCCTGTGTGTCAAGTGACTTAGAGTTGCGGACCAAAGTAAGCGTCTGTTTATAATAAATACACAACTATGCGCAAATAGATATGCTGATGGGTAGAAAAATTCGTCCAGTGGTTTACCTGTTTCAAACAAATAGTGAACCAATAAATCAGCAGCAATCCATTACATCCAGCACCTAATTTGCGCTCAAAATATAATAATGGATACTGCTTTTCTCTTTCCCTACATTTTGCACTAGGGAATAGAGTTAACCTTTATCAAACACTTACAGGTTTTTCTATTTGATTTTATCAAAATCTAAATTGTGTAATGACAGCTCATTACCCGTATAGATAATCACTTCTCTAGCACCAGCTCCCACACAGAGTTCGCGAAAGGCACGCTCCTCTACGGAACTCAATCCACCTTCAGTTTTCTCCATAGGTTGAAATATAATCCTTGGTGCCGGAGAAATACGCTGGCTTGTGTGCATTTCTTTCACGACGTGCTGAAGTACCTTTTCTGCGATGTAAAAGTCTGCCAACAAGACCCGTGGGTGAGAAAATGGATTGGCGACTATATATTTCTTTTTATCCAAATTTTTGCAGGCACTGCCTATCGCTACAACTTGTTTCGCGCCATTGGGTTTAACTTCAACTGCCAGTAAAGGCTCTTGATCATACACTTCTTTAGATTGAATGTTGCTGACTTTAATTCTATTTTCCCAAACTTGAATATAAAGGTCGTTTGAGAGCTTTCCTCTAATAAATGTAAATATACTCATACTTCAATATAAATCTAATGATTAAAGCGGATGTATTAAATATCGCAAGCGTAATTCACTTAATCATGAACCATCAAAAATTTAAAGATCGGGTATCGATTTCGCCAATAGTTAATCAACTAAAGCGCAGTGGTTCACTTTTAAAATGTGGCTTGATGATAAGACATCTCAAATAATACACGCCAACCTTTTGCCAGCCTTTCTTTTTCTAGTCACCTAACTGACTCTACTTTAAGGGTAAAACACTAGGGCTATAATAAGGAATTACGAACTAACCACATTCGATAGCAGCCTAACTAAAATTGGACTCGCGAAAAAGGCGATGATAACGATGTGCATTATATTTGTGAAGGCATGAACTCATAAAAAGCCAACAAAAGAGCAATGTTTGAGATGTGCCGACAAACTTTGTGTTCAAAATCACATGCGGCTATCATTGATGCGCGAGCTCGCCACTTGCTTTGTGGGATTATACTCTTTGTTGCTTTTGGTGATAAAGACATCAGTCGCGCTGATTATATATAAAGTGTCACCTTGAAATTGGAGCTCAACAGCAAGTTCAGTTGAATTTGGTTGTCACCTTTTTATAACTTTGTACTGAGCCAGATGGCAAACTCCGTAGATTTCTTAACAACCCAAAATATAGGTCTATATATATTCGAGTTGGAGCCCTGAGAGCGACCAAAGTCCCGGTGTTCCTGTTCATCAACTTTGATACTTAAAACAGCCTCATGAACTTCTTGGTCATGCTTTTCTAAAAAATCTAGCTGCCACTCAAGATGGTGCAATACTGTAGATTCAATCGAGTCTGTACAAACCCAAATAGCATTTCTGCCAGCTAAAGCGGTTAGAAAGCCAAGAGTAGCGCCCCCAAATGCCCAAAAAGATAATGCGTAGCAATGTCTAATATTCCGACTACTTAGGATCCGATCAAAGGTGTCAAAGTGCTTTTTCTCGTGGCTTAGCATTTCTTCAAGTATTGGTACAATATCTTGGTACAAATGGCGTGCAATAAATAACTGAGAGCGATAGATATTTATAGCTGCAAACTCACCTGCGTGATCTACTCTCAGTATTCTATCTACTTCTTTCATTTTTAACCCGGCTTAATTACATAATTTAGGCAGAGGCAAAGCTCTGATGCACTTTCGCTTAATTAATACAGGAAACATATTGAATTGATACCAAACCCCAAGCATTAAGATAGCGGTGTTTGGTATCAAGCTATTTGTTCTACCGTGGAACAATGTAAATAGCACCAGTAAGCTCAATTTTGACGCCATGGTGTATTGCAAATCAGCTAATTATTGCGATTTCTTCTTAGCAACGAAAGTTTTATTAATGATACGCCATTCATTTTGGCGCTTATACATGACCAAATAATCAATGTAATGTGTTTTAGGTGTATGAAAATCAAGTTTTACCATAGCCATTTGGTCGTCAACAATGTCAACAGACAAAATATTAGCTTCCCACTTGTCTTTGGTCGCTTTTTTGAAGTAACCCGAAAACTCGTCTAACGGTACCGATTTGATGCTTTCTTTGCCTGATTCTTTACTCTTTGTAATCATTTTTACATGCCCAAACTCTTGGTCAAATGCTTTGGCAAGCAGCTTTTGATCTCCATTTGCAGCGCCATTGAAGTAATTATAAGCCGTTTCGACAACAGCCTGATATTCTTTGCCTGTTATTGGTTCTGCATAACTCGCTGTAGATGCAACAAATGTTAAAGCAGCAACAGCCACGGAAAGTAATTTTATCATTTTAATTTCCCTATCAATTTATAGGAGTTTGTAATTGGTAAGCTAACGGATAAAACACCGCTATACTACCGTATTCGTTGATTTTCATGCTATCAAACAGGTGCAAAAAAATGGCTTTTTCAATTTCAATATAACCAGAAACTCCCACAAAAAATGGGAGAATAAAGTATCTACTCGTGCTTGTTATATCTATCCGTGTTTGATTTTTCGCCTTCAATTAGACTTAATTATTCTTGCAGTAATGTCAAAGGAATCAGATAAAGCCCCGCTTTTCCCGGTCAAACGTTAGCTTATTGCTCTTCGGATTTATGCTACAACCAAAAGTGGAATATTGAGCTGTTAGCGGGTTATAAAGGGTTTATTGGTTGCCACTGTTGCAAGTCATCTTATGTAATTCGCTTATTCGCTTTCTAAAACGGAAAAAACAGGAGGGTACCTAGAGATGAAATTGCCCAGCTAAAAAGCTAGGCAATGCGGTAAGTTAGAATAAAGTCTTCACTTTATAGATAAGTTATTTCTGTAGTCCAGTGTTGATCTAAGTGATAGTCACATGGATAAAGCTGGATATTCACGTTTGACTTGCCGTCATAGCCTCTAATATCTAGACACATACCCTGCTGTTTATTAACCAGTCTACCGTCAGTCTTCATTTGCCATTGTTGATCAGGCAGGTTTTGGCAATCCCAAAATTGTACATTGGCCTTTTTGCCACCTGAATAGCCCGACGCATCTAAGCACAAGCTTGGCGCGCTTTTGCCTTCAACGATATAAGTTGGGCGAAGTTCAAACCAAAGCTCATTGCCAGAAGTATCATACTGTGGCACTTTACCTGTTTTGCCAATCTCTCGTTCACCTAAAGGTCTGCCATTACGCCAAAGTTCAAATACTTGATCTGGTCCGCCATCACAGAAAAATGACTGAACATTTTGGTCTTTCCAAGCTCTCGTTGTTGAACCTTCACCGTCAATACACACTTTTTTGTCGTCTGCTGACCCATATGGTTTAGCTTTATTCACAAATCTAACTCTGGTTGAAAGGTTTCGATTAGAATCAATGGCTTCATACACTAAGCTTTTTGTTGTTTTAGATGTCCAGCCATACTGGTAGTACACTTGAGAATAAATTTTACCGTGCTTTTCCATCAAGCCTTCATATTCGACGTGAAGGTAGCTTGGGTAGTTAGATTCTGTGCTTCCCGTATTGATTGGCTTTTTCGCTTCAAACTCATGTGTTTGGATATATTGGCCATCCATCGTAAATTCTAAAATGACGTTTTTGTAGTCATTGTCATAATTGTGCAGACCACCTAGCTGAACATACACTTTGCCATTTGCAATTTCGGCACCTTGTACATATTGATTACGACTATATATAGCCGGAACCTTAAACGCACTGATAGGTTGTATTGTGCTGCTATTTGAATTTAACGACTTAGTGTTGAACGGGTAAACAAATACATGTAAATAGTTTTTAGTATTTGACTGATAACTACCACTTTGTAAATTTGGAAATGATACTGTAATAGCGTGATTTCCATCCGTTGCACCTGCCCATGTGTGCCAACCTGAAAATGACTGCCCATTTGTATCAATCTTGATATTGCCAGAAGAGCGAGTTGGCTGAACTAAGTTAAATACTTTGTTCGCATTCATTTTCCCAGTAGCGCAAGGTGAGTGGGTACAATCATGAAATGCATGGATTCTATTTGAGAACGCAAAATAGTAACCATCTGCATAGTCCCAACCTTGCTTTATTGTTGAGGTTTTATTTAGAGAGTAATCATTGTCTCCGCTCATAGACCAAAGCGAAACTGTAGAAGTATTATCTACTTGTCTAAACACCACGGTTCTATTCAATCGCGAGTTCCACACAACATCCTGTGTTTGCTCGTCTTTTGAAGGAACATGCCATTTGTGCAATACATCCCATGTTGCCGAATGAGATAGCATAGGCACTGCAAGCAATGCCGGCAGTATCGGTATTAATTTTTTCATTTGTTAAATCCTTTATTATTATATATGCCGCATGTATTCAGAGTTTATTTGATTGCGGCACCTTATTTAACTTAATAACACCAAAAAACACAACAAATTTAACAAATAAATTAACTTTAAAGATCAAATTTCAACCAGGACACCTCCCTATTAAAATAAAACAATGAAAATTCATATCACATACCTCCTACTTTTGGCTGGACCTATACCGGGGGTATATTCAATTACAATTAATAAGATCAGGCTTGCTATGACGCTTAAAGTAGTAGCGATAGTGAATTCCAGCACAATGAATCCATAACATACCTTGCGCTAAGCAATTCGCTCTAATTTAAATCTAAAGATCATGGATTAAAAAACAGTTAAGGCGGGCGTGTTCGACTGAGTAATCGTGGTGGCTTCAATGCGACTGTATTAAATGCGCAACAATCTGAAAATCCGCAAATAACACTCAACGGGTTCTACCTAAACATACAGCTGTTTTATTAATCCTTTTTATTTAATAAGCTCTCTAACTGTTTTGAATTCTTATAACATATAAGCTCAAAACGCTCTTGGTTATCAAACTCAATAATGACAACTTCAAAGCCAAAGTATTTTCTGTACTTAGCTCTTTTAATTTCAGTTAAGCTCTTGATTGCGCTATAGCCAGTCAACTTATTACAAACTTTGATGTCAGTATCACTTACTTCGACAACTTCAGCTTCTCTTGCTCGTAAATAAGCTGGTGGAAAACCCCCTTTGTGTATCCAAAAAAATACGGATATAAAAGTTGTGATACCAACCAAAATAAAATACAAGCCCAGTAAGAAATCTAAAACACCTGTAATTAAAAACCTTTTGGATGGGCAACCTGATATTTAGCTCTATCGAACTTAAATTTCACTTTTACCTCACCCGCAGAGCCTTGCACCTTTTAAGCTGTGGATCACGTTCGCAATTGTTAGGCACTTCACTTACTCGCACTGCTATGTATTTTTTGCCAACGCTCATACTGCTTCTTAAGAACATCTTCAACCAAGGGAGTGGCTTTTGTTGATAACCCTAATGTCTCAAATTCATTGTATTCAATGAATGATATCGCGATTGCATTCTCTACTTCTGGACAAACATCTGTACGGCTTAGCACTGATTCTAGAAAACAAAAAACCTCGGTAGCACTTATAGTTTGGTTTCTTAATCCATCAGCTAAAATCGCCATGCAATTATGTACTTCGTCTTGCCACTCAGGAAGCTCTGGCTCGACTACAGACCAATTCGATATAGCATCTTTACAAAAAGCATTTGCCCCATACACTTGCTGTTGGCCCATTTCCCCTCCGCTATTTCTCCAAAAGTAGATTGGCTTAGACTCCCCCACTTTAACCAAATATCACACAAAAATTCGGCCTTCAGCGCAAAACCCTACTGCATTAGACAGATTGCCTCATTTATCTCATCATCAGCTCCAACTAAGTTAGCATATCGACAATACACGGCCAGACAAACTTAGTTTAAGCCAATATGTTTATACATATCAAATAGTTATATCACACCATCAATGGTTTATTGTATATATTAACAAAGTAATAGGTGATTTACTTTGTCCAATATATCGAAACATTGAAAGAGCGGCAGGCAATACTGGCTTAAAAAACCCACGAAATAATGTCATTAACGCACCAATCTAGTTTTGAGCAATAAATGGAAGAGCCTAAATATCAAGAACGTTCAATGACCTAAACGGGAACGTATCGTTCAAATCAGCTTACGGTTCTCAAACCGCATTTTAAAAACCAATGCACTGAAATTCAGGTTAATTTCAAGATAGTTAATGCAATCAACCATTTTTTCGTATTCCTTACATCTGCAAATAAGTCGCTTCCAGGGGAGAATTTGAGTATCAGGGCCATTCAAAAATCACAGTGATCTTTCTACTTCCAAGCAACTTGTTTACAAAAAACATCTTAATGATCCCCTAATTGTTAACAAGGAAGTTAATTACCCTTACTTTGTTGTATAATTGCATTTTCTGTATGGAGCTTGTAAATGAAAAAAAACATAATAACTTTACTGGTGTTACTTCTTAACTTTCCCTTAATGGTGAAAGCACAAACCACATGGATACCTATTTCAAATGGTGGCATATTTTTTGTAATTCCATTTATACCTTCAGTGCCTTTTCCTCCGGCTACGAATTTCAACACGAATATTGTTTCTGGTGTTACGTACGTGACTTGGGCAGATATCGAGCATGCAAGTAAATACCAAATTCAAGTTTTAAATAGTCAAGGCCAGTGGGTCGACCTATTTGTTGTGAATGAGAACAAGTTTCTTCTTAGTAAGTTAAGTGGTAATTATGAGTTCAGGGTCATCGCCTGCAACATAAATACCTGTAAAAACACAGGCCAAGCTTCCATTAGCTTCGCACCTAGAAAAAAAGTGACTTTCATTCACACAGATTTATTAGGCAGCCCAGTTGCAGAGACCCAAGAGTAGTAAAATTATGAAAATAATAAAAAAAGTTAGTTCGTTAGCCTTTTTTTTAGCTTCAAGTTCGGTGTTAGCGGATACGGGTCACTTACCAGGTAATGGTAGTGGCGAGGACAACAGCGATTTTTCTTCTGTATTTAAAAATTACTATAGCGATTTGCCTTCTGAAAGTATAAGTATTCAGGATTTAAAGCTAACTCACTCATTTAACATAAAAACGATCCCTGCTGCAAATGGAAGTACCCTTTCTGTCGGATATGAAGTGAAAGGTTTTAAAGGCGGTGCAGTAAACATCTTTAAAAAGTTTAATGGTCATAGACTCGGGGTATCATTGACGGGAACCGCAGTTACTGGAGGAGACAGGACGACAAGAACCTTTGGGTGTTTAGGTCGTTTATCCGGTCTTGAATTCAATCAACTCGGCTTAGGCTTACCACAACAGTCGAAACCCTTAGGGTTTAACAGCAGTAATATGCCTTCAGGCACACTTGCATTATTTCATGATCACACCGTATTAAAATGTGAGTCATCCAAGCCTGTGGTTGTTTTTAATGATGGAACAAAAATCAAATTTGGAACTCGGAAAACTGTACGTAGCAATCAATATTCATGGAGCCCCGTTTCTATAGAAGATAAATATGGTTTAAAAATTGATTTAACTCAGCAGAACATTAACTTTAACGGAGTTCAAGTAAGAGAAGTTAATAGTTCTCAAACTAAACAATTAATTGTTGATGATAATAATGAAACCTATATAACCACATTTAATTTTAATTCTAAGGGTGAAATAAGTACAGTTATTGACCCGGAGCAGCGGATTACCACTTTCACTCATACTGGTGCTTTTAGCGGTGCATTAACCTCTATCGCTAGTATTACTTTTCCTTCTGACTTGAAAGTTGAGTATACATATCAAGGCTATTGGGAAGGAAGTAGAAATAGCCTTACTGTAAGCTCTAAAAAGATTACTGGGCCAAATATTCAAGAAAGACGTTTTCAATATACATTAACTTCGCCAGAAGTAAATTATCCAGGCTTAGAAGGTCATATGTCGATCTCTTATGAGTATGACGTAGATGGCAACTCACACGCTTTGACTCAAGTCAACTATATTCATTCTCCTGCAGACTATGGCGCTCGCATCTACAAACAGGAGATATACAAAGGACCTTATTTAAGTGTAGGTTGGGTGCATAATAAACGATGGGAAGAAGGTGAATTGCTCGCCAAAAGAGAAACCCAATGGGAGCACTATTATCTTGGCAGTAGCGGATGTTATAAGCAACTTATAGGTCCGGACTTTACAGTTTCCCCAAGTTATTGCTTAAGCTCGCGCAAATCAAAAGAATATACAAGTTATAGGGTAAACGACGGTTACGATACGTTTTTCACTGACTATTTGGCATATGGTAGGTATAGCGGCTTAACAAAGCAAAAAGAAGTCTTTTCAAGCTCTGCAACTTTGCCTGCAAATCGAATTGATTCACAAGTTTTTTCTGGTGCTACCAAGTATACAAAAAATTCGTACTCTCACAATAAAACCCATTGGATAACAAACAACCTCAATAAAAAGGAGTATTCAAGCAGTGATAGTGGCTATGTTGCAGAGACTCAATTTACCCTTGATCCAAATACGCTAGACATTAAACATAAATATAGCTTTGGACAACTGAAAGAAAGTTATTCTTATCATGCAGCAGGCAGCTCAAAGGGGGCATTAAAAAGTAAAACGCTGAATCACTACCGCTTATCTGGTAGCGGAAAAATAACAACTACTTACAGTGCTGAATACAATGCGAACGTACCAAGGACAACTACTTCATACAAAGCCACTTCTGATAGTACTATCCAAGAGATTAAATTGGCAGATTCATTTGGTAATGTTTTAGAACATACCGATAAAAATGGTACTAAGTCTCAATACAAATATGACAAATTAGGGAGGCTGATTTCTGAGAAGACAGAAAATGATACGAGTTATGGGCGTACATGGCTAGGGACCCTTTATAGTTGGGATGATACAAATAATAAAAAGACAATAACACATTGTACATTAAACAACTCGATGTCTGGTTGTGCTGCAAACTCCGAGCTACAAATCGAAGAGACATATAATGCATATGGTCAAATTATTCTGAAAAAGTATCGAGATTTAAAATACCCAACAGCACTTAACAATACACGTTACAAAGTCTATAGCTATGATAAATTTGGGCGTCTGGCATTTGAATCAATAATGAGTGACAGCCAAACAGAAACGATTGGTACAAGGTATCATTACGACTTTTTAAATCGCCGTATCAGAACTGAACAATCTGGCTTAGGAACAGTTTACTATCGCTATTTGTCAGGCCATAGAATGGAAGAGACTGATGGCAAAGGTAATAAAACGACTAAAACTTTCCTAAGCTATCACGGGCCCAATTATAAGAATGTTATACAAGTTGCCTCACCTGAGTCGATTTTAACAACTTTACAAAGAGACGTTGGTGGCTTTATTAAATCGATTACTCAATCTAATGAAGCGCCAACAAACTCAGGTGGGGGAACCGGAGGTGGCAATGGAGGTGGTGACGATGGTGGAGTTGAGCCAGATCCACCAATTTGTGACATTATAGAGCCTCTGGGTTGTCATGATCCTCGTGTTATTAACCCAAGCAACGTTTATTCTGCAAGTTCAGCAAATAAAGTTTTAAAACAAACAGAAACTCGTATATATGACTCAAACAAACAACTATGCTTAATAAAGCGAGCAGATGTTGGCAACACTGTCATGAAGTACAATGCACTAGGCCAAATAGCATGGAAGAAAGAGGGCACTAGTTATAATGCATGTTTAACGTCTGCTCCCGCAGGAAGTGTACACTTCACCTATAATAATTTAGGTTTACTACATAAGACTAACTACTCAGGAACGGCCTTAGATCTAGAACAGGGGTATGACAATAATGGTAATTTAACCGCACTCATTAAGTCTAATGTTACTCAAATTTATACATATAATAATAAGAACTTGATAGAAACTGAGATTATAACTATCTCTGATCAGACTCCTATCTCACTGCAATATGATTATGATTCTGTGGAAAATATTAATGCTATTACTTATCCAGATGGATCAAAAGTTAAATATATGCCAAACGCATACGGCGAGGCACAGTCGGTCGCCGCTTATAATAGTAACAACATACTGCAGCAGAGCTTTATTAAAAATGTAAATTATTACCCCAATGGTATGGCTAAGAGCTATGAGTTCAGCAATGGCGTAAAACATAACCTAGAGCTATACACGGATAGTAACTTACCTAAAAGGGTAACTGATTTAAAGGCGGGTATTAATGCTTTAGATTTAACATATAGCTTCGATAATAATGGAAACGTTAAATCTATATTAAATGGCATTGATTCAGGCTATTCTATAACAAGCATGCAATATGATGGTGTTGATAGACTCACCAAAGTAACCGCTGGTAGTAAAATAGGCAATAGTGATATCGATTATGATGTACTGGGCAATATTACAAGCTATTCAAGTAAAAACAGAAATCTTGCATATACCTACAATGCAGATAACAATCGACTCACTTCTGTTTCAGGAGTAAGTGGTAAATATAGCAATATCGGCTATGACAGCAGAGGAAATATCACAAACAATGGAAAGTACTCATTAAGCTTTAATGATGCAAACCAAGTAACAACAGCGAATGGTAATAATTATTTATATGATGGTTTTAATCGCAGAGTCAAAAAAGTAGAAAGCGGTAAGACCGAATATAGCATATTTAATCAAAGCGGCCGACTTTTATTCAACCAAACAGGTGCACTCACTGGGAATGGTATTAACTATATTTATTTAGGCACCAAGTTGATTGCAAAGTACGGCAACGTACCAACTGTTTCCTTAGCCAACAGTAAACAACATTATCGACCTTTCGGTGAAAGTATTGAAGGGGCTAGAGATACTATTGGTTACACAGGCCATGAGTATGATGAAAACCTCGGTTTAAACTATATGCAGGCACGATACTATGATCCAGTCATAGGTCGTTTCTACTCGAATGATCCCATTGATACTCTAGGCCACTTTAGTACTAAAAATGGGATACATGGATTCAATCGTTATGCATATGCCAATAATAATCCTTATAAATATACAGACCCTGATGGTAAAAAAGCAAAAAGCGCTCTAAGTCCGAAATTACCAACTACATATATCAAAATTGGTAGAGCACCAATGGCGATAGAAGGGCCTTATAGAAGTGCTCCTAACTTTAAGGATAAATTTTTTAATAAAGTAGTAAAGGAGTCAACAGGGGGTTTCGTGAAATGGAAGCCTCAGAAAGATGCATTATTAATTTCAAAGCTTGCGATATTTAAATTATTATTTCATGCTAAAGTAATAGCACCAGGGACATGCGACTCATGTGAACAAACTGATGGTGATGATCTATCTTGGATAGTTATTGAAGAAGGTTTAAATAGAAAAAAAAGTAAAAAAGGTGAAAAATCTGACCAAGAAGACGTTACTGAATTTCCGTTTGATTATAGCAACAACAAACATTTAACTGGAGGTCAATTTGACATTAGGATTAATCCTCTTACAATTGAGAAGCAATAAAGCATGACTTGACATTAATCCACATTAAGCTAATTTAACGTCTTAGTTTGAAAGTTTTATTTACCCGTTTTTATTAAAGTTGCTAGAATTTTAATTAAACGGGTACCTTCACCTTTATACTAGCAATATAAATTCAACACAAGGAATGATTTGTTAAATCTTTATGAAGAAGAAGGTAATGTATAAAAAACATTTACAGTCATGAGGGGTCTATGTGATAAAATGATTTTTAAGAGTAAGTACAATTAACGATCGAATTGATGAAGTTAGATGTGCTTAAGATATTAAAAATAGCTTTTACAAACCAATTGGAAGTAATATTTAAAAAACAAATTTGAATTTTTGCAAATTACTTACCTGATAACAATTTAGTTAAAAATTCAATTTACAGCCATAGTCATAAAGTCGATAACTTTAGGGCTGATTTTAATCATAGCATAAAGATTAAATATTATATGATTTTAAAAATTATCCGCGTGGCCATATGGGTTCCACTTACATTGTTTTTTTATTCACTTATCTCTGACCTAAATCAGATTATATATTTTTTATTTTGGATTATATACTATTTCTTTGTTATAAATATAAATAGGTACATCTTCGATTCAAATGGAAGATTTGCTATTTTTTACTTGTCGCTAATCGTTTTCTTTCCAGTAATAATATTTTTTATTATGTAATTATTAATTAACGCAAGGTTGTAACCGTTCCACTTAAAATAGTAATATTCGTGATATGCAGATAAAGGGGTCAGGTATTGCATTTTGTGTATGAGTAAATTTGCCTAGAGTAAGATACACTTTGTGATACAAGCCAACCTAAAACGTTGGCTTTTTTATGTGCTGACTTTCTTCGGAATGACCTGCCAATTTAAATTGGATCTGATGCTTACTTTATTTGGACCTACTGCTGAGAGTGATTGGATTTTGCAATATGGGTTTTAGATAGTTCAACTGTATCGTATGCACTTCAGAAGTGCATACGCACGATAAATATGAGTGGAAGTAAAATGATAAGACAAGACCTTCCACTAAAGAATTCACATGAATGAACAAAGCTTTCTTAGACCATCTGAAATAAAGGAATTATCCAATAACTTTTTTGAGAACTTAGGGACAGTAATTGATCATTGCACAGTAAGGGATTTAGAAACAAGGCTAGTAGCTTTGGAGAAGCTGGCCGATGACTTTTCTCCATCTGAATTTGTTGCTAGATATTACCCTATTGAAGAGATATTTGATGTATATCGTCATGCTACTGAATCAAATATTTGTGACGAGGTAGTAGAGGCAATTGCCGCTGTAACAGAGATCGATTGTTCTTTTGCTAGAGATATTTGCGTGGACAACTTACAGCACCAAGATATTGATGTACGTGAAGAAGCAATCAGCTGCTTAGGTTATGTTGGTGTCGCAAGTGATTCAAAGCTTCTAACTGATTTAATGGAAAGTGAAAGCAATGATACTTTAAAGGCAGCTGCTTTTAATTCTTTGTTGAGGTTGGGGCATGATGAATTACTAACAATGGATAAAATTGATATATCGCAGTTAAGTATTGAAGCATGTATAAGTGTTTTAGAGAATTTATGTACCCTAACTGAGCGTTTTGATTTAGCGAAAACTTATCAATTTGTCTCTAAAAGTCTTATTAGTTTGAACAATGAAGCAATAAACAATGAACTTGCCGATTTGAAATATCGCATCGAGAAACAAGAGACTATAAACGAAATTGCGGAGATGTTTTCTGGCGATAATATAGATTGGGGAGTAATTATCCAACTTATGGAAAACCTTGATAGTGACATTCGATTTAGAGTGCTAACACGTATTGGCTCCGGATCAAAACCTAATAAGAAAGCCATGCCCAATAGGCCTCCTCAACAAGTGTTTGATAAAGTTGTAGCGCTAGCAGATGATGAGGATGAAGAAGTTAGAGCTGAAGCTATAAGTGTACTAGGCGATTGGGAGTATAATAAGTCAATTGACTTAATTTCCAAGTGCTTACACGATGACTCCGAACTGGTTAGGTTGGATGCTATTTACGCACTTGGAGAAATTCAAGGAGATGAAGTCATCACGCAACTTAGCCAATTAGACATTGAAAAGTGTTCTGAAATTGAAAAAACCAGATTATATCAAGCTCTTATCAGATGCGGTCGTAAAGAGTTTTTAGAAAAGTGGTTGAAATATCTAAAAAGCAAAGATGCCCTTGTAAGAGCGAATGTGGCGGGAGGTGTCTGGAGTGTTTGGAACCCCAACTCTCACACTATAATCGAGTCTGAATTAGAAATAGCTAAAAACAAGGAAACACATACTTTTGTGCTTGCCGAAATTGATGACGCACTGGATTGGATTAACTCTCAAAGACATTTAAACTAAACTGTATTATCTCAAACTTAATCTGGCAGTTACCTGTTTTTTATCGGTGACTGTCAGTTTAGATTTGAACTAAATTTGTCTCAGTCCAAACTTGTTTTCCATTAAGTTGTGCCTCTATCGGCGTCCTGCCACAACATATTTTCCCTTGGTGGGTTCGGTCATTATTGTAATAAACTATCCATTCGTCCAGATCCTTTTGCAATTCTTCTAGCGAACCGGATAGTTTATGGGGGTTACAGTTGCATCTCTAGGAGAATCACCAGATTCTGAAAAAGTTGCTTATATTCTCTTTTTCGATGAATTGGTAGATGTTGAGATCGTGTACTTTGATGAAAGTGTCAGCGATTATCTTTCAAGCTTTCTGGGTTTAGTTGGAGATGGCTGTGGGAAATATGTTTTTACTACAGATACCTTTGAGATTTCTTTTAATGCACAAAAGTTTTCTCTAGAGGAAAAGTAAATTAGTAGCCACTTTAAAAGTAAACGTCCGCTTATAGCAATAAGCGGACTGTCAGTTTTGTGTTATATCTTAACTTCTCTTACACAATGATTTGTTTGCCTGCCTTCTTCTACGGTAAATTCAAATGAATCTTCAGCTTGATTTATAATAACGCCAACTTCTTCACTTAAGAGGTGTTTTTTAAAATCTTCTACAGCTGCAGCACCAAATATTTCCTTACCTTTTACAACTTCTAAATCCACATTGTTTGGCACAACTTTTATGTTCACACCGTCAACAAAAAGCAGACCAGCTTCAACTGTTTTCAATTCTATTTTTGGGATTGCATTTATTCCTGTTGGCACCACTATATGGCCACGACGAGTAAATTTAGTTTCATCTTTATCGACGACAAGTAAGAATGATGAGTCTATCTTAGCTGGGAGCTCAGTTTCAGTTGTGGCGCTACAACTCCATGAACCAGATAACTGCCCTTTTGCAGAAACAAAATTAGAATATAGACTTATTACAATAGTTAAAATAATTACTTTAAACACAATACCCTCTGATAAAAAATTCTTTTTACTTACTCATGCTTATTACTGGCTGTTCAATTTATGCAATCATTACCGGCTTTAAACACTTAATGACCATTATTTTAAACCTTCTTCAAGGTTGACTAAATTAACGACGACCGAATTCAAGCAAACTCGATTTTGCAATTGTTAAACAGTGTGTACATTCAACTACCACTTAGCACTCTCCTTTAAAGCCTGTGTGATAGATTTTGCAATTTCCCAGCGTGGAGTATTACTTGAATTGGTAAGTAGGATCAACGCATTTTTGCTATCTGGGTAAGTAAGAACAAGTGATTTATAACCTCGTATACTGCCTGGGTGTCTAGCAATTTGGCCATCCGCACTTTTATATACTTGCCAACCCAACCCCATATATATTTCTCCCCATGAAGTTTTAACTTGAGGCTGCAACATCTCTTTGTATGTTTGCTTCTTCAAAATAAGTGGCTCATCGGTAAGCGTTAATTTAAGCCATTGACTTAAGTCGTGTACATTAGAAATTAGCCCTTCACTTGGATTAAACGATGGGTCATAAGGCCTCTGTTTTGACTTATCTATTAACTTACCTTTGTATGTGGGTTTCGTTTCAAAAATATATGAGTTTTTACCATTAAAGTAGCCACTTTTATCCATGTTAGCTGGCATTAAAATATTCTTCTGTACGTACTGCTCATAACTTTCTCCAGAAACAGCACTGATTAGCGCACCTAAGATATTATAATTGGCATCACTGTATTCGAAATTTTTACTTTCAACATCTATTTGTAATGATTGTTTAACTATACCTAAGTATGAACTTACTGTTCTCATCTTTTCAAAGTTTACTGGTTTGACTTTGTCATTTATACCTGATGAATGAGTAAGTAGCTGCTTAATTGTAATACCGCTTTGTGCAAAGCTTGGTAAATATCGACCGACTTGATCATTTAAATCTATTTTCTTTTTTTCTGCCAACTGCATGATAGCTTGAGCAGTAAATAGCTTAGAAACCGAAGCTATACGGTACAGTGACTTTGAGTCTGTTGGTTTTGTCTTCTCTTCATCAAGAAACCCGAAACCTTTAATATAGGTTACTTCACCAGATGTAATGATTGCGACAGACATGGATGGAATATCATTTTTGACACGAATAGTCTCAAGAGCCTCTGTCAACTCGTCATAAGTATTCACTTTATTAGCGAGTACATTAAAAGACATGAATAAAAACAGTATTAAGATTAATGGATACACTCATCCTCCTTATGGAACATTCTCCAATATACCCGGTGTAATATAGTCAGGTTATTACGATCGGTAATTAAGCCACAAACATGCTCTAGCCTTTTTATGATGGCACCCAAATCTTCAGAGGCATCCCAGCAATGGCCATGTGATCTTAGCTTTTGGATATTTAAATTAATATTGTCGCTATTCCATTATCCCGTCAAGTACGAACTATCGAGCCTATAGACACTCGTAACAGTGAGGTTACCGATATAACAACCATATCAAACTTGTTGGCTGTTGATACATGAAGCACTAATTGATTCTGAGTTGAGATACAACAATTCATAAGAAGGCAGGACACATTTGGTCAGGCTTCTGGATTGCAGCGCAGCCAAGCTCTTGCAGTCTTATATAAAAAAGGCGATTATTTTCAATGCACTACCATTTGTTCTCAATACCGGGTATAGGCGCGTTAAGCTGGCTAAAGTTCGTAAGACACTAGCAACGCTCCCTGATTTTATTTGTGCTTACTGTTTTTATGTTACTGCTTATTTCAACTTAAAAGGTAAACGAAATACAAAACTTAATTCCTGAGGTTACCTGTCAAAAGTTATATGCTCTGGCTTTTTGGTAATGCGTTTATATTGTGTTTTTTAAATCATTTCCTCTACAACTTTTAGCAATAGACCTTCTGGGCAAAATTCAATTATTTTAATATTGCTAGCTTTAAAATGGCCGATATCAGCCTGAAAAGAGAAAAACTAGTCCGCTCTGGCAAAGTATATGACTTATCAAAATTTTAGCATCGTTTGCTTATCCTCCGCCTCTTCACTACAAGGCCTACACGCTAGTGAGAGCGAACTAAAAAGTAGCAAACACACTAATATTATTCTTTTTTCTTAAACATAACATTTATTTCAAAACGCTCTTAGGTATCATTTCGTGTTGTGTTCAACTAACTCTAACTGCTCTGACTTCGAACCTAATACCCTAGCTCTTTTTAATACTTCCTTTTCGTTTATTTCTCATCTTAACTCCAACCTTTAAAGAACTCTGACCTTTGACTCAGTTGTCACACCGATGGCGGCTACCTAGAGCCACTAATTGGCTTTACATACAAACCAGCCCTAGCAATAGCCCCACCGCGCAGAAGCACTAACTCCCGATCACATACCTAAAGGCTTTTTGAAAACCAAAGCTGCGCTTGCTCTATGGACTCCATTACTTCACGCTCCTGATCATAGAAACTGAATTGATGATAAGGGCTTTCTAGCTCTGTCTCAATCCAGTGCAAGGATTTGTCGTCAGCTGCGATATTTTCAAAGAATTGCTTGGTATATTGTGGCAATACAGCACCATCGGAATGAATCATCAAGGTTGGCGTTTCCAAATTTTTTGCCACTGGCATTGGGTCTAGTGTTAGCCAGTCTTCCCAAGTCATCACCGCAAACTTGTCTGCGCTCCATTGGGGCACAGCACCACGTTTTGAGTTTAGATAGTAATCATAAGGACCATACATTGCCGCCGATTCATCAGTAGTAGATATGCTAGGGATATACTCTACCTCACCCGTTTCAACGTACTTCTTTTTTGCAACCTTAGCCGCGTTAATTTTTGCCTGTACACCTTCTTCACCACCATAAAATAGCTTCACAGCCTTTGCATCGTGTAGCCATGATGCCGCAGTGACCACTGACTTGATACGCTTATCTTCCGCGGCAGCCATTAAGGTATACATCGATCCTGCACAGATACCTAACGCACCAATTTTATTACCATCCACTTCTGGTAGGCTTTGTAGATAGGTAACTGCATTAACAATGTCTTCGACCTTTTGTGATGGATTTTCATAGAAACGTGTTTTACCGCCGCTTTCACCAAAGTTTCTGGGATCATAAGCAAGTGTAATAAACCCCTTTTCGGCAAGCTTTTTGCCATATAGTCCCGACATCTGTTCCTTAACCGTTGTCCAGCTACCGGATACGATCACTGCTGGGTACTTATTAGCTGGGTCATAGTGCTTGGGTAAATAAAGATTGCCAACCACCCTATCCCCTTCACTCTCAAACTGTATTTTTCTGATGGTATTTTCGCTGCTCTGTTGGGATGTACTTTGATTCATTTTAGTCACCTCATTTAAAAAGTTTAAATTGCCTTTCTGTCCATGCATATGCAGCGTCATTGAGACGATTTTCCAACGCCCATCAATTTTCTTAAGCTTGTGATGATAACGACCATAAGCATCCCAATAATCAATGCCTTCGGCTTGGTGACTGGCATAAACGTGAGAAAAGGAATCCGCACTATCACCTTCAATGGAGATAGCAAAATTACTCAACTGATGCAGTGTGTCGACCTTTGCCAGTAACTTTTTCCAGCCAAGCAATAAATCAGCAGCTTTGGTTTTACTCCCTTGTAGTCCTGTCAGGCTAGAATAATCAACGAAAACTTCATTGGCGAACTGAGTCAATGCGCTATCCCACTTTTTGCTATCAATCGCATTGACCATGGTCACAATACTGCTTTTAACCTGTTCGTTAGCTGTGCTTTGCTGAGAAGCAGTTTCAGCGGAATTCATCATATTTTCTTTAGTAATCGCCAGCTGGGATGCCAATAACGCACCGAGAGCGCACAGTACAGTAGGCAATACCACCTTTTGTTTATTTTTCATAAGTTTATCCTGCATTATCAGTTAAGATAGATATAGGATAGCGACAAAAAACGTTAGAAGATTGCAAATTACTGCTCTAGGTTTTGTACTTTATTGCTTAACCGTTTTGTTTCTAAATTGCCCTGGTGTCATACCAAACTGCTTTTTAAACGAACGGGTGAAATGCGATTGGTCATTAAACCCCAGATCAAGGCCAATTGATGCGATATCATTTTTTTGTGAGGAGGATAAACGTCGTTTTGCCTCTTCCAAACGCTTGTTCATCAGGTATTGGTATGGCGTAATACCCATAAACTTTTTGAATTCCCGAAGAAAGTAGAACTTGCTGCAATATAACAAGTCCGCCATCTCATCGACGGTAATGGGCTTATTGATATTATATGCTATGTAAATATCGACTTTGTCAATTTGCTGCTGGTCGAAATTCGACGCTGTAGCACGTGCATTTTGTAAATCAGTAAAGTTGGAATAGTTCTGGATATAATGGGTTGCCAGAAGGGAAACTAAGTTCTTCAAATACGCATAACCGTTTTTTCCGCCCGACTTAGCTTCGAGCAAAAATAACTCCATGATGCCCTTAATGGTTTCGTCATGCACATTGTAATTATTCAAAAATTGGAGTGCCTTATCGTTGATACTCAAAGTGCAGCTTTCAATAAATACATCTCTTTCTATCGCCAAAATGACAAAATAACAAGGCTCATCTATTGTGTGAGAAAAAGGACTTTCAGGCGGGTTAATCCAAATGTCACCCGGTGCTGTCTTAAGTGCCATCATGCCATCAACCGCTGTTTTTACATTCCAGTGCAAGTCATGCTCCAGACCTAGCGCAAAGTAAAAATAAGGGGTATAAACATTGTTGGGATAAAAGTGTGGCGAGCTGCCTTTCTCTAGTAAAACCCCTGGCCAGTGAAGTGATTTACTTGAAAACTCAATATCTAAAACTTGACCACAATTCGATGGAGTATCGCTATCATAATTGAAGAACTTAAGGGTGGATTTCATTTCTACATTTCCATAAGTATGATTTGTTAGCAAGGGGGCAAAATAGGTGGCTTTAGTAGCCTATGTGATGTGGCATCCTTCCAAGAGCATGCGTCTATTTTTCCATTCGAAATATGCAAGAACAATCACAAATATACCCTCCATACATATAAACGCTAGCCCAATAAGACTTGCCGTTTGGAAATAATGAAAAATGATTGCGACACATACCACCGCCCATATGATATTTGCCGTTACCAATAAAGAGATAGATGCAGAGTTTCTCCTATTAGAAAAAGCAAGCGTTAGAGCATATACCCCATAACAAACATTTGCAGTTGCCAAAAAAAGAACTGTAGAATCAGGTAAGCGATACAGGCTGGCAACCCAATCTTGTAAGAGAAACAACAGCATGCCCACCGTTAACCCTGCGCTGCCGTCTAAGTGCAAAACATTTAGCTTATTCATAATATTCATCTGTGACGTCTAACGTTAAGCGGTAACTTGCCTCGATGTAGGAGCGAAAGTTGAGCAGCGGCTAGCGGTATGTTAAGCACTTTACTTGAACCTTTTGCTGTTCAGTAACTGCTTGGCAATATTCCTAAGCTTTTTGTTACTGCCGTATTCGGAGAGCCAATTTATATGTTCAGACTTCAGATCACTTCGGCCAATAATGTATTTTTGGATGTGGCTATCTTCACATGCTTTTATTTCTTCAAAACAATCGCTGATGGAGCTTTTTTCAATTTTACGAGTAAGCCGTTCTCTTAAGTACCTTTTCTGAATCGGCCTTTCTGACACTTCCGGGTATTTGGTAATCCAATCGAGTTGAGCATCAGTAAGAATATTAGAGTCTATCAGCTGAATAATACGATTTTCGCTTAGATCGCATTTGTCAGGCCCATGGTCTGTTAATTCAAAAATACCGGCCACTTCATTATCAGTTAATGAATTTTTAGCGCTTAAAAAGTCGCAAAACCCGCTATTTCGATAGTGCTCTGCGTTTTTATCTTCAGAAGATTCAATTTCTTCATATTGAGATACAAGATTCTCTTCTGTGATAACCCCGAGAGATAACCAGGCTTGTGTGTATCCAAGTCTGTGAAGTGCTTTATATTTACTTGTGAAACTCAATTTATAGTTCACTACTTTTCAATCTCGCTAAATCTGGTTTTGTACTCACCGGGAGACATATCAAACGTTTTTTTAAACTCGCGATAAAAGGTGTTTTTGTTGTTAAATCCGGCGTCTAAATAAAGATCTGACACTTTTGTCTTCTTGCAAGCGAGTTTTAACATTTGTGCGGCTGCTTGAACCCGGTATTTATTAACGAACTCATAAAAGTTGGTACCTAAATGGTCATTAAGTAACTCGGATGTTTGATTATTAGTCAAATCCAACTCTTTAGCCAAGCCGTTTAACGACAGCTCATTATTCAAGTGAAGCTGTTCTTTTTCAAATAAATCGAACAGTCGTTTTTTTTGTTGATTTGCCAAATCTGGCCCAAGCTCCAGCACTCTGGTTGGCTTTGCCTGCTTTATTTTTACAG
Organism: Pseudoalteromonas obscura; assembly: GCF_030135505.1. Taxonomy (NCBI): domain Bacteria; kingdom Pseudomonadati; phylum Pseudomonadota; class Gammaproteobacteria; order Alteromonadales; family Pseudoalteromonadaceae; genus Pseudoalteromonas; species Pseudoalteromonas obscura. The sequence continues at coordinate 61,724 of NZ_JASJUT010000008.1, forward strand.
TGTCTATAAACCCTTTAGAGAGCATTAAAATATATATAAAAGTCAGTGTATTGCTAAGGTCCCAAAGTAATCGTAAGTAATCAGACCCCATTTTATGCAGTGTTACTTGAGCAAAATAGGCACTAGAAACTATCAGAAAAAACACCGCGATCGCTTTTTGACTGATCAAATGCTGAGTGCGTTTATTCACAGTTTCACCTTTATCGAACCAAATCGTTTTAACCAACAAAAATTGATAAAAGAGAACATGTAAGCAATACAGTAAGGCTAAAAGTATCGGGATCTCCTGTTGCTCAACCAATCTTCCCGTGTAAAAGATCACAAATGGGAACAGATGGAGCAACGATTTAGCAAAATCAAAATGCGCTTCTGGTTGATACGTTATGTAAAAATAAATTGCAGGACCGAGTAAAAGCAAAGATGAATGCACAAATGCAATAAATGGATATGGCATATAATTAAAAGCAAGACCTATGTATTCCAACATTGGTGTGGAAAGTAGCAACCAAAAAATAAATAATGCGATTTTTTGTTCTACTGCTAATCGTCCTTGGATCAATACCAGTGCAATAGTTATAAACACAACGTAAGCAGCTGAAACAATGTAAAGTATTTTGAGTGACTCTGCTATCACGTTAATCCCTTAATGAGTAAAATGAGGGCCTAAATTCAACACACTAACGTACATTAAAGGAAAGTAAAAGGTTGCAAAGGTGATGGTTTCTAATATTTACCGTACATAGTTTCAAAAAAGGAAAATGTTTTGAGTATGCGTTTGTTGTGATATCAAGTAACAAGGTAATAGTATTTGGCAGTAATTAGGAAATAGCCTCTGATTAACAAAGGCTAAGTGCACAATAAGTTGAACTACAGACGTCGTCAATCATTTAGTCGGCGTAGCCAATCCTCAAGAGCCCGACCTATCGCGTCTGGCTGATCTTCTGGAAGGTAATGCAGCCCTTGTCCAACATACGCGGTCTCTAGCTCATCAATATTTTCCACATACCACTTGAGTACTTGAGGCGAATTATCAACACTAGGTGAACCATAAATATATAAAATCGGCATATCAGTTTTGCCCATATAGCGTTTAATACCGCGCATTAAGCAGTCGGTTTGAGCGGGCTCACGAGCTATTGGCAGCTGATTTGGCCAAGCAAGTAACGGCTTTCTAGACTCAGGAACAAGATAAGGTGCACGATAAGCTTCCATCGCCTGCTCGCCCAGTGTGCGGTTGACAGAGGCAGGCAAGGCCTGTTCAATCCACATATTTTGCTCAATGATCAACATTGGCCCAACCACGGGGTCTCTCAGTGTTCTAAAAAAATCAGCTACAGAGCCTAGATCTTCATAGCTTTCAGCGGGAAACTGTGGAGGTAAGACGCCTTCCATAAAGGCAAGCCCGTCCACTTTATCTGGATTCTTTTTCGCATAGAGCCATGCTATTGCCGCCCCCCAGTCATGGCCAACCAAAATCACTTCATCAAGATTTAGTCTGTTTATAAAACGATTGAAGTACTGATATTGTTGCTTAAATGTGTATTCTATGTCTGGCTTGCCAGAATCTCCCATGCCGATCAAATCAACTGCAATGGCCCTATGAGTATCAGAAATATAAGGCATTACGTTACGCCAAGAATAAGATGATGTTGGGTTACCATGAACAAAAACCACAGCTTTGCCTTCACCTTGCTCTAAGTAAGCCATCTTACTACCTTTTACTGCGATCGAGTGCTGCTCAATATCATGTGTTTCTGCTATCACGGGCAGCGGCAGCTTAACATTACTTGTTGCCATAGACGGAGTTGACACTCCTAAAAGTGTTAACAGTAAGATGCGTGCATAAGTCATATTTTACTCCTTTAATTTTAAAATTGCTTATAGCGCTCACCCAATTTATATGACGTTAAAAGCGAACCTTTCTCTTTAGTGCAAAATGAAGGAAATAAATATATTAGTATATTTTTCTTAGAGTTAACTTTGTCACTTTGATTGGAATGACTATTTGATTAGATGCGCTCAATAAACCTGTATTCAATTTAACCCTTTTCAATTTGCAATAAAGGCGATGCGATATTGGTTGTGAGGAGAGCTTCAACAAAGTGATAACCAATAGCCTAAAACTAAGCTATTTCTAACTAAATTGAGGGGGAAAATCGTTCACATCATTACCTATGGGGCGGTCAAATAAACGCTGGCTGAGATTATTGAATATGGACGTCTGTTGTCAGCGCATTGAACGGCTAGAAAGGGATAGCGGTGCACACTGCTATCTCCAAAACTAATCGTTGCAATTCGAAGATAACATTCAGCCCACAAGGCAATCGCTCCTAGCACACTCCACCTAATGAAAAACACATATTTCTGTGTAATAGCATGTAATAACCTAAAAGAGACTTGCTGATACACTTAAAAACCAGCCGAAAAATCAATCAACCGTCAATTTATGTACAGCAAGGAAAGTAAATCATGAGTAAGCAAGATCCTATTGCGCAATTGCAAGTTGAAATCGCGCAACTTCAGTCTGCATTTGAAGACCTTAATAAACAATGCAATGCAGCAAGTGAGCACAATACTATTTTACGTTGCGCTACCTGTATTCCTCAACAGTTTGAGCACTGTACAGATAAAGCAACTAATCCGCAGCAGCCACAGTTTGTCCCAGATTTTAATGTGCCGCTGATTGCTGCTGGTGGCGGCGATCAAAGGTGTGACATTCTTGAAAAGCTCGGCCCCATAGCTGGGCTAATTGGTACTTGGGTCAGTACCCGTTATGGAGGGTTTAATGTCATGCCCATCCCACAAGATAACGCCCCCAATGGCTTTATCTTAAAAAACTTCCCCTATTACGAAGTCATGACATTTAGTGCTATTCAGGGAAAAGTTGCCAACCGAGCGGGCAATTATGAGCAAGATGCTTACAGTATTTTTTATTCACAGCGGGTATTTTTTGCCGATGGCCCTGAAAAAGATACGCTTGTGCATGCTGAAAACGGTAGCTGGCTACATCAAGTGATTGCACCTCAAGGGCAAGGTACACTGAATAAAGAGCCATGGGTCCCAGATACCCCCAACCCCCTACCAAAACAAGAGCAGGACCGAACTATAGTAAAGCAGGTTTCAATTCCGCATGGTAACTCTATTTTAGCGCTCGGTCATCACGACTGTTTTAGAGGTGCGCCAAGCATTCCTGTTGCCAATGCCTTGCCAGCTGCTGGCGGGAATAGCTTCAAAGCCCCATATGGGTCTGATATTCCAGAAAACCCTAATGTTAACCCCAATATTGTACTGCAAGTTGCCTTAGATAGCCTATATCAACAAGGCATAGGAACAATCGACACCACTGTGCTAGATGTAGATACCGAAACAGATGGCAGCATTGCCAATACACCATTTATGAAAGCACATTCAGATGTGCCTCGATTCAAAACTACTCTTTGGCTACAGCGATTATCAAATGGTCTAGAAATGCTGCAATACACCCAAGATATTACTTTGGATTTTAGTTTGGCAAATGGTAAGGACCAGGGTAAACGCAGCCGCTATAAGTTTCCACACATTACAGCCAATACCCTATTTAAAGTGCAATAAAGGCGTTATTGCAATGTGACGAATATGTCTGCTCAAGACATTATGATTGCCACCTGTGAAACACATTCGGCAAGCAACAAACCAAAGTCGTTTTTGGTACGCGGTACCAAATAAGTCAATTAAATGAAACTTTAAGGAAAGTAATATGAGTGAACAAGCAATAAAAGAACTCCAATTACAAGTGACGGAACTCACTTCTAAAGTCAAAGCGCTGGAAGCATGTTGTAACCCGCCAAGAATCGTAGACTGTGCCGTATGTTATTACTGCACACCGTGTGCCCCTTGTTACACCCCTACAATTCTGTGTGCCCCGTGCACAACTACGCTATGTGCTACTTGCGCACCGGTTGGAACTAGCTATCAACCTTTAGGCCCTCCGACACCATGTGTCGCTTGCGTTCAATGTGATGCCAACTACAAGTGCATAACATGTGAGCCTGTCGCTAACTGTGTCACTTGTTACCCTTGCATTGTTAATTTCTGTGCATTGTGTCAGCAGGGCCAAAACTTACAATGTCAGCAATGCACACACGTCACCAAATGTGATACTTGCTACCCTTGTATTGTTAACTTTTGTCAGCAGTGTGCACCTATTACCAAGTGCGAGAATTGCCGCCCATGCGCAGTCAACTTCTGTCAGCAATGTGGGCCTGTCACTCATTGTGACACCTGTTACCCGTGCACTGTGAATTTTTGCGCTTTATGTCAAACGGAGCAAAAGACACATTGCCAGCAGTGTGCACATATTACCAAATGTGATACCTGCACCCCTTGTGCTGTGAATTTCTGTGCACAGTGTTATCAGTGTGCACCTCAATGTGTGCAGTGTTCACACCAATGTTTGCAGTGCTCACACCAATGTCTGCAGTGTTCACACCAGTGTGTTCAGTGCTATCAATGTGCTCCGCAATGTTTGCAATGTTTTCAGTGTGTAACTTGCATACCGTGTAGTACTGGCGGTTAGCGCGCAGTTATTGACATTCTCTGGGCTCAACTCAGGGAATGTCCTTAAAAAATGGATGTTTAATTTATGAAAAAGCTAAGGTTAACCCCAGCTGCGAGCATGGTTCCCAACAGCAGCGGTGTGTTATTAAGTTCAGATTTGGGAGACTTTCAAGTTCACGGTCGAGATACATCAGACTTTGTTGAAAAAATATTACCTCTCTTAGAAGGTGAGCTCACTCAAGCTGAAATCTGCATGCGTTTGCCCGAATATAGCGATACGAGTATTCAAACCGTCCTGCAAATGCTTAGCCAATATGGTCTATTGGAAGAGGTCTCTGAACAACTAGAGTTTCAGCCTCCAGGGATAGTACAAACACGTTTTTTACGCCCGTGGCATCAGGCAAACCAAATGCCACATAGCCAAGATCAAGTTTACTCTCTCACCCCTTGCAGAGTTTTAGTTGTTGGCCTTGAGCCTTGGGCAGTTACTTTGTTAGAAGAGTTAGGCACAGCAGGCGTAGGCCAGGTTCATTTATTAGATAAAGAAAAAGTCTCCAGTGATGACTTAACATGTCACCGTTTTCTCTCAGCTGAAGATGTTGGCAAACCAAGATCACAGGTGTTTAAATCTATGTTACAACACCGCAATCCTTGGATGCAGATCAGCGACTCCGAACTCACTTCTGATCACCACAATTTAGGTAGCCCCTCAAATGACTGGGATTTAGCCATAATCACTCTGGGGAAAGATTCACACTTTTGGTCACATAAAGTGTCTGAATACCTGCATCAACATGCGATTAAAGCCATTTATGGCCACTTGGATGGCCTAGAAAGCTGGATAGGCCCTGCTATCAATATAAATGAAACCGCCTCCAGTTCATGTTGGAACTGTTTAAGACTCAGAAAACTAAGCACAGAGCACCACGGTGAGTTAGCGCACGAATTAGAAAAAAGTCATAAAAAAAATCGTGACGGACGTGCCCGCAGTATGTTGACCCCCATGTCTGCAATCACAGGTCAACAACTTGCTATGGAAGCATTAAAAATCCTTTGGGGCTTTACCGAAACTGAGCTGTCATCCCATGTTTTTGTTCAAAACCTAATCACATACCAATCAAAAAAGCATGCGATTATTCCTATTCCTTGGTGTGAAGTGTGCGGTTTTGATCACAGTCATGCGAAGACTCACGCACTATCTATGCATCACAATTCAAAACCAGCTGAAAACCCCCTCAATCAGCTGCAGGATGTTGAGCAATTTAAATCTCTATTTGAAGGTTGGGTAGATCCGAAAACTGGGATTGTACGCCAGCTCACCGGGCATGCACCGCACTTACCTGATTTTCCTATCACAGCGTCGGCTGGGGTATCCTCATTTACGGAAGGTGAGTTTGATCCTAGAGCTTCAGGTCAAGTGGGCTCAGGTAAAGGATTGGATCATATTTCTGCACATATCAGTGCGGTAGGTGAGGCACTGGAGCGCTACTCAGCGGCGCGATACCAATTGAGCGATTTTAAATATGCGTCAATTAGCCAGTTACAAGGTGATTATGTCAATCCAGACACATTAGTTTTATATTCGAATAAGCAATACAGCACGCCTAATTTCCCATTTCACAAATGGCACAAAAAGCAAAAGATACACTGGTGTCGAGGTAGCTGGTTAGCAACCGAGAAACCGGTTTGGGTTCCAGCATTGGTTAGCTACTTTAATTTTGCTTGCCCCTATAAAGAGCAATTCAGTCAGGTATCGTCAAATGGTTTAGCCGCTGGACAAGGCAATGATGATGCAGCGCTCAGAGCCTGTTATGAATTAATTGAACGCGATGCCATGATGCTTACTTGGTATGCCCAGTTACCCTGTGAACGGCTCAGCTACGAGGCACTTAACCAAGGTAAAATGCAGGTTATGATAGATGACTTAATCAAGCTAGGCGTAGAGCTTGAGTGCTACCTGCTTGATGTAGGACTACATGTACCAACTGTGGTATGCCTAGCAATAGGAGATGGCTATCGCACCCCCGCAGCATCAGTGGCACTGGCCACCCACGGCGATATTAAGGTTGCTATGCGTAAAGCGCTATTAGAGCAAGGTCATGTGATGCCCTACCTCTGCCAACTTATGCGTTCTGGACATAAGGCTCCTCATCATGTCAGTGACGTTACAAGCCTAGAAGATCACGCCGCCTATTATTTTAGCAAGGACAAACTCGACGCATTTGATTTTATGCGCCGCCCCCTAACTGAGGCGAAAACACTGGATGATTGGCCTTATGAAGTGATCACTCAAATAACCCAACTCAAACAGCGCCTAGATTCAGCAGGTGTAGAAGTTGCTATTGTGGATGTCACCTCTCCAGATATGGCGTTAAGTCCATTTAGAGTTGCACGGGCCATCGGAGTCCATATGCAACCTATTCACTTTGGTGAGCAATTTAAAAGAGTAGACAACCCAAGGTTACGCAAACTATTACATGGACGTCCGGTTAACAAAGAGCCACATCCTATTGCTTAAAAAAGGAAAACATTATGAAAGTACTCGTGTGCGGTACCCACTATGGTTCCACCTACATTCGCGCATTAACTCACTTTTCGCAACATAGCTTGTCATGTGTCGGCGTCTTATCAAAAGGCAGTGAGCACTCTCAACAAATTGCCAAGCAAATTGGGGTACCATACTATACGGATGTTGCCGCTATACCGGCTGACAATATTGATATTGCTTGTGTTGCAATATCTGGGGATGCAGGAAAAACAATTGTCTTGTCTTTGTTAAAAATGGGAGTGTCAGTATTATGTGAGCATCCCGTTGATCAAGCCTTTGTGAAAGAAGCGCTCGCACTTGCCAAGCAACACCAAGCATATTTTCATGTCAATGGGCACTTTGCCGATCTCTATGCGCCGCAAGCATTTTTACAGTCAGTACTTGCAGCATATCAACAGGGGGCTGGCTGTATGCACTATGCCATAGGTGCCAATTTAAGAACTTTATATTCGGCACTGGATCTTTTGGGTCGTGCACTAGGTGGATTTGAAGGATTGGAGATAATTAAATACAACGGCGAACCGATGGCATTTCAGCCTGTGATGCTTAAAAATAATAGCCTCTCCGTGTCTGTTTTATGTCAAAACTTTTCGTCCGCTGAAGATGACGGCAGCGCTACTTTTTTGAACCACCAGTTCTCTGCGCTATTTTCTCATGGCACTTTGACTCTCAGTGAAACTACTGGCCCTTTAAGTTGGTTTCCTTCAAGTCATAGCTTACCCGCTGAATCATGGAAAACCTACATGCCCATTGAGCTTGCACCTATGGATCAACAACAGTTAATGCACCACAGAGACCAATGCAACCTCGCAGCTATTGCAACACTCGCCGCCACTATCCAAGGGGAAGCACAGCCTGTTTACCAGCAACCACATTACTTGTTAGGGTTGAGTGGGTTATGGCAAACTGTATTGATGGAGTTACAACCATCAGTTAAAGAGAATTGTGCAGCGTAACGATGACTTTTTACACCTAGTGCATTTGATGGTGCTAGGTGTAAGGTTCCTCAGCTCAAAGATATCGGTAGCAATGAGCTCCCTTAAGTGCCTTGAAAGGACATGGCTAACCAAGCGCTCCTAAATTTTTTTTATGAACTATTTCCCAATCACTTTTTGACGAAAACCCTTGCATATTTTTAATCTCATTCTCCGTAAATTTGATTAGCTCTTCATTGGATAATTCTAAATTTACAGCAAACTTACATGGCTGATTAACATACCATGGTGTATCTGTGAAAATTTCAAATCTATTGTTTTCGGGATCATAAAAATAGATAGACCAAGTTGTACCATGAGATACCGCTTGTAAACGAATTCCAGAAACCGACTTTAACGATGAATTAAAAAGCTTCAATTCATCAATATTTTTCACTCTAAAAGAGATGTGATCAATTGGACTTTCAAGAGTCCTGCGTGATTGCATTGGACTTAAAACAATTTGATGGTGCTCTTGCGGGCTACGGCTTAAAAAAACCATACCGTTTTGACCTTCACCTCGGTCAGTGACAACAAAACCTAATTTACTCGTATAGAAGGTTTCCATCTTAGCTAGATCTTGGACATATAACTCAATATGACTCAACTGCATGTTAGGAAATACAACTTCATCCTTAGTTTCCATTTTCATCCTTATATTTTAGCGCTCTGTTAAAAAAATAATAAGCTGGATACAATGCGAATCGGAGTGAACCCAAACCAAATATTATGCAGCTGCCTATAATAATTTAGTTATACACTCTAACGTTTTAGCCACCACTGGCTTTTAATATCTTGATTAAAAAGCCTTCGATATAGCTTTCGCAGTGTAGGTACTGCATATTCTACTTTTTGCGTATGCTGACATTTTTTACACTTTATCGTGATATACATGGCTCTGAGAAGGGGGCTTTGTCTTGAATCGAAATACTCCCACGGGTCTTCACTAAATTCAATCGAATGAGCTGTATTACTGCATTTCGAGCAGCCTTCCTCGTCACTTAGAATTTTTTTAGCTAAAAATTCTCTCGCTTCAATTTCATATGCAGTTGCTGTCGCGCTTGTACCGCAGTGTGCGCAAAACTCTGTTCTTTCAGAGTTATCATGTTCGCAATATAAGCAAAGCCATCTATACTTGGGCATATTCACCTTGTACGTATAACGCCTCAAATAAGAGGCACAAAAAACTAGATTAAACCTAGCAATATAGAAGCACAGACCTACTGTCTAGCTCCCATTGCTAAATTCGTTTGTTATATTTCATTGATAATTCTATCTATGCAGTTAGGCAAGGACCGAAAGTCCATTTTACCGCAAATAATATTGGCTCCGGCTTGAATCAAGAGGCTATTTCCTCTTTCATGTGACGAGGCCGCGATGATAGGAACAGTTGCACTTAACTCTCTGATATACGAAACCACTTCAGTGCCTTTCCCATCATCTAAATCATAGTCACACAACACCAAGTGATAGGAATCATTAAACATAGCTTTGGCTGAATTGATATCAGGCGCTACTTCAACATCATGGTCAGATAAAAATTCTCTTTTTACCGCAGATACAAAAGCCTTGTGATTTTCGACATAAAGTATTTTCAACAGTAACCTTCTACATATAACAACGATGCGTTAAGCTGCTTGGCAGCTCTTTTCTTATCAAACATTCTAAGCTTCTCACCAAAACTGCCATAGCGACTTATTTTTAGTCACTCTTGCACGGAACCAAAATATCCACAGTTTGATCCGGTGCATATGTTAGCTTTATACAAGTCAGGCGCCACGAATTACCAGCCTTTTGAGACGCTTTAAACTCAATCACACCAGAACCTCTCCGCCCTTCTATGTCGTATAGCATATGTACAGTATTTGGAGGTAGCTCATGCTCAGGCACAGAATCTACTGTCTGGACTTCATGTTTAGTACCTTTTATAAAACTTATTTCGTATGGCAGACCTATGTTTTTCTGAAAGCTTTGGGCTTGTTCCGCCGTATTCAGTGCTAATTTGGTTGCTTCTGATTCTTTAAAAGAAGAGAACACATTAAGTTGCACAAGGCTTAGAAACACAAAGCTGACTCCGACTATCAATATGGATGCAACAGACCATCTTCTTTGTGACTTTTTAAATTCCTCGACGCTGTTCCAATGATTGTTTTGCCAAGCCCACTCATTACCTTTTAGCCCCAACACAAAAGGCATAACCAAGTTAACAAATGGTACGAAAACCCATAAAGCACGGTATGTTTTAAAGCGAATTCCCCAAATTACGTTCAAGAAAAACGCTCCCCAATTCCAGCCTTTAAGTTCCGCAGGTATTTCTTTTTTTTCAATCGTCAATTGGATCAACCTCTTTATGACATATAAGCTCGCCGTAAGCGGGTGAAAATAGTTGCCTATAGTCGCAGCCAACTATGCTTTTTTCATCTGCAACAGCGTGTTATGTAACGGCCTGGACCGAGATGCTATTGATGTAATCCCTTAAAGTATTACTGTAAAACCTCATTGTCAAAAACATGCAGCATTTTGCATCAGTTTTGATTAACTTCGCGAAATACATTTTCCCTAGTTATAAAAAGAAACAACAAGTGAACAGGCATATCAAGCTGGAATTTGGACAAGTTTACGGCTTTGTTGTGTGATTTATTCAATCAACTGGTCTAGCCTTTTACCAAACTCGTCCCAAAGCTTTTTGTTTTCATTTATATACTTTTCAACATTACGTTGATTCGATTGACCTGACAGTAGAAATAATTGATGTCTTTTTTCTAAAATACTCTTTCCGATTGGGCTTCTTAGAAAGTCCCTTAACCCCAATAACTCTTGTTCTGTGTATGTATTTTCATATGCGTTAATAATGTTAGCCTTATAAACATCCCAAGACAGGTACTTCTCTTTTAATTTTTCTTGTTTATTTTTAAACTCAGTTTCTAGATCTTGAAGCTGATAATGTCCATCTGCATCAAATGTTCCAAAATCGAAGCTTCTCATCATAAATGAATTTTGCTCAATGACTTTTTTATACTCAGCTTCCCCGCCCTCTAATTGAAGGATTTCCTCTACAATTTCATTTGCACTAATTGAAATTGAAAATAACATTGAAAAAGCAATAAATAATTTCTTCATAAGAACTCGCATATAACCACATTGAAAAGCTCAAAATAGTAGGAAAAACTTACAAAAACACGCACAAAACCTGATATTTTTGCCCACCTTAAATACTCTGTAGTAAAAAATTAAGCTGATTTATTAATTAATTTTAGCAACTTACTAGCTAAACTTTGTGTTATCAACACACTAACCTCCTGTAAACAACGAGAGGTGATTTCTAAATATCTCAATCAACATTGTTAGAGCCTGTAAGGCTAGATCTGAAAAAAAGACGCCATAGTACCAGAACTGACCGCTCCTATCTATTTTGGATGAATTCCTAGATTTTGTTTAAGGATAAATAGGGTAACGTCGTCGTAGACAAACCTAAATTTGAAGAGGTGCTATTTTACGCGCCCTACTCAATGTCATGCATACAAGCTCTCTTACCTTTCCAGACTTGCATAATTGAATATTGTATACAATTATGCATTGCGATATAGTTAGCTTGTACCACAAACGTCAATGTTCTTACTGCCAAAGGCTACGTTGAGTCTTTTAAATATAATAAATACTGAACATTTGGAGTGCAGATAAATTGATATAAAAAGTAAGGAGTATGGTCAATGTCACAAAGCAAAAGTGTAGCTTTAATGGCAGCTGTCAGCCTGTTAGCTGCATGTCAAAGCAACTTGAACTCTACTAATATAGAGCCGATAGAAAAGTTAAGTATACGAGACTCTGATTATCAAAGAGCGGAACAGTTTTTACCGCAAAATTTAATACCATTGGTAAAGAATACTAAGCTAGCCCCCAACTGGATTGGAGAGGGAAATGCTTTTTGGTTTAAACAGCAAGATCACCAAGGATACAAATATATCTATGTCGACCCGCTAAATAACCTACAAAAACCGTTATTTGATCATAAAAAACTAGCAAGTGCTTTGCTTCACTCCGGGGTTGAAAATGCAGAGAAAGACCCACTCTCATTGGAATCTTTGAACGTAGAACTGCCATTAATTAGCTTTACTATCCACGACAAAAAATTTCAGTGTGATATCAAACTATATATCTGCTCACCAAATAAAAATGCCAGCTTAGCGAAAGAGCCAGGAACATCCCCCGATGGCCAATGGAAACTGACCGTTGAACAATATAACCTAGTGTTGACGAGTCTAAAAACTGGATCAAAAACACAGCTGACGACTGATGGAACCGAAGGCTTTCCCTATGGGCTTATGCACCCAAACCCTGCAAATGACCTTCGCGATGATAAGCCATATCAACCTAAACAAGTTTATGCCAATTGGTCCGAAGATAGCCAATATGTAATGACCTATCAGCTTGACCGCCGTAACACAGGTAAATATGCACTCGTTCGGGCATCTCACCAACGAGGAAAACGGCCAGAAACCACTGAGTTCTATTACCCATCAGCGGCCGAAGAGCAGCTACCCTCCGCGCACTTGATGCTGATCAATGCTGAAGACAAAACGGTTACACGCTTAAAGGCTCCCCCTGTCATGCAAACCTACTATGGTGCAGCCTTATGGGGGTGGTGGCAAGAAGACGGTAAGTTTGTCTACCACAACCGATTTAGAGGAAACCGTCAGTACTTCATGCGTGAAGTTAACCCTAAAACAGCCAAAGTGCGTGTGCTGGTTGAAGAGCGCGATGATAAATACGTCGATCCTTGGGTACAGCAATATTGGGCACTACCAGAGCTAAACGCTTTTATTTGGAGCTCACAAAGAGATGGCTATCAACATTTATATCTGTACAACTCTGTTGATGGCAAGCTGAAAAATGCGATTACCAAAGGGAATATGACGGTTCGCGTAATACGTGGTGTAGATACCAAAAAGCAGCAAGTCTACTTTGAGGCGTCTGGCAGAGAAACAGATAGAGACCCTTACCTTCGTCATCTTTACAGGGTGGACCTAGATGGCCGCAACTTAACATTACTGACTCCTGAAGTTGCCGAGCATGACACTCGAATATCGCCTGACTTTAAGTACTTTATAGATACCTATTCGACCACCACACAAGCCCCTATTTCAATATTACGTAGCACCCAAAATGGTAAAGTTATTCGAACATTACAAAAAGCCGATACTAGCGCGCTATTCGCGTTGGGATGGCAACCACCTAAGCCATTTTCAGTCCTTGCAGGTGATGGTAAAACGCCTTTATATGGCTTGATGTATTTACCCTCGAACTTTGATCCCAATAAAAAGTACCCGGTAATTGATGACATATATACTGGACCACACAACTTTTTTACGCCTAAATCATTTGTAACCTATCGCAGCCAAGCGAATGCACTCGCTGAACTTGGGTTTGTAGTCATAAAAATGGATGGCCGAGGCACTAACAAGCGCGGCCGTGAGTTCCATGAATACTCTTTTAAAAATTTAAGTGGTGGCAGTGATGATCACGTTACTGCAATTAAACAGCTTGGCAAACGCTTTGACTTTCTGGATCTTAACAGAGTAGGCATTTTTGGCTTTAGTGCCGGTGGTTACGATACAGCGCATGCGATGTTTAAGTATCCAAACTTTTTCAAAGTGGGCGTATCAGCATCAGGTAATCATGACTTTAGAGTGGACAAGGCTGGTTGGAATGAAATGTGGATGGGCTACCCAGAAACACCGGAGTGGGAAGGACAATCAAACTTAAACTGGGCTAAACATTTACAAGGCAAATTACTTATTGCTCATGGCGAGTTGGACACCAATGTGCATCCAGCAGCAACTTTACAACTGGCTGACGCTCTAATGAAAGCCAACAAGGACTTTGACTTGATGATTTACCCTAATATGGGGCACGTACTTGATAAAAACCCATATTTTGTTAGGCAGCGTTGGGATTATTTTGTGCGTCATTTATTAGGAGCAGAGCCGCCCAAGTCCTATGTGATCAGTAAATAGCTTTTGCAGATTTTAATTAAACAAATCTCAAAGCGCGTTACAACTAAATTTAAAAAGCCCCGGAGTTTCACTGGGGCTATTATGTAAATTTAAAGGTGTATCCTATGTGAGGAAATTGACGCGTTTGTGCCTCCTAGATATTCGCGGAATTTATGCTGACCGCGTCGAAATAGCTATCGTTAATGGGAACAAAGGACATCCCAGTTTCCCGTCTGGCGGATTCACGATAAACATCACCCGCTAGGCTAACTCAGTAACAAGAAGACCGATACAAAGGCCTTCTTGTTATGACTCACACTGCTAAATAGTATCTACCTTGCGTTTAGCACGCTAAGTTAGAGCATTTTATGTTCTATCAAGTTTTGTAAACTCAATGAACCACCCAAAACCTACATTTCCTCAGCCTGACTAACTAGTTTAATTGCCACAAATGATATCGAAGTAACGCTGATTAAATGTTTGAGGCTCCACATTGATTGCTATGGTTTGTTTTGGTGCTGTAGCCCATTCATCAATTGGAAAAACTCTATTTGAACCTTTAAATAAAGTATGTCCTTTTGCTGGCCCTTCGGTTATGACTCGTATGTGCCCTTGCTTTGTTGTAAAAATTTCAGGTGAGACCAAATACATGATTGCTGAAGAGTCATGTACATAAAATCCATCTAAACCAAGGTCATCATTGTAAAACTTTGCATAAAAACGTGTAATGTCATAAATAAACTGACCGTACTTTTCGCTGTGCGTCCTTACTTTCTCTAAATACGCATTTGACATCTGGGTTTGCTGCGTAACATCTAACCCAACAATGGTGACAGGCCAATCTGCATTGATAACAATATCTGCGGCAAGCGGATCTCCGTACACATTTGCTTCGGCAAACGGTGTCAGATTACCCGTATGACCGTTATGTCCAAAAGCCCCACCCATAATGATGACTTCTTTTACTAACTTGCCGATTTCAGGAGCTTTTTCAATTGCCAGCGCTAAATTTGTAAGTCTACCTACCGCAACTAACGTAATTTCTCCCGGTTGCTTTTTTAGTGTTTCAACAATGTAATCATGTGCAATGAGTGGAGATAGAGGTGTATTGATTTGATCAGGTAATTCAATATTGCCTAAGCCATTATCACCATGAACAAGGGTTGCAGGCTCTGTTTTCACTTGATCGAGTGGTGTATTTACTCCCTTAGCGACCTCAGCATGCATACCAAATTTTTGTTTTAAATAAAGCGCATTACGCGTAGTGTTTTCTATACTTGCATTGCCAAAAGTGGTCGTAATACCGACCACTTCAATATCTTGACAAGCATGTGCTAGCAGTAGCGCCATCGCGTCGTCAATTCCAGGATCCGTATCAAATATTATTTTTTTCATTTAACTTCTCATACACTTGGAACGATATAAAAATCATATCACGACATATATCGACACTTCACTAGCATTCGTTCAATTTTAAGCAAAGGCATTAATCAACGTATGATTTTACGTTAACTTCACCCATGTAAATTCTGCTGCAATAAACCTCCCTGAAACCCATCTTTCGCGGTCTACATTGGCTAAATTTTGAAGATGTGTCAGGTAATATCTATAAAGAGATATGCACAAAGCTGATTATGGCTAATTAACAGCTTTACTCCTTTTTATGGAAGGTTCTAATTCACTTTTGCCACTACTGAATTCACCGACACTATTTGTATACCAGCAAAAATAGTGCCCTTATTTAAAATTCTGCCACCATATTGCCACTTAAAAGCAAGTCGTTAATTTATATAAATTTCTCAAGGAAAGTCTGAGCATTTTGTATGGCTTTGTAGAGCATTATGAGGTGAAATGTGCAAATACTGTGAAAGTTGCTGTTGGGGCTTTGCGGTTATTGTGCTTTTAAGCTAACTTGCTTTAACAGGCTTAAAATAGCAAACCTTTTGAAAGAAAGGGACGCAAAGCTTCCGGTCTAAGGTGAAAACTAAGATAGCGGGGTTGCTGAATGCCAACGCTTATATTGCTGACAATGTGCATACTTTTGGCTCGTATGCGCGTTGCGTAGCCGATCGGTATTCACGCCTATGACATATCATGTCATACCCCCAGCCCATGGTTTTTCACTATACCTGATTATTGCGCTAGCTATTGACGCCTGTGAGATCTGGTCGTTCGCTTATTCAGCGATGAGCAGCAAGGAATAACATGTCAAATGGCAATGTTTCGGGGAATTTTCATGAGACAACATAGATACAATAGCAAGCATCGCCGAATTTTAAAAATCGGTCTCTGCTTAATGGTTTTGGGACATCCCACACACGGCTTGGCTGCGCAATGCGAGTTCAAGGTTAAAAATGAGTGGCAAAGTGGCTATACCGCCGAAATTACCGTATATAACAATACTGACTCCGCCATCAATGGCTGGGAAGTAGGGTTGGAATTTAATCACGGTGAGTCAATCAATAATGCTTGGCGAGCTCAACTGAGTGGTAACAGTCCATATCAATTCAAAAACCTGAGCTGGAATAATACTATCAATCCAAGTTCGTCCAAGTCGTTTGGCTTTAACGTCAAAAAAAGTGATGGACAGGACGCTACTACACCAAGGTTATTTGGTATTTGTGAGGGAAGCTCACAAAATGATGACGTTAAGGTTGTAGTGTCAGCGTCTGAAAATCAAGGCACAGCCCCCGCAACAATCAACTTTACCAGCGAAGCGACAAATTTACCGTCAGATAATGTGAGTTATCGCTGGGATTTTGGTGATGGGCACGACTCAAATGACATTAACCCGCAGCATATCTTTGAGCAAGCAGGATCTTATTCAGTTTCCTTAACCATCAATGATGGTACAAATGACTACCCTGCTGCCCCAATACAGGTCACGATTAGTGACGCTCAGCCAGAATCGGCGCAATGTACTTTTGAAGTTGAACAAGAGTGGATCTCAGGCTTTCGTGGCAAAGTCACTATCACCAATACTGAAGCGGTTGCCATTTCAAACTGGAAAGTACTCATGGCTTTTTCAGATAACACCAAGTTGACAGGGGTTTGGCATGGTCGCCACAGTGGAAATAACCCTTATGAAATCATTAATGAAAACTACAATGGCACAATAAACTCTGGTCAGAGTTTAAATTTTGGCTTCAATGCCCAAAAAGCACAGGAAAATGACACTCCAGCAATTCCTTCTCTTGGCGGTTTATGCTCATTAGACGGTGATATTAATCACGCACCATTAGCAGTTGCTTCAGCCTCTACCACATCAGGTGAATACCCATTATCGGTGGCCTTTGATAGCAGTGAATCCTCAGACTTAGACGGTGACACCCTTACTTATAGCTGGGACTTTGGCAATGGACATACTTCAAGCGAGCCAAACCCTACTTATATTTTTGAAGAAGAAGGTGTATTTTCTGTCACGCTGATGGTCAACGACGGGGTAATAAGCACGGTGAGTGACCCTATTAGTATTCAAGTATCAAAGCCTGAGGCTCCACCTGTAAGCGGGCCATTTGTATTAAGCCCTCAAAGCTCCCAGCTTTATTTTGTCTCGACTAAAAAACAGCACCTCGTTGAGTCACACACGTTTCACAATATCAGCGGCAGTATTACACCTGAGGGGATAGCAAGGTTATCTATTGATTTGACCAGTGTTGATACCAATAACGATACCCGTGATGGCAGAATGAAAGAATTTTTATTCGATACCGAGTCGTTCCCAACCGCCGAAGCCCTGCTCTCCATTGACTATGCAGCGTTAGTTGCACTCCCCATTGGTAGCACTGAAAAGCAATCCATCTCAGCCACACTCAACCTCACTGGCGTTGTAAAAGAAGTAAACGCCGAAGTTGTAATTCGACGTCTTGCGAATAATAAAATTTTGGTGCAAAGCCTAACACCAATCGTATTAGACGCAACAAACTTTGGCTTGGAGCCAGGCATTGAAACGCTTAAAACACTGGCGAGTTTGTCTGTGATCAGTTATGCAGTGCCCGTGAGCTTTAATCTCATTTTTGAAGCACAGCAATAGGAGGGAAAGAAGATGAAACGCAATAATTTAACACACTTTTTTACCCTGACTGATGCTTGGCTTAGCACGCCTAAAATTGCTAAGTTCGCTGCTTGTGTCAGCCTACTCACCAGTGCCTCTTTTGTTCACGCAGCACAATGCTCTTTCACTATTCCAGACAATTGGAACAATGGCTTTAAAACTGAGATCGTCATTGAAAATCAGTCAGATCAAAACCTTAATGATTGGTCTCTCGAGCTCACGTGGAATCAAGGTGTGTCGCTGCAAAATAGCTGGAATGGTAATTTCGACTGCAATAACACAGGTTGTACCATTACGTCGCAAGGCCATACGATACATGCCAATCAGTCATTTGGCTTGGGTTTTGTCGCCAATAAAAATGGTTTAACCGATATGGTGACCCTGACTTTAAGTGGCGATATTTGCACAAACTCAGAACCTCCAACACCACCCGATGATGTGACAGAAACGGGTTTATGGCAACTCGATGGCACAGCCTCTTTACTGAGCTATGTATCAATAAAAAAAGATCACGTTGCAGAGCTCAATCAATTCGTTACGCAATATGATGACTCTCCAGCGCTGTCTGGCAGTATCGACGCCGATGGTAAAGTAAAGCTGGCCGTTGATCTAAGTACCATTTCGACTGGTGTGGATATCAGAAACAGTCGAATTTTAGACTTACTCTTTGAGACAGATTTACTGCCCGTCGCTTACTTCAGTGCTGAAATAGACAATGCATTGTTAAGTAATTTAGAAATTGGCCAGCCAGTTATTCAAAATGTGACTGGTGAAATGAGCTTACATGGGGTTAATCAACAGATAAGTCTTGATGTGTTGGTTGTCAAACTTGCTACTGGCAAGGTCAATATCAGCACGCTTTCACCCATGATTATCGACAGTAAAAGTTTTGAAATGGATTACGGTATAGAAGCTTTACGTGTTGTCGCTAACCTCTCCAGTATTGGTGAATCTGTACCTGTCTACTTCAATCTCACTTATTTGTCTGCCGAGCAAGATAGCTTTCAACCTGTTGCAATAGCAGAAAAGCCAGCGGCTCCCACAGAGCTCAATGCAAGTGTGCTATCAATCGATGGCAAAGCGCAATTGAATTGGCGCGACAACAGCAATAACGAGACCGATTATCTGGTTCGTTTCAAAAGTCTTGATGGCCGCTGGCAAACCGCTGCCGAGCTGGCATCTAACTCAAACTTTTTCGAATCCGGTTTACCTGAGTCTGGCGAGTTTGATTACAAAGTCATTGCTCTCAACAACTCAGTACCTTCAGAGCCAAGTAATATCGAGCGTGTGGTTGTCACCCAAACTGATCCCGTTGCCCGAGGCATGCAACTATATCAATCAGGGTGTGCAGGTTGTCACGGCTCAGAAGCTGGTGGCTTGGGCTCATTCCCAGCCCTTGATACTGAGCGAGATATACAAACCATGATTGATACCATTGTCACCACTATGCCTTATGGCACACCTAGTGCGTGTGATGAGCAATGTGCAGCAGATATCGCTGCGTATCTACAAACACTTTGGCCAGCACCTTTGACTTGTGATGTAGGCGTTGCACCTGTGGCATATGGGGCAAGACAGCTGAAGATACTAACGCAAACTGAGTACCAAAATACGGTCGAGGACTTGCTAGGTGTAGACTTTACTGTGTCTGATGGTTTATCCCCAGATTCTCAAGTCGGCTTTTTCATCAACAATACCCATGCCAGTGTGCAACCATCCAACTACAGTAATTACTTATTAGTGGCTGAAGAGCTATCAGAATGGGTGGCTGAGAATAATTTCTCACCCGCATTAAGCTGTTCAGCGATTAATGAAGACTGTGCCAACAGTCTGGTTGACGAGCTTGCGCCTCAAATCTTCCGCCGTCCATTAACGCAAGATGAGTCACAAAATTACAAAATGATAGCCACTGGATTTTTCCACAGCGGAGATGTTGAAGCTGGCATGAAGCTCGCTTTGGAAGGACTACTCTCCTCACCACAATTCATCTATCGACACGAACTAGGTGAGCCAAACCCCGATAACTCAGAGCTAGATGCGGATGCTTTCGAGCTTACTTCATGGGAAATGGCGACCTTCTTATCTTATACATTCACTGGTTCAACGCCAGATCAACAACTTTGGCAGGCAGCTGAGCGTGATGAGTTACGTGATGAAGCCAATATTATTGCCCACGCTAACCGTCTTGCTGATAGCTCCAAATCTGTACTTGGGGACTTTGTTGGTAGCTGGTTAGGCACAGGTAATTTAGAAGTCGCAACCAAAGATCAAAACTTCTACCCGGGTTTTGCTGCACTGGTGCCGGCAATGAAGGCCGAGATGAGTGAAACCTTTTCATACATCATGACCCAGCCTGATGAAAGTTTCAGCTCCCTTTATACCGCTAACTACACGTTTGTAAATCAGTTATTGGCAGAGCACTACAATATAGCGGGTGTCACTGGTGACGAGTTGCAAAAGGTAGATACCACAGAGCGTGGTGGCATATTAGCCAATGGTGCATTTATGTCCCGCTGGGCTGAAGTTGCCGAATCACACCCGATATTACGCTCAGTGCGCGTACGCCGCCGTATGCTGTGTCAGGATCAACCCGATCCACCAGCGGGGACTTTTGAAGCCCGAGAGCAAAGACTGGCTGAACTGTCCGATATGCTGCAAGACCCTGCAACCACGAACAAACTGAAGTATCACAGCTTAACAGAAGGCCAACCTTGCTCAGCTTGTCACGAAAAGTATATCAACCCGATGGGATTCGGAATGGAAGACTTTGACGCGGTGGGCAAAGTGAGAAGTGCTGATAATAATGGTAATACGATAGATGCGTCTGGCACCCTCTTCGCGCCTGAGAAATACGCAGAAGTCAGTGAGTCAATCCCATTTAATGGCACAAAGCAATTAGGTGCTGTGATCGCTGATCTATCTTCCGCTCAAAGCTGCCTACCACAGCAAATGTTCCGCTACGTTATGGGAGTTGGTCACGATTCAGTCGACCCAACTAGCGAAGAAGATAGGCGCCTATCTGAAACAGAACAAATAGGCTACATGTGCGAAATAGATACACTCAAAGACGCCATGATGCAAAACAGCCCAAGAGCCATGTTAGAGAAATTTGGCTCATTAAAGTCTGTGCGTTATCGCAAGGCTTGGTCAAGAAATGAATAGTGTAGGCCACAATACAGAAGGTTAATAAAATGAAAGATGAACATTTAAATAACATGATGATGTCGCGCCGTAGACTATTAAAAGTGTTTATGGCATCAGGGATTTCTACCGCCCTGCTCCGCACTTCTCCATTGGTATCAGGTTTGCTATATGCAAGAGATGCAGATGCACAAAGTGCTGGACTACCAAATAAGACGGTTTCGATTTATATACCTGGTGGATCGATATCATCACTTTGGAACCCTACGGGAAGCGGCGACAGCATGCAACTGGGCGTGATGTCTGCCGGCTATGAGCCGGTCAAAACCGAATGTAACTTTATGGTCAATATGTCACACTCCAACGCAGGTCATGGCCGAATGCCAATCCTGCTTGCTCAAAATTGGGGGAGTGATAGTTATGATGTCACAATGGGCAATGCGTTAGGTCCAAACCTACCATTTCGCTATCTTAACTTGGGTGTACACAGCAATGGCCAAGGACAGTTAACTAAAGACAACCGTAATCATTTGCCATTCCAAGAGAACCCTTTCACCGTCTTTAAAATGGTGTTCGGCAGTTCACAAGGCAGCAATAGTAAAACGCCTATTATGAATGCGCACATGTCGGCTGCCAATGCGATTAAAAACAGGCTCGCAGGTTATGAAGTTCAAAGGATGAATGACCATCTCGATGCAATTTCCGATACCCAGCGCCGCTTAGATGACCTATATGGCGGTGTGTCTTGTGGTATTGCCCCAGATAATACTGAATTCCCTTTGACCTTTGATACATTCAGTCAACAAGCACGCTTACAGGCAGATATTGCCGTGGCAGCTTTGCAATGCAATTTGACCAGTTCTATATCTCTGGCGTTTGGTAACCACCAAGCGGAATTCCGTATCCCTGAGTTGAACTTCCAAGGCCACTATCACAATGCAATACATGGCGGGAGCAACGGCCAACCTAACTACCCCTATTACACCGAAATGCGCAGCCATCTAGGCAGCTTAAGTGCGTACTTGATCCAAAAGCTAAAAGCGGCAGGCATACTGGATAGTACCGTAGTGCTAGAAACATCGGATATGGGACACGCAGATAAACACTCTGCAAACCCATGTTCATACCTCATTGCCGGTGGCGGTGCTCGCATAAACCGAGGTGTAGTCAGTAATATGGGCTCAGGTTACAACCAGCATGATGTGCTGCATACGGCAGCTAAAGCCTGTGGCGTTGACCTTGGGTTTGGTAAGGAGATCCCTGGGATTATTGTTTAGGAGATGAACTCCGTAAAGCCCCTTTCCTTTATAAAGGGGCTTTTAATTTTGCTTTAGTGAAATCACTTTCAAAGCAACCACATGCAGCTGTTCTTCCTGACCTCCACACAACATTCGTTTGGAAAAGCAGGAAATTAAAGCAGCAATATAATCATCAAGTCGAAGTGAAAAATAATACGCTAATAGAAGGCAATAAATGTGTTAGCTCAATAGTGAAACGTGATAATAGTCAACTCGTTTTTCTTGCCTGAACAGGGCTGTGCTAAACACAACTTATACGAAAGAAAATCAAAAACATCGCATGATCAATGTCAGCCTTTGGGTCCATCATTTCAATACCATCAGATACTTCACACTTCGGGTGTTGAGACTTAGCAAAGTTCTTAATAACCTCCATGCGCCTATTTTCTGGATAGAAAGGATTTACGGTATTTAACTCAAACATGCACAAATGTCGGTTGATACTTTTATTAGGCCATGCTGGCTCTTCAAAACAAGCGCTACCAACATTTTTAATGCCTGTGTTTTGCTTTTCTTGGGCACCCGACACTATCGAAAACAGAGCTAGTGATAGAATAAAAATTTCACTATAGGTCAACCATTTTTTTCACTTGAATGTAAATATAAATGGCCTTTTCGCGTGTCCACAACGCACTCTAAAGGAAGCTACTAGGAGCTTTATTATTCAATTTGACTAATATGGCCAGCAATTTTATAAATGGCAATACAGCCCACCAAATAAGGGATGGTCAATATAAAAAGAAATATACTCTCCGCTAATACAACCCTTTCAGTTGAAGGTTCCAAAAAGAAGTCGATAATTACCCGCTCCGCAACTGAAAGCCCAACGGAAACTAATAAGGAGTAAGGCAATACATTTCCCCATGGTAATTGCTTAACCTTGCTAAACTTGTATGCTGCTACGAAGGCAATTACAATACTTGCTACACCTATTACACCCGCAGCTCCGTGAAAAACAGAGTAAATGATAAAAAAAGCGTTACTTTCTTCCAAGAAAAAACTCCTGTAGCCAATCAATTTTCTAGCCGTATATGCTGGGGAAAATAATCTGAATAAATACCAAAAGAACAGAATAAATTACAAGTCCTAATAATCACATGGGCTCAATCGTTTGTACACATTCATTTAATGTATCCAATATACATTATAGCTTCGCCAAACTGAAACAATGGGTTTTAACGCTTTCAAACGGCCAACCCAGACGTATAAATAGGTGAAAATAAAACCGCTGACGGTTACCTTCTATGCGGCACCTTGATTATCTAAACATTGGTATTCCCGCCGTGATATCAACGACTCTGACCCCTTTGATACTGAGCAAAACGAAAAAGCCTGCGAGTTTTCATCCCAATTTAATTGCTTGTTAGTTTACAACTTTGGGCCAATCTTACTAGTACCTGAAGGCCACTCAACGACAGCACCATTACATTTATTTGCCAAAGATTGAATTGCTTCTTCCAGAATTTTTAACCCTAATTCATCGGCACCAATCGGCTCTAAAGAAAGAACATAACCATGCTTTAAACCTGGGATCAACTTTAACGCTTGAGCCGTAGGTTTTTCAATATCATCAAGCTTTTCGAGTACAATCTGCCAGTCCACTTTAGGGCTTGAATATACGTACGACATGAAATCATCCCACGTTTCAATATTCCAGTCATCTGGGTGCGGAAGGTCTGCGGGTAAAGTTGCGAGGCAAGTAACTCAAACGGCTACATCCATACTCATATATTTCTCCTTGTAAACCGACGCTTGCCGTAAACGGCACAAAAAGCACGAACTTTTTGTCCACGTTTACGACTTTGTAAGTGCTAAATTTCACTGATTGGACAGTTTTTAAGATATTCAATATCAGTTGGGTTTCTGCTTGTAGTAAAGTCCAAACGAACGGAGGTTAAAACAGGTGCACTATCCTTATTTTTTTCAGTAGCTTTCCATTTCCACTTGAATAGGGCCGCCGCTGCATGATCATCAAATACGCCTTTAGGATATGAAGAGCGGACTTTATAACCTTTGACTTTTCCGTTTTGGCCAATGCCAACAATCAAATCAACACAGCCAGATATATTATTTCTAGCTGCTGAAATCGGATACCTTGGTTCAACTCTTTTAAGAATAGTCCAGTATTCTTCAACAAGTTTAACTTGCTCTTTTGATGACAGGTCTAGATAATTCGCTTGAACTTCTTCAATGTCAGGTGCTGATGTACACGCAGTCAAAAAAAGTGTCAGTGGTATCAATATATTGGTTTTATTCATAGCTCTTTCCTTAGCTCTAGTGCCCGCTACTAATGTGAACCAAATGCAGGCGGGCGATTTACTCCGCAAATGGTATGACCGCTTTTGTGAACCTTAATTTAGCGGCTTGTTAGCTGCTTCTATTAGCAACTTTCTTCTATTTAACCTTACTTAATTCAGCTTATTTGCAATTTTATTAGAGTTTTACGAAAAAATATACACAGTCAAATTAACGACACTTCGAGAAGTTTTACCGCAAAAACTGAATAGGCGTATTGTTATTGACTGTAATACCATTTCGAAAGGAAACCTTAATATATCTTGATCCATAAAATTAATCACCCTCAGAGATTTGTTGGATATGCCTCTTGGGTATTTCGCTTGGATATTCTTCTAGTTTGAGTATTAAAAACTAACCCCCTTTTATCATCCGCTATTATTTTTTAATACAACAATCTACTAGTGATAATGAAAAATAGAATAGACCACGACGTGAAACATTAGCCATATTCCAAAGCTCCCAAAGATATGCCTCCAATATAAGCTTTCCAAAAAGCTGAAGTCTTTATTGTTAATAATTCAACCAATTCACATACACTAATAGGAAACTAACGCTTTACTACTGGGCGAAAATATACTTTGCTACAATGAGCTGAAAAGAAACATAGGCCAGCTGTTTTGTTTTCTTGTTTAGTAGTAACCTGTCAAACAAGATTTGAATACAGTGTCTCGTCTGTTGATTGGTGCCATATTGGATCATTCGCCCTGAACAACCCCACAGCGAGTTTGTCATAAAGCAATATAACTTCTTCATTGGAAAGAAACTCACCATTATGTTCAATAGAGTCGCCAGAAAAATACAATCAGGAAAGAACTATGTAATCGACAGTCATTCTTGGCAAAGAAGTTAGACGGCGAAAGTACTACGTGATGATGGAAGTTAGTCACCCCCTGCTATACGTGCGCTTAATAAATCTGATTAGAAGACCCTTTATGATAGGTTCCCCAAGCGCATCAACAAAAGTCAAATACCTTTGCTCTGCCTGAGTGACTTGTTATGTACTAGGTTTGTTTTTACTAAGAAAAATGTAAACTATTCCACATAATGAACCACCGAAAATTAGTAGGTCAGAAACCCAAGAGTTAAATTCATAATTATCATGCCCCATAAATGCAACATGCAGAATGCCATGCACTACGAGAAACGTAGACAGCCAAAACTTAGTTTTAAATCTCACGTTGTCATCCGGGCTTGCAATCAAAGCCACTAAAATCGCAAACAACGGTATATGAGTTAGGACAAAAGTCAGTTCGGCTATATCAGGGGGTAACCAACTAACAATTGGTAAAACCAGCCATTCATTGTTTCTCATGGCATCTAATTCATGTGTAAAAAGAAAGCCAACCCCCAAGTAGAAAGCTCCGTCTCTCATTCGTCCTCCATGGTACATAACAACATCTTAGCGTGAATTCACGGATATCTCTCTTAACTACAATTGAGATATACACCATATCAAGCAAACTTTGTTTATTACTTTTAGCAACTTAATAACAACCACACCCCGTATTTTCAACGCCAAAACAGCCTGCAAAAATCGAGAATTGACGATTATTTGTATTACATCACAGAAACGACATAATTATTGATATTCCCGCGCTGAAATCAACGACTCTGACCCTATTGATAGTGGCTTGTCAGCTTTTCTTTATTTACTCAAAATCTACTTTTTTAGTCCTGACGTTACATAAGCAGCAAGAGCGCCTACAGCAGTTGAAGATAGAGCCAAAACACCTTCCGAAATGTTTGGCTCTTTGCTAAAAATTAAGGCTATAGCAGAAGCGACTGGTGATATTATTGCTACAAGCGCCAACGCCCAAATTACCCAGCGAAAATTCCACCTGTTTTCTGATGCAGGCCTCAACTTGCGTATCTCATCCAATAGGACTTTCTTATGTTCCAGATCTAATTTGGGATCTTCTAATACTTTTAGATAGAGCTTTGATATTTCAGTATCAAGCACTGTATTTTCGCTATCTGTAGCCATTTTCATCCTCTTTGAAAGCTAAAACCTGAATAAACGACGTAAAATAGCAAGCAAAATTAACAACGAAGGTATATTAGCCAGCTATTTTAAGTTCAATGTTTAAATGACTCGTTAAGTCTACAAATTTAATTTGGTAAGTGTCCAGAAGACAGCCCAGTCGCACCGCAAAGACAAAACAACGGGCTAATTATGTTTAAACCATCTATCTTCCAAATGCGTATTTCCGCGTAAATTTATCCACTCTAGTCAAACAAATGAAATTAGACACTCTACAAGGTCTAGTATATTCCTAAACATTCATTTTTATAGTAACCACAATAAAATTTATAGTTTCAATGAATCCGATTGGTACGCTTAACGCAACGTTTAACCTCTGATAATGGAGGTACTCGTGGCAATCGGCTGCAACCTCATGTTATACAGCTAAAACTTTTTCCATTAAAAGCGCTTTTTCGCCATAGCTTGAACATACACTGACACCTTTAACTTCTTGGAACCCTATTGTCGACCAAAAGCTTTCCGAGCCCTGTACCGCAACTAGCACTACTTTATTCATTCCTTTATTTTTTGCTATTTCAAATAGTTTTAAGGCTGCTGCACGACCAACTCCTCTCCCCTTTGATTGAGGGCTTATAGCCATATCATGAAGATATAAATACTCACAGTGTGTGATGTTTGGTAATGGTTCAAACAGCTTTGGAGGGTAAACTCCATTCCATGGGTGGGATAATAAGTACCCGACTACCCCTCCGCTTTTTGACACGCATACAAAGCAAGTGTCAGGAGCAACCGCATTTTTACTTTTGAGTACATCTAATTCTTCAGCGCCAACCTCTTGATAAGAGTCATCCTGAATTTCTAAAATCCTATTCCAATGTATTTCTTCTATTTTTTTAAATATCATACGATTCCTCGAACGTATAACGCCGCCATCAGCCGATGATTTTCAGAGTGTTCTAGGGGTAGGACTGACGCAATCAAGTGCCAAACCCAAAGAGGTCGGTTGGATGACGTCGTTATGCAACTATTACGACTACCAAAGTATTGGAAATAATCCAAAAACCAACAAGCTGCAGGCAATAAGTGATAGCAGAGACCCTGTACGTACCATAATCTTAACCGTAAGTTCGGTTATTACGGTAGCTGAAAACCCAGCGCCAGCGATTGGCAGTGCTTTACTCGCACCAGCCACAGACGCAATAGTTATCCCTAGCCAAATAAGTATGAAACCCAATGCGCAGCCATAAGCCACAAAAATGTCTAAAGATTGAGGCAACTCAACCAGAGACCAGATAACACCAAAAATAACCAGCGCCATTGCGCATTGGACAGCAGTTAAGTGACCAGAAAGAGCCATCCGGGAATTTTTCACGGACGGTATCAGGGCTCCTTGTATTAAACCGACAAGAAAAAAGACGGTTCCAATAAAGATGAGTTGTGCACCTATTTGTGTCAGTTCCATCATGACGCTCCATACTTACACATGACACTAGCCTCATTGTCGCAACTTGCATTCCAGACGTGTCGAATGTATGGCTGGGAACTTTGCCTCTGTTGGTATTTAAATTTTTGAAAGGTATTCACTGTTCATCTCCTCCATAGAAAAAACACATGGTAAACAGCGAAATACTAAAGTTCATTCACCTAGATTCATTTTTTAATTTACTCAATGTTTGGGGGGCGATACCAAGATAAGAAGCGATGTGATATGACTTAACTTGATTAAATATAAATGGGTATTCATCAAGCAAACGATCATATCTTTGGGCAGCAGTCTCTGACATAAGAGACAGAACACGTTTATATGTTGCCGAGTAGTAGGTGTTATGCATCCATATTCTTGCTAAACGCCCCCATTTTTTATCGTGTGATATAAACTTATCAAGCGCTTCCAAAGGCGCAACATAAAAAACCGAATCTTCAAGAGTCTCAAAATTGAGCATTGATCCTGTTTTTTCATAAAAACTGACACTATCGTCCATAAAGTGGTTTAAACCATGTTTGCTTTTACCACGAAAATAGAGCTGCCAAGTATGTTCTTTGCCATTCATGTCATTTAAATATGATCTCGCTAATCCGCTTTTAATAAACCATATCTCACTAAATACTTCACCAGCGTGATGTACCCGAGTTCCTTTTTTGACATGTTTTATGTCAAATATTGCACACGCATCGGCCCACTCATCATCATTGATAGGGATATAATGCTCAATCATTTTTTTAAAGTATTTCATAAAGCTATAGTTTTTAAAAAACGTCCACTGGTTTATTATATTCGTTGTCAACTATGTTTATACAGTTCGATAAAGAGCGAAACGCCATTTGCTACAAATCAGTTCCCCCTGTCATGAAGTGAGATTACGATGATCTAATTAATTGCACAATACCTAGTTATAAGTATCGTAAAATATAGCTTTGCCGAATTCGCTGCAAAACACTTCCAAGAACAACCCTCTAAATTCAACAACCTAATAAGAGTTAAAGATATCTTATTCCTGGTATAGGGCTGTGATTTCTTGGGCTTGCTCGTAGCATGATAGAGATGAAATAGTCGTATAGGAAATCACCTCAACACTTAAAGTCGAAGGTAACTTTTTCAGCAAATCTGAAAAAGTAGCCAGTGCCATCAAATCCGGGAAGTAATGCGATTTTCACCTTAACTTGAACGCCTTAATAATTGACAAGTCTTTGTAAATCGATTTTTGAGTTCGAAGAAACGTAGCACAACGCCTCCTGTTAAATTTACTATTAATCAATTTGTTAGGGCTTATTTATACTTCTTTTGTGGAAAACAACATGAGGCACAAGAGAATTGCCAAAGTCCTTGGGCGAGTATGTTTAGCACCTAACCTAGACAATTCACAAGTGTTATTTCAGTTTTAGCGGCAACAGTTATTTTTCACTGGTTTCTCGCTTTAAATCAATCCATTCGACCATGGTTTCTATTGCACTAGGAGAAAAATGCTTCTTTTTTATAGAAAATAGAGCATCTAGTGGTAAATCAGGTCTCAGCAAGCCATGTGTGGCATTACGGATCGTCACCTGCTCTAGACTGGCATACTGTTGACTTGAGCTTGCAAAAGCATGCGCAAATTCAACTTGGCTATGTTCAATGTCGACATGCACGTCACTGTCGCCATATATGGCTAGCATGGGAAGATTAAGTTTACTAAAGCCTTCAAAGACATCTGCATCAATGTTTTTTCTAACAAAGTTAAATCGCGCTTCATCTTTTATCGGCTCTGGCATGTAAGGGTCCTGATGCAGTGGGGCTGCGAGGTAATGGTCATACCCTGCTTTTATTAGCTGATACTCTTTGGCGGTTAGCTGATTAATACGCTCGATTGCAGCTAGGTCGTCAGCGCTAATTGTTCCTTCATCCACCAAGCGGATCCACATACTATATTGGCTCTGAGACAACCAATTAGCCGCACCGCCAACAAGCACCATAAAATCGAGTTGCGTTTCATTGTGCAAGTTTGCAAATACCCAACTTGCTTGGCTAAAACCAAGTAAACCAATCTGGCTTTGTTGGTAACCCGCTACACGAAGATATTGAATCGCATCTTGTACTTCAGTAGCTCTATCTTTCATAGATTGCGATAACCAATTGCCTTGTGATTCGCCAACCCCCGGTTTGTTCCAAGAAAAAGTAGCAATATTTTTAGCGGCTAATGATTCGATTATCGGGAGATAAAAGCTCTTAGCTATGCTGTCCATAGCACCATCACCGTGAACGAAAATGACAATTGGATCAAATGCCGTATGATGTTTTGGTTTATAAAGACGACCAACGAGTTGATGGTTGAGTGAATCGAAGGAATGCGTTGTATATTGGAGATCATGTTGCGACTGATTGTTGTTACAAGCAGATAATAAAGAGACGAAAATAAATACGACTAATAATACCCAAAAATTATACTTTTTCATGATGAGCTGTTTCCTTAGCAAATAAAGTCAGTGAAACTATAAATGCTTTTAATGTGAGAAACTGTGAGCAGTCGTAACGCTTTATCTAGCTGGGTCGTCACATTTGCCGCAGCTCCCTTTGCTGAAAAACCTTAGCGATGCTTGTGGTGATGCAATCTAAAAAGTTAAAAAACTCACTCAAGTGAAAGAAGTGATCAGCATTGACGGTTGAGTCGTAACGAAGGACGCAAACATGACAGTCTTGGCGATCTGACACCTGCTGTATATCGAGCAAAACTGGACAACTCTAATTTAAATATTTGTCATTGAAGAGGAGGTAAAAATGGAAAGTAAAGTGTTTACTACAATAATGCGATGCCAAACCCTATGAACTTGGTTTTAAAGGCCTTATTAGTCTTTATCCTCAATTACTAGCTGTATCGCTTGTTGTGTGCCTTCATACCATGACTGACGCTCATGAACTGATTGAATTGCTGCCACGATGTCGTTACAGAAATTAGGTAACAACTTTTCAGTTGCCAAGAAGTTTTTCCACACGATGGTACTTGGAAATTCAATGCCAAACCCTCCAAATAAGCAATCATCGAAACTTTGGAAACACTGACCAAAGTCCCCTTATGCCCCATTAACCATCTCGCCAAACAGGCAGAAGAAATTAAGCGGCTCATTAATGAGTTCACCGTCGATTTCAATGACTCTATTCGCCATACTCTCAATGATAAAAGATTCATCATGAAAGAACCTATCGCATGTGCTCTACAGCCACAGTTCTTTGCCGCTAGTGGAAAGCTCACGCCCGCATCCTAACTCATTTAATGGACTTTTTTCATCTTATTCCTAACAATCGATACTTGGTAAGAAAGGCAATCAGTATTGGCCGATACTTTTGCTATTGTGTGTAAAAATCGAGACAGCTGCTTTGTGCCTTATAATTTGATTTTATTACACATATGCGTACATTAGCTTTTCGAATTCTTTCGGAATTTTAAAGATTCGAAATAGGTCAGAATCAACATATTCAAGCTTTTTCTTACGCCGATGAACTAAACTTAACGAGGTTAGATGATTGTTTATCGGAGGTAAGTCTTTTTGCTCAAAGTGACAATCATCAAGTGGACAGCAAATACTAAACATTGCCATAATTCTCTCCGTCTTTATAAAGCGCTATCAATCTACTAAAGGAGCAGTATGCAGGAGTTGAGCGAAGCAAAAAGCTCTCTCATTTTAACAAGCTCCCCCTCAGTTCTCCACCACCCTCCTTGTAAAGTCACTATATCGTGTATCTCAGAAAGAATAAATAACCAATCGGATATGGGCGCTCTATATGCTCGCCCACAATGCTCGCATAACAGCGCCTAGATTCGTTATTCCTATCGCCAAAATGCCATTAACGCCAATAATGCTTTAACCATTTTTAAAGTAGTATCATACCAACAATACTTTACACGCCGGTCAAAAATGCCTAAGTAATTAGGACACAAAATAAATCACTGCGACATTTAGTAATAGCCCTATAAATGAAGAGCCAAAGCCATAAGCGAAAAGTCGGAAAGTCGAGGAAGCAGTCTCATCTTGTGTAATAAAACCAATCACAAATGCGCCAACTAAAATTCCAGGGCAAGAGAAGATATAAAATAACCAAATCATCGGCTCCGAATTTTTTGCCAAGAAATAAAATACACATAAATAAATGAGCATTATTAGTGAGGCCCCAGCAATAAGCTCAGTTTTCATTTTAGCCGATGCCAATACAACTAAAACTATCGCTTGCGGCCCCCAAAAAAAGGCAAAATTTCCAAAGAAATATTTATCGAATGGCGACAATAAAATGGAAATTACCACACCTAGAACAATCACACCGCAGGCTAATTGATTATTTTTATACTGGACCAAAAGATCACACCTCAATAAATATATTACGGTTTATATAGGGCGTATCGAACATTGCTAAAATTAGCAAATAAGAAGCTGTAACCAACTGTTTTACGTCCCTTGGTTACAACTACTTTTCATCTTCGTCATAGATAATTGATGCAAGAGCAGGACGGATAATCGCAAGAATTAGAACAATAATTACGAGTCCCCCAATAACCAACTTAACTAGTTTAAAGAACCATGCGCTTTGCCATATTTTAACAGCTTCTTCTTCTAATTTTTTTTGCTTGATAAATGCATCATAAGCTTTATTCAGATCAGTATGTTTAGTGATTTCCGGATATTCAATGACATAACCAATTTTAGCCAGTGAGACTCGAGCTAGCTCTGACTGTTCTTGATTGACATAAAGCATATGGTTTTTAACATCGGTATAATAGTAAATGCGTTCCTGATCTAAGACATCTGCAATTTTAACCGAATCAACCAAACGCATATCTTGAATTAGTGGTCTATAAACTAGGTTATCTTCATTTGCCCACTTAACAATAAAAATTGCAAGCAACACTGACATACTCAATACGAATAGTAATTTGTGTTCTTTCGTAAGTAGTTTACTAATTTTATTTCTCCCCATGATGCCGAGATTACGAGTAATTATGGCGTTTTATGCAAACCGTATAAAATAACAGAACAAATGAGTACAACCTTTATCAGCTTTCCATTAGTACATTGTTTTTCTGCTCAAGCCAAAAAAACATTGTTAAAACAGTTATTAACTAGCAAAGTAAAAGTTACATGGAGGCATCATTACCATGCTATTCACTGCTTAACCTCGTTTCATAAGCATCCTAAAATTCATAAATAAAATGCATAAATAAAATGCACTACAGTAGTACGACCCCATGTTTATGCATTGGTTATGTGCCGCGAGCGACCCCATAGCCTAAAAGTATTTACGCTTTTAACTTATTAAGTTTCTTCAGTGCCTTTTTGGCATGTTTTTTTATTTTTTTATTTACTTCACTAGCGAGAACACTCTCTAGAGTTGGGATATATTTTTTATCTGATGAATCGCCAAGGTTAATTGCACACCATGCTACACCATCTATATAGTATCTATTTTTTGTATTAACTGTTAACGATTCCAGTAAAACCATCTCCATTGAGTCGGTCACAGTTTTTTTCAGGTACAGTTCATGCTTGCTGGCTGATTTTGCCCCAGCTTGTATAGCTATAGGATCTTTTGATTGAAGTGCGCGCACAATGCCTTCTGGCGTGGTTATATCTCCGGCCACAGTTGAAAGGAAAATCTTTTTGGGGATTGCATTCATTGCTGAAGTTATATTCTTTTTGTTTGACCAAACTGAAAAAATGCTTCCTCCTCTAGCGCCATTTTGATTTACGACTCCTTCATGAATTAAATTATTGTCCTTATCATATACCTTAATACCAACAATAAGTGATGACCTTCCTGCGCCAGCCAATCCACCAAAATACCGAGCGGCCCCACTCCCTCCAGAAGTGTGCATAATTTCTCCTTTTATGTATATGTCCGCATCAAATTCAGATGTTGTGTCAACTAAAGCAATGCTCTTAAATGCTTTTATCTTATTAAAGTACTCAAATGTAAGCTTTGGAAGTTCGTTCTCTATATCCATTTCATCTATTATATTTTGCGGTGCAGCACCTTCTGCATATGGAAATGGTTCAATGATTACGGCACGAGTCTCTTTGCTTGGTAAAGCAAACGATGCTTCCGCGAAAAACATCACGCTTACTAAAACGAATGTCAATTTGAAAATGCTTCTAACCAAGTGGCTACTCCTCTATTTGAAATATTATATTAAGCACATTAGGTACGATTCGGAGAAATCCCCAGATACGTATATTTTAAACCGATATGATGGACACACAAAGCATTGTTTTATCTAATTTATTTACCCCAAAACCAATTGGATAACAATAAACTTTCACTTACCGCACTAGGCCGGAATACTAAGAGGTCATTTGTTTTCAAAAACAATATTAAACGTATGGTTCAATTGTGCGCCGCTCAGCCCTAAATCGACCGACTTAGTACTTAACGCTTCCATTCACGCCTCTTCTGTTGTGCTAACTCTATCTTACGCGTTGATTGAACCGATGTTCGTGAGCAAATTAGATTGGTGAACTTAGGTGCCTCCATTAACATTCAAGGCTGGTCAAATGATCGTTTTTGAACGCACCCAATATTACTTGGCTAAGACGTAATCAATTGTTCCTCGATGAACTTGCCAACAGATCGCCTGATACGTGTATTACCCTCATCAATTCTGAAATTGGATAGTGGAGTACCTAGATTCGACAAAATGATAAAAAAGTCTGGTTCTGGCTCAAACAAGTGAATTGTAAAGTCACTTATCAATCTAAAAACAGCGAGGACTGTTCAGCTTAACATAGGCTTTATCCACCGTTCACTCATCCGTGGCGCTACGTTGGTGAAATAATACATTCCGAAAAGGTCCAATCAACGGCCTCCTGCATTTATATAATGCCAAGCATTAAAATGAAGTGAAGCGTATAACCAGCCTTCTGAACTCTACATTATTAAACAGTTTGTTATACATTTGATTTGCTGTTTAATATTTTATCAAATAACGCCGGTAAACAGTCAGGCTTGAATGAATCCATACCCGCCTGGTCCATTTCTTTCCGCGACCACCATTTCCATTTTTGGATTGTAGACTTTTCTTCTTCAGTCCACTGGGCTGCAAACACCTTACAGTTAGACGCACACCCTACCAAATAGTACTTTTCTTGCCATTTTGCTGGGGTAGATCGCGCAACGGCAAAAATATCTTCACGCTCCATAAGTAGCTCGCCGATTTCATTGGTTAAGCCGGTCTCTTCATACAGCTCTCTTTTGGCTGCGTCTAAATAGGATTCACCTTCTTTCAATTCTCCACCAGCTGTGGCCCAAAATGGTTCGCTTTTATGTTCGTCCTTGTATTGAAACAACAGCAATTCATCTTGACCATTCACTATCATTAAC
This sequence comes from Pseudoalteromonas obscura, assembly GCF_030135505.1. Classification (NCBI taxonomy): domain Bacteria; kingdom Pseudomonadati; phylum Pseudomonadota; class Gammaproteobacteria; order Alteromonadales; family Pseudoalteromonadaceae; genus Pseudoalteromonas; species Pseudoalteromonas obscura. The sequence goes on from NZ_JASJUT010000008.1 coordinate 97,389, forward strand.
CTTGAGCATTGTCTTGTTTTCAAATTTTTACTCCAATGTTTCCAAGTTCATAATTGTACACTAGCGTGAATTTCCGGAGTTTTCATTTATTCAAAACCAACATCTGCTACCAATAAAAATAAATTTATTTAATAATTTTAGTACCTTAACAGCTGTATTTTGAATATTTAACGCCCCAATACCCGCTAACAGCGTAATTTACGTTGGTTCGAAACCGAGCTGCATCTCCTTTTGGCTATTCTCGGTGCATGCTTAATCCCTCACACAGCTGTCGGCTTATCACCTGTCAATGGATAGAGCCATATACTGTGAATTTCTACAAATATTGTGTTGACTCGAAATTATCGCATGCTCCATAGCAAGCTGAATGTGAAGTCATAACCTCTGAGTATGTAAAGAATAAATGCTTGTACGCCAGGTTAAATCAAAAAGCCGACAATATGGAGAGCAGGCACAAGAACGATAAGAGTCAGCGTTGCCTCTTACATTCTGATTGTTTAGCGCGTCTAGCTGCATTTGCTCTTTTATTTAGTTCACAGACTATAGGGTTGACAGAAAAAAGCTTGGAATTCGTATCTGGCATAAACAGGCATTCTGATTCGGATGCTCCTTCAGCACGTACTTCAAGTCGTATCAAGTGCCTAAACCACATTTCATGCCTCACTTTGACTATCTCTTTTAGTTCTACCCGTCGCTGTTTATTATTGTTTATGAACAATAAAGCATCTCCATCATCATACACAGTATCAGGCACGTCCAAACGACAAAATTTAAATAAGGTAAACCCATAAACTATTGTGAAAATTGGCGCAAATATGAGGCTCATTGACCCATTAAATAAGAATCCTGATGTAAAAACAGCTGGAATTAAGACAAAAAACACAAACATAATCATGCTGTATATCGCATTGTTATGATAGGTACTAAATGAGATTTTTTTCATGTGTGCATATGGATTCGACTCTTCTATTTCAGCAATCAACCTATCGATTTCCTTTGCCCTTTCAGGGTACTTATCGCGATCAATTGCCTGAGCAGACAGATACAAATCATTAAGAGAATAGGTAGAAAAGTCTATTTTTCGAGCCATATGTATTACTCCCCACAAGCGGCTGAATATGCGCGACAGCGGCCAAAAACCTTACTAGTCGACATATTTTAGCGTGCCTAAAACCATGCCAATTTTACTTTTTTATTTCAATATTGGCAATTAAATTCATCTCGTAACCAGCCCGTACCTGTGGACGCTTTAAGATGCAAGTACCACTTAAATTTAAAGCTCTTGCTAGGCTATTTATATGACTGTTCGACTAAATTGAGATGCTAACTGTGCAGGAAAGGAAAAATAATCAGCATTGCATTTAACTTTATGACTATTTGATGCGTTTTAACATTTTTCCTTTTTTTAATTCACCAAGCAAAGAGCTAAAACTCGCACTTGGTAGATTCAATCATACTGTTTCAATTACGCCTTCAGCTCGAACTTGAAGCGATATTAACTGGCCCGTCATACACATTTTCACATGAAAGAACATGAACTTCCCTTACTTTATCTCAAATTTAGTAACAGGAGGAAAAATGAGTGGAAGGCTGAGATGCAAAGCACCACCTAATGGCAATAAGTGGTACTCCGTAGATTGATTTTGAAACCAGCAAAGAGGGTTATATATCAAGGTGACAAATAATTGAGTATATTTTTAGCTAGGTCAAAGTAAAAGACTCTGCATTCGCATAGAAATGGTTCCCGCACGACTTTTCTTCGCTCATTCCCTTTAGGGCTATTTGATATGACAATGCTTAAGTCAAACGATTGCAACGGCGTTTTCATAATATTTAACACGTACACTGAGTACCAAATTGGGGTAGGTTTTTTAGTATCCTTCCAGAGCCAACCAACTAAATTTCATTTCTTTGTGACTGTCTAAGCTCATGATTTAGTTGTTCAAAGCCAATTTTGCTGATTTTTAATACTAAACTTTGACGTTTTACACTTAACTGCGATACCTGTCGAGAAACCACATCATAAACTCGCCATTGACCTTGTGGGTCTTGCTTAAATTTGAAAATCAATTGCGAACGTTCGCTATTGGCTTTCTCTATTTCAACTGCTGCTTCGGCAAACTTGCGACCCTGATTGGTTTGCAAGGTCTTTAACGCAACATCAGCCCCTTTATAGTCAATAAGCACCTGCGCATACATGTTTACTAACTGAGATTCTATCAATTTGGTGAACTCTGCAGTTTGCTGCCTATCTAGTCCCCTAACATGTTTGCCAAGTAGCTTTAAGGACGAAAACTCTAAGTCGAGATGAGGAACGAGCTGTGCGTTAACCAGTTGTTTCGCCCTTTGATCTCGCTCTACGTCAGGAAGTGCAGCCAATTGTTGTGTCGCATCCATAAACTGTAAGCTCAAATCACGGGCCAAAGTATCAAGCTGCGCGTACGACGCCACACTTTGTTGGCTATGCGCAGATATGCTCAAACTCATTGCCAGTCCAACTATGAAAGTAAGTGCTTTTAACCAGTCGTTAGTCATGATGTTCTCTTTCGTCGTTAAGGTGCGATTAAGATAATTGTACACCCCCTTTACTGATAAATATGTCAACAAAAATTCAAATGATTGATGCCATAATGGCACAAATTGAAAATATCAAATAAAATCAAACGACTATCAAAATGATGCCAATAGCGCACCAATTAGATGCTTTTTTACTTCTATTTAGACACAAAAAGAACGCGCAAAATACATCAAAATGGTTATCGAGAAGTACTCTATGAAACACATACCTAGCCTTCTTTTTTCTTTAGCCTTGTCGACTTCGGCAATGGCCGGTACATCCCACGGTTATGGCATACATTACATTCATGGTGAGGGTGATGTTCGAGGTGTTAAGCTTGCATATCAATATCATACCAATGACTGGCTACCAGAGAGCTGGCACCTCGTTAATATGTATTTTGAATCAAGCGTGAACTTTTGGCGGTTTGGCGACAGCGGTAAGTATGATCAAAATTTTGTATTGGCCGTCTCCCCTGTTATCCAATACCCCATAGCTACCGTTTACAATAAGCCTTTATCTATTGAATTTGGCATTGGCGTAGCGTTATTAGAAGATACACAATTTGCAGGCAAAAACGTCAGCACTCACTATCAATTTGAAGACAGACTTGGCTTTGTCTATGACTTAGGAGATGCCAATATCGCGATGCGGTACATTCATTATTCTAACGCGGGGTTTAAAAGCCCCAACCCTGGGCTGGACTTTTTATCTTTATCGTATTCAGCAAAATTCTAAACGAAAAAGCCACAACCTAGATTGTGGCTTTTTATTATACGTGTTCTATTTTTATCACTGGTCGCTTTTGACACGAGGAGGTGAGCAAACACGACAAAGTATCTTTGACGGCTTGAGCACTAAACTCTATGAGCTCTATGTCAGGCACTTTAAGCTGCCCTGACTTCACATCCGCTAGTAGCTTTTGACCCATAAAGCATAAGTGCTGTTGCGCACATAAGTTGTTTGCCAGCCAAGCTCCGCCGATTGACACCACCCCAATATTTGGCGCTTTTTCAAACAGCAGCTCTTCTGGAATATGACCAAAACCATTTAAACAGGCAATACGACCACAAAAACGCAAATGTCTCAGGTCTTCGATAAAAGAATCTCCACCTGATGTATTTAGAATACAATCGAATCCTTCAGGACCTATTTCACGTTTAATCTGATCACAAACGCTCTCTGACTCACAGTCAAAGGCAAAATCTGCACCGAGCTTACGCAGCCTTTTGTGATGTTCCTTTTGTGCAAACGCAAACACTTGTGCGCCTTTTTGCTTTGCATACTGAATTGCAAAATGCGCCACCGCCCCTTGTGCGCTATTAATTGCCAATGAGTCGCCTTCTGTAAGCTTTAACTTTTCGATCGCAAGTAGCGCAGCCATACCAGCATTAGGTAGGATAACTGCTACCTCAGGGCTGATACCCGTTGGCAATTCAGACACCGCGTGGTTTGGCACTACGGCAAATTCCTTTAGCATCCCTTTTTGGGCCAAATTGGCATTAAATAAAACCCGCGCCCCCGCTTTAGGAAATACCCCTTTGCCTGCTTGGACCACAGTGCCAACGGCATCAAGGCCCAAAATATGCGGATAGTCCCATTGGCTAAACCCATCTCTTGCCATTCTCGCATCTAAGTGATTGAGTGCCACATATTCAATGGCTACCAGTAGCTCATTGCTACTTGGTTCTGGCATCGCCTGCTCACTCATGACTAAATCAAAGTCGAGCCCATGTGAGCGAAGCTCCAAGGCCTTCATCTTAGTTTGTTCGGTAGACATAGTTGCTTGTTTCTCCAAAAGTGGCGCGTTTGCGAGCATTAAATGCTCGCAACTAAAGCCTTAGACCATTGTCCGTTTAATTCACCATATACACTTACCGACGAACTAAGTAGCATATTTCTCATGGCCATTTGCGATTGTTGCGCTATTAAAACATCTTGTCGCGCATCCAACAACTCAAGATAACCCAATTGTCCCTCTTTATAGCCTGCAGTCGCTTGTAAATACGCATTTTCTGCCGCTACAACTTGCTCATGTGCATAATTTAGCTGCACTTTTGCTTGAGATAAAGCCCGGAGTGAATACTCAGCTTGCGCAAGTACATTGGTAAGCTTTTGGCGATAGTCATAATAGCTGGCCTGTGTGATCGCCTCTTGTCTATCTAGCTGAGCCAGCAGTTGTGGGTAGCTAAACAGCGACCAACTCAGGGTAGGTGATGCCTGCCAATTTGACTGGGTATCACTAAAGTTTATAGCCGTTGGGTTCAATACTCCCGCAAACGCCGAAAAACTAATATCTGGGTATAAAGCACGCTCAGCACTTTGCGACAAATAGTTTTGTTGCTTTAACGTTGCGATAGCACTTTGCACATCACCACGTTGTAATAACGCATCTGAGGCAGAGCTCAAACTCACAGTAATCGCGAGCTGTTCGTAGCGCGATTTACTAAGTGCATGTAGGCCTAAGTTGTCTGTCGATTTATTGGTTAACACAGCCAACGTTTGCTCAACCTCCGCAAGCTCAGTCGCTATTTGTGGCAGCCGCTGTTTATGCTCAAAATATTGTGACTTGGTACGATTAAGCTCAAGCTCGGTCGCCACGCCCTCTTTAACACGGATCTCAATGATCGCAATGGATTCTTCCAACGCTTTCAGCTGTGCCTCTGTTAACTGCTGAGTCTGCTGCAGTGCTTGCCATTGTAAATAACTTTGAATACTGGTTGTCACTAACTCGCCCGCTAAGGCTTGGTATTGCCCTTGCTGTGATTCAGCTGCCGCTGACGCCGCGTTGGCAAGCTTCGCAATGCGCCCAGATAAATCAACATCCCATGTCAGCGTTCCACCACCGTTTAGTGACTCAGTAACACTACTTTGCGTACCATTTGGAAGTAAAGTCGTGCCTCTTTGCGCAGCAATATTCACATTGCCTTGCGGTAAACGTGCACGCTGCGCTTCACTTAACCCCGCCATTGCAGCGCGCAAGCGCGCTGCAGAAGCCTTTAGGTTTTGATTGGCTGACATCACATCAGCCACCAATTGGTTTAAATTATTGTCATCTAATTGCTTCCACCAGTTGGCTTCATCAGACATAGTCACTGCTGCCAGTGACTGCGTGTTTTCAACTTTGGTGTTAAACGTCTGCTGACTTGCCGCTACATCTTGCTCATACGATGTGCTAGTACACCCAACCACAGAAGCCACAGCAAGACTTATAATAGACAGTTTAATTGCTCGCATGTTTATTGCTCCTTAGGCGTTACTAGACGATAAAACACTGGGGTAAATAGCAAGCCAAACACCGTGACACCTATCATGCCGAAGAATACCGCGTTACCCATGGCTTGACGCATCTCTGCACCCGCTCCTGATGCCAATACTAGCGGTACAACACCTGCGGTAAAGGCGATAGATGTCATCAAAATTGGACGTAATCTTAAACGACATGCTTCAATAATTGCCTCTAAGTGTGTCGCGCCCTGAACATGTTTGTCTCTGGCAAACTCCACCATCAATATGGCGTTTTTCGATGCCAGCGCAACTAATACAATCAATGCAATTTGCGTGAAGATGTTGTTGTCACCGCCTAGCATATATACACCAGCTAGCGCTGAGAATATTGTCATAGGTACGATTAAGATGATCGCCAGTGGCAAGCGTAAACTCTCGTATTGCGCTGCTAGTACCATAAATACCAGTACTACAACCAAGGGGAATACGTACACCATAGTATTACCAGCCAAGATCTGCTGATACGTCACTTCTGTCCATTCAAAAGCCATGCCTTCAGGCAGTGTTTTTTCAAGCACTTTTTCAATCGCTTGCTGCGCCTGATCCGAGCTGTAACCCGGCGCTGGACTACCGTTAAGCTCAGCGGTCACGTACCCATTGTAGTGCATCACACGATCTGGACCCGTCGTCGCTTCTACAGTCACTACAGAACCTAGCGGTACCATGTTGCCAGCAGCGTTACGTACTTTAAGATTATTTATTTGCTCCTTCTTGGCTCTAAACTCAGCGTCAGCTTGTGCTTTCACTTGGTAAGTACGGCCAAATAAGTTGAAATCGTTTACGTATACAGAACCGAGGTATACTTGCAATGCATCAAATACTTCCTGCAATGGAATACCTTGAATAAGCGCCTGCTCACGGTCGATATTAATGTCCATTTGCGGTACCTGTACTCTAAAGCTTGAGTAAAGTCCGGTTAGTGCTGGGTCTTGCTGAGCAGCACCAATGGTCGCTTGCAGCGCAGCAAAGAGCGCTTCAAACCCTTGGTTAGCTCGGTCCTGAATTTGTAGTTTAAAACCACCCGTTGTGCCTAAACCTAAAATTGGCGGCGGCGGAAATACTGCCACAAAGGCTTCATCAATGGCTGCAAAACGCATATTAAGCTGCATCGCAATTGCCTGTGCTGACAAACTCGGGTCGTTTCTATCGGCAAAATCATCTAAAGGCGTAAACACAATGCCGCTGTTAGTGCTATTGGTAAAGCCATTTACAGATAGACCCGGGAAAGCAACCGTATGGGCAACACCCGGCACTTCAAGTGCAATTTCTTGCATCTGCTTAATTACTTCTTCTGTACGCTCTAAGCTCGCAGCATCAGGTAATTGCGCAACGGCAACGAGGTACTGCTTGTCTTGTTGTGGAATAAACCCACCTGGCACCGACTGGAACAAACCAATAGTAGAGCCAACCAATGCGAGATATACCACGCCCACAACCACACTCATACGGATCAGCTTTTTAACGACGGCTTCGTAGCCTTTTGCACCTTTATCAAATAAACGGTTGAACGGCTTGAATAACCACGCTCCAAATAGCTTGTCCAAAATACGGGTTAGTCGGTCTTTTGGCGCATCATGCGACTTTAACAAAATAGCTGACAGCGCTGGCGACAACGTCAGTGAGTTAAATGCTGAAATTAGCGTGGAAATAGTAATAGTTAATGCAAACTGCTTATAGAACTGACCAGACAAGCCTGTGATAAATGCTGTTGGGATAAATACCGCACACAATACAAATGCGATGGCAATAATTGGGCCTGTAACTTCGGTCATGGCAATTTTAGTTGCCTCATACGGACTGTGACCGTCGGCAATATTACGTTCGACGTTTTCAACCACAACAATGGCGTCATCAACAACAATACCGATTGCCAATACCAGACCGAATAAAGATAAGGTATTAATAGAGACACCTAACATTTGCATCACAGCAAACGTACCAATCAATGATACTGGTACGGCGATCAGAGGGATGATAGACGCACGCCAAGTTTGTAAAAACACCACCACCACGACTACAACTAGTAGGATAGCTTCCATTAATGTCATGATTACGGCATCAATTGAGCCACGCACAAACACAGTTGGATCATAGGCAATTTCGTATGTCATACCCGCTGGGAACGTTTTCTCAAGACGCGACATGGTTTCGCGCACATCGTCCGACAATTCAATTGCATTGGTACCCGGACGTTGGAAAATCGGCATCGCCAATGCTGGCTGATTATCTAACATGGCACGCAGTGCATAGTTTTCTTGACCAAGTTCAACTCGAGCGATGTCTTTTAAGCGAGTTAGTGCGCCATTCTCGCCCACTTTAATTACAACACTTTCAAATTCTTCAATGCTGCCTAGACGACCTTTTACATTTAATAAGATCTGGAATTGGTTTTCTTCAGGCGTCGGTTGTGCACCCAATGAGCCTGCAGCAACCTGCTGGTTTTGAGTACGCAGTGCAGTGACCACATCTGAGGCCGTTAGGTTACGTGCTGCAAGGGCATCTGGGTTCAACCACACGCGCATCGAATATTTAGCGCCACCAAATAGCTGTAAGTCACCGACACCCGGTAAGCGTTTTAATTCATCTTTGATATACAAATCAGCATAGTTAGCCATATATGCGGTGTCTTGCTCACCATTTGGCGAAACCAAATGTACAACCAATGCTAGGTTAGGCGACGACTTTTGAGCGGTTACACCTAAACGCTGCACTTCTTGTGGCAATCGCGGCAACGCATTGTTTACACGGTTTTGTACCTGTACTTGCGCTTGGTCAAGATCGGTACCCAGTGCAAAGGTTACAGTCAGCGTTAAGCGACCGTCACTGGTAGCTTGCGAGCCGTGATACAACATATTTTCAAGGCCATTTAGCTCCTGCTCAAGGGGCGTAGCCACCGTCTCTGCAATAACCTTAGGGTTTGCGCCAGGGTATGTTGCGTTGACAACCACGGTTGGAGGTACAACTTCTGGGTATTCACTGACCGGCAACTGGAACAGAGAAATAGCCCCTGTGATGATAAAAATCATCGACAGCATGGCCGCAAAAATAGGCCGGTTTATAAAAAAGTGTGAAAATTTCATAATGCTCTCTTAGTTTGCCGCACTGAGTAAAACAGGTGTTGATTCAGACTGCTTTAAGACAAACTGAGTATTTTCAAATGCTAAGCTGACTGAATTTGGTGTAATTGGCATACCCGGCCCCACTCGCGCTGGACCATTTACCGCAATGCGATCGCCCGCTTCTAAGCCCGATTTAATTGCGCGGAATGCGCCATAGCGTTCACCCAGCTCAACCAAGCGATATTGCAATACATTGTTTTCATCAATGGTTAATACAAATCGGTTTTTTAAATCTGTACCAATTGCGCGTTCTGGGACGATAGCCATTTGCTGTGTATTTTGTGCACCGATTGATACACGCGCAAATGAACCTGGCTTAAGGTTGTGTTGTTGTGCATCAAATACTGCACGCACGCGCAATGTTCCGGTATTTGGGTTAATTTCGTTGTCGATAAAATCAAGCTTACCTGACACCTGCGTTGCTTGACCTAGGCGCTGCAATTGCACAGAAATTTCATCTTTAACAGACACATCAGCAAATTGGCGGCTCCAAGTACGCTCATCAACATCAAAGTAGGCGTAAATTTCATCATCAGAAACAATGGTTGTCAGTTCTGTCTCACCCGCTTTAACGTAATTACCCTTGGTCGCTACCGCGCGAGAAATAGTGCCACTGATAGGCGCAGAAACTTGACTAAACTCCAAATCTAACTGCGCATTTTGCAGACGTGCCTCTATGGCATTTTTGTTGGCTATTGCGCTACGAAGTGTCGCACTGCGCTGCTCTGCTTCTTCTGTAGAAATGGCATTTTGTGCCACCAAACGATTTGCACGCTCTGCTTCACCGCGAGCTTGTTCTAAACTTGCTTCAGCGCTTACAAGCTGTGCCTGTAAAGTGTCAATTTGTGCTTGGAAAGGTCTCGGGTCAAGACTAAATAATAATTGCCCTTTGTTGACACGTTCACCTTCGGTAAATGCCATGCGTTCAATTTGACCGGATACACGTGGTTTAAGCAAAACACGCTCTGGGGCTTCGAGGCGTGTTGTAAATGTATGCCAAGACTGAACGTGCTCAAGCTGCACGCTTGCAACGTCAATAGTTAGTGGTGGCGGCTGTTGTCCTTGCTGTGCATTAGACTGGCCACAACCACTTAAAACGAGGGCAAGGGCCACTGCACTGAGTGATAAACCTAACTTTTTCATTTGTTGCTCCGCTGGAAATTAATATGTGGACATCGTACGCCTGTTATTAATGACTAAAAATAGTGGTTTTTTAAAAACATTAATGCCAGAATGGCACCAATAGACTTTTTAGTGATGCCAATAATGGATACAACCAGTCGTTTAATCATGCTTTTAGAAGTTGTTGAGCAAGGTTCTTTTTCAAAAGCTGCTGAACTCAGAAACATTGACCGCTCTGTTATATCTAAACAAATCAGTAAATTGGAAGAAGAGCTTGGTGTTCGATTATTAAATCGTACAACCCGTTCGTTTTCCTTAACGGCCGCCGGGGCAGAAATGGTAAAAAAGGCAGCGGAGCTTAGGTTACTGCTGCAAGATACAGTGCAAATGGCTGAAAACTACCACCAAGAAGCCAGAGGGTTATTGCGAATAACTTCATCGAGTTATTTAGGTAAATACTACCTAATGCCCGTCATCAATGACTTTCAAAAGCGTTTTCCGCAAGTCACAATAGAGCTGCGACTAGATGACAGAGTGATTGACATGGTCTCCGAAGGGTTCGATTTAGCTTTTCGTGTTGGTGAACCAAGAGACTCCTCCTTAATTGCCAGAAAAATAGCTCGCAATCGTATGCTCATTCTGGCTACGCCGCAGTTTATCGAAACCTATGGTGAGCCAAAAAAGATGGCAGATTTAGCCGAGCTGCCCGCTGCGGCTTATACGAGTAATCACATTCGTTTTGAGTCGATTAGTTACATTGATGAAAAGGGAAAGCAACAAGAGCAACCCATCAACCCGGTATTCAAATCAAATGATGGTGAGGCGCTGTTAGAAAAAGTGCTATCTCACAATGCCTTTTGTACGGCACCTGCATTTTTCTTTGCCGATCACGTTGACCACGAACAGCTGGTCCCTATGCTAACTGACGTCAATTTGCCTGATTACAGTGCCATGTATGCGGTGTATCCTCACCGAGATCTCCCTGTAAGAACACGCCTATTTTTAGACGCAGCAAGACATTATATTGGTGACCCAATCCCACGCTGGGAGCATAATATCCCTAGAATAAATGAAATATACCAACCCAAGTAAAACCCATAAAGGTTGAGGACATACCACCTCCCCCCTTGCATCAAATCGGCCTAGCGCTTTCGTGCAAAAGCGTTTTGGCAGATGCCATTTTCAAACCGTTCAGAAGATGTGCATGCAAAGTTAAGTGCCTGTGATTGCTCGCCAAACAAGCGTATGCCACTGCCCAATACAATAGGGATTGTGGTGATGATCATTTCATCAATCATATCTGCTTTTAAAAAGTGCTGTATTGTCACGCCACCATCAATATAAAGATTCTCAAACCCCTCATCGTTTAGCTGTTTTACAAGCTGCGACAGCTCCCCATTGACTAACCTTATTTTATCTTCATAGCCATTAGGTATGTCCCGCAACGTATTGCTCAGCACAAATACGGGTTTGGTATACGGCCAGTCACAGTCAAAACTGCAAACGAGTTCAAAGGTGTTTCGTCCCATCACCAACGCATCTATCGAAGCGATATGTTTGTCATATCCCAAATCAAGCCCATCAGTACCTGGTATTGAATGAAGCCAATCAATTCCATTGTTCTTGTCTGCGATAAAACCGTCCAAGCTCGTTGCGATGAATACGTTATTAGCCATGAATTCCTCTTAGTTGATTTAAGTAATAAACTCAGTTATTCTACACCGTAGAATTTAACAGTCAAATACTGAATTAGATATGAGCAATGATGCGAAAAAGCGCGGCCGCCCACAAAAATCACAAAGTGCACTAAGCAAAGCTACTATTGTTAATGCAGCTAAAAATATGATGGCAACAACAGGCAGTATTCCCAGTATCCGTAAGTTATCGGCACAACTTGGGGTCGATGCGATGGCGATTTACCATTACTTTAAAAACAAAGATGCCATGCTAGAGGCCATTACCACCTCACTAATTGAAGATATTTATACACCACAAAACACTGGAGATTGGCAACAGGAACTCAGCGCTCTGTGCAAAAGCTATCTTGCGACGCTAAGTCAATATGACGGACTATTACACACTTTACTGAGCATGAAATCTGACAGTCCAGCAGAAGTCTTTATTGGCCGGTTTGAGCAAATTATCAACGTATTAAAACTAGAACGCAGCCAGTCTGAAGTTTTTTTGCATCTGTTAGTAGACTACCTCCACGGGTTCTCACTCGCTATGAGCTGCGACAAAGGTAACACACTGAAAATTGATGATATTGACAAGCCGCTTGGGTTTTTAATAGCAGGTATTAAGCAGGGCTGATCTTTGGCAGAGTACCCCACGCTTACATAGCTTGCTGCGCTATAAATTATTCAATCATCACTATCTCTTTTTGTTGTGATATTAGCTTTTCAAACAGCAATTGTGAGTCACCAACATCAGCAATAGATAATATATTCGCATCAAGCTTTTTAAGCTGCTGGTAGCGCGCGTGTTCAATATCGTAACGCCAAAGCCAATTAGCGCTTGAAAGTCCATATAAAAAGCCGTCGCGTTCAATAAACTGAGCTTTATGAGCATGTTGGTTTAGTACCGATAAGGCCACTACTTGCCCCTGCTCTACACGCCAAAAATGGCCTTTCAGATCCTGATAAATCAACGATTGGGGCTTTAGCAACACTGCATCTCGAACCGCTGTTTTAAGTAAAACCTCGAACTTTCCTTCAAAGGATATTGTAGCGAGATGTGTTTCTCCGTGCTCCTGATACGCAAAGAAACTATGAGTGAAGAGTTTAGAACGATACAAACCTTCGATGTTTTTATCAGACACTAAAACCCTGCGCTGGCTACTTAAATCGTACTGATAAAGCGCTTGGTTAGTCGCGATAATTATACCTTTACTGGTTTGTAACCACTGAAGCGCGAGTACCCGCTCAGGACCTTTAAATTGCGTAATGCGTTTTGGTTGTGTACCACCAGATAACCATACTTGATCACTGCCATTGCGCGCTGAAATAAACGCCAAGTATTTTTCATCTGGGCTAAACTGACCGCCATGCTCTCGCCTAGTAGAACGACTTTGAGAGGTAAACACATTTGAGACCTGCTCATGCTCAAAAGATGCAGAGACTAAATCTGAATCGTAGGTACCATAAGTTCCCACGATAGCATTGGTGCGTGGATGGACGTTAATACTATAAATATCTTGATGCAGGGGTAAGATGATAGGTTTTACACTGCCATCAAAACTCAGTTCAAACAAAGCTTTGCCACTACCATAAAGCAACCTTTGCGAATCAGGGTCAAAATTGGGATAAATGCGAGTACGGCTATCAAATGACGAGGGAAAATCTATGATATTTTGCGCAACGAGCTCACCAGAAGGTTTTAGCAAACTCAATACTTGCCCACCTTCTTTATCAAGCCCTATCACAGCCAACAATTGATGAGTGGCTGAATACCTTAAAACATATAAATGTAAATTTTTATCTTCAAAGAGGGTGTCAACTTGGTGGTTGCTTGTATTATGTATCGCAACACGTAAGAGGTTGTTTTGCATATCAAGTGTGGCAAATGAATCTGAAGTTAACCACTGCGGATGATACATCCTGGTCGACTTACATGCTTTTAGTGCATGTGGCGTTTGTGGTTTTTTCAAGGCTTCAGCAAAGTCGATTGCCACCAAATCCCAGCAGTTTTCGACCGTGTCATCGTATTCAATGGACACCTTCTCACATGCTCGGTTTTGCAAAAAGCCCAGCTTTTTTCCATCTGGTGAAAACGTGAACCCCGAAAATTTAGCGCCGCTAAGTGTGAGCTTAATTGATTGCTCATTTGCAAGATCTTTTGCCCACAGCTCACTCTTGCAACTTTCCAAGTGACGGTAAAATACTAAGTATTTACCATCAGGTGAAAAGAGCCCCGCGCCTTCTTGTACATCACTGGCAGTCAAAGAAGTAAGCTGGGTAAACTCTGCTGCCTCCTCTTGCTGCTTTGCAAAATAAAACACGCCTATAAGACTGATCATAATGCATGCGAACACCAGTAAAAGCTCAGGCTTTGTGGCTTTCTTTGCATGTCTGTGTGCCACATCTGTGGATTGGGTTTGCCTATCGCACCATAAAACTGGCACTTCAAGGCTATACCCTTGCTTAGAGTGCGTTTTGATTATGGACTGAGACTTGCCGTCATCGCCAAGTGCTTTTCTCAGCTCTGCTATAGCACGCTGCAATGAGTTTGATGATACGACGACATGTTTCCATACTTCATCAACCATTTCATCATGACTCACTACTTGACCTTGCCGTTTAGCCAAACAGGACAAAACAGCGATGACCTTGGGTGGCAAAATGAGATGATGATCTTGATAGGTGATCTGGTTCCTAGAGGTATCGATTGACCGCTCGTTTATTATCATTATTTGCTGCACGTTTATCGGTCCAATTTATATTTATCTTTTACTCGCTACATCCATAGTAAACCATAAATAAGCAATAACTTCATGAAGATATCAACAAAACTTCAGGTAGATTTCATGTCTTATATACTCGATTTGGCAAACTAGCACACTCTTTTATCACAATAACAATCAAGGAGCGTAACATGCAATTTTTGTGTTACATTTTGCTAATTTTAGGGGTAGTTACAGCACAGGCAACCGAGCAGCCGCTCAGTAAAAAACCGCTCGTTAAAGGTAAAACACTGTCGATTGCATCTCAATATATTGAGCAAACTCCCAGTTTTGACCTGTACTTACCATCGGATTACCACATCACCACGTCGCAGCGCACCTATCCACTGATAGTGACACTCGACGGTTGGCTACTATCCGAGACGACCCATGGCGTGGTAAATCATCTCGGCAATACCGCGTCAATGCCAAAAGCCATTGTCGTGTCTATACACTCTCACGATCGCTTTGCATGGGGACCTGAGCTCTATATAAGTCAAAGTGGCTGGCAAGGTGACAAAACCGAGCGGATAGCCGGTTTTGCCAAAGGGCATTCGCAAAGTATGATTAACTACCTGCAAAAAGAGCTTTTGCCATTTTTAAAAAGCCAATATCGCGTCAACGACTTCCGTATCTTTGTGGGCGCATCCCCAACTGCGGCATTTGGTTTACATACTTTGATCGCGGCCCCTGATTTATTTAATGCCCATTTTTTGTTTGCCGCAACCGATGTGATAGGCCAAGGCTATACACCAGATACGTCAATGATTGATGCAATCGTCAAAAGCCTTGCCAAAAACCCGCACCGCAAGGGTTATTTATATGTCGCATCAGCCAAAAGAGAAGCTGAAGAAAACCCAGTTCGCTATACACTCAGTAAAAAACTACAAGAGGCGCTGGCACCCTATTCAAAAACATTTAAAGTAAGGGTCGAGCATATCGATAACTTTGGCCACTACCCAATGATAATACCGGGTTTACTCAGTGCCATTGACCTTGTTTTTCCACGTAAAGATTGGGATATCGGGAAAAAGTTTATTGAGCTTGAGCAACAAGGTGACAACACCTTAAAACGTATTTTGGAGTACTATGAATTGCTTAGTAGACAAGTTGGCTTTACGGTTTACCCTAATTTGAACTTAACCAGTAATGCAGCCTGTATTCGCTCTTCAGCACAAAGGTTACAAGGCCAAGGACGCTACAAAGACGCCGACGAATTATTTAATTACTGGATAGCTCAGTCTCCAAACTCAGCCTCCGCAGTCGCAGGGCTTGGGGTAAGTAAAGCGCGTCAAGAAAATACCGAAGAAGCCGTCTCGTTATATCGCGATGCCCTAAAGATAACAAAGCCAGACAACCTAAGGATGAGAACGTGGTTGGAAAGCCAAATTAAAACACTGTCAAAACAATAAATACACTCGTGCGTACAGATCTGCACAAAAACGCCTATTAGGACCTGTTAAAACAGGTCCTGTTTTACTATTACACAACGCTTCAAGTTATTAACACTTATAACCATTAACAGAAACTGGGCACGAGTAGTTTGGATCTGAGATTGGACCGCAGCCCATTGCTGAAATACCACCAGCGATTTGACGAGTTTTGTTCTCGTTCAGTGAGCTTGCACTCGCTGATAAGTTTTTAACGTTCTTTTTATTAAATTGAAGTTTCATCATTATTTCCTTTACTGTGTTGAACCATTATTAGCAACAGTCAGTCTGTCTCTATTTTGAGCAAATAGGCACTAGACAAAAGTCTAATATTCATACAATTTCAATAAACTGTCATATTACTTGCCATCACCCAGTCATAGCCACCCATCGCTGCACAACAAGAGATAGGAGTATTATTACCTTGACGGGATCTCGCACGCAATTGCGTATGTCGCTGGCCATGAAATTAAAGCAAACAACCGTATGTATATTGTTCTGTTTTATGGTTTTGCACACGTGAACACCTTGCCATTTCACTTGATTGGCGCGTTTGGCATTATCATTTTATCGATGCTGGTGCTAACTGGACAGTGGTTGCTAAAGCAGTTTCGTAAAGGTTCAATAGAGATGATGTGGGAAAAGGCGCTGTAAGATCAGCGCCTGTTAACTACTAAAAATATTGTTTAGTTAGAGGCAATTTCACACTTTTCCCCTGTACATTCAACGTCAGGGTCAATGAGCAGTTCTTCTAATAAAGGATTATTGCTAACATCAATATCAGTTAACGCGTTTTCTCTTATGTCGAGATTTTGCAATAGTGGTTGATTAGATATATCCAGCTGTCTTAAATTATTATCTATCAGTCTTAAATGATGCAGCTTCTCATTCATACTTAAATCAATACTACTGATAGCGTTACCACTAAGTCCTAAAACTTTCAAATTGACATTGTTCTGCAAATTCAAGTTAGCAATATCATTATAACTTAAATAAACATACTCCAACTTGGCATTATTAGTTAAATCAACATCAACTATATCATTACCCCATGCATTTAAAGTCTCAAGTTCCGAAAGGTTCGAAACATCAATCTTATCAAAATCACAGAGATATAAATCTAATGAAACTATTTCATTATTGTTAGTTAAGTCTATCTCTGTCAGGGGGTTTCCATCAACAGAGAGACGTTCTAACATTTTATTATTTGACAGGTCGATTTTGTCTATGTAATTACTTGCGGCGTAAAAATATTTAAGCATTTCATTATTGGAAACATCAACCTCACGTAGTACATTGTCAGAAACATTAAGTGAAATTAATTTTTTATTATTTGAAAAATCCATTTTATTAATCGAAAGGCCTGAAACATCCAAAATTTCCAACTCATCAAGATTAGATACGTCAACATCGGATATATTAGTATAGTTTAATGACAATATGTTTAGGTTTTCTAATGGCTGTAAATCCACATTTGTTAAGGGGTTGCCAGCTAAGTCCAACATCTCTAGATTTGAAAAATCTGATAAATCAATAGATTGAATATCATTATAAGCAAGCTCCAATCTCTTTAGCCCTTCAGCATCAGGAAGGATAATACTCTTTAATCGGTTTCTTCTGAGAACCAAAGTGACTAGTTTGTTTAAATTAGTAAGATCAATATATTCAATACCATTACTAGAAAGATACAACTTTTCCAACGTTGAAAGGTGAGATACCTGCCCTTTAAAGCCAGTATGATTAAGAATCAGAGTTTTGATACTTTTTAACGAACTCAAATCACTTGTATCTATAGAGCTGCTTGATAAATCAAGAGATTCTAAATCATGTAATTTTGAAAAGTCTAAGGCTTTAAATTTAGCTCCGCCTAAAGAAAGCGCTTTCAATCCTTCAGGAAAATACAAACTTTTCAATTCATTATAATCCAATCGAAGAATTTTCAACTTTTCCCCACCGTTAAAGTTAAACTCCTTTATCAGGTTAAATGATGCATATACCTCCTCTATATCTTTATTTTTATTTAAATTGAGCTCTTCAATGTAATTAAACATTACATTGAGTTCTTTTAGGTTAACATTATTACTAAAATCAACTTTTTTAATATCATTGGATGCTAAATTTAAAACTTTTATATTTAAGAGACCACCAATAGCTACAACTGACTCAACTTTGTTATTATCTAAATTAAGAACTTCGATATTAAATAAACTCTCTATTCCAGAAATTGATTTAATTCCTTTATCTTCGCAGATAAGCTCTGTGACCTCATCAGTGTATATTTTATCAGTTGTCTCTAATATACATTTCTTCAGCTGCTGATCAATATCCAACTCGGAAATTAACTGCCCCCGGGTAAATTCCACTTCTACATCACAAACTGCTGTTATATTGTTTAAATGGTAGGCACCCGACTCTAAATCCCATTCTCCTGAACACCCTGAAATGCTTTTAACTCTGTGACCTTCCTCGGGTAAGATGTTCAAGCTAAGTGATTGCCCATGACTACCCATAAACACGCCTTGCGCTTCATCTTGCTCAATCCCGCCAGAGCTAACTTTACCTTCACCGGCTATATTTACCGTGATTTCATATTGCTTTAGTTTAAAGCTTGCGGATATGCCACATGTTTCAGTTAGTGAAGACACAATGTACTCTTGACCTTTAAGGACACCATTACACCCTTCAACCACATCAATTTCATAACCTTCATCAGGTGTTAGACTAAAGACGTGCTCTTCACCATGTTTAACCTTGGCGTTTTCAGGGGTGACCTGACCACCCAAACCGGCTTGCGCTGTCACTTCATACTCTTTCAAAGCATACATAACCTGAATTTCACATGAAGCGGTGATACTTGAAGCCGTATAGGTGAACTCCGTCAGTTCCCCCGGGCAACCACTCACTGAAGTAATATGATAACCTTCATTTGGCCGAATACTGAAGGTCGCAGAACTCCCTTCTTTTACTGTGGCTTGCTCAGGGGTAATCACACCAAATTCTGAAACTGTTGTTATCGTAATATCTTCAACAACAGCCACAGGAACACTGTTTTGGTTGGTACGATTACTCGCATCGTTGCCCCCTTTACTTCCATCTCCCCCACCTCCGCCGCAACCGGAAATAAGCACAGCGGCTAGCAGTGAAAGCCCTTTAGTTTTTATTTGAGAGATTGAATTTGATAGTACAGCTTGACTACCATCCATTTGCCTAAAATACATCTTACTAATCCTTATAGTAACAATAGGTACGAATTTGCAGCAATAATACATTGAAACAAATTAAACTCAACAAATTAACAAGTTGAGATCAAAAAACAATCAAAAAATAAGTTAATTAACATAACGTTTAAGGATTACCGCCTTCTTTATATGCATATATTAATAATCATGCTGAATATGTAATCAGTTAATTAATCAATTTTCTTTCTTACTTACTGTTTATCTTAACCCTTGATACTTGCATTAATGGCTATAGCTTCGTTACTGCAATTTGCCGCAGTGCAACTTCAAATAGAGGCGCAATATCTGTGATTGTCTGTGTATATCTAGAATATAAAAAGGTGATCATGCAACAGGTGCAATCACCAGCTCATGTAAATAACTTCCCACTGAATCTGCTCAAAGAACCAGCCTTCTGGTTATTTTATGTTTATCAAGACTTTGCTCATACGATCCTGTATAATCCCAAAAACCTGAACAACAACACCGATAACCTTTTGATTTTAAAGGTTTTAACTACTTCTGTATATTTGGAGCTGTGAAAGACAATGATGAGTTTTACAAAAGCATATCCACTTGCTGTGTTTATTTCTTTATTTGTGAGTGGCTGCGGAGGAGGCGGTGGTGATACACAATCCAATTCCTCACAAAACAATCAGCAAGTAGTTAAAGTTTCAACTAGTGTGCAAGGAAATGGAGCTATTACGCCAGCGGCGATTGAATTACAGCAAGGTGGCTCTGCGCGTTTTAGCATCGCCCCCGGTGAAGGTCATCGAGTTGAATCTATCAATGGGTGTTCAGGGCAACTGGAAGGGACTGAATTTAAGGTGTCGAATTTAAAGGCGGCTTGTCAAATCGACGTTAATTTTGCTGTCAATGAGTATGAGTTGACCTCAATAAGTAATGAGGGCGCCAACATTATTCCCGCAATGACCTTAACAGAGCATGGTGAGCAGAAAGTTTTTGAGATCACAATAAACCCAAATTATGTTTTAAAAGGTGTAGAGGGGTGTCCAGGGAGTTTAGAGGGATTTAAGTTTACGACTGACCCAATTTCATCGGCATGTTCCATCACGCCAATAGCGGAAAAGATACGACACAATATTTCAGTCAATGTAACCGGTGATGGAGAATTGACGCCAGGTGGAGAAATAAAAGCAGCTCAAGGAGAGCCATTAACATTGGAAGTTAAAGCAGCATCGGGTTCTCGACTAAAATATATAGAGGGTTGCTCTGGACATTGGGATCAGGCGAAAAATACATACACAATCTCTCCTGTCACACAAAGTTGTGCGATTGAAGCACAGTTTGTTGTTAGTCATAAAGTCAGTGAGTTACTCATTTCACAAACCTTGAAAAACTGCATACCTGAAAAATATACCTATGCTGATGAAGTAATTGAACTTCAATGTGATCATAAAGAACTAAGTAGTCTTGCTGGTCAAATAGAGCATTTTTATAACCTAGAACATCTTTCAGTGATGGGTAATAACCTAATTGAGCTGGATGTCAGTAAAAATAAAAAGTTAAGCAAGCTATATATAAATAACAACCATATATCATCACTTCAGTTGAGTAATAATACTGAATTAGTAAATCTGGACATTAGTTACAACCCAATCAGTGAAATTGATTTAAAGGAACTTGTTAATTTAGAGAGTTTTCATGCAATTAGTTGTAATCTAACTTCATTGGATTTTAGTAATAACCCAGAAATGGATTATATTCAGGTTGACTCAAACCAAATTTCTTCAATAAACACCTCTAGCCTGAAGAAATTGGAGTCTTTGTCAGTATATGACAATAGAATTGAGAATATTAATATTGCGGATAACACTTTGCTTTATCAATTAGATCTGAGAAGAAATCTCATTTCTACTTTAGACCTTAGTGCTCACAAAGACTTATTTCTTTTATACTTAAGTGACAATTTAATTAGTGAGATAATACTACCAACAGATGCAAAATTAGGCCGTATGCACTTGAGTTCGAATCAGCTAAGTACAATAGATTTATCTCCTGTGAGCTCTGCGCAAGAGGTCATTCTTAATGATAATTCAATTACTCGATTATTGGTCCCAGAGGGTTTTGGGCTAAATGCGTTATCTGTTGACGCTAACCCAATTAGTGAACTTGTACTGCCTAACCCAATTGAAATATCAACTTTAAGTATTTCTAATACTCACCTTAGCACTTTTGATTTAAGTGAAATGGTTAATTTGCAATATTTGGGAGCTTCGTATTTAGGGCTTACTGAATTCAATGCAACGCATTTTAAGGAGCTGGTAGGACTAAATTTGCAATACAATGAAATATCCCATATTGATTTAAGTAACAACTCTAAGCTGGTGAACCTAAATATTTCACAGAACAGACTAGAAAAACTAGATTTAAGTATTCATGACTCGTTAAATTATCTACAAGTTAATGAGAACAAGTTAGCTGAGATTGACCTTTCCAACAATATCGAGTTAGAAACTTTAAATATCTATAATAACAATTTAAATACGATTGACATTTCAAAGCTATTGAAGATTAATACACTACAAATATTCAATAATGAACTGTCACACATTGATGTAAGTAATAATAACTTACTTGAGACCTTAATTATTGATAGTAACGTGACTTGCACTGGCCAGAAGTGTCAAATTGCAACCTCATTTTGAGCCCTTACAATAGAGATCATAGCGCTGTAATTACAGCGCTTATCCCTCCCCACTTTGACAGTTAACTACTTGAAAGTACTTATCCATCGCGCAAACATAATTAAAAAGTTAAACACCAGATCAACCACTAAATAACCAAGCGATAAACACGTAGACTTAAAGTAAAGAGCAGTCTAATTGGTCAGCCGCCTTTCATTGAATAACAAAAAAGAGCCAGCAAGCTGGCTCTTTGGTTTATTTCAAGAGGAAATTATTTACACTCACCTAAATGTTTCCAAACCGCCCAACGGCTAGAGTATTGCGCTGGGTTTTGATTACGTGTCCACCACTTAGCTTGGTATAACTGCCCATCTAAACTGGCTTGCTTACCAGAGGTATATACGCTGCTTGCCTGCCACGCTGGTACATCACAACTTGGTTTACTGGTATTCACTTTAAAGCGATTGGTTGTTGACTGTGTGCTCAAACCCTGTGCATCTGACGCCACAGCAAATACACTATAACTACCAGCTAACGTTGCTTTAAAGTTTGCACTGTATGGTGCCACGCTTGATACCGCGACTTGTTTGCCATTGATAAAATAAGCAACCTGTTTCAAGTCATTATCTTTATCACTTGCCACTACTGACAGCGCTATGTGCTCTCCCACATTATACGTGCTGCCGTTTGCAGGGGTTGTTAACCTAACACTCGGCGCCTCTGGGGTTGGCTCTGGCTGTGTTTGTGTCACTGTAACGGTGCGGCTAACTTCAGCAGATTGTGCATTATCGTTGTCATATGCAACTGCACTCAGTTTATATACACCTACTTCCAATGGTTGGTAATTAAAGGCATAAGGCGCACGCGTAAGTTCAGTTAACGATTGACCATTAACACGTACTGCAACCTTGGTGATTTCGCCATCTGTATCGTTTGCCGCAAACCGCACCAAAACAGACTCGCCTAACTCAATAGACACATTGCTAGCAGGCGCAGAAATGCTCAAGCTTGGTGCTTTATTTGGCTGTTCGGCCGCTCCACCACACTCTAGCCCTTTTTTCCAAACGCCCCAAGAGCCTGAGTTGCTCGCAGGGCTTTGATCTCGGTTCCACCATTTAGCCTCGTATTCAAAGCCTTCGAAAGCGACTTTATTACCTTGGGTATACACTTTGCCACCTTGCCACGGTGCAGTTTGGCATTGGCTCGGGTCAATCAAGTTAAATGACACCGGCGCGGCATCCGCAGACAAACCTTCGTTGTCCGTTACACGGGCAGTTACCGTATACAGCCCTGTTTTATCACTACTAAAGTCACTCTCATATGGCGCTTCTAGATCAGTATTGTGCAGCGTGCCGTTAACGAAGAACTCTACTTTTTCTACCGCTCCATACTCATCATCAGCATTGGCTTTAAGCATAATGTTACTGCCGATTTTATATCGGCCATTACTATCTGGGCTGGTGATTGAAATGGTGGGTGCTTTGTTTTCTGTACAAGCGAATACACCAACGGCTTTAAATGCGTCACCAACCGCTTTGGTATCGTATCCCAAGTCCGCAGCAGCACCTGTGACACCGCACGCCAGAGATTCAAAGTTGCCATTGTAAACCCAGAAGTTTTTGTTTGCGTGTAGCATTACTTCATAGGCTTTTTTTACACCCCAACCTTCGCTGTTTGCAAGCAGGTAAAAAGCGCGGTTAAAGACCCCAGAGCTGTGGTGAACACCCATGCCGAGTTCAAATTTGCTGGCATGGCCGATAGACTTGCCATCCCGCTCTGGGTTTTCCATGTATCGTAGCGCCGTTCTATTTTTAAAGATACTGGCGCCGATCAGCCAGTCGACTTCACACGTCCCATCTGGTTTTTGGTTCATAAAACACTCAAGTGCTTCAGAAGTCATATCTGAGAATGATTCATTCACGCCACCAGACATATTGCTATAGACCAGTTTTGAGTTTTGGTGCGTCACACCATGACCGATTTCATGGGCAACCACACCCAAAGACGTAAATGGATATACTCCATAGTTGTCCAAATCGCCATCACCAAACGTAACTTCTTTACCATTCCAAAATGCATTTAAATAGTCTTTCCGATAGTGAATACGCATCACAAGATCGCCTGATAATGCGCGGCTATCAAACCAATCGTTAAACATATCTATAGTTGCTTGACCATAGAAAATCGCGTCATTTAGCGGTGAGTACGCGCCATTTACATGCTTATGGGTGTTCTCATAACAGGGGAATTGATACGTCTCGGTATTGGTCGTACCGTGCTCCATATCGATCACACGAATATCTGTATCGGACATTTCACACGTGCCATTACCTAAATCTGTGGCGTGAAACTTGGGCATGTCTTCACCGTAGTAATGCTTGCCGATTTTTTCGTTGCCGCCCGGGCCCATGCCTATTTTAGAGTGATTAAGGGTTTCAATTCGTGATAATACTTCACCGGTGTGAGCATCGATTGCAAATTCAGGTCGGCTCGGCGCATGTTCTGTCTCTGCAAACACTGTGACGAGATAAGCGAGTTTTGCTGTCCTTTCATGAGGGTAAATCACCAGCTCTACCTGTTCATCTGACGTCGCAAGTAACTCAGCGATTTGCTCTTTTGCAAACTCAATGGCTTGTTTGTCAGTAATACTCGCTTTGACGGTCGGCAATGACAAATTTGGAACGACTGAGCCGCTGATAGAAGTGATCTCCCCTTCAGGTTGAAACCACACACTTAAGAAGTTTTGTTCATCATGATGGGTGACTATTTCCCCCCCATAAACACGCACCCCCTTATAATACTGACTGCGTCGCATATGACGTCCATCTTGCGTTTTATGATGGGTTACAAACTCAAGCTCACTTTGCTGATCTGTAGAGCTTGCTCTGAAGAAGCTTTGATGCTGTGACAACTGAGACTTGATGCTCGCTTTTAATTGTTCATTATTGTGCAGGCTCACTGGCTCACTGGCAAATGCAGCAGCGGTTGAAAATACACCAACACTTGCCGCGACCAGTAGCGCGACTTTTTTAGCTTTAAACATGGATTTATACTCTGTACTTGTTGTTATAGTAAGAAGGTGCATCCATGCACCTGAATGAACTCGGTTAGAACTAACTCGGTTAGAATTAACTCGGTTAGAATTAACTCGGTTAGAATTAACTCGGTTAGAATTAACTCGGTTAGAATTAACTCAGTTGATTAACCCGTTACAGCTTGCGCCATACTGAGTTGCTGCTAGGAACTTGGCCGCGTGTCCACCAGCGAGCTTGATAGGTTTCACCGTTGTGAACCACTTTATCTCCACCGGTATACACTAAGTCACTGCGCCAATCGCGCACTTTGCCATCGTCTGGAATGATCTCCGCCCATACACCGCCATTACTTGGCACGGCACCTCGGGTCCACCAACGCGCTTTGTATTGAACACCTTTGTACCAAACTGTATTGCCACCTGTGTAGACCTTGTTGGCATCCCAAGTTGTTTTGCCGTCGCCCGGCGTTGGCTCAGGATCAGTTTCGACATTTTTAACGGTCACATTGAACTGACGCGTGACACTGTGCTCGCCATCAGACACAACCACTGTGCCTGTAATTGTTTCAGTTTTTGATACTTCGCCAGCTTTTAAAGTCACTTCATTGCCTGTTCCCACAATAGTGTGGCCCGGTAACTGCCATGCAAAGCTCAATGCTTTTCCTTCCGGATCGGTTGCCGATACGCTTACTGATTTACTGGTATTTTCATCCAATGTAATCGCTGAAATCGTGCCAACGACTGGCGCCTTGTTTTCTACAACGGGTGCTTTGACAATCACTTTAACCGTACGGTTAACAGTGTTTGCACCATCACTTACAGCTAGGTTTACTGTAAATACAGAGTCATTTGTCACGCTAGGTGCTGTGACGATAACGCTGTCATTCTCACTTTGCAGGTTAAGTGCTGCGTCACCTTGCCAAGAAAAAGTAAGTACTTTTCCTTCTGGATCTGTCGCCTGTGCAGTCAATACGTGAATATCACCTGCATTTAACGTAATCTGGCTGGTTAATGACACAACTGGCGCTTTATCAACAGGTGTTGGATTAGTCACCTTGCCAGCAAGCCCTTCGTGCATTGCATTTAAGATGTCGCCATTGTCTGCATCAATTTCCCACGCGAATAGACCTGCTAAGTTATGCTCACGTACATAGCGACCTTTTGCGCGCACAGAGCGAGGGCTGTCATAGGTAACCAAGGTACCCTTTTGGCGATTCCAAACATATGCAGCTTCAGCTTGTTCATCGTACCCTACTTCAAAACCGTTAATACCTTGCTCATCATGACCAATCATGTGCGCTTTGAGTCCCTTGTAATCGATAACGCCTGCTTCCCAAACACCTTGAGACGTTGAACCACGTAATTTACCATTGGCGGGTGCCGTCATTGGGTTATCTGCAATTTGCGCATTTTGCGGGTAAACACCTTCCCAACCTCGGCCATACATAGCTGTACCGACTACTAGTTTTTCGCTTGGTACCCCTTGCGCCAAGAGCAGTTTAATGGCGTTATCTAGCGTATACGCTGGGCCCTTTCTCGCTTCACCTTTATCATCAACGCCCGTACCGTTGCACTCATCCGCGGACATGTGTGAACCACAATAAATCGCCGTTTGGTGCCCAGTCACGTTGTTCCAACCACCTGCAAAGTCGTAAGTCATGGCAAAAATGTAATCCATGTATTGCGCTGCTTGCTGGTAATCCACGTCTTCAATTTTGTCGTAGCCTGTACCAATCGCAGAAGTCAGTTCAAACTCACGTCCCATCTCAACTTCAAGTTCATCAAGCATCTCTCGAAGCTCTTTCATGAGGATGATATAAACTTCACCATCTTTGTCTGAACCTAAGTCTGGATTCGCACCATCACCGCCAGGGAATTCCCAGTCAATGTCGATACCGTCGTAGAATTTCCATGTTTTGAGGAATTCACGCATCGAGTTCACAAAGGTGTCGCGGTTTGCTTTCACATCAAAATCAAAGAATGGATCAGACAATGTCCAACCGCCCACAGAAGGTAAAATTTTCAGGTCTGGGTTGCGCTGCTTCAATGCCATTAGCTGTGCATATGTACCACGAATTGGATCTTTAGAACTGATCCCCGGTAGTGCTTTTTGCACCGCAGCCCAAGGGTCATGGATCACCACCTCGTAGTCTTTTGAGCTACCACAGGCTAACTTAAGCGCTCTCAAGCTATTGCCATTTTCGATTTCCGCCAGCGAGTCATTTGGACCACATACTGGAATAAATCCATAAAGTAAGTGGGTCAAGTTATCCGCAGGAATTTGCGTGACATCAAACTTACGCCCATAAATACCCCATTCAACAAAATAAGCCCCGACAACCGTGTTTGGATCGGTATCGAACTTTTTATTGTTTGGATTCACATTCAGTTTAAGTGGCTCTAAGTGACCACCGTCTGTATCGGCAATCACAATGGGCTTTGACGCAGACATTGAACAACCAGATGCATCACAAAGCGCGATTCTCAGTTCATGACGTCCCGACTTGTGATAAGGGAAATGGATAGTCCCGCCCGTCGTGCCCTCAGCTAATGTGCCTTCGTTGACAACTTTGTTGTCAAAATACACTTTGTAGCTATTCCCACCTTTGCCAGACCACGCGTTCCATTCAATTTGAATATCGACCACATCCTTAGCTTGTATAAGTTGCTTGTATGATCCGCGGCCGTAGATATTTACATCAACAAATGAGTAGTTTTGTGGCTTCCAGTTAATGCTTGGTGTTGAAGGCGCAGCAACAGCTGTAGCACTCGCAAGGGCAGCGCCAACGGCTGCTGCTGTGGTTAAGAATTTAAACATTTCGAATTACCTCTTTGATGTATTTATAGTTTTTTCCAAACAGAATGTTGGTCTGGTTGTTGGTTACGAGTCCACCAACGGGCTTGATATCGCTCACCGTTAAAGGTCACAATTTCGCCGCCGCGATAGGCTTTGGATGATTGCCATGATGCATTGTCTGAGTCCGTATCATCGCCGCTTGGTACTAGTTCCCACGCATGGCTTGAAGTTGGTAGCTGGCCGCGAACCCACCACTTGGCACGATATGTTTTGCCTTGATAAACCACGGTGTCGCCAGCTGTGTAGATTTTGCTTGGCTGCCAAGTATCGTCTGTCGGTTTGTCTGGCGTCCCCGGATCGGTATCGATGTTTTTAACATTCACAACCAGTGGTACTGTTTTGCTTAAACTGCCATCTGACACGGTCACTTTGCCGTCAAAGCGTGTGTCAGCGTCCACTTGTGGTGCAGTGATCGTGATGGTTGAACCAGAGCCTGTGAAGCTCAATGCACTTGGTAACTGCCAATCAAAGTCGAGTGTTGGCTGCTCGTCATCGAATGCATGGACATGCAAATGCTTGCTCTGCCCCTC
The DNA here is from genome assembly GCF_030135505.1 of Pseudoalteromonas obscura. Taxonomy (NCBI): domain Bacteria; kingdom Pseudomonadati; phylum Pseudomonadota; class Gammaproteobacteria; order Alteromonadales; family Pseudoalteromonadaceae; genus Pseudoalteromonas; species Pseudoalteromonas obscura. The sequence continues at coordinate 125,633 of NZ_JASJUT010000008.1, forward strand.
ATCTATCGTGATTGGCGCAGGTGTATGTACCGTAGGCGCTGTATTTTTCGGCTTTGAGATCACCGATAGGTTGTAGCTATATGATTTATCAGATAAAAACACCTGATTACTGGAGGCTGCGTTTGGATTAAATACAATGTTGCCCGTATTATCTTTCACACCAATGCGAATAATATCGGCAAACTGCGTCGTCAGGTTAGACGCAAACTGTGCTTGCCACTGATTTGCATTGGCCTCTGTGACGTCGAAGCGCTCTTGAATGAGTTCATTTCCATCGCCGTTAAACACTCGAGCCCATATTGTATCGCCAGCAGTTGCCTCTTGGCCCTGTTTTACAAAGTACGCTACTGGATACCATGTGTCTGGCGTTGGTGTTGGATCTGTACTGCGTACTATGGTCACGTCACTACAATTGTAAAACCCTTCACCTACTACATCGTCGCGCTGCCAGCGGCTATACAGAATCGCGTCACCTGCAAACTTTTCTGGGATTGCCACTTCCATTTCGTAATAACGCTTACCATCTGGCGCCATGAAAAACGCAATGTTTCCGTGCTCTTGAACTAGCTCTAAGTCACTCCAAGCAAGCGCCTTTTGCTTAAATTCAGTGCCCGGCTTAGTTAAGTAGAACTGCCAAAAGCTGGGGTTATGGGGCGTCGTTGCGCGATAACGGATTTTCACTTTGCCCTGAGCATTTGGCGTGATCTCTGTTGTCTGCCACTCAGTAGATGGAATATTCATTCCCGCTTTTTGGCTATCACCCGCACCACACAAGGTGCCATCAGGAATGTTAGCCTCTACCGCCGTTTGGATACGAAAGTCTGCTGTATTGGTTGCGAACTCATGCTTTTGAATAAACTGCACATGCTCAGATTTTAAATATGCGGCGCGACATGCGGCATTCGGGATTTTTGAGCCATCTTTTGGCCACCAAAATCCACCTTGCTTGTGACAGATTGCCTGCCTAGCTTTGGGAAAGTCCATATAGCCGTGTGCATTCACTTTACCGATAACGCCCACACCTAAGGCTACGCCCAGCGCGCATAAGGTTACTTGTTGTCTCATAGTTTTCTCATTTATTGATTGTAAGAGTGATCCGCAGATCACTCTGATTGGGAATAAAAGTGTTCGTTACAGACTGCACACCTTTTGCCAAGCACCGCCGTTACTTGGTGTACCATTTGTCCACCACTTAGCTTTATAAACAGCGCCGTTGTGGATCATCATGTCACCGCCGACAGCATGGCTCGGATCGCCAGCCCAGTTAGTGCGTGGCCAATTTGGATACGTGTTGATGTTTTCAATTTTCACACCTTCACACTGCTGACCATTTGGCGGGTTTTTGTCGCCATCACCTGGATTTGGTATGTGTTTTTTAGCGACTGGTAATTCAGGGTATTCAGAGGCAAATGCGTACTGTTTGCCGTCTTTTTCGATAGTAAAGTTCACAGGACCTGTGATAGGCATGTAGTACATCACTTGTGCATTGATGGTTTCGCCCGGCGCAAAGGATTCAAGCTGACCGCCCCACTCATTTTTGAAGGTAATTGAAAAACGATGGAATTCATTTTCAAAACCACCAATGTTATTCCCCGCAGAGTTAGAGGCATCATGCTCTACGCGCATGCCAAGCTTTTTACGTGCATTCCAATTTGATTTGAAGATTGCTGAAGTTGACGTTGGAACGTTGAACGTAATCGTTGCGCCAGTTAGATCAATTTCTGAGTTGTTGGTAAAAGCAAATGTTGGACGAATTGGGTAGTTTTGGTCACCCACAGGGAAGTCTTTCGCTTCAAACGCGATATCAACCGCTTCGCTTGGCGTAGTAAATGTGCCATCGCCAACATGATTGTCATAGGCCACACCACTTTGGTTAAAGGTGTTATATGCTAGCGCTGTCATTGTCGAGCCCATGAAGTACTCGCCTTTATCAGCGTGATAATCAAAGTCACCAGCAAGCTCCCAGAACATGACACCGCCCAGACCTTTATCAACAACGTAGTCTAATTTGGTTTTCATTGACTCGGTGTCTTCCATTGAAAGGAATACTTTTTTCTCGGCGTTATACAACCAAGGCGCTACGGCTACGTCATCGTAATGACGCACATAGTCACCGCGCAGTACATCATCGGCATCTGTATCAGGCGTTAAGCCATATACTTCTAGGTAGCTTGGATTGATACCGTGTTCAAGGTTTTTAGCATGCCAAAGTGGGTTCGATCCTGCGGCAACTTCTTGACCATTTTCAACGTCATGCCATAGGTTGTCGATACCAATTGCGCCGTTACCACACTTGTTCTTTTCGCCAATTCCAGTGCCTTTCGGGCAGTTGCTTTGATTTGGCAGTGGTGCGCGACCCCAAAGGCCATTGTCACCACCACGCACATCTTTGAATCCACGGGTATAGTACGGAATACCAATATTGATGCGGCCAGCAGGCAGCGCACCACGGAAATAGTTCACCGCCCAATCTGTGTTCAAATAACCAATGCCACCGAACTCTTTAGTGCCGTAGACATTCCAAACCTTAAGCTCTGTGTCTTTCCCCGTATCGTAAAGCGGCGCATTGTGACCAACATGATCATTCCACGCACCGTGCAAGTCGTACGACATGATATTTACGAAGTCTAAATACTGTGCTGTTTGAAATGTTTCCATTCCACGTAGTAAGTAACCTGATGACGGAGAAGCAATCGTTAACATATAGTGTTTGTCATCTTGCTCACCCGCTTTATCAAGGGCTTCACGTAACTCTTTCATCAGTACTTGATAAGACTTGTTTAGCCCCGCACGTCTGGCATTGCTGACCGGGAAATCTTCAGGATGACCTGAGTCTTTCATCGAAGATGGGTATTCATAGTCCACGTCTAAGCCATCAAAGCCATAAGTTCTCAAAAATTCAACTGAGCTTTTCACAAACTGAGCAATACCAGCATGGTTGACACTGCCATCAGCATTTGTGGTCATCGTATAGAAACCACCGTTATTGATGCGCTTGCCCGTTTCGTCAAAATAACCGCCCGTTTCAGCCCATCCACCAACAGAAATCATGGTTTTTACATGTGGGTATTGCTTTTTATATTTATTCAATAAGTTGAAATGACCTTTGTACGGCAGGCTAGGGTCCATCTCTGCACCTGCAACGCCTGGCCAAGTCATATTGGTTGCTGCGTTACCTTGTGCATTTGGATTGCCTATGCTGATCTCATTTTTGTCATTAACGTGAGCAAACGCATAGTTGATATGAGTAATTTTGTCCCAAGGGATATCCTTAACCAAATAGCTAGGTTGATCATTTTTACCATGACGCCAGCTTGTAAAGTAGCCGATCACTCGTCTTGGATGATCTGCGCCCATTTTTTCTCGGCCTTCACTATCATAGATATCACAGTAAGACGGCGTTATACCGGGAGTTTGGTATAAGCCAGCTGGACGACAGTCGTCATGTGAACTCTGACCATCATCTTTCGCTTTCACCGTGAATGTGCGGCTCACTTTCTCTGATTCTAAGCCGTGTTCATCTTTGGCGACTAAGACGAATGTCTGCGGACCTTTTGCAGTGGCAGTCCATGTATATTCGAACTCATTTTGCGATGTGCTCACTACTTCGATGCCATTCACCGAGAGTGATTGAGTCAAAGTATCTGACTCTTTATCATTTGCAATCAAAGTAAATACAATCTGACTACCCACTTCTAACTCACTTGGCAACTGCGCTGCTAAACGAGCAATCGGAGCGGTATTTTGATCTTTGGGAGGTAGTGCCTCAACGCTAACTTTTCGACTCACCGATTTTGCGGTTGCGCCATCATCATCCAATGCCACACCGTGAAACTCATGGTTGCCCTGTTTTGCTTGCCACGCAAAACGATATGGCGCTTGGCTTAGTACTTTCACCAACACATCGTTATGATAAATCGCAACATGCTTTACTTCACCATCGCTATCACTGGCTGAAAAATCGATGATCACTTCTTCGTTCTCAACTACTGTAATATCCGCAATTGGTTTAAGTAGCTTGATAGAAGGCGCTAAGTTTATTGGCTCTGAGCCACTGCACTCTCCAAGCTTTGTCCACTCTTGCCACTGACCAGACTTTAATTTTGGTGAAGAACGGTTCCACCAATTGGCACGATATGCAACGTTATCTTGTTGCACCTGATTGCCGCCAACATAAATTTTACCCGCTTCCCAAGTCGCAAGGCTGTCACAGTTCACTTCAGCAAAAGCCGATGCACTGATCAAACCCATTGTAATAGCGCTGAGCTTGAGCACCTGATTCGAGGATTTAGACACGCTCATTTGATTATTCCTAATTTGTATATTTTTTGTTTATAAAATTACATTCAGTAACATAATTACCTAATGCGATACTGAGCAGCGGCGATTGTACCGATCCAAAACACCATAACAAGGGATTAGCCAAAATTAAAAAAAACAAACCAAATAACTAGAAAAAACACTGTTTTTAGTAAAAACGCAGGATACATAACATATTGAAATTGATTAACTTGTTGAGAAAAAAACAACAAATATACGCGATATAAAGTTTACAAAATTTACATTAAATTCGTTTACCTTTATTTACATTACAAAGTGGACAAACCAGAACGCAATACCTTTTTCTAAACATAAAAAATAAAAACAGTACTTTTTCATCTTTAATTCACGATAAAAGAGAGATCCAATGCAGGGCGGTGAAGAAATAACTAAAATTACACTTTTGTTAAAACAAAGAATAATTTAGTAATTTCATGAGTTTATTGATAGTTTATGAATAAAGGCAAAAACTTCAATCAATAAATAAAATTGTCAATCAGTCATTTTAACTAGAAAGTAGTTTGATAAGAGAAATAAATGCTCATTAACACAACAGTTAACACAAATAAAACATTTGTAGATTTGACTCTTAGAACCATCACGCTAAGGTTAAATTACTTTTATTTGATAGAGCATTTTTGACATGCGATTTTTGTTTAAAATTTTGTTTACCATGTTGGTTTTTTGTGCGGGCTTTGCACTAGGTGTGTACTCTCTTCCAATTATGATGGCCCCCCCTTCCCCTACACAAACGGCCTTATCCGAAGTTGCTAACCATGCAAAATTCACAGCTGTATTTAGTAAAGACCTAAAGGGCTCTGACTTTTTGCACTTTGGTGAAGGAGATGTCTTTATTGGTGAACATACAATAGGCTTTGAAGGCAGGTTAGCGCCAGGTCCTGACTACCGTCTTTATTTATCGCCAACGTTTGTTGAAAATGAGGCTGAGTTTGAACAGCATAAAAATACAATGCAATTTGTATCTGCTGTCACGTCATTTAATGGCTTTATTGTCGATGTACCGAAGGGTGTAGACGTAAGTAAATTTAAAACGGTTGTTGTATGGTGTGAGACATTCGGGGAATTTATAACCGCAGGAACTTATCAGTAATACACTTTCTAAGTCTAATGAAAAGGGCCTAAGTGGCCCTCACTATTTTAATAGCGCCCTAGGTGATCCTCACATCCTTCTGCGATATAAGCATCCAGTCCCTTATAGTAAGCTCTAATATAATTAGTGTATTCATTACCTCTCTTGGTGTAGCCATAAAACTCATAAGAAGAAGTGTCGATTCTATCTAACAAGATTTTCTCTTTTTTATTCTCATAGTAATGCTGCAGAGTTATACGCAATCGACCAAAGTCATTTTGCCCCAAATAACTCGTTTTATAGGTCCCCTTACCCATAAAGTTAATGTGTTTATACATGCTGTCATATTTAGAGTTAGATACTACAACCAAACGTTTACCAGCCTTAACACAAACTTTGTAGTAATCTTCATAATCACCACCACTGCCAATCTCATTACCTTCGATATACAGAACACCACGGTGCATTCGATTACCATCCAACGGGTCTCGCTCATTGGTTGGGAAAGGAACGAAGTCATCTGGTCTCGCAGCATTGGTATCGCCAGCATCAAATGAATCGCCTGCACCGAATGAGTCACCTGCGCCGAATGAGTCACCTGCGCCGAATGAGTCACCTGCGCCGAATGAATCGCCTGCACCGAATGAATCGCCTGCACCGAATGAATCGCCTGCGCCGAATGAGTCACCTGCTGCAAACTGGCTGTTTAACTCAGATCCTTCATAGCCCGAGCTCAGATGAGCTGGTTGCTCCTCAGCGTTAAAGTAATCGATGGTTTGTGAAACGGCCTTACCTGAATGAACGGCCACAAGCACAATAGGTAAAACTGATTTTATGTTAAATTTCATTTAAATCCCTTAATTGTTGTTACGGTTAGATGGTTTATTGGAATACTAAGTCCTTATTGTGTGTCACTGAGTTCCCAAGGGGCTTTAAAATCGATGCAACTCAATCTGGGAGAAACCAGTTGACACCAAAATCATGCAACAATTTACTTTGTTATCTAATTAGCAAGAAATAATCAAAACACTCGCTCTAAAGTAAAGAGTAAAAGTACTCCAAAAGTTTAACTTTTTGAGTACTTAATAGCATCTAGATTACATTAAGCTTAAAATCTGGAGCCTGTCGTATATTCACAACCTTCAGCGATATACATGTCAGAGCCTTTATAATAAGCGCGTAATGTGCCAGCATGATTACCATTGATTAAGGTATAGCCATTAAACTCATATTTGCCGCCGCTGTACTTATACAGAACCATGGACTCCTTGACATGGCCAAAATCAAAAGTTAAATCAAGCTCTAAATAACCATAATCAGAGCCGTAAAGACTCATCGGCTGATAGGCCCCTTGGAGGATATAGCGGTTTTGGAGAGCCATTAGATCAAATTGAGAATGTGCACCTGATATAACGCGGTCATTTGATTTAACACACACTTTCATATAGTCGTAATAATTACCATCATTGTTGTTATCAACCTCTAGGTAGAGAACACCATGATGGATATAACCGTGAGTATCAGGGTTTAATTCGCCCGTTGGGAAAGCTTCAAAGTCTACGGGGCGACTACCGAATGAATCGCCTGCACCAAATGAATCGCCTGCGCCGAATGAATCGCCTGCGCCGAATGAGTCGCCTGCGCCGAATGAATCACCTGCACCGAATGAATCGCCTGCCGAAAATTGACTATCAAATTGATTGCTTTCAAAACCTGCACTCGCCTCAATAGGCTTTTGGTCGGCAGTATAAAAATCAATAGTTTGTGAAACTGCATTACCAGAGTGAACTGCAACAAGTGCAATTGGAAGGACTGTTTTTAAGTCGAATTTCATTTAATTCCCTTAATTTACGTTGCTATTGGAGTGTTAATTCATATATTAATTTGTCTAGCATGGCGCTCAGCTCGATGCGAACTTTAACATCGTAATCAGCCCATACATTCAATGGCAGATGGTTTATGTGGCTTGCGATTGTCGCAACAATGTACTTTATTGAACCGGACAGCAGCAGCTGATACACAAACGACTGGCGTTCTTTACGCAATTCATAGATAAATCGATTCAATTGTCCCTTTACTTCGGTAATTGAATCAGCGCCAACAACCTGCGCTTTTAATGTTTTCAGTTTGTCACACGCATCATTAAAGTACTCGCCAACGTTCAGCTGAGATCCAGAATGAGTACTAGCGTACGCGACAACCGTAGGCATTAATTTATATTTAGATTTTTTATCAAATTTCAAATCTTCAAAGTGTGCGATCTGTGTCCCCTGAATATGCGCCCCATCACTCGTATTGGTTACTCTGACAGAGGAGTTGTGTCCAAGCAGCCTCTCTTGAGCCGCCCGAGCCTCATTAAAAATCCGTGAAGTAAATACAAATGGCCGAAAATTGCCTTTCACCTTCATTTCATTGTCAAAATTAACGTTAGAAAGCAAATTAGTCGGCTCATAGTAGCTCGACAGCTGACTATGATGCTTTTGGTGATCGACATATCCATAATCACAGCCGAGTAATATAATGTTTTTAAAACCCATTCTAATAAATGACGCAACGGCCATGTTTGTTACCGTTGGGTTACAATGATAAAGCGCTTTGCACCCATCTCCAGAAAGATTGGCAAGCTCAGCTCCGAGATCGTTGCCTTTTGCAAAGACAATTCTATTATCAAATTGAGTGAGCAATTTGGGGTAAACGGTACTAAGTGCAATAAGCACCACATCTTTGTTATTTGGATCTTTCAGTTCAGCCTCTTTGATCTCAAAATTAACTGAAGTTCTCTCCATTTCGATATGAAAATCAGGTTTGATCCCAGCTTTCATTAAAGGTGCTAGTGATGTTCCACAAGAGACAATAAATACATGATCTGACTGTTTTTTTAATTCATCTATACTTTTGTCTAATGACGGCCCATTACCAACAATCACGACTGGAAAACTTTCAAACTCAGAAAAAACATTTTCGTGGCAGGAAACTGTCGAGTTTAAACGATTCTCGCTTGTGTGTTTCAAACCAAGTAACTCGTCTTCCAAGAAGCCCCACATGCTTGCAAAGCTGTTGCGCCACTGCTTAAACTCGCCAAATATTTGGTCCGTCAATGGCGTACTGTAATGGCGATACAGGCTGATATCGGATAGTAAATGAACGCCATTTTGGTCTATTAGGCCTTTCATTTCGCTAAGAAACTGGTCGAAACTCTCTATATTGAAAAAATTGATTGAACCCGATCTACTTTCACACTCTGCATGTAAAGCTGCAAAGTTAATATGTTGACAAGCCATCGCGTAATGCGCGGCATTTGATTCTACTACTATCACATCTGTATATCGTATTTTTGAAAGAAGCTTTGGAATGTGATAACCCGCACCGAGCCCTAAAACAATCAATGTGCCACGCTGCGGTTTTGAGTTACTTTTTCTTCCCAAATCATCCGCAATACTATTTAAACTATTAATACAAAGTTGATGTGTATATTCGTAAGTATTGGTTGAAAAGCTAAGGCTTAAATGGGCTGGGTGACTGAGGAATAACTCAACTTGTTTGTAACATTTACTTTCAGCGTGCTCACCATAAAAGCTACTTTGGAATTCAGATATCTGGGAAGGTTTTTTAGAACATATACGATTATAGAAAGGATTTGGAAAATACCTTTTAAGGTACTCCAAGTTTTGCTCAAATAGTTCCATATAGTTTATAAATTCCAAATAGTTATAGCCTAATAATTTTTCCACCAATCAGCTTTTTCGTCAATAAAAAATAGAGGAAGGCTATCAAACATACCAGTTAGTAATTTAGAATTAATAACTTAATTTTAATTTTTAAAATTCATTAACTTACACTTAGTGATTAACTACACAAATCGAGGAAATTAAAGACTAAAATTATTAATAAAATAATAATTTTTATTTTGTTAATAAGAAAAAGCCACGCAAGTGCGTGGCTGGAGAAACATTGCATGGGTATATTGCAATGAAAAAAGTCTAGCTGAGCAATCAGCTATAAAGGGAAATCTATGCTGCGGCAGCAGGGTCCAATTCTCGAATTAGATATTCAAACGCGCCTAAACTGGCAGTCGCACCACTTCCCATAGCAATGACTATCTGTTTGAAAGGGGTTGTGGTCACATCACCTGCAGCGAAAACACCTCGCATACTAGTAGACCCCTTATTATCGATTTCTATTTCACCAAACTGATTGATTTCAATATCACTATCTTGCAACCATTCTGAATTTGGCACTAATCCAATTTGCACAAAAACGCCTGCAATAGCGATAGAATGCGCTTCGCCTGAGTCCCGATCTAAGTATTGTAAACCGGTCACTTTATTCGTATCGCCGAGTATTTCCGTCGTTTGCACATGAGTGCGTATCTCAATGTTTGGAATGCTCTTAGCTTTATTGATCAATACCTGATCTGCCTTTAATTCATTGGCAAACTCAAGCACCGTGACATGTTCAACAATATTTGCAAGGTCTATAGCGGCTTCGATACCAGAATTTCCCCCACCAATAACAGCGACGGGTTTACCTTTAAATAACGGTCCATCACAATGAGGACAGTATGCAACACCTCGGCCTTTGTACTCCTGCTCTCCTGGTACATTAACATTGCGCCAACGCGCACCTGTTGATATCACTACAGACTTCGCTTTTAATTTAGCCCCACTCTCAAGCTCAATATCCAAATAATCATTTCTCTTGATGCGCGCTACTTTGTTGCTAGTCATAACATCCACATCGTACTGTTTAACATGTTGCTCTAATTGGGCGACTAATTTGGGGCCCTCTGTTTCTTTAACAGAGATAAAGTTTTCAATGCTCATTGTGTCAGCAACTTGCCCACCAAACCGCTGCGCAACTACGCCTGTATTTAGCCCTTTCCTTGCGGCATATACCGCGGCTGATGCTCCTGCTGGGCCGCCACCAATCACCAAAACATCAAAAGGTGCTTTGCTACTCAGCTTTTCGGCTTCTTTTTGCGCTGAATTTTGATCTAGTTTTTTCAGAATATCTGACAGGCCAATTGCACCTTGGCTAAATAGCTGGCCATTTAGGTAGACGCTCGGAACGGCCATAATATTGCGCTCTTCAACTTCTTGCTGAAATAGCGCACCATCAATCATCGTTGTTGTAATTTTGGGATTGTTCACTGCCAAAGTGTTGAGTGCTTGCACTACTTGTGGGCAAGTCTGGCAGCTCAAAGATATGTACACTTCAAAATTCAGGTTTTTATCAATAGATTTGATCCCCTCAACTTTATCACGCTCTAATTTACTTGCATATCCGCCACTATGTAGTAGTGCAAGGATCAAGCTGGTAAACTCATGACCCATTGGCACACCAGCAAAACTGAGTTGTGTTTTTGATTCAACCGAGCTGACCACCATAGAAGGTCTTCTCGCGTTAATATCATAGTTCTCAACCACTGAGAGGTGTTCACTCAAAGCTGCAAGATCATGTGCGAGTGAGTTCAATTCATTGGACTTATCACTGCTGTCCAGCGCGACTCTCAGCTCCACAGGCGAGTTAATATTCTTAAAGTGCTCTTTTAGTTGGCTTTTAATTTGCGCATCTAACATATTTATAATTCCTCATTGAAACGCTACGCACATGGTTGCTTGATTTAAGGGATGCAAATTCAAGTGATACCTACCAGCAAGTGCTGGCAGATATGGTGTGAGTCAAATTAGATTTTGCCCACAAGGTCTAAAGAAGGTGCTAGTGTCTCTTCACCTGGCTGCCAAGATGCAGGGCAAACTTCGCCGTCATGTGTTGCGATATATTGAGCAGCTTGAACTTTACGCAATAGCTCTTTTGCGCTGCGGCCTATCCCTAAATCATGTGTTTCAACAACTTTGATTTCACCTTCCGGGTTGATAACAAATGTGCCGCGAAGTGCCAGACCTTCCTCTTCAATCATCACACCAAAATTGCGAGTAATTTTACCTGTCGGGTCGCCAATCATCGGGAAGTCGATTTTTTTGATGGTGTCAGAAGCATCATGCCATGCTTTGTGAGTGAAGTGAGTGTCTGTTGATACAGAGTATACTTCAACGCCCATTTCTTGAAGCTGTGCATAGTGGTCTGCCAAATCGCCCAGCTCTGTCGGGCACACAAAAGTAAAGTCCGCAGGGTAGAAGAAAACAATGCTCCACTTACCAAGTAAATCTTGCTCTGAAACTTCAACAAAATCCCCCTTGTGGTATGCAGTTGCGCTGAAAGGTAAAAGCTTTGTATTAATCAATGAAGTGCTCATGGCTATCCTCTATATTAAGTTTGTATTTTGTCTTCGCGAGTATCCTCGCCTTGCTTGATTACAAAGATATAGACTTAGCACTTTTAAATAAAATTGATTAAAACTATCATTGTTATCGATAAATTTGATTAAATAAACTCAATCCCATTGTAAACCTTCGGTATAATCTACTCGTAACAATAGTGATGGTCTTAACGGATCCACAAATATGACTAAACCAAACTAATTAAGAGTTTTTATGCACCCATACTTTAACCATATTCAATTAGGCTACTTGGGCTTTGTGCCTTTTCTCCTTTGTATTGCAGCAACACTAATGTTGGGAAGCTCGGAAACCTTGGTCGGTGTTTTCAGTTTTTACAGTATGGGCATTCTGGCGTTTATGGCTGGAACATTGTGGCGCGCTGGCGAACAACCAAAGGCCCACGCAATTTTGGCAGTGATTGTCGTCCTCCCATTTCCTTTACTTCATTTGGTTTCTTTGACCGCTCAGCTTAGCTATCTTGCCGCTAGCTATTGGCTGGTACTTTGGTTTGAAAAAAGTATGCCTAAGTGGCAAGAAACACATAAAGACTACAAACAAATGCGCTTTGTTATTACCTCTGTTGTTTTTGTATCGCACCTCTTTATGATTTCACAAGCAATTGAATTGACGCGATAGAATAAACATTTAACCTGACAGGCACGGCGGCACCACAATTATTCCATTAATGCAATGTAAAAAAGCTACACGTTTCGAGTGTAATCAATTAACATTATCGAACAGTGTTCAGGTGCCAGCCTAACAATCCTCTTATGAAATCTGGTATCTGTAGAAATACTGCAAGGTTCTTATTGAGCATTTGACAACTATTTAATTCAAAGATTTGAATCAGTGCGGTAAATTAGTTCGCGACTAAGCAGATAAATATAAAACTGCTATAAGTTAAAGAGTAGCGTTAGGAGTGCATACATGATTCAAAAGCTGCTTTATGGGGTTATAGGGCTATTTGTGCTCTCCTTTTATCTTTGGATGAGAGAGCAACCAGGTGATCTGCTGGACTCACTGGAGGAGTTGTTTTGGTTTACTATCGCCTCAACGATGATCGTTTATTCAGCACCGCATCTAAAAAATAACATCTTGATATGGGCTTGGTCTATATACTGTTTGGGTTTGCTGCTGGATCTGCTCGACGATTTTATCGCTGTGGACATATTTCCAGTCATTGCACTAGACACGTCACTTAAACAGATTGGCTTTTTACTCATATGCTATGCACTGTACACCATGATTGTCAGACAAAGAGACACCATATCTCAGCTCAACAATGAAATTTTGCAAAGACGGCGGCTGGAAGAAAAGCTTAAATTTGATGCAACCCATGATGAACTCACTCAAATAGGAAATCGCCGAGCCTGCTTCACTCAATTCAAGACACTTTGTGCGCAACACACTACATTATTTTATTTTGACTTAGATGATTTTAAGCGTGCCAATGATAATTTTGGACACAGCTGTGGCGATTTAATCTTGAAAAAAGTTGCACACTCTTTGAGCGCACAGTTTGGTGAAGATCGCTGCTTTAGGATCGGTGGTGATGAGTTTGTCGCATTTGGTAGTTTTGATACTGACAATGATGAACAACTTCGAAAAAAGCTTTTGGAAGAAGTCTTTGAATACGGTGTCGGTATTAGTATTGGTTTCACCGCCACTGACACAGAAATTGCCCCAGATAAACTACTGCACCTTGCCGATGCAGCCATGTATAGTAACAAACGCCTTAAGTCTGTTCGCTCTAAACCTCGGGTCAGTTAATATCTTGCGCTGCAATTCAATATTGCACAGAAAGCGGAGCCTATGTAAAACCCTTTGATTTATAGTTCAAAAAATAGAGTACTATTAAATTATTTATGGTTAAATGGCATCACTAAGTTGTTAAAACTGACGAATTGCAAAAAATTCATAGCAAACCGTTGGCTGTTGGTGTGTCACATCAAATCACTAAGACACATATTTAATACACTATGCACTCATATTACAAAGGAGATTGACTCGTGCTATCCAACTTATTCTCCAGTTCAGAAATAAAAGCAGAACTTTCGCAATTGAAACGCGAGTTGGCGCAACAAGTACAAGAAAATGAGCGCCTTACAACTGAAAACAACCAACTACAGTCGCAGTTGATAGAAGCACAACAGCAGCTAAATGATAATACCGACAATCAGCTTTTACAGTGCGCTCTATCCGGTATGAGCCAAGTTGAAGGGATCAGAGAGACGGTACTTCACAGCTTTCAAAATATAGAGCAAGACAGTGCAGCCATTGCAGAAGTAAATCAGTCGTTCGAAACCTCAGAAAAGTCCCTTGCAAACATCCTGACAGGCATGAGCCAACTTTCTGAAAATATGTCTAGTATGACAGATAATATTTCGGGCCTATCTCATATGGCAGACAATATTCACACTTTTGTAGCAACGATCTCCAAAATTTCGGATCAAACCAATTTGTTAGCACTTAATGCCGCAATTGAGGCTGCACGAGCGGGTGAAGCTGGCAGAGGCTTCAGTGTTGTAGCAGATGAAGTCAGAGCTTTGGCAAATAACACCAGCGCATCTGCTAACGAAGTGTCTGAGTTAGTAACTAAGATCATTGATACTACCCAGCTAACAGTGAAAGATGTGTCTGTAATCCAAGAATCGAATAAAACTTTATCTCACAGTATTGAGCACTTAAATGATGAATATGGAGACATTGTTCATACTTGCGGTTCAATGAAGCAAACTATCACCAACGCCACCCAGCAGACTTTTATTCAAACAGTGAAACTTGATCACGTCGTTTGGAAAAGTGAAGTCTATGCCGTGATCATGGGAACCAGTAATAAAACAGTCGCCAATTTTGCCGATCATACATCGTGCCGACTTGGTAAATGGTTCTTAGGAGATGGCTCTAAGCAATATTCAGACAACTCTGCTTATAAACGTCTAGAGCACCCGCACAAAGAAGTACATAGATCCGGTGTAGAGGCGATTAAAAAGTTCCAAGAAGGTGACAAACAGGGGGCAGTGCAACAGCTCAATAAAATGGAGCAAGCCAGCGTGGATGTTATGCATTTGTTGGATGACCTTAGAAGCGCTTGATACAGCTGAATGATATTTCACTGGATATATTTATCCTTCCGGTGACGACTTTTGCAGTTAAATTTTGGTATAATCCGCCACTTTTAATCAGTCAGTGTTTATCATGCAATTAGACCCTAAGTGGCGAATATTAACTGTAGGAGATGGCGATTTAAGCTTCTCCTACTCCATCAAAACATACCTTCAGCCTCAGCAAATTATCGCCAGTATCTACGACAGCGAATCTACTTTGCGAGAAAAGTATACCAGCCATGCTTTAGATAAATTGAAAGCGTCCAATACTCCTGTGCTGACTGAGTTTGATGTCACTGACAAAACATCTTGGTCTCGTTTGAATGGGCAGACATTCGACGCTGTGATTTTTCAGTTCCCTCTTATTCCAGCTTTTGCGTCACACCACGAGTTTAAAGAGAACTCACTGAGCATAAATACGTTAAATAGGCGCCTGTTGAGGTACTTTTTGGTTTATTCACAGTCAATAGCTTTAGATAAACAAGGACCAATGCTTAGTATCATAACTTCAAAAGATGTGAAGCCATATTGCGAATGGAACCTCGAACAGACGTTACATCAATCACTTGATCTAAACTACCTCGGACAAACTGAATTTGATATAACGCGATTTCCCGAGTATAAAATACGTAATGTCGATAGAGACAAACATGTCAAAGACACAAGGGGGATCAGTTACTTCTGGTCACCTAAACATGCCCCCGTACAACCACTCACCAAACCCAGCTATTTATCGGAATCTCACTGTGCCATGTGCCGCGTTGGCCCATTTCTAACAGAACAAGATAAACAAGCGCACCTAAATTCAAAAAAACATAAACAGATGTCTAAACATGAACAGGCTTGGCAATCTTACTTGAACCAAGCGGTCGAATGACCCTCCAAAAATGCAACAATTTGAAAAGTAACACATCCATTTTTATAGGCTCATAGTTACAAATAAAACAATTCTGAAACAAGAAAAACTGCAAAACAAACAATAATGGAATAATGTATACAAAATGATTGTGTATCCTTACAGAAAACCTTAGACTTGCGCCCTCTTTGAATTAGCGGGCTTCGTTATGCAAATTCTAGACAGACGATTTTTATACGCAATTGCATGTCTTCTTTTAGCTATGGTGACTATTCAGTCTGGTGCATCAATTGCAAAGCAATTGTTTCCATATGTTGGCCCCGAAGGAACGACAGCCTACCGATTAGGATTTTCAGCCTTGATATTGTGCCTAATTTTTAGACCTTGGAGAAAACTCCCCGCCAACTGGCGACCAGTTATTCTTTACGGTCTCTCGTTAGGGATCATGAATTTGACTTTTTACTATGCCATTGAACGTATTCCACTGGGCATTGGTGTCGCATTGGAGTTTACCGGACCACTGGCAGTTGCATTATTTTCTTCCAAACGCAAGCGTGATTACCTATGGGTGCTGCTCGCCATTGCAGGGATCATAATGCTGCTTCCAAATATGAGTGAAGTGGATGGATTGGACCCTGTTGGCGTGATACTGGCACTAGTAGCGGGTGCTTTTTGGGCTGGATACATTATATTTGGTAAAAAAACCGGTGGACAAAGCTCAGGGGGAATGGCGGTCACTTTGGGTATGAGTGTCGCAGCTTTGGCGATAGTCCCCTATGGCGTCATTTCACAAGGCAGTGCATTACTTGACTGGTCCCTTATCCCACTGGGTATTGCTATTGGACTCTTATCGAGCGCACTACCATACAGCTTGGAAATGGTAGCGCTGCGTAATATGCCTGCACAGGGGTTCAGTATTATGATGAGTCTAGAGCCTGCGGTTGCAGCACTTGCTGGCTTGCTGATTCTTGGCGAGCTACTTACATTTTCACAGTGGATCGCCATCATTCTAGTGATCACTGCGTCGCTAGGCAGCTCTATAGCCACGAAAGAATCCTAAAAAACCAGCTAAGGACCAGCTTCATAAGCTGGTCTTTCTAACCCCAAGGTGAAGGTAAATCAGATTCTTCTACCTCTGCTTCCAGCTCAAAGTGTAAATGTTCAGGTGCTGAGCTTGAGGGCTCGATCTCAGGTAGAGTGGCAAAATGAAGTTTCAGCCACTGCTGTTGCTCATATAACATGTGCAGTAAATCTTTTTCATCCTGATATACATGACCACTATTTGGTAACAACACCAGCTTGGCGGTCTTGCCTAAATCGTTCAGAGCACTAAACATTCTTTCCGATTGGACCGGGTAGCTGCCCTCTTCTCTATCTTGATAGCCATGGATCAACAATACCGAACTACGAATATTTTGCGCGGAGAATAAAGGAGAGTTAGCCAAATACTTGCTCGGTTCAACCCACAAACTTTGCTCACCATCGCCAAAAACAAACGGGGAAAGCGTCAGATTATAATTACCACTTCGCGCGATCCCGGTGACAAAATAGTCTGTTTGAGTTAACAGTTTAAGTACACTCGTAGCAGCAAAACCATGGCCGCCGATGGCTATTTTTTCTTTGTCCGCAATACCTTGAGAGACCAAAGTATCTACTATTGCCTTTGCACTAGCCCTCAGCTGTTGGTCAAACTGCTCTCCTTGATTTTGAGCACTTAGCATCGGCATATTTTTAATATTAAGTACAGCATACCCCTCATGAACAAATGGCACACCACTGACCGCGTCTAAATGAGGAAATAGGTAAGGCGACGAGATGACTTGCTCGTTATTTTGCTCATTTGTTTCATTAAGCCATACCACAACAGGTACTCGTCCCAAGCTAGGGTCAAAGCTTTTAGGTAAATAAAAGTCGCCTTTAATCACATTACCAGCACCTGCACTGAAACGCATTTCCTCTTTGCGGATCCCTTGCATACTTGGATACGGGTGCGGGTACTTTGTAAGCTGCTCGACAATATCAAATGTCAAATTACGAGAGAAGTAGTTTGTCGGGTTGTCTTTGGACTCTTTACGCGTGACAAATTGCATACCATCATCTGACAGTACAGCCACCACTTGCTCAAAATATGGGGGTTTTGACTCCCAAATAGGTGTCATTAGATTGCCTCGAGCATCGAACCGCGCAAGATAAGGTATGTCTGTTTCGCCTTGTTTTTGAGTGCCAGTGATAAATATGTAGCGGCCTCCAGCTACCTTGATAACTGAAGCGCCAATATCATTTTTGGTCATTACCAGTTCACGGCTTTCTCCTTTAGAGAGGCCCTCAAATAGGTTCAACTTAACTTGAGCGCGGTCCGGAGTTAATGGCGAAAATGCATAGTAGTCTTTTTCATTATTTCCGGCATCAATTACCATTAATCCAAGCTGATTGTCACCCCATATAATCTCCGACAACCGGCCCTCAATGTCGGCATAGTGACGAGGATTACGTCTAAACGGCGCTGAAATACTGTACAGACTTTCTCTATCGCTATCTAAATCTGACTGGGCCCATATTAAAGTGGCGCCTTTATCAGCACGCCATTGAAATACTCTTTTTACGGTTGAATCTGTAAAAGGTCGAGCAAGACGCTCCTGTTCAGAAACAGTAATCTGCGGTCGATAAACTTCGTATAACGGTGCACCTCTCATTCCCCAGATTTGCCATACACTATAGTGTTGTTTGTCAAAGTCCTCTTCAGTCATCTGCGACAAGTTTTGTATGTCCATCATAGCAACTAACAAATTGGTCGAGTCTGGTGATGCTTTAAAGCTACTAAAGTAAGCTGGCTGTCCAATTGGAACTTCTCTTCCTTTGAGCGGTACTTTATATAGTTGCCCTAAAGCTAACTGTGTAAATTGAGCTTGTTGCGGCGCGTCAAACGCATCAGTCGGATCTATTTGTGCAGTTGAATCAACAACCAATGGACCATTCTCACTTGATTGCACTGCACTGCGGTTAACTATGTGGCTTCTATGGTTAACTCTAATATTGGCAATGAGGCCCGAACTATCAGCCAACCACTCAAAAGGTTTTGCCGTAGTAAAGCCATTGAGTGGGAAATTTGACAAGCTTTTAACCTGACGTTGTTTAATATCATATACCCATAAGTATCCACCTGCTTGAGTCTCCAAAATAAACGCAAGGTAGCGTCCATTTGCACTCCAAGTAGGCTGAATAATATGGCCTTCGGGAATATTGTTAGCCTTGATTAGGGCACCGGTATCAATATGCTTAAATGAAACACCAGCATAACGCTCGGCTTCTGGCCGCAGGCCGGTTTCTGGATTGATTTGAACACCAAGTATGCTTTGTAAGAGACTCTGCTGGGCGATAGGTTTACTAGTACTGTCGGCGTCTAGAGGCGCCAGTAGTGCCATCCAGTTGCCTTTGGCGTTTACAAGAGCTTTTGGGACACTGTGTTCTTGTATAAGCTCCGCAATTTCTGCCGAAGGCCGTTTATAGCTGGAGGGATTAGCATAAACTCCATTGCTCAACACACATGCACATACAAATAGTATTAAAGCCCTGATAATTATCACTTCTATAGTCCTAGTCTATTAGCCACAACGGGACATGATATCCTTATTTTTCACCAAGTGCAGTAATTTAGAGACATATTGCGTTTAAAAAGCTGTTTTTTAGACTATTGTTTTATACAGAACAGCATCAATTGAATTGTAAGTTGCAGAGTCGAAGTTGATAGGTTTAAACTATGCAACCGTCATCAGCACAACGTATGCGATCAGGCACTTATGAACAACGACAAAAAACCAGAAAAAATAACAATTTTTGATGTTGCCAAAGAAGCGCAAGTTTCCAAATCTACAGTTTCCCTTGTATTAACTCACTCCGACAAAGTAAGTGACAAAAGTAAAGAAAAAGTTCTCAAAGCCATTGAAAAACTGGGTTATGTCTATAATAGAGATGCAGCTGCACTACGCAGTAAAAAATCCAACCTTGTAGCGGTAGTTATTAATGATTTAACCAACCCTTATTCTGCACAACTAGCTGTGGGCTTGGAAAAGCACATTTACGCGCTAGGTATGGTGCCGATGCTAGTAAATACTGGGGAGGATTTTACCCGTCAACAACAAGTTGTTAATACCCTCAAAGAATACAATGTTTCTGCGTTTGTCATGGTTCCAGCGCCAGGCACAACCAAAGAGTGGGTGAACCAACTGGTCTCATCCGGGTTTCCTGTCATCAACATCATGCGAGAAATCCAATTTGCCGAAGCCCCCTGCATTTTGCCTGACAACCAAAAAGGCACACACTTGGCGACCGAGCATTTGCTGCAAAAAGGGTTGTCATCAATTGCTTTTTTAGGCGGTACTGATGAAATATCTGATTACCATGAACGATTGAGTGGGTTTCGCTCTGCGATATCTGCGCACGTAGATCAAATTCAATCTCATGAAATAATGGCACCAACAAACCGCCAAGGCGGCAGAGATGCATTCCATCAGCTATTCAGTATCGCACCAGATATTCAAGCGATTGTATGTTTCAGTGATGTAATTGCTTACGGCGCTATGGAAGCAATGCGTGAACACAATCTAGTGCCAGGCAAAGATATCAAAGTAATTGGGTTTGATGATCTCGCTGACTCACGCTTAATGCGCCCTGCACTGTCATCGGTTCGTATTGACGCAAACGACATTGGTAAGCGGACTTGTCAGGCGCTTAGTGAAATACTTAACAAATCTCAACCACCAGTGAGAACACTGGTAGATATATCTTTACAAATACGAGAATCATCTTCTTAAATGACCAAAGTTTTAGTTATCGGCTATGTATGGCCAGAGCCTAATTCATCGGCAGCTGGCGTGCACATGCTGTCTTTATTGCAGTTTTTTAAAGCACATGGCTGGCAAGTAGAATTTGCAAGCCCGGCGCAACAAACAGACCATATGGTCGACTTATCAAGTTATGGTATTACAAGCAAACCAATAGCACTCAACTGTAGCTCTTTTGATCACTATATCGAAGCGATGTCGCCTGATATTGTCATGTTTGATCGCTTTATGATGGAAGAACAGTTTGGCTGGCGGGTAGATAAATTTGCTCCCAATGCACTAAAGATTTTAGATACAGAAGACCTACAATGCTTAAGAGGTGCTCGCCACAGCGCAGTCAAAGCTGGCATCGATTTTCATCGCGATCAACTGTTAGATAGCGAACTTGCCAAACGAGAAATAGCGGCAATATTACGATGTGATTTATCTTTGATCATTTCTGATTACGAGCTGGAGTTACTGACAAGTACATTTAATGTCAGTCCTGAGCTGTTATTGCATTTACCTTTTTTAGTTGACTTAACGCAAACTCCGTCACAGCTTCCAAGCTTTCATGAACGAAAGCACTTTATGACCATAGGTAATTTTCGTCACGCGCCAAACTGGGACTCAGTACTTTATTTACAAAAGTTGTGGCCAGCAATCAAAAAGCGACTTCCGGATGCTGAGCTGCACATTTATGGCTCATACCCGCCCAAAAAAGCCACGGCTCTTCACAACCCAAAAACAGGCTTCCTTATAAAAGGCTGGGCTGACGATGCAATTGATGTGATGAAAAATAGCCGTGTTTGTTTATCACCGCTTAGATTCGGAGCGGGCATCAAAGGAAAGTTTTTAGAAGCGATGTTGACCCAGACACCATGTGTGACAACTCCTATAGGGGCTGAAGGTATGCACGGCTCTTTGCCGTGGCATGGTGCAATTGCGGAAAATGAAGAAGAGTTTATCGATGAAGCGGTCGCGCTCTATAGCAATGAGTCTTACTTTAAACAGGCACAATTAAACGGCCTGAATATTTTGTCTGCTAGGTATGATAAAAATGCTTTGTGTAGCCGGCTCGAAAACAAAATATCTGCTATTCAGAGTAATTTGAGTCAGCATCGTACGCAAAACTTTTATGGACAGATGCTTAAACACCATACACTTCGTAGTACCCAATATATGTCCCAATGGATTGAAGAAAAAAATGCAAACAAAATGCGTTGAAAATCCGACAAAACTGGTTAGAATGCGCGGCGTAACTTATTATTAGTTTTGTAGAAATAAACAACGAGTCGAAGTCTCTGTTTTTACCCTGAACTAATTACACCGCGAACCATGTTGTAGCATGCTTTTTTGCCTTTTTTCGAACGAATCAGTCAGCCAAAAGCGCTTCAAATTTGCAACATAATTTTGCGATACCATAAGGTACTTTGTTTTTGTTATTTGGGATTTAAGTGGTCGCACTTAAATATCTGGGCTCGCCCTTAACCACGCAACTATTAGGTATTGCACAGTTGAATTCAGCTACGTTTACCCAAAAGCGCAAGTTTATCGTTAAACTTGGCAAAATGCTTCATCAGTATGGAACTCCTGCCTTTCGATTAGAAGCACATTTAATGGAAGTGGCCACACACCTTGGTTTAAAATCATCTTTTGTTATGTCACCGACATCAGTCACTTTTGTTATATGGACCGATGGGCATGAGGAAGAGTACACCCACGTAGCGCGTGTTGAACCCGGCGATCATGATTTGGGGTCTTTGGCCAACACAGATGACGTCGTGAACAAGATGCTTGCTGGTGAGCTAAGTGTAACCCAAGCTGATGAAAGCTTAGATCAAATCCAAAATGCGGAATCCCCCTATTCACGCTGGCAGATGGCTGTGGCCTTTGCGATTTCTGGTGGCGCATTTGCCATGCTTATGGGAACAAGCTGGAGTGATGTCATTTGGTCAGGCATTATTTCAATCTTGGTTTATCTCTTTATTCTTTGGTCTGAACACTCTAAACGCGTTACCCACATGCTAGAACCCATGGTCGCTATCGCGGCAGCTTTTGTGGCTTGTGCGGTTTCAGCTTACTTTGACCCTCAGTTGAACATCCGTTTGGTTGTACTTTCGGCCATCATAGTATTTATTCCAGGTCTGGCACTCGCTCTGGGTTTCGCTGAACTCTCTGCGAGGCATTTAGTTTCGGGCACTGCGCGCGTAATGGATGCCTTTATGCTGTTATTTAAGTTATATTTTGGCGCATTTTTAGGCATTAGCATCGGATTCTATGTCTTTGGTCAAGTCGACTTTGTGCAGCCTGAAGCGTTGCCTAAATGGACTGCATGGCTCGCAGTATTTTTACTTTGTATGAGCTTAGTTGTCATCTTTAAAACTAAGTTAAAACACATTCCTTGGTGTATTACATCCGGCTTTATTGCCTATGCAGTCTCAGTTAGCGCAGCCATTTATTTTGATTATGCGCTTGGAACATTTGCGGGGGCTTTTGCAGTTGGTATTTTCAGTAACATATTCAACCGAGTTGAAAATGCACCAGCATCAATTGTGACGATGAAAGGGCTAATTGTGCTCGTTCCAGGCTCTAAAACATATATTGGGCTTAATTCACTGATTGAAGGACAGAGCTTTGTAATGGCAGATCATATCGGACAACAAACCTTCTTAATATTTATGTCTCTTGTAGCAGGCCTGATATTCGCTAACGTAACCCTTCCGCCTAAAAAGAGCTTGTAAATAATAACGTAATTAATTGAGCCATACGGTTGTATGGCTCTCCTGAATGGCAAACCGCCACCAGCCTAGGTAATCTGAATATTTATGTCTCTCGTTACAACCTGATATTGGCCAACGTTACCCTTCCACCTAAAAAAGCGAGTAAATAACAACATGATTGAGTGAGCCATACGGTTGCATGGCCCCCCTTGAAGGCAAACTATCACCACCAGCTTAGATACTCTACTGGCCTCTGTGGCGCCGATTTCAGGCTATCTCTAAAACGACTTTACACTGGCTCCTCGTTCTACACCAACTTCACATTATGGCGAACCTTGCACCATTTAAATTATCTATTTCAAAGTTACCACAGCCAAGACGCAGTATCTGGGTATACGCCGTTGGTTTTTTGTACTTTAACCACTGTATTTATCAAATACTAAATATCATTAGTTATGAATGTAAATATAATTTCATTACCACATAGATAAGTAAATTTATTTATAAAGCTCAAAATTCAACCAGCTGTTTTTTATAACAATAAAAATCAATAGTTTAAAGTTTAAAAATTGATAAGAAGCAACATTTCACAACTATTAATTTTCATTCAAGATTTAACAACTGCTCTTGTTGTTAAATCTTAATTGCACAAGATTACATTCGAGTGATTACGTTCAAATTTCATCCAAGGGGATTGGTATCATGTTTAACAATAAGAATAAGTTGTCGCTGGCAATAAGCTCAGCATTGATGGGGTCAACTTTATATATTTCACCGTTTGCATTTGCTGAAAATGACAGCGCTGTTTCAAACCAAAAAGAAGTGGAAGTGATTCAAGTACGTGGCATCCGTGGTAGCGTTGTTAAGTCACTTAATACAAAACGTTATGCAGATGCAATCGTTGACGCTGTTACAGCTGAAGACATAGGTAAATTTCCAGACCAAAATGTTGCCGAGTCATTGCAACGAATCACAGGTGTGTCTTTAACCCGTAACTTCGGTGAGGGTGAACGCGTCAGTATTCGCGGCACCAGCGAAAGCCAAAACCGTACATTGCTCAACGGTCAAGCTGTCGGTTCAGCTGACTGGTGGACAAACTCAGCAGCCAGCCGTGGTTTCAACTATACCATGCTACCTTCCGAAATTGTTGCAGGCCTTGAAGTCTATAAATCACCCGAAGCTGATATAGACGAAGGTTCAATCGGCGGAACCATCGTTGTTAAAACAAGAAAACCACTGGATTTAGACGCGAACAAAGTTGCTGGCTCATTACTCGCACAATATAGTGAAGTATCAGGTGAAACTGATCCTCAAGCATCAATCATGTACAACTTTAAAAATGATGATGAAACTTTTGGCGCACTTGTTTCTGTAATTCGACAAGAAAGAAACCTGCGTCGAGATGGCATTGAGGCATGGAGTTGGGCTGATAGAACCATTACGATGGCAGACGGAACTGTTCACGAAGATGTGTATAGTCCCGGTGGTGGTGGTTCAGCAATGTTTTCGCAAGAGCGAGTCAGAACTGGCGTCACATTGGCACTGCAGTATCGTCCAAGCGACGCGACCGATATTTCATTCAACTTGTTAGATTCTACGCTTGATGCCGACAACGAGAACCAAAACTTCCTTTGGTTACCTGAACGTGGCGGCTCTCAGTATACTGATATCACTATAATTGATCATGACAAAGTCGGTAGAATGGTTGTTGGTGGTACTATGGGGCTCTCTCCTGATGGCACCAATATTCTAAATGAAACAAAGGTCAGAAACTCTCAACTAAAAACAAAAGCCTATGACTTAAAAGTCGAGCATGAAGGCGAACTTTGGCACTCTACATACCAGCTTGGTTACACTGAAGGTACAGGTGGTTCGCAGGCGGATCGCTCGGTCGGCTGGGTAGGAAATTATGTGCATTCATATGACACATCACAAGTTGAAGACGTTAAAACATCTTACGGCGCAGATCCAAAAGATGGTTCTAAATGGAACCTTGGCTTTTTGCGATACGACAGTAACGACGCAAAAGACGATGAAAGCTACTTCCAAGCTGACTTTAAACGCCCCATCGATGTTGCCGTTTTCAGCGAAATCAAAATGGGCGTAAAATATCGTGACCACAGTCGCTTTAATACCAAGCACACTACTCAAAACCGCACTGATTTGAATTGGAGTCTAGCAGATTACTCTCTTAGTATGCCGAGTGATTACCTTTCTGGGTTAGGCTCATCAGGTACTTTGCGTGCATACGCTATTACAAACTCGGACAAGGTACGCCAAGATGGTGATGCATTAAACTGGCCGTATGAAGTGTTAAAGGCCAGTACATTCGACATCAAAGAAAAGATTTTGGCAGGTTATGTTAAAACAACGATAGATGCCGATGGTATGCGTGGTAACTTAGGTGTAAGACTTGTACACACCAAACAAGAGTCATCAGCATTTGCAGGTGCATCTGGTGCAGAGCTGTGGACAACCCAAGATAAAGATTATTTTGACGTTTTACCTAGCATCAACTTAGCGATCGATTTAAATGATGACCTATTAATGCGATTCAGCGCGGCAAGAGTGATGTCTCGACCTGACTACGCAAGTATGACCGCTTCAACTTCATACAACGTAGAAACGCAAACGGGTACCGGTGGTAATCCAGATATCGACCCATTCCGTGCAACCCAGTTTGATACAGGTATTGAATGGTATTTCAATGAGGCAGGTATCTTCTCAGCTGTATTCTTTTACAAAGATATTCAATCGTTCCTTGATAGTACGCCCGCTTTTGAGACTCATGAGAACACTTTGATCCGAATTAGTCGTCCGTCAAATGGTCGCGCGGGTCGGATCCAAGGTCTTGAATTCGGTTACCAACAAGAATTACTAGAAGGCTTTGGTGTTTCAGCCAATTACACTTACGTGGACGGTGAAGCGAAAGACAAAGATGGCAATGACGTTACTATCCCTGGTAACTCTGAGCACACCATAAATTTAAGCGCATACTACGAAAACGAAAGCCTAAGCGGTCGAATCTCTTACAATCATCGCTCTGGTTATGACTCTGGTAACGACTGGCCTGGCTATATTGATGCCTATGGACAAGTAGACGCAAATATTACCTACAACATCAATGAAAACCTAGCAGTTGTACTGGAGGCAATAAACCTCACAGATGAGCATACATTTAGCTACCAAGAAGAAGGCGTTGAGCAAGCCCTTACAGGTGTCTACGCCGATGGCAGACGATTTGTTGCTGGTGTTCGCTTTAACTTCTAACCCTTAGAAAAGTCTCCCTGTGAAAAAGCTATTACAGCTTTTAAACACCGGGAGGCTATTTATAAGTTCGCTGCTAACACAGCGGCATTAGGCGATGGAAGGCCACTCCCTGCCCAGGAGATTTTGAGCTGAAGTCTACGCTTGTAGACCTTCAGCTTTTCTTTTTAAACACCTTATACTTTGAGAATATGGTAATTGTTTTTAAAAGCTGTAGAATCGGTCATTTAGGTACATAAATTAGCATAGTGAATAAGTAAAATTACACCTAACGCAAGTTGGGTAGTTAGCAAAGGGTGCCATTTTAGTCAGCATGAACCATTTTAGGCCTATTAAACTCTTGGTATTGATTTTGGTCTTGTTGTCGCCAACAAGCCAAGCTGATTTATATACTGCCACGCAGTATTACCAACAGCAAAAATACGTCAAAGCCTATAACGAGTTTTATCAACTGGCCCAGCTGGGTAATGGCGATGCCATTTATAATTTGGCCGTAATGTCATTACATGGCCAAGGAACTGAAAAAAACCTATCATCTGCCCATGCGTGGTTTTCACTCGCAGCTGAGTACGGGATCTCTGAATCTCTTAAAACAGCCCAGTTAATTTCTTCTCAATATGCTAATCAACAAGTTTTAGCACAAGTACTAAACGACAAAAAGGAACGCTTTGGCTATCAGTATGTGAGCCAAAATTATTACCCCAATTTAGACCACACGATTGCACCCAATAATGCATTGTCGCGAGTTTATGAAAAGCTCCCTGAATATCCAGAGCAGGCGGCAAGACAAGGCCTTGAAGGTTGGGTTTGGTTAGAGTTCGATATAGATACATCTGGTGTGGTCAAAAACCTCGTTGTAATTGATGACTACCCTAAGAATATCTTTTCTTCGGCCTTAATTAATGCGGTAAGCGTCTGGCGCTATAAGTCCGGTCAGGCAAAAAGAAATCATTCTTTGATCTATCATTTCACCACCTTTAAAGGAAAAGAGTATAAGCGAACACTCGCATTTCAACAGCAAGATTATCAGGTTGAAATAAAGCGTCATATTGATGCAGCTGAACAAGGTAATGCACAAGTTCAATACTATATCGCAAACTGGTTAAGCTCTGACAAATACAACGCAAGTCAGCTACTTAAGTATCATTGGCGAGATGACAGCGCCTATTTGACTATGTTACTTGCTGCGGCCAAAAACGATCTACCGATAGCCCAATACAAGCTTGCAATAGAGTTGTTGACCAGCACGGATAAAAGTCAATTTAGTGTGGCATTAAATTGGCTAAAAAGAAGCGCGAACAAATTCGCTCCTGCACAATACAAACTCGCAACGCTATATAGTGACAAGAACAGCCAAATTTACGCTCCGAGTGAGGCCTCTAAGTGGTTCATCAAATCCGTTGAGGGAGACAAACGCGCCGCTAAAGCCCTTAGCCTGCATTTATTTAATCACGCGATGGGTGATAAAGACATTGTATTTTGGCTGAATAAAGGGCTCGAACTAGATAAAGATGACCCCGAGTTGCTTTTATTAAAAGCCAAACTCACTAAGCCCAAAGACAGAAATGAAGCGCTAAAATTAGCGAAAAACGCCCAGCGACAAGCCCAAAAACGACAATGGAACACCACTTTAATTGAAGAGTTTCTCAACACAGTAAAGTAAATTGAAAATTAGAAAGTCCCCTTCTTTAAAGCTCAGGTCATGACGATTAAGTGATACCCCCAGCAGATATGGCTCACAGCAGTGCTGACGTTATTTGTTATCTAAATTCACCCGTGATTTCGCCAACGCAGATCAACTACTCAACTTTCACTTCAGGGCTCTACAATATGTAAGCCCACTTTTAAAGTATCATTTTTTAGCGAGACTGAGCGGCTGTGACAATGCTCCTTTCTATGCAGCCAGCGCAAATCTCTCCGTATTGCATATGCGCCTTAAACACACGACTCTGTTGATCGAGGTAGTTATATGAATTCGAAAGTAGAGATGCATCAATCGAAAAATGCTCAGCCAATGTTGCGGTGATCACTGGACTCTCGCCCGCTTTTGGAGCTTTTTGCTCAAAGTGAACTCTTCCAATATAGGTGAGCTTTTGGTGTGAACTCACAAAACTTTGATGTGCTTCACCTTTTTTATAAATCGAAAGAAATGGTGAACTCACTTGCCACCCGACGATTCTGTACACTCCCTCAGGGAGGCTTATTGCAAACACACCATCTTCATTGACATTAGAGTTCAAGGAAATAAAGGTCGACTCTTCAGTATCCATATTTTGAAAATGAAGTTGATAATCCGCATACACGCCACTGTAGGACATAGTGCCCCATACAACACCATTGCTCGGTTTTACATTTTCTACATAAACATCATCAATATTTTGAGAGGCACAACCACTAATAAAAATGGTCGTCAATATAGTGCAAATGCGCTTCAATCCCTTCATAAACATACCGCCTTTAGTTGAAACCACAGCTACACACTGCACTTTTATCTACCTAATTGCAACAAATAAAACATTAAAGCAAACTTTACTCTAAGATAAACTCGTGCAGGACAATATCCATTTCAAGGTTTTCGACACGGTTTAGAATGATCTGCGTACCACTTGCCGTCGTACTTAGGCCTAAGTCAGCATTTACGTCATACAGGTGCAATCCTATATCTGCGATAAACTCATTCTTTTGCAATTGGCTGTTAAAATTGAACAATGACAGCTGGTGACCTTGCCGAATAACATAATAAATTCCATTTTCATGAACTGCGGGGCGATATAGCTGCAACGAATGAGAGAGCTGCTGTAGCGGAATTTCCCCTTCCAACGCTTCAAATAAATACGCCTTAACATCCTCAATATATGATTGAAAGCTAATATTCTTCTTTACAAGCGGTACATACTGCTGAGCATTTTCAGGCAATAGTGCATTGCTGGCGTTGGCGATATCATGACGCCATTGCTGTGGGTGGTTTGATTCTGATGTTTCGAAAAAGAGTGTTTTACTGTCATCTGACCAATAAATATTTTTTAAAGACTGGTTTTCCTTTACTACCGAGTGAGGGGTTTTAGAAAAGGTACTGATTATAAATAGTGTATTAGACTGGCTTAGAACAGCCAAGTACTCGCCATTAGGCGAAAAAACCAGCAATTTCGGTGTATCTTTTATTGGTAACTTAGTCAAAAGGCTGGGACTAGATTTAAAACGGTGCTTTGACCATATTTCTACATTTTCAATATGAGGATCGGCATGTGAGGCCGTTGAAACATAAGCTAATTGCATGCCATCAGCAGAAATACTAGCATGGGTATCTATTCGTGAATTAGAAGAAATCGGCTCAAAGCTATCACCTTGTAAGTTGTATGAGTATAAATTCACTTCCGCAATGCCTTCGGTATGTGCAATAAGCCCCTTACCCCGATCCAGTGATACTTCTGATACCTCGCCAAATGGTCTGTACAATGAAGTAACTTCACTACTCGCGGAATGAAGCTTTAACTCCTTGCCCACACTCAAAATATCACTGTCACTCAGACCAAAATACGGCTTCCCTGGTATGTCTATTTTCGCCGTCGTCGTTACCTCACCATCACCATTCAATATACCTTGGTACCATTGTTGCGCTTGCTGATAAATAACCCGATTGCCTCGCATATGATAGTCTTCAGCGCGTGTCACCACTGCTCGCTCAGACAAACTGATCTGCCTATCTTCCGTCTCTTCTATTTGGTATTTGACTAACTCTTTATTCCCCTCATTCATTTCTCTAACAAAAAGCTGCCCAGTGGAGTTCCAAGTCACGTTACCAGGTATTTGTGCACTGTCACAATCCAAGACAAATACATCCTTATTTAAGCGCCAAAGTTCGATTGTATTGTGTACTGAAATAGCTCTAATTTCGCAGCTAAATGGACTGTAACGATAATATATTAGCCAGTTTCCATCCATCGACCAACTTGGTGCTTGTTCGCTATACCCAGAGGATTTGATAGTGTGTGAGGTGTTGATCTGAAGGTCGTAGACCACTAAATCGTACTGACTTTCTCCTGTTACAATCTGACTATAGGCGAGGAAACGGCCATTAGGTGAAAAGTTCAAATAAACCTCTGCACCGGGAGATGATGTTAAACGCGAAACGTATTTCACCTGCGTAACAGGTTTAGATGCACTGAAATCGAATAAGACCAGAAACGCGCTCATCACCCCAATGAATAGCCCAGCAGTGAGCCAGTTTAAAGGCACATTTTTTTGTGGCGTTTTCGCATGCTGAATTATTGTTGGGGCATTTGCAACATCTGCAATGCACTGATAGCCAACTCTTGGCACAGTTTTAATGAATTTAGGTTCTTTAGACGTATCGTTTAGGGTCTTGCGAATTTGCGCAACGAGCTGGCTGACAGAGTTATCGCTAACAATTAAATTTGGCCAAAGCTGGTTAATAATGTCATCCCTGCTAACGGGGTTCGGAGCTCTCTCAATCAATAACTTTATTAGTGCCAATTGCTTATGCTCTAAGGGCAGCCAATGCCCTTCGACTTTGACACTCATTTTTTGAGTATCAATCAAAACATCATTTAACAAAAAGCGTTCAAACCGCATTTATTGATCCAATCTAAAACAGGCCTTAACCATACAGCTCAACACATCGCGGACTATTCCATTATGATCACACTATGTTATGATGGGGGACAAATTTATTTTACCTAAAAGCAACTTTACAGTACTTTCTGTTGCACTTAAATAGAAATATAAAAGCAAAGTTTCCCGTACGTTAAATAAAAATAGGAGTTGGAAACAATGATTATGAAACGCATTATTTACCTGTTTCACCTCCTAATGCTTTTTATCTGTTCTGTTTGTTTCGGCCAGCAAACACAAAATCATCCAAACAAGCCCAACCAGGACCCAACGAAAAAGTCGAGCACAAATGACGACCTAATACACATTGAAATCAGGGCCTTTCATGACAGCGTTGTCAAGTCTCTCAATGTGAAACGCTTTAGTCAACAAACATCAGACAGTATAAGCACGCAAGAAATCGGCAAATTTCCTGATAAAAATGTTGCAGAGGCGCTTCAACGGATCACTGGAATTTCACTATCGCGCGTTCAAGGCGAAGGCGAACGAGTTGGCGTTAGAGGCACCACACCAGAGCAAAACCGTACCTACCTTAATGGTCAATACTTAGCATCTGCCGATTGGTGGATTTCTTCTTTACCAAGTAGAGGGTTCAACTTTACCTTGCTACCAGCGGACATCGTATCGAGCTTAGAAGTGTATAAAACACCAAAAGCCAACCAAGATGAGGGCTCACTGGGTGGCGCAATTAACATCAAAACACTCGACCCATTTTATTCTGATCCAGGGACACTCTCACTTACCTCTCAGCTACAATACAACGACTTGTCTCAGCAATATGACCCTCAGCTATCAGCGGTTTATAGCTGGATAAATCCATCACAAAATTTCGCGTTGCTGTTTTCTGTTAACCACCAACAACGTAGTTTGCGCAGAGACGGCCTAGAATCCTGGGGCTGGCATGAGCGCGACTATAAAGTCAATGACGAGGGACAGTTAACTCCAACAAAAACGCAAACAGGCGACCTTCAAAAAATATGGTCACCAGGGGGAGGTGGCTCTGCTGTATTTCAACAAGATAGAGCGCTTACTAGCTTTACCTCCAGCGCAACCTACCATATCGATGAACACTGGACCTTAAGAACCCACCTGCTTCATTCGCAACTCAGTGCTGATAATTCAAACCAGAATTTCCTTTGGCAACCGGGCAAGGCTTTAGATGCCGGTAGCCAGCTTAGTGACTATCAGATAATCGACCAGACTCTCGCCTACGGCAGTTTAACACCAGCCACAGCACAGCCGTTCAATACCAGTATGGAAGCCATTTGGAGAGAGGCACAGATCCAAACACAAAGCATTCACTTTGACCTTTCCTACGTTGGTCCTTGGTGGCATGCACAATACCAAGCCGGATATACGCATGGTGATGGCGGCACAAGCGAAGACAATACCGCACAGTTTGCAACTAATACCCAATATAGTTTTGACACCAGACAAGTAAAAAATATTAAAACTAGTTACGACACTTCACCACTCAATCCCAACCAATGGTTTATCAGCGAAGCGCGCAATGACAGTCAAGACGGCAATGACGTCGGTTATTTTTTGCAAAAAGATTTCTCTCGCGATCTCTCTTATCAACATCTCCGAACTTTTCGCTTTGGAGGAAAATATAAACGCCATAAACGTGATTTTATCCGCATGCGCTCGCAGCGTGGTGGTTTGGATGGATTGGCTGGACACTTGAATACGACACTTGCAGATTACCCTGCACAATTTGTGAGTGGCTATTTAGATGGCATTGGCGATCAACACACTTTAAAAGAGTATAGCTTTGCCGATATCAAAACATTAGCAGACGACTTTTCAACACTTAGTTTTGTACAATCAGAAGAAAAGACCAGCCGCTTTTCAATTGAGGAAGAAACGCTCGCGGGCTACGCGATGCTTGAACTTGCAGGTGATACCTACCAAGCTAATCTAGGCGTCCGAGTTGTTTCAACTTGGCAAAAATCCAGCGCTTATGAACGCATCGCTACCTTGCCAAGTGATCAAGCCAATTATACTTGGCAGACTAAATCAAAAAATTACACTGATATTTTACCAAGCCTCAATATCCAATTTGATTTGACCGAGCAACTCATTTCTCGATTCGCGGTCGCAAGAGTTATGTCACGTGCTCAGTTCCATCATTTGATGCCTTCAACCAACTACAATGTGACGCAGGCCCAAGGGCAAGGCGGAAATCCAGACCTTGATCCATACAGAGCTACCCAGTTTGATTTTGGATTTGAGTGGTATTTTGCAGATTCGGCACTCGCGTCTATCGCCCTCTTCAGTAAAGATGTTGAATCGTTCATTGAGTTCAATCGCCAACTCGAATCCCATGAAGGCATTTTAATGTCGATAGACAGGCCTATCAATGGTGCGGGTGGCGTGATCCGAGGCCTTGAACTCAGCTATCAACAGGCCATTGCATACGGGTTTGGTATCATTGCCAACTACACCTTTGTTGATGGAGACCGTACATCACAACTGTCAGGTCAATCGGACTGGATCCCGGGTACTTCAAGACACAGTGCAAACTTAACGGCCTATTACGAAAATAGCTTTATCAGTATGAGACTTGCGTATAACTACCGTACCAAGTTCGCAACTGGTATTGGTGAAACGAAGATGGATGACTATGGTCAACTCGATGGTAATGTGACACTGTCAATAAGTGATGATTTAGATCTTATCTTTGAGTTCCTGAATATCAATAATGAGCTTATTTATACTTACGACAGAAATGAATATGCACCAACAGCCATTTATCAAAACGGTCGCCGCTTTTACCTTGGTGCAAGATACCGTTTCAATACTCACTAGTTTTATCAAAAACTAAACTAGATCCCACCGCATATTCCACGCGTCATGCTCTGCACTCGGGGTTAATATTAACCCTAGTGCAAGCGGCTCTTTTATCAAAACAGATAAAATGTAGCCTCTTTCTTTGCGGGCTAATTCAACCTGATTTTTACGTTACTTACTGCGACTAAAAACCTAAAGCATTGAAAGTAAATACAACTCTACAAAGTCAGACGCAATAAATAATTCGGGCACTTCAGTGAGATCACTAAGCTGTATTTGAAATAGCAATGTTCTTGCAGCAAAAATGTTCATTTTTAGTCATTCATCAATTATGCTTATTTATGCAATTAAGCTGTTGGTCGCATACCTTGGACGATTAGTCGCAAACAGTGGTTTTCTGTAAGACCGAACGTAAAATGGCGTAAATTTTTTTATAGCTCGACGTTTCACGTCTTTCTCACACTCTTTTTCAAGGCTAGTATAATGAAATTGATAAAATCGACTATTGCTCTTGCTGTTGGCCTCGTCAGCACAAGTACTTTGGCAGTAGCTCAGTCAGATACAATCACCCTAGAAGATATTCCAAAAATTAAAAAAGTCATTAGCTCAGCGGTCAGTCCTGACGGTGAATCAGTAGCATTCACTCGCTCAGTGCCGCGTGAACTATACGTCGACAAAAATGGAAAAAATTATGCTGAGCTTCACCTTGTAGATGACAATGGCGTCGAGCGTCCGTTTATTACTGGCAAAGTGAATATCAGCAGCATCTCATGGTCAGCTGATGGCCAATTTATTTATTTCTTAACTAAGAAGAAAACAGATAAGTTTAAAACTTTGTACCGCATTGCTTTCAATGGCGGTGAAGCACAAAAGGTATTTGCTTTAAAAGACACATCAATCTCAAAGTATCAACTTAGCCCAGATGGGAAACAAGTTGCAGTCCTTGCCATGCCTGCGAAAGATAGCGCTGAAAAAGAGCTGAAAAAACTTGGTTTTATGGCCGAAGTATATGAGCTGGGTTTAAAGAACAAACAACTTCACATCATTAACTTAGAACCTAGCCAAAAGCCTATCATGCCTGATGTTGTCGCAGTAGAAGGGTATGTGAGCGATGTTAATTGGTCGGATGATGCGAGCAAACTACTTGTGAAAACGCAACCTACAGCGCTTATAGATGACCAATATATGAAGTCTCAGTGGCATGTTATGGATGCTACAACAAGACAAATTA
The DNA here is from genome assembly GCF_030135505.1 of Pseudoalteromonas obscura. Taxonomy (NCBI): domain Bacteria; kingdom Pseudomonadati; phylum Pseudomonadota; class Gammaproteobacteria; order Alteromonadales; family Pseudoalteromonadaceae; genus Pseudoalteromonas; species Pseudoalteromonas obscura. Next base: position 160,753 of record NZ_JASJUT010000008.1, read on the forward strand.
CAACATCGTTTAAGACTGAAGGTAAGTTAGGTGAAGCTGAGTTTTCACACGATGGTAAGTATATCGCTATTTTAGGCGCTGAAGACAAACACGATCCTGCAAAAGGCCGCTTATTTTTAGCAAATGCAGAAACAGGCAAAGTTGAAGAGTGGATCCCAAACTTTATGGGTCATATTGGTGACTTTGAGTGGTCTAATCGCAAAAATACACTTAACTTTGTAGGCCATGTAGGCGCAGAGAGCTTTGTTGGCCAAATTAAAGTTGGCACGGCAAAATATAAAAAATTAGTCAAAGAAGGCCGTTTTATCGCTGGTCGTCTGTCTGTTTCTGACTCAGACAAAACAATTGCACTAACAGCCCACACTGCAAAACACCCAAGCGAAGTGTTTATGTTACGCAAGAAACGCCCTACTCGTTTGTCTAATTCAAACACATGGTTAGATAGCAAGCGTTTTGCAAAACAAGAAGCACTGACTTTTAAAGCCCGAGATGGTGTTGAGATTGGCGGTGTCCTTATCTACCCACTAGGTTATCAAGAAGGCCAGCGTTACCCTCTTATAATGTCAGTGCACGGCGGCCCAGAATCTCACGATAAAAATGGCTGGTTAACGAGCTATTCAGATCCTGGCCAAATGGGTGCAGCACGTGGCTACGCTGTATTTTATCCAAATTACCGTGGCTCAACAGGCAAAGGTGTTGACTATTCGAAGTTAGGCCAAGGTGACTACGCAGGTAAAGAGTTTGACGACCTAGTAGATATGAAAAAATATCTTGTCGATACTGGCTTAGTTGATACAAAACGCGTAGGCATCACTGGCGGCTCTTATGGTGGTTATGCGTCAGCTTGGGGCGCAACAAAGCTAACAGAACATTTCGCAGCAAGTGTTATGTTTGTCGGTGTGACTAACCAGTTATCGAAATTTGGCACAACTGATATTTCAAACGAAATGTTTTTGGTACACGCGCGTTCTTACCCTTGGCAAAAGTGGCAATGGTATCTTGAGCGAAGCCCTATCTACTGGGCCGGTCAGTCAAAAACACCACTATTAATTATGCACGGTAAAGATGATCCTCGTGTACACCCTGCACAATCAATGGAATTGTACAGATACATGAAAGTACAAGGTAAAGATGTTCGTCTGATTTATTACCCAGGAGAAGGTCACGGCAATCGCAAAGTGGCAGCACAATACGATTACAGTATTCGTCTAATGCGTTGGATGGATAACTATCTTATCCACGGAAACAAAGCCATGCCTGACTATAAGATAGATCATGCAGCTAAGCTTAAAGCGACTAAAGAAGCGAATAAATAAGTAATTCCATGTCAAAAGAGTAAAGCGATGTGAAGTCGCTTTGCTCTTTTCTTTTTGCCACTCAAAAATATGCTTACCAAAAATTCATTACTCCTATGAATTCTCAATGACCCCTTCCATGCGCTTCAAAGCACGAGAAAGTTTAATACCTTCCCTAAAAGAACAATAATTTTGGCAAGCTTATTTTTGAGCTGTTCCCATAATAAATCAAACAAGCTCAAAATAAAACCAAAATATTTTCAATGTATAAACGAAAAATATACATTTAAATTGACGGATCAAAAAATACTTCTATCGGCTCAATACGCCCTTTCAAGGTCACTTCGGCGGCTTTTTGCAAATCATTGTGCTCTGACTGCATAACACTCACCTTACTGATAAGTAAAGGCTTTTCTAAATCTTTGGTTTTACTCTCAATCCTAGCCGCAACATTAACAGTGTCTCCGATGACCGTGTAGTCCATACAACTGACGCTGCCAACATTACCTGCAATTGCTTCGCCACTGTGTACACCAATGCCAATTTCTAAACTCGGCAACCCCTCATCAATAAACTCTTTATTTAGTGCCTCTAAAGCCTGCAACATCTCTTTTGCCGCATCTATCGCATTTCTGGCACTGTTTCCTTCATCTTGAGGCGTGCCAAAAATGGCCATTATTGCGTCGCCAATAAATTTATCAACCATGCCATCATATTTAAAAATGATAACGCTCATGGCTGAAAAATATCGATTTAACAACCCTGTTATGACTTCGGGTTCATGAGACTCACACAAGCTTGTAAAACGTCTTATATCAGCCATGAGTACAGTGACATTTCGCCGTTCACCACCGGGCTCGATATCCACTTTGCCCGTTTCAACTGCACTGACTAGCTTTTTTGGCAAATACCTAAGTAACCTTTCTCTGTGACGCAGGCGGGTATAGGTGTTTGTGATGTAACTTGAAATCGACCACGCCAGTAAACCTGAAAATAAAATGATGATCTGTTCGTGCATCTCAATCGCCCGGGCAGTCCCACTGTGTTCTAAAATGACGGTTCCTGTTGCCAAACAACATAACGTTGAATAGTAAATAATGAGCTTACCCTGTCTAAACGCACTCATCACATTGAACAAAATCAACGCACTAATGAGCATTAATTCAAACTCGGTATTGTGCATATCATGTAAAAAGTGCCCAATCTCAGACAAAAACTCCATTTCCAATGTGATTGCCAAGATAATGAGATAGTCAAATAAGATGGATACATACTTTAACCAAGGCTTATATCCCTCACTTTTGGCAAAGCGTGCCACGCACAAACACCAAATCGCAGTCAACGCCATGGTGCCAACATCTACTATAATAAGCGTCCAGTCTACCCCTCTATTTAACAAGCCTATAAACAGCTCTAACAGGAATAGTGACATCAGTCCCACAAATCGAATTTGGTTGATATGGAATTCCATTTCCATCTCTCTTTGCTGATAACAGTCCGTAAGTAACACATCAAAAGACTCGTCTATATCCTTTAACCATTTCATAAATATCATGCCACCATTTAGTCACTTTTATTTGCCGCTACAAAAACCACACGCGCTACACCCAACTCCTTTAGTGTAGCTTGGTCGCTTTCAAATACATCAGGTGATAAAAAACAAAGAGGAATCCACAGCATTCACAAATGACAGCCTCTGCGCTACTATTGCAGCCACTACAATGGAGTGATTACCCAAACCATGCTGTATTTTTTAGACTTTAAATTCGATATTCAACAAGGTTTACTCTTTCAAAATCAGAGTAATGTGCCTTTAACCCCAACTCAAAGTAAGCTTTTAGCGCTTTTAATCGAATCAAAAGATAAAGTTCTTAGCAAAGAGGACATACTCGATCACGTTTGGCACGAACGCGTGGTATCTGAACAAGTGGTGTTTCAAAATATCAGCCAGCTACGGGCGATAATTTCAGACGAAGCGATAAAAACTTTTCCCAAACGCGGCTATCAATGGCAGCTTGAACTAAGAACACCATCAGCTAGCAATACTCCATCTGACGAACACCCAATAAAAAATACAGGTAGAGCAAGCCTTCCTTTGATCATTGCGCTAATTTCATTTACAGCCTTCAGTCTATCGGCTTTGTTTTGGTATTGGCCGAGCAGCAGCATTACAGCGAGTCATGATGTCTCTCAAAAAGCTCAATCAGTTTTGTTAGTGCCTATTTCCCCGCGGTTTGAGGGGCATCTCACCTCTGAAACACAGGCCCTAAACCATACCTTGTCTACCAATTACCTCGCCCCGAGTAATACTAGCTCCGCACAAGCGATATTCAATTCACCCTACATAGAATACAAAAAACTAGTCCCCTCTTCAGATAAGCTAATTGTGAGTGGTTTTGTATATCAACAACGCATTGAAGAAGAACAAGTATTTTTACTGGAATATCGTCTTCAAGGCCACTTAAGGCATTGGCAAGGGTATCTGTACGGTTCCACAGTCAATGACCTTAAAGCCCAGTTAAAAAGAAAAATAGATAGCCTTGTTCAGTCAGACTATTTCTATTTGCAAATAGATTCCTTTACAACCTCAGAGCTAGCAATGCTCAATAACCAAGACCCCAATGATTTAGACGTTTTAAAACATTTGATAGAACGTTTGCTATCTGAATATAACCACAATGTGGCCAGCGCTCGAATTGAGCAAATGATAAGCCTGAGTGAGCAACAAAACCATCCGATATATATGGCCTATGCCCAATGGTTAAAAGCGCGTTTATTCATCGCATTAAACCAGTTTCAACTGGCACAACAGCACTTAGAGCAAGCCAACAACTTGATGGACCAAGCCGACTTTAATGCACTCAACAGCGAAATCAGTAAGTCACTTGCAGATGTTGCCGCACACCACAAAGACTTCCCTACAATTCAAAAGCATTTATATAAATCTGCCAGCCAAGCTCGCTTAGCTAACCGACCAGTCCAAGAAATAAGGGCTTATACACTGCTATCGATTAATGCATATAAACTAAAGCGTGATAAAGAGAAGTACGACTATTTGTTTCAAGCCAAAACACTGCTTGCCGATCATCAACTCGACGGCTCTCACTATATGCTTATTTTTTATCATTTTGCGCTGTTTGCACAAACCATTGAAGAAAAGCAACGCTTCTATTTAAAAGTGCTAGAACAACCAGTTACACCAGAAAACTACTGGGTATTTTTCTCTGTCAGCGAACAGCTCGCTAACTTATATTTAGGTCAAGATCAGTCTGAGCAAGCTTTGGCTTTAGCGAGTAATATTACTGAGCCAGCCAGAAAACACTTTTTACTTGCCAAAATTTATCATCGACTAGCGCAGCCCGAGTTAGCAAAGCAGCACGCGCGCATCAGCTTTAATACCGCCCGAATGCAACATATTGACTGGGTAGGACTGGATATGGCGCTAAAACTATTGGAGTTGGGCGCAGAGTTGCAAGACGAAACAGATGCTATGATTTATCGTCACTATATACAAAACACTGCTCGCCCTAGATGGCAGCTCATTAAACGAGAACAGCTTTCGAAATTAGGGGTTATCAACCCCTATGAGCAGAACAAGAAAAAAATCTAACTTGATTAACTAAACTTTAGTAACTCATGTTGGAGTTCTCTGATTAGCAGCACGGATTTGTACTTCATCTGACTTGCGATTGTGAGCAAAAAGCGAGCAATAAAATGCTGCTATCGCAGCTGTTAATAAGTTCAAATCAATTGAACTCCCCATATTCAGAAGATGGGAAAATCGCATATTCTGAATATAGGGCAAATTTAGTCATGGAAAAAAGCCGAAAGTAGATAGAGCTCAGAGAGTTAGGTTATAACAATCAAAGAGTTAAAGTGTAAAATTGACGCACAATCTAGGAAGAGCCTTACTTGGCTTGTTTCACTTTTAGACCTATCTTTTTATTAACTTAGCTCAAAGAAGCAAGCTACTGTTGTTTGAGCACGACTTTTTTGTTCGGGTTCTCGGCAAAGACGTTAACACCTTCTGGAAATTGAAACCAAGGTAATGCTTTACTTCCCCATGCGTGTAAAGGAGGCGTGATCCAATTCGGGTCATCAAAGCTACCGCCAGCAACCGCAATGCCGTTAGGCATAGCTTGAGCCGTCCACATTATTGTTGTCCCGCAGTTTGTACAAAAGCGGTGAGTAACACTTCTTTCGCTATCTGCTATTCGCGTATATTCTTTGTATTCACCTTGTATTTTAAGGTTTTCTTTTGGAAAAAAGCAGCCCATCCCAAAGGCAGAACCTGTACGTTTTTTGCAGGCAGTACAGTGGCAAACAGCTAAACCCATAGGGTCACCAGTGACTTCATAGTTAAATTCACCACAAGCGCACGATCCAGTTTTTACAGTAGTCATATATATCTCTTTTTTAGTTATCTACGTTAGATTAATGATGAAGTCATGGCTTATGCAGGTTGCACAACGCCAACCGATTCACAATGGGCTTTAAATGCCTTGTTCAAGTCTTTAAAGCTCTTAGTTAAACCAAGCTTGAGTAACGGATAAAGTAAGTAACCATGTGCTTTAAGTGTTGGCGTTGCTTGGAAAGAAAGTAGCGTGCGATCGGTTGATACAGCGGTTAGGGTAAAGGTTACATCGTTACTGCGTACCGGAAATATTTTAGGCGCGTTTTTCACTTCCACTTTCATTGAGAGCGTGCCGTTGGCGCTGTCATAATTTGTAATTGTTTCCTCTGCTTTTAGGCCATTAGGTTTATCGCTCAATTCACATACTCGACCTGCACAACTTGCACCTTCCAATTGGGTATGTGCTTTCAGTGCGTAAGATTTTTTAACGGCAGGAAACCATAGTTGAATGCTTGTAAAATCCTCTGCAAGTAGCTTCCATACAGAGTCTTTATCTAAGTTAATTTCGATAGCGGTAGCTATATTCATGTTTTAGTCCCAAGTTCAAAGTTTCAATTTATTGACATGAAATGATTTTAAACGGACACTCAGCATTCCGATATAGCAGAAAAGAGACCCTTGTGGTGCATATAAGTTCCATAGACTGGCAGGATGTTCAGTTTTTTGTTCATGTTGCAAGAGCAGGCAGTGCAAGAGCAACGGCTGAGGCACTGGGTGTTAGTCACACCACAGTTAAACGTCGAATTGATAATTTGGAAAAACAGCTAGGTACGCGTTTATTTGAGCGAAAGGTGACAGGCTTTAAGTTGACCAATGAAGGGAAAACAATGATGAGCCATGCTACTCAAGCTGAAGATGCCATTTTAAGTGCTGAGCGCCAGCTACAAGGAAAAGACCACGAATTAAGTGGTGAGATCCACTTAACTTTGCCAGATGTGTTAGCTCATGAGCTGCTGATGCCACATTTGCATCAGTTTACTGAGCAATATCCAGCGATAGATATTGAAGTACTTATTTCTAGCCAAGTACTTAACATCTCTTCGAGAGAATCAGATATTGCGGTGCGGATATTAGGGTTTGGTAAACAACCACCGGAACCTTTAATTGGACGGAAATTAGCGACGATTAGTAGCTGCTTTTATGTCAGTGACAATTACCTTGAAAATAGAGACTTAGAAGCAAAAGACACGGATGCCTGCTTTTTAGGGTGGGGTGAAACTGACACTAACCCAGAATGGATAAAAATGTCTCCATATCCCAATATAAAAAGGCGTTATAACTTTAATACCGCGGCGTTACAAGCCCAAGCACTAAAAGCCGGGTTAGGGATCGCTATGTTACCTTGTTTCTTTGCGGATAAGCTTGAGGGAGTGATGCGCTTACCCGATTGTGAACCTATGTTAAATCATGAGGTCTGGTTACTGTCTCACCCTGATCATAGGGATGTCACACGGTTACGGCGCTTTAGAGAGTTTTTAGTCGATTTATTTGAGAGCAAAAAAGAAGCATTGCTAGGGCAGCAACAAAATTAGACAAGCCAGCAGACCCAATACTTTCATATGTAGTAGCTCATATATGACCTAATAGCATGGTTGAATAGGCTTAGACTTCATCTGACTGGCAGCTAAGAGCGAGAAGCAAACGCCCAGCAAACTCGTTTTTGGACAGAAGTGAGTTACAACGAATATATTACTTTAATACTCAGTAATTACTAATTAGGGCTTAGTACTAGCAATTAGTTAATCTTTAGTTCTGGTGGTTTTTAATCTTAAACGGTTCAAGATGGTTTCCTTGTCTGTTTAAATACTCTCCTACGGAAGTGCCCGGATAAGTTAGATAGCTGAGATCTGCAAGTCTATTTTTTGATAATTTGCTGCTGATATAACCCCAAGAAATCTCTTATACAAAATCAATTCTTTGAATGAATTATTTGAGAGGGTGCTCTTGTACTTGCTGAAAATGTTCGGATCTAAGCTAAATTAGTTTGGAACGATTGCTACTTTTAATGGACTCTACAGCCGGCCTAACCATTAAAACGTCAATATTCAGGAGCAACTAAATAAAGTGTTGGATTATTGGTAATTGACTGTAATTGACTGTAATTGCCGCATGAAGAATTCCTGCTAGACTTTTTTCGTATCTGGAGCCGCTCGAATTCGCTTCTTTACTTTAGAAACCTGATATTTGTGCGAGAAAGGAATTAATTATGGGGCTTTAGCCCAAGTTTTGTCGGGAGGCACTGAGTATCTTAAAGTTCGTGCTCCTAAGAGTCATGAATATATGCCTGACTATTCACAATTCAATACTCGCAAGGATGAAACATCATGCTGTGTTTAAATAATACCTTAACCAAGCAAGCGCTAACTGATAATCTTAATACGGTTCATACCATAAGTATGGGTGAGTTAGCAGTTAAGTCACTGTATTTACCATACGCAGGCGAAGTTGAGCCTTCATGGTATCCGGCTGTTTCTTCAGCACTGACCACCATGCAGTCGCAAGCATCCTCATGGGAAACGCAAACCGGACCCGCCATATTTTCAATGGTACCGCAAAGCGTACTGGACTTAGGCAATTTTTGTATTAACACCTGCTCTGAGATGCAATCGATCGTTAACCAAGCTAAGCAGTCTGGCGCAACATCATTAAGCAGTACTCAGGTTGCTGATTTAAGTGCAATCTGCAATGAGATCAGCCAAATGTGTAGCCAAGCGAGCACTAAGTTAGCGGGCTATGATACGCACTTATGCCAAGTGATCAGTGACTTTACCGCTGCGCGCACTGAACTGGTAAAGGCGGTGAATGAGGCTGAACAAGTGCTTGAGTATGATGAAACTCAGTTGCAACAAATTGAGGCGCAGATCAGTGCGTTGCAAGTAAAAATTGCGCGCTTGTCGTCCGATCTAAACCATGAAGAAGTCGGCACTGCGACCGCTGTGTTTGGCATTGTTGTATCGGCTGTAACCATTGCGGCAACGGGCGGATTAGGGTCAATCATTTCAATTTCAGTGGGGTTAGTGCAAGTGGCATTCAACACCATCAAAGAGGTGATCAACAGCAAAGAAGTACAACAAGACATTGATGCCATTAATACCCTGATGGTTGAAGCGAACGATGAGACTTTTCAGATGATGGCTATGCGCTCTTTGATCCAATCTATCGATACGGTTTTGTATCAGAATATGAATTATCAAGATGCGTTCCCAACCCTTGAAGCTTTGCTCTCAACCTTGTCTGCTGAAGCACAAAATATTTCAGTTGCATTGGCGCAGCCAAGCAACGAGTGGAGCAAGATCCCAAATCTGCTTACCCTTGAGGCAGCTCAAGCGAATTGGCAAGAGTTGATCACCTTCGCTACACAAGCGCAAGAGTCACTGCTGACTAGAAGCCAAGAAAAAATCTCGTTGAGTACATCGGCAATTTAATACGCCATTGTAGTCAAAAAATATAGTAATAAATTGAAATTAAGGAAAAGTCATGACTGATACAGCTAACACACTGGCACCTGATACAGATCAAACGCAACAAAACTTAGCGGATAACCTCAATGCTAATGCTATCGTAACTGCATACGCGCATGCCATGATCAATGTACAACTTAGCCCTATTCCTGGCTTAGATTCACAACCTGATTGGTTTGATACAATGCAAACTAATCTAACCACAGCTAAAGAGCATGCGGATTTCTGGATTGAAGATTTAGGGCCGCGTTTATTTGCTACTATTCCGCAATCAATCATCAACTACAACAACACGTTTATAAATGCGACCAATGATATTTTGGGCATTATTAAAGATGCTGCTGGTAACCCAACTGACGCACAGAAAAACTCAATCATAGAGTTACTACAGGCGACGCTGACACGTTTGGAACAGCAAAAAAGCACTATCAAAACAGCGCAATCTGATTTGGTGACTTTCTCAGAAGACATCCAAACGGATCACAATAACCTGCTTGAGGGAAACAATGGCGCGATTGCGGCATTACATGAAGATCAAGATAAAGTGATTGAAATTCAAGGTAAAATTGTTGAGCTTAATCAAAGATTAGCGAAGGATAAGACTCTGGCTACGGTATCAGAAATTGGTATTGGTGTCAGTATTTTCTTAGCGGTAGCGGGTTTTGCACTGGCGATCGCAACAGGGGGGGCGGCAGCGCCTTTAGTTGTCGGTGGTGTTGGTGTGGTTGCCACGGGGGCTGCGATAGCTGGTACCGTTATTTGGAATGATGACATCACACAAGATTTGAAAGACATCAATGACGCGCAAAATGAATTGGATGCGGAGCAAGCTCAGGTTTCTGCGCTGAAAACGATTATTTGCACTGTAGAGGGATTAGTGATGCTTAATGAGTCTGCGCAGACAGCGTTGTCGCAAATTCTAGATATGTACGAAACGCTCAGCCAGAAGATGACAGCGGTGATCTCTGACTTAGAACAAGCACAAGCAGATGAAGTAGGTGGTATCTTGCAAAAACTGGATGTTGAGTCTGCACAAACAGCTTGGGGTCAACTTGAGCAGTTTGCTGAAGCAGTTGAGCAAACGTCGATGATTAATCAAGGAACAATGGACGCGCCGCAAGAAGAGACAACAGCGGCTTAATTGACTGATTAGCCCTAAGCTCTGCTGTGGCAGGGGTTAGGGCGCGTTTATGGCGAGCAATGAGATATGATGAGTACAGAAATGCATGTATTCGACCTAGCTTGGACAAATCAGCTCAATCACACTTTAAGCCGCTGCAACGCAACTGCACACAATACACATTGGGCAGAAGCGCGCCGCCGTTTTCGGGTCGATTTGACTCAAGCTATTATCCATTTAGTGAATCAATTTGATGCGTATATGCCCACATTTATTGATTGGCTCGCGCGTGATCAATTGGATGAGCAGCACATTGAAAGCGTGTTAGTGATGTTTGCGCGTTTACAGCAAAAAGTTGAGTCTCTTGTCGGACACAATCAGATAATCACACGCCATTTAGAATCTTTACTTGATGATACTCCAGAGCAAGCTCAGGAATACGCTCATTTAGTCACGGGTTTGCGTGCGTTGCAGAATATGGAAATGTACTGGCGGCACTGGATAAAGATATTTGAAGAACAAATGTATCACTTGCCTCAAGTGGGTAACCGATTTGAATTAAGTGGTTTTGTAAAACAATTAAAAATTGCTTTGGATCAGCTGGTGCAATTGCGTGAACAATGCGAGCAATTCCAAGGCAATCAAATAAGGTAAAAAGATGCCAGATTATAGTCAACTATCCTTAATGCCTGATAATAAGGCAAGTCAACAGGCCATTAATAATACCATGAGCGCCGCAAGCCAAGTGAGCTTGTATGCGTCTCGCGCTTTGGCTATTGAGCTCAATCCAAGTTTTATACCCAGTGCGCTTTATCAAGAGTTGAGTCAGGTTTTGAATCAAGTACAAAGCCACGCTAAAACTTGGCTCAATGATTTAGGCCCGAAAGTTGTTCAAACCTTCCCTAATCAGATCATTGAGATAACACCGGCATTTAACCAAGCTGCGGATACGATGATTGCAACGATGGAACAAATTCGTCAGCAGCAAGGTGAACCAACCCAGCAACAAAGAGATGCGCTAAGCAATCAACTTAACGGGCTATTGGGCGTAGTCGAGCAGCAAGTCAGTGAGCTTGATAGTATTCAACAGCAACTGGTGGCATTTAATGAATCGTTGGAACAAGACCAAAAAAGCCTGAATAACTCCAATGCTGATATTCAGCGTTATCTCAATGATAGCCAAACCAATGAAAAGTCACTTAAAGCGCAAATTGATAGCATCAACAGTCAGATCAGCTCAAAGCAGAAATCATTGAGCTATATGTGGCTAGGGGGCCCCGTTGCGATTGCTTTGATTGAAAAGGAAATCAGTGATTTAAAGAGTAAACAAAAAAAGTTAATGGCACAGTACAGTGATGTACATCAGCAATGCATTCAAATCACTCAGCTGCAAGATGTTTTCTCTGGCTTACAAATGGAAAATGTTAACGTGCAAGAAGTGTTCAGCTTAGTGCTAGACCAAGGGGAAGTGGTGAAGGAAAAGTTCACAGCGGTCACTGATGCGCTAAATCAGGCTGCGAATGAAGATGTGTTGATTATCTTAGAGCAGCTAGATTTAGAAGTCGCAAAATCCGCTTGGAATGAACTGGATGAGTTTGTGAAAAATCTTTCATCTCAAGCACATTAAAGCAGACTTACAATATTAACAGGTAGTGTACCAAATTCTGTGTCATTTCACTATTATGATTAAAACAGGAGTGACACATGACTCAAAACCTCGATATCGACAAAGCCGTTAAGGTACTAAAGGCTGGCAAAGAACTGACTGGCAAAGATGGTAGTTGATTAAGCAGATTACAGAAGTGGCCTTACACGCTGAGCTCGAACAGCACCTCGCTGAAACTGAACAACCCAATCGTAGAAATGGCACTACCGGATAGCCTTCATATTTAAACAAAAACGATTTCTACTCCTTTCTATACATCAAATGAACAGCATGAAACAATGTAGCCAACTGTATAATTAATCTATTGCAATAGGGGAATTTATGAACTTTCACGGATTCGAATTTGAAGTGATTTCTGCTGATAAACTGGATACATACCCGAATTTTAACAAAGCAAAGCATTACTGCAAAATCCAATCACTTTCAGCAGCAAGTCCAAACAAAGTCAGCATCAGATCCAATTTAAATTGGCAGGTCATTCCGAAGAAAATCAGCATATAAAAAAGCCAACGTTTTAGGTTGGCTAGTATCACAAAGTGTATCTATGAGTAGTGAATCTTAGAGCTATAAACTAATCAACAATGTCGCTAAAACAACCTTGTTAAATTAGTATTACCTGATAGCGGCTTAGCCCCTGTATACGTCTTTTTATTTAATTTATCTATCCTTAAGGTAAAGTATCACAGCTCCAACTATTGCAAGGGGCGAAATATACAATAAGCCTTCAATAAATGTTTGAAAAGTCATATTACTTAATTCACCACGAAGTAAAACTTTAAGCAAACCAAAAAAAACTATGATGAAATAGCAAATAAATACATACTTCGGAAATACCTTTAAAAAGGTCCAAAACTTATCCATTACTGTGTACCTTACAAGGTGCGTTAACAATTAACATTCATTTTTAACCAAATTACAAGAATCTTTCATGGTTTGTTCAGCCAACGTCCCTGATATATCACCAATAACATCAGCAGCCTTTTCGCCAATACCAAGATTTTCAGCAACGTTTTTGCCTGCTTCTTTAAATACTTTTCCAAATACTCTTGTTGTTGGGGAAATAGCTTCCAATCCAGATTCTACAGCGTTATTAACTAATTGACCCGATGAAGTGTTACTCAATGAGTCTTTTACTGCACTACCTCCAGCTTCTAACACCCCTGCTGAACCAATAGTCATAGTCGCAGCTAAGCCTTTCTCTGTTGTTGTAGCAACGACTTTACCACCAATGCTGATCGTACTTTTAGCAATAGAAGTAACTCCACCAGTTAAAGCGCCAACAGCTCCCATGACTAAAGCTTTCGTGTAATTAACATCTTTCCCGGTACTTTTTTGACTGTATATTTCAGCGCTGAAACCTAATACAAACCCTAAAATACCAAACTCGCCATCAGGATCTAAATATTTATATGGATTGTTGTTTGCGTAAGCATAGCGGTTGAAACCATGCGCAATGCTGTTGCCGCGTTACATGTGGCCTAATGCATCAACAGGAGCATTCGAATAAAAACGACCTATAACTGGATCATAATATCGTGCCTGCAGATAAACTTTCTAATAAACGCTATTCTTTTGAGGCATTCACCTAAACACATTTTGGGGCAGAAACGAGTTACGCCTCAAGATCCGCTTGTGGCACAAAGCGGCTATTCACTATCAGATTTTATTCAATTCTAAAAATCAAACCTGCAAATAAATATGACATAAATGCAGTGTCCATATATGTCATCGTATAATTAGTTCTGAAACAGCTTGTTAGAAATACTACTCGAAGATTACCACCAATAAAACTAAAACAGAAAAAACACCAATAGAAACAAGCTTTTTAGATCTATAGCGTTTCACTTTTTCTGTTTCAATTGGCTCTAACGGCACGCAGTAAAGAGAGTAAATTGGAAATATTGTGGTGAAAGCAAACCAGATAGCAAAATATAAAATAGTCTGAGTAAATAGTGATAACGCACCAAAAACAATGAGACCAAAAGAAACTATTTGCCGATAAGAATCATTTACTCCATTAGCATCAATAGAGTGTTTACCGCAGTTTGAACATGTCGCAGGGCTACCTTCAAAAGATAGAAACTTTGAAAAATGGCTAACGCTTTTATGATTACAGTGTGGGCAAATAAAAGTCATACTCCCCTCTTATGTCTAACGCCTCAATATACGGAAAACTTTTCTGAGCTGGTTTTTCCCCTCGTAGCGGATAAGCAAAAAGCGGCACAGTAAAATTTGTCCGCTATAATTGCTTTGTTCAATGGCACATTTCTATGCACACGAGCATATTAACTTACCAGTGGTTCCTGTAAAAACTACGACTTGTCATCGTTAAAACTATTTTGTACCACGATGTTTCCATTTTTGATCACATGAGAAATACTCTGTGTATTCATAATATCCTTGCTCGGAGAAGCATTTAAGATAACAAAATTGGCCTTATCACCTTCATTGAAACCACTTTTGATACCCAGAAAGTTGGCCGAGTAAGTTGTTGCAGAAGCAATCGCTTGGTGAGGCGACATACCCGCATCAACCAGAAGCTTCATCTCCCTATGAACAGAATAACCTTGAATAGTGTTCCAATTTCCTGAGTCAGTACCTACTAGAACCCTAACACCGGCATTAATCATTGCGTTAACAGAAGAAAAAGTGACAGCATTTCGCTCTCTAAATTTCGCTTGCTTGTCCTTATATTTAGCAATTAGATCAGCGTGGCGATAGGCAGATATTAAAGCATCTGGAACAAGTTCCTTGGTTAAAGGAGCATCCAATACCGTTGGATCAAATAAAAAATTAACGAAATCTGTATGAATGGTTAATGTGGGTATCATCACAACTCCTGCTTTCGCCATAAGGGCTGGTATGTCCTTTGGAATTTCACCTCGTGGTACATGGGTGACAGCTGAAGCACCGACTTCTATCGCATCTCTAATATCTTGCCAGGTTTTAATGTGAACAATAGATTTGATACCAAACTGCTTAGATGTTTTAACTAATTGCGCAAATACTTCTTTTGAAATCGAAGGTTGATCATCAGAAGGTTGATACACAATTTTTATCACATCAGGCTCCTGTGCCGCTAACTCGGTCATCTCTCTTACTGCGTCAGCAACAGATGTCACCGTTCTTGTAGCAATACCATATTCGGAACAATGGCCTTTGGGTGCTGTAAAACAAGTCAGGCTAGCATATATATCTGCCCCCAGAAATTCTCCATTTCGTTGCTTAGTTCTAACATCAATAAGACTTTGTTCATCACCGAATAAGTCAACAAAGCCGGTGACTCCAGCTTTCAATACTCTTTCTGAAACAGCCTGTGTGCCCGGTGCATCGTTCTTAGAATAAGGTATAAAGTTTCCAAACGAATGGGTGTGCATGTCAATAAGGCCCGGGATCCCCCATTTTCCCTGCAGATCGATTTTTTTCCCAGGAAAGTCGTCAGGTAAAGTCTCTGTTTTGGTGAAAACAGTCCCATCTCTAACAACAATAACCTTGTTTTCAAAACCATTCTTTGGATCAAAAAAGTGTCCATTTACATAAGCGGTATCTTGTACAGAGTAAACATTTTGGTTGGTTTCAATCTGGCCTGATGAGCAGCCAAACAACAATACTGAAAAAACTATAATCGTTAAATACTTTAGGTTAATGGGTAAAAACATGTCTAAAACTCCATGATCATGTAAACACAATTTTTTTATTTATTTTTGTCTGATACCAAGGCTATAAATTACGCGCCGTGACGTTTAACGCCCAAACAACGGGCTTAAAAAGTTTGGCTAAAACAGCGAGGTTTGAGCGGAGCCAAGCTGTTTAAGTCCTTCGTTTATTTGTTTGTTATACACAATTATGGTGCTTTTGAGACGAACTCTTTAACTTTATTGTTAATGTTGTCCTTGAGTTGTTTCTCGTAGCTAGACAGTTCGGATATAGTTAAATTTTCATAGTCACTTGGTTGCGGTATGACTTTTTGCCCGATCAACCCGAGGTATTGCCAACCGACATAATGAGCCTTTGGTTCGATGCTATACATGTTGATACCAATGGCTGAATTAAACGTCATTCCTTCGCCTGTTCGACTCTTAAATCCATGATCCCCCTGCTTACCCATTGACTCTCTAATGCTCTCAAAGTTTTGGTTGTAAAAAACTTTGAAAGACCTGACTACAATTATTGCATCCAGATCTTTCACACTTAGACTATTTACAATTGAATTTAATTCAGGGCCGTTTACATCAGTGAAGTCACCTTTTTTAGTAAAAAGATTCTGGTTATGAAAAAACTGTTTTGACGATGGGTCTTGGCTCAAATTAACTAACTCGTAGCTTTTTTGTTTATTAAATTCTTTGGAAAGAGCATCGAAGATATGTTGATTAAGCTCCCATTTAACATCTAAATCTTTTGTGAAGTTATTGAAAACAGTGATACCTATGTGACTATGAGTTGGTTTTTCAGATATTAGTGAAACAAAACCGATTTTTACGTTATCATCATATTTGTAATCTACAGGGAGCACCTTAGCGGGTTTAACCGCACAAGATGAAAGTATAATAGAAAAGATTAGAATGGCTATTGCTCGAATCATTCGCCGAATTTCCTTATTTTTTATAACGCCCGGCCCTGCCGAGCACAAGGCAACTGAAGTGTTTGAAGTAGGTTGTTATGCCTTGATTCCAAGGGCATCTCTAAGCTTAATGGCATTGGCGCAACTACCACTTACATTCATATTTTCATTATCTATAAATGGCATATGTTGCCAATCTTCGACGCCAATACAGCCTATAAGGCTACTTTCAAAAACGAAATCTTTAAAGTTTTTAGCTAACTCAACTCCATGCCCATCGCCATCATCATGACTTAAATAAACGACAGATTCTGCTTCAGGAGATGATATATCAATTGCTAAGTAATCACCGTTTCCTACCTCATGAAACACAAGCTTATTGTGCCAAACGGCATCATATGAGTCTTCTTTGTTTGGAAAACATTCTTCGATCCAGCCATTCTTAGAGTCATTAAACTCATATATCCAATCTAGTGACCAATGCCTGTCGCCCAAGAAAATCTCCGATAGATCACCTTCGATTTCAAAGCTTTCTGGAAAAAACCAGCGATACTCAACTTTTCTTGAAAAGTTAAGTAAGACCTCTTTCAGAGACTTAGGTAGGTGAAAACCTAACTTTTCTTCTAGACCAGAAACCTCTTTTTCAGTTGCAGGCCCCTCTACGATGAAAGCTTGTACATCTGTTGGTACGTCGGTATTCATTACGCACCGTAGATTTGTACCCAAAACAGCTCGCATCTTGTATCCATTTTCATAATAAGCGTCACCCCACACCCACGGGGGACAACAAAGTAGAATACTATCTAGAGCAATTAGAATTAGAACAAAAGTTGCACCACGAACGCAAGCCATGACACTAAATTTATTATTATTTTTATAAATAACATAATGAAAATAATCATCGCTAAAATTAGATTTACCCCGCAGTGAAAAACAAGGAAACTGTCTGTAGTTATGACACCAGAAGAAGTTAAGCTGCTTTTGACTCATTTAAATAAGCGCTTTCACCTTATTTAAAGCCTTATGCACGGAAGTATTCTAAGAGTAATGGTAGTAGTAAAATTAAAAGTTTAAGATATTTAAGTTTATTATAAGCGCATTAAATCATGGAGTGCAAAAGGTAATAAACACCGTATTGTAACGCTAACCTTCGAACCAACACCTATGCTAACAAATCAAATTTTGTACGTTGATGAATATCTATAAATTGATTTAAGCAATCAGAAACAGGCTGATATATGGATGCCATATACTTTAAAAAGTTGCCCTTTAGACTCGAATTTACTTGTGTGGCAGTATTTATTTCCCTCTCATATATTAAGCACAGATATTCAAAGCCTCGAAATAAAGCGGCATCAATTTCATCACTCCTGTATAAGAAAATAAGTAAAAAAGACGTTCAAAAATAGGGATTAACAAAAGTAATAACACCGCATACATTGCATCATTCACTTGCAACACATCTATTGCAAAGTGGCGCCAATATTTCCACCATTCAAGCAAAATTGGGCCATTCCGATGTCAAAGTTTTTACTAAAATCGGAGTCGTTACAGTAGCGCTTATTACATGTGTAAGAAAGATGATTGTGATCTTAAATTCGATGTTACGAGATGGTGTTATATGGGAAGTGCCAAAAGCTTAAAATTAGTTATTAACGCCATAGTCTCTTGTTATGTTTCTGTGGCTACGAACTAAGATCATTAAGAAATCCCTCATGGTCTCCAACTAGCTTAGCTGCATTAGATTTTAGTATACACTGTTTAAGTTGGAAGATGTTTGGCTTAAACGCTACTTGCTGACCTGGAACGAATAACACGCAGTTTATAGCTACTGCTGCATCGCAGAGTGCCGAAGCAATGCCATTAATGTTCTCTCGCAAATCCAGTCTGAATCCAACTGAGGATACCTTTCCATCTTCGACCCACACGGCTATGTCGTGTTTTTTAGCACTTCCCCAACTGGTAAGATCTTCAGACCAGAGCCTGACTTCGGCAATATCTTCGAGAATACCGAGTCCAAATCTTCTGATGGCTGATTGTCGGCCCATGAACAAGTTGTATCAAACCCGTCTTCTTCGTAAAGAAGAGCCGTTTTGAAGTTATGCTCTTCAGCCCAACTAGCGGGCACCAATTCTATTGAAACCTGCCAGATAGCCACTTGATTGTCCTAAAAAACATAATGCCTTACTAATGGGCGCATAAATGCTTGGCTAAAATTAGCGACGGAGGAGCGCAAGCCAAGCGTTTTGCGTCCTTTGAGTAATTTGTTAGCTATTTTTAACTCGCTATCAGTAATAACCCACTTCCAAGTCATCGAGCTCAATATTTAGGTAAGTCTCTATGTATGGCGTTGGTCGAAACTCATGTTTAAAACAAAGTTTACGAGCATGAAAATCGTACTTAAATTTTGAAGTTATAGAATTATCTATATCAAAGTCTTCTGATGCAGTCCATGCCTTAGCGCCTTCAAAAGCTAGCGACTCAAGCTGATGTTCAACTACTAACTTATCTAAACTACTTAACAGTTCTTCCATTACTCAATCACCTTACGGTATAGCTAATGCCGCAAATAAACGGCAAAAATTAGTTGGCTAAAATTTGTGAGGCACGAACAAAGCCAACTGGTTTTTGTCCGCCCTTTTTGATTTGCCATGCTATATGCCTACGGCCCCCAATAATCGAACTTAAAAACCACGCCATTGGGGATAACAAAACTAATGGATGATCCACAATGAATAATAAGCTCACCAGGCTCTATTTCTGCTACTTCACTTCGTGGCAACTCCCAAGTTTTACCATCTAATAGTAACGGCCCACAATTTCCACCATTATTATCAATTACACCAAAGTAAGTTTTACCGTCTTGCGATGGTTCAACTTCACCTCTAAGGTATCCATCACCCTTGCATGCAATAAGAGTAAAGATTAATGAAACTATAAATAAATACTTCATGATTTCCTTGACATATAATGCCTCCAGCAGAAGCGCAGCTATGCTACGTTCTGTTGGCTGGCCTTGTTAGCCATCGTTTGCTCAATCATTTTGTTGCGTTTTACCCAAAATGCTATTGCGCCGATAGGTATTGTAAAAGTAAATATTAACGGAGCGAATTCGCTTGCGGCACTAGCACCAACACCTAGAAATTTTATTGTTGCGATTTTTGTTGCTATTTCTCCAGTAGTCCAATTCATTGCTACCGCACCGACACCAACAAACGATAACAAGTACCAGCGCCACTTTTTCTCTATAGGGGCTCGATAAACAAAAACGCAAGTCACGATCATGAATATTGGAGTGACGATTGTTAGAACTAATATCAAAACCTTAGGCATACTTAATTCTGCGTTACCAAATGAATTTAATACCTTTTGTGATTCTTTAGTGCGGTAAACATTAACTCCAGTTACCAAAATTTTTCCATCTTGCTTAGTCATGGAAACGCTTGCTATTGACCAATCTACTTTGAATTTAGATTCAAACGAAAAATTCGCCGACCAAACGTCATTGAATGTGCGAACATTGGAACCCATTAATTCGGTGTTTAAAGGCTCACCTTCAGGGAAAAAACCGGATAAATTATCCAGCTCTTCAACTGTTACCTTGGTAAGAAGTTCTGGATGCATTTGAGCTTTTATATATTCGTAATTCTTTAATCGAAGTTGATCTAAATATTCCTTGGCAAAAGATGACTCTTCTTTTGGTACTATCGATTCTTTCATATCTTCGTACGAACACCCCATCACAAATAATGCAACAATGATGGTTAATATATACTTCATGTGTTTGGTCTCTCCATTAGGTGGCTAACGCCTCGCTTAACCAGCGCAAAATAGCGACGACGGAGCACAAGCCAGCTGTTTTGTGTCCATGCTTTTACGGCCTTGTTAGTTGCCGTTAATCAAATTTTTTACTGTTATTCCTTTGGTGAACTTATTGAATAACATATAAATAGGGTATCCAATTGTAATATGTAAACCAAAAAGGAGTGAACAACCCAATGGTAATAGTAATACTAAAACTACGGGTCGTGTTTCACCGGGAAATAAACCAAGTAACATAGCTACACCCAAAAGAGTCATCCACACTACTCCTGTGCAAAAGCCAAATAAAAAAGCTAGTTTTACTACAGAAGTAAAACTGAGCTTAAGTTTATAAGATTGCATGAAAACTTCCTTGGCAACTAACGCGCAATAAGCGGCTAAAAAGGCTTGGCTAAAATTAGTAAGGAACGAACTAAGCCAAGCTTTTTTAGTCCGTACTTGATTGCTTTGTTATACATTAATATACGCAAGCCATACTCTCGCCGTCTTCTTGTTTATGCATATCCGTTAGTATTAACTCGGGAATCGGATGAGGCCAGCTCTCAGACACTGAAATATTCGCACGTACAGGACAACTACTTGTTTGATGCGGTTGGCCTGAAAAATCGATCATATTTAAATGATACTTGATATGAAAAGGGAAAGGATTTTTTACTGATAGCATCATACCAACACTAGAATCCATTTGAGTAAACGAAAATTTGATAGTTTTTTTGGGATTTACAATTTTAGGTACTAGTTTGAAATTGCCGATGCGCTCTCCATCGAGTATTTCTGCTTCAATGAATAATTCGTCACCAGAGAGAATTGATATTTTATTTCCTTGAGCCGCAGGCCAATAAAGAGGCAATACTTGGTCAACAGCTCCATTATCAGTATTAAATTTCACATGTTTATTTTGACGGCAAGGATTTGTTTTACAGAACTCCTCTAGAGTTATTTCCTGTTGTAAATCTATTGAATTATCTGTAACGGGCTCTTCGGTTGTTGATTTACAACCAACCATGAAAAATGCTGAAGCAAGTAATATTATTGAGTATTTCACGAAACTTCCTTTAACGTATAACGCCGCAAATAAACGGAAAAATTTGTTGGCTAAAATTTGTGAGGCACGAACAAAGCCAACTGATTTTTGTCCGTACTTTTTAATTTGCTTTGTTAGGTGCACTATTGCATACAGATAACTTCGTCTGATTGATAAGAGCCATTAGCTTGCTTAAAGTGCATTTCGAATTCATATCCGCAGACATTGTTACCAACAAACCGCTTACAGTAAAACAGGTCTCCATCTTGATTTTTATACCAAGAATCGATATCAGTTTTATATTTCGAGCTTAAAACTTTGGGAATGCTGCTTGTTTTGTCCCAGTGATTTAAGTCGAAAGTACATCCATTTATCGGTTTAGCCGAACAACCTGATAAAAGCATCAATATTATAATCACACGCCACATTCTAAAGTGCACCTAACGTCCGCATATGCGGAACGAAACGCTTGGCTATAATTGGTGAGGTACGAACCAAGCCAAGCTTTTTGGTTCCGCTCATAATGCGCTTGTTATGATTTTACTACGCCAACCTTTACGGCAAACTCTCTCATTTTTTCTGCGTCACCATATAGATCTTCAAAATCAAACTCTACAAGGCCTGTAAACTCTTCAGATGTTTGTGCAATTAAAGACGCTAGTAGGTCTCTCATTTCTATCATCCAAGCATGATTCGTCATTGTTGCAGAATAGTCATACTTTCCTTTTTCAAAGCCAATACAAGAAGGAAGAAAGTTTTCATACGCATCGAGTGAATAGCGAATAAATACAGAATACGTGCCGAGTTCTTCTTTTACCTTTTGATAACTATCATTGTCGGAATATTTGGCAATATCAGCTAGCTTAATAAGGTCATGTCCAGCTCGTTTTATCGCCCTATACACTTCTTCCATATTTGAACTATTATGCGAAAGGAATATATGTGACTTTAAAATACATTCAAACCCCATTAGGAGATCTACGAAACATTTAAACCTTTTAGTTTTAGAGTATTCTTCATACAGAATGTCAAATCTTTCCAAAAAGTCTGAGGCATCAGTATAAAAGTGACTTGCTAAATCATTTCTTAGTCCTGATTTACGAATCTTCACCAAATCCCCCAATAATCATAACGCCTTAATAAACGGCGGAAAATAGCAGGCTAAACTAAGCGAAGAATGAGCGCAAGCCTGCTGTTTTGCGTCCTTTGGTTTAGGCACTTGTTAGGCATTTACATGACTATTTATTCGAATTGGCCCCATATGAAGACCAAAAACAATTGTAAG
The DNA here is from genome assembly GCF_030135505.1 of Pseudoalteromonas obscura. Lineage (NCBI taxonomy): Bacteria > Pseudomonadati > Pseudomonadota > Gammaproteobacteria > Alteromonadales > Pseudoalteromonadaceae > Pseudoalteromonas > Pseudoalteromonas obscura. The sequence continues at coordinate 183,401 of NZ_JASJUT010000008.1, forward strand.
TTTTCTCTTAGGGTTATGAAAGAAAATCATAAAACCTGTGTCATTGGGTTCTTCGAATTCCTCAACCGTACCGTAGTAATTAATAAACCAATCAAGTTTTTGAGCCTTCTTCTTGTCATTGTTATTAAACTGATCACTAAGATAATTTACAAATGAGATCTTATCAGCAGAAAAACCAACGTTAATACGGGTTTCATGATTCTCTGCAACATACTCAAAATCGACACCTTCCCCTTGTGACTTTTCAACTCTTTCTACTGAGGAGAATTTAGAGAGAATATCTTTTACCTCTTCAGGAGAAGCGTCCAATTCGATAATTGGGAAGTTTGGTTCAAATTTTTTCTTTTTGAATAGTGACAACACAGATACCTAACGCCTTACTAATGGGCGCATAATGCTTGGCTAAAATTAGCGACGAAGGAGCGCAAGCCAAGTGTTTTGCGTCCAATTGCCATGATGGCCTTGTTAGGCATTTATTGCTCCAAAACCCGAAGAAATCGAAACGATAAATACCCACCAACGCATTCAAAGCCGGTTGACACAAACTGCACCGTCCATGAAGGCATCGCCTTTGTATTAAACCCAAGCTCATGCAGCTTTGAATTTATTTCGATATCTTTAATCGGACCTAAGCTTTTTATTTTGTCTGCGATCATTTGGCTATCCCTGTGCTCTGGTACGCCAATCCGGGCGTTGTATATGCAATCAATTTTTTTGGGTTCGTGGTCGATGAACTTTTGATACAAGTCTGGGTTGTTATCAATAAAGGTATCAAGTTCCAGTTTTTCTGCTGGCACGAGTAAATGCACAAATGCTGGATCGCAGCATTCTTCTTTAAATGATCGTTTGAAGGAGTCTGAAACGAACCTTTTTGAAAAGATAGTTGTTTTTTCAACTTCCTTGCCAGTCACGGGATCTTTGCTTCTATAATCCAGAATTCGGTAAATCTGCCAAATACCAGTGCTATAGCTTCTTACCCAATCTCCAATCTTAGGTATCACGATCTCTCCCGGTGCCTAACGTTCGATTAACGGGTTAAAAATTGTGGACTAAAATTGAGCGAAGCGAATAGCACACTATTTTTAATTCCTGTTTAATTACTTGTTATGTAGTTTTACTCACATTTAGTGCCATTATCAACAAGTTGATATGCAACAAATTTATTAGCACTAACACCAAGTTCTTTCTGAGCAAATTTGCTGGCACTCTCACCAAGTTGTTTTTGTAATATGGGCTTTTGCTCAAAGCGACCATTTAAAACATCATGCCAAAAACACCTCACATGTTTTTTGGGATAATTTTCTGAAATATCTTTTAACTTGTTATAAATATCTTCATCATCTTTGAGCAGGTCAGCAAACGTAAAAGTAACATTAATTTCATAAGAACTCATTTTATTACTATTAAGCATATCAAGGATAAGATTCTTATACCCTGCCTTATTTTCAATAAACATTTGAACAGCACCATCATCCCAACCTGACCCCAAAGAGTTCATTTTATATAAAAGATAGATTTGGGCATTTTTGCTGGTAATAACAACTAAATAAGCTAATAAAATTATAATTAGTAGATTTCTCAGATATTTGACTATAGTCACTGAAGTCCTTTGTTACATAACAATTTAATATTGACCCAATGGGTCATTTTTCTCATTGCACCTGTTTTATCACAATAACTAACTTGTTGCTACAGGTATATTTTTCAATCATTATAGACATTATGGAAAGGATAAAACGACCCAATGAGTCGTTTTCTTGACTATGGGAGAAACACAGCAACACTGTATATAAATACAGGTATCTTTTATAGCTAACTTAATGAGAACTCGTTCACCATTTTTAAACCACATCGTCGATGTTTATGTTGACTAAGCAATATTCACTCAGAACCGTTGATACATATCTTAAGTGGATTTCTTCCTATATTCACTTTCATGGTAAGCGCCACCCAGCTTCAATGGGCAAATAACGAGGTTGTCTAATATCTCGACTACCTTGTACTTAAACGTAATGTGTCGCCAAATACACAAGCAACAGCGTTAAATACCTTATCTTTTCTGTATAAACAAATCATTAAACAGGATTTGTGTCCTAATCTAACGTTTGTCAGAAGCAAGCACCAATCTAAGTTGGCAATTGTTATGCCCCCTGAGTAAGTTAAACATCTCATGTCGTTTTTAAGTAAACGATACTATTTAATTTCAGGTTTAATGTATGGTAGCGGCTTACGTGTAATGGAAACTGTTCAACTACGTGTTAAGGATATTGACTTTGACTACAAGTGCATTCGGATCTGGAATAGTAAAGGGAATAAACATCGGGTGGTTACACTCGCCACAGAACCAATACCTTTGCTAAGAAATCAAATTGATCAGGCTGATGAATACTTAAACTTAGATTCCCTGAATGAACACTATGCTGGTGTTTGGATGCCAAACGCACAGGCAAATAAATATCCTAGCGCCAATAAGTCAATTGCTTGGCAGTATCTATTAGCCTCATATAAGTTAAGTGCTGATCCTCAAACTGGCGAGGTTCGCCGACATCATTTTCATCAAACAGGAGTACGTAAAACGGTTAAAGAGGGTGCCAAAAAAGCACAAATAACAAAACCTATAACGCCCCACACTTTTAGACATTCTTTTGCTACACACTATATTACAAAGTGGTGCAGATATCAGAACTGTGCAAGCTCAACTTGGTCATTCCGATATGAAGACAACGCAAATATCTACTCATGTATTACAGTAAAGCGCAAACGGTGTTGTTAGCCCTTTGAGCAAAATTTTCTAGCGTGTTTTGGGGCACAAACGAGTTATGCCTCAAGGTACGCTTCTAGCACAAAGCGGCTATTCACTGTCAAATTTGATTCAACTCTAAATTTGAACCTGACCGTTTGGGGTGACACTTATACAAACAAAAGAACTGTAAGGCTATGATTTAAATTAGCAAAATGAAGATAACAACAGCGCTAATGATAACAACCAACTTCATTTATCACTAAGGTTGGCCCTTAAATGAGCGACACAAAGTTGTTTTGTGTCGCTCATATCGCGTTGTCAATGCCGATTACATTTTTTGAATATCAAACCAGTTAACTGCGAATAAAGGTGCTTCCCCTTGCACTGTTAATGTGTGACGTCCTTTACTCAGGTTTACCTCAACACCTTGTATTGTTTTCCAACCGCGCTCTCCAGACAAAGCAGGGGTTGTAATCACATTGCCATTCACTTTAATCCAATAACGTTGGTCAGCACCTGAGTGGAATAAACGAATATCCATTTTGTATTTTCCAGCTTCTTTTGCAGCAAGGATGTAACTCGCTTTGCTCTTGCCGATAGAGCTAATGACCTTGTCAGACTCAGGTTCAAAACCAGAGTTGATCACATCCACACCGGGCGCAAAGTTAAATGCCTCGCCTTGAATACGTGATGGGATCACATGAGCTGTTTTTGAACCACTGTCAGCACTGGCACTTGGCAAACTTTTAGCATCACCATTGAGTGCAATGACATGGTATCTGGCGTTGTGTTGTAACGGATTTTTATCGATAAAGTGGGCTGTTTTGTGGTTTTTTGCCAGTAGCGTACTAACGTTTTTCAAAGGGTCTTGTCTGTATACTTGATAGCCAGTAACTTTGCCTTTATCTGCTGATTGCCAAGTCACTTTGTTATTACCATTGTCTTGACTCACGACCTTTAAATTTTTAGGTTTAGTGGGGTATTTAGGGTTTTCACGGACATGTTTAGTTTTTACTTTTTTCTGAACTGCACTCAATTTTTTGACAAACCATGGTGTCCCTTCGCTGGCTGGAATATCTTTACCATTTGTGTCTCTTACCAGCCTAAACCCCTCAAGTGCCGCAATGAAGTCTTCATTTATAGACATGCGCTGACTCGAGGTATGCGCAGCCCAATGCCAACTTCCACCACGTCCTACATACACCTCACACCCTTTTTCCTTTACTGCACTGCCATCCGTAGGCGCACCTTGATAAGAGCCTTTATAACAATCCGCAACTCGCTCAACCACATTGCCTATCATGTCATATACACCAAAGTGGTTGGGCTCATACAAGCCAACGGTTGAAATGAGCACCTCATTGTCATTGCAATCATTTACGGTATAACCGTCACTATATGATGCATTGTACAATTTCTCGGTCAGCGAATACGCATGTAAATCTGCTACATTGGAATATCGACACGCGTTTTGGCTTTTGCCCTCATCACCAAAGTAGTATTTTGACGTTGTGCCAGCACGCGCGGCGTATTCCCACTCAGCTTCGGTGGGCAATCGATAATGTTTACCTGATACTTTTGACAACCATTTAGCATAATTCACAGCATCCTTGCGTGAAACACACACCACAGGATGAAATTCACTTAACACGTATATATTGTCACCCCAAGTACCATCACGCTCCCCGCTACCGAACCAACGACGACCAATTCGGTGGGCGCAACCTTGCGTATATTCATATCCGGTTGCTTCGATGAATTTTCTATACTCCGCAACTGTGACTTCATATTTTGCCATTTGAAAAGCAGGTACAGATACTTTACGAGTCGGTTTTTCATCCTCCCGCCCCTGCTCACTTCCCATTACAAATGTGCCTTTTGGAATGCTTGCCATTGGCGGTTCAATATACTTAGTTTGACCGCTTTGAACAGGAAACATTGTGGCAACAGACAGCACAGAAAATGCGCTGATAAATACAGGGTGTAATCTCATAATAGCTCCTAATTAATTTGCCACTTGAATATGTGCTAAGCAGGGATAATAGGTCTTAAAGCTTATCTATTAATTGATAAAATAGACTTTTGATAGGGCTATACCGTTGATTTTTATGGATATATAAAATAAAGCAATTTTTAATTATTGAAACATGATTCCAGATAGCAGAGTGGTCACAGTCGCTCTTCTACAAACAAATAACAATTTTGTAGGTTTGACCACTTTATTTAGACAACAATATTCAACTTTCCGATGCCAAGGTGAGTGCAGTCCTATTGATGAAGTTGGCCAAATGCTTCATACGGTTTTACAAGGCATGTGTCTAACCATCCTGTTTGTTCACCGCAAGATAGTTGGTAGTTGGGAAAATTGATGTCATTTTAAACAAAAAGCAAAGGAACAGTGATGAAAACAACAATACAGCTTGCAGCCTTATTTGTGGCATTCAACAGCCTTGCCAACTCTCATATCGATATACCAGCTAACGATGGCTTTATGCTTAAAGCAAGCTATTTTAGCGCCGAAAAGTCAAATAACACCGCTGTACTCATGTTGCACCAGTGTAATTTCAATCGCTCTATGTACAACCAGATTGGAAAACGGCTTTCAGAGCAAGGTAGCCACGCATTGAGTATCGACTTTAGAGGTTATGGCGATAGTAAAAGCTCAGCATTTGACGTCAGCAAAATCGCTAACATGAAAAAACAAGAAAGAGCCACGGCGTGGAAAAACATGACACAGCACTGGCCTCAAGATGTAGAAATAGCTTACGAGTTTCTTAGAAATAAAGTCGGAGAAAATGGAAAAATAGGCGTCATAGGAGCAAGTTGCGGTGGTTCCCAAGCCATTACACTGGCACAGAACAACCCAGTGTCTGCAATCGGCTTTTTCTCTTCGGCACAAAGCTATAGTAATATTCAAAAATATGTCGATGATTTATCAGATAAACCAACTATGATCATCGCATCGGAAGAAGATGGTACGACTTATACCAGTGCACAAACTTTATTCACTGAGTCCAAAAACGCCAATAGTCGATTTTTAGTTTATAAAGGAAAAGGGCATGGTTATCCACTGTTAGATCAGGATAAAAACCTAGCAAACACACTGAGTCATTGGTTTACACAGCAGCTAGCGCCTTAAATCGAAGTAATCGGTTATCCAACGCGCATACGTAATAGCGTTTTACAACAAAAGAGGTATTTGATGAGCAGCGTGATTATTGTACTAGGGCATAAAAATGACCAATATGGACAATTATCCCCACTTTCAATTGCGCGTTGTCAACTCGCGCTCGATGTATTGGACTCTGATCACACTAGCAAAGTCATATGTACGGGAGGCTTTGGCAAAAACTTCAATCAAACCAAAGTCCCACATGCAACATACAATCGCCAGTATTTAATACGCCAAGGAGTAGCGCAAAATCAATTTCTAAATGACGCACAAAGCCGTTTTACGATTGAAGATGCAACCTTAACTTATCCACTGTTATCAATGCACAAGGCCTCAAAAGTCAAAGTAATTAGCTCTGATTTTCATATACCCCGTGTCAAACTTATTTTCGATTTCGTAATGCCTTCAATAAATAAAGAGTATTTGCCTGCGAACAGCCCTATAAGCCACAAAGAGCTACTTCTCCTACAACAACATGAAGAATTTGCTCGACAGCGAGACAGCCAAACTTTGAAAACCAGCCCCTGTTTTAATTAGAGCTTTAATTCCAACTATGACATAAATATTAAAAAAATTATATTTCGATAAACCCAGTTTTCACGCAAGCATCAAACTAAACCTTGTTAGTAATTAGATACTAACTACAAAACACCTAATTTGTATGAATTTAATATTTAACATTAAAAAATTAAATTATTTGCGCCAAGTCAAAAACACACAAATAAAACTTTAAATAAACATACTTTTAACATAGTCTTTATCGCCAATTTATCTGTGCAAATTTTAGACATTTCAACAATGGAGGGAAATTATGTCTAATAAATTACGTCTAGCAGTACTTACCACATCACTTTTCAGTGCATCTGTCTTGGCAAATATCACAGTTGGCAATGTCGGTTTTGACAGCAATACGGTGATCCCTAACCCCGGTTCGGCAAACTTTAATATTAACTACTATTTATTTGGTTCTCAGATATTTAATCCCGGCGGCCAAGTCGAGTTTTTCTTAACGAAAGACGGTGGATCAACGGGCTATTACGTTGGCAGAGAAGCCCCTAACTTAAACTGTGCTAGCAATGGCTGCAGGCCCATAAACACACAAAATACCTTTAAAGTCAGTCCTTTTAACATAGACCCAACCACCAAAGCATACCTGAGTAGCTTGTGCGTACCGACCGACTTTCAGGTTGTCGCAAGGTTTAATAACTCCGTGTCAGTGAGCCACAATACGGCGTCATTTGGCACTGTTGGTAAACCAGATTGGTTATTCCATTCAGGATCCATGACTCCTGCAAACATTTCTACTGGCTATGCTGGGAATCTAAAAGTCACATTTGTGGTCAAGAATGACGGATGCCCGAACTCGCCAGTATTGCCAAAAGTAGGCGTTTTCTTAGCGGATGCAAATAATAACGCGCTGGCTTACTTTGGTGCCATTCAAGTGCTCAATGATGTTGGTTCACAACATGAAGTGTTATTGCCAATGCGAAATCTCAATTTAGCTAAGGGTTCGTACCGCATAGTGTTAATGGCTGACGTTGAGCGAAAAGTAAATGAAACCAATGAGAATAATAACTTTGGTGCATTTACGTTGAATGTTACTGATCCAGCGGTACAATCAGCCGAAGGTTCAATCTACTATTACCAACGCAACGCGAATTTGGATAACTCTCCTGAACAATCTGGCTATGAGCTAGAAGAACTTAGCTATAGTGTAACAGAGGAACAATCACTTAAAGTTGTGAAAGAGCAAACGCTCAAACAGCAAAAGTAACTAAGGCTTTGCCATACTCAAATAATCTGAGTATGGCTTTTGTCTCCACAGCGCTTCAATTTGCGGCCCCCTCTTCCTGATGACTTAAGCCAATACAGCCAATTTACCCCAATCAAAAAAAATTACGTACTTGTGTTATTTATTGAAAAAATCCACGTTTTTTAAATTAGCACACACAAAAATGGCATCAAAAAGGAAGGAAAAATGAAAAAAGTATTTGCTTTATGCATGAGCCTTTCGGCTCTTTCGCTCACAGCCCAAGCTGCTCCTACTCAGTGGCAAGGCTTTTTTAAGGGTCAATGTGAATTAGTCGCTCCAGGAAAAGGATCTTTGTACGAATTTCCTATGTCACTTGAAGTTGGTAGCCCGGTAGATAATCGCGCAGACTGGATAGTAACCTACGGTGAAGGTGCCAATGCACGCCCACGCAATTACACGTTGGTTACGCTAGATGAAGCCAAGGGGCATTTTGCTGTTGATGAAAACAATGGCATCGTTATCGATCAATACCTATTTGAAAATAAGTTTGTCAGTTTATTTGAAATAGGTTCAACCAAACTGAATGCAGAGTACGAATTACACAGTGATGGCTCATTGGACGTTGAAATCATCAGCTATACCTTTGACACCATTCGTGAAGCACAAGTGGGTCCATATCTAGTTGCTAACTATGGTGGCAAACGAATTCAGAAATGCAAACTGTTTAAATGGTAAAAACCCACTTGTGAAGTAGTTTCCCTCATCAATTCTGCCCGCCTACTCGGGCAGAATTGATAAAACCAAGTACTTGCCCGTCACTTGGTTTTAAAGTGTGAGCTGCTTGGTAAGAAAATAATAATTATAATAAATATTCTCTTACCAAGCAGTGTCCACACAAGGCGTATAACCGCCTAACTCATGCATTTTATTGCCAGTGAATCATTTAATAACGCAAAGTTACTCACCCTGCTTGCTCGCGATTCTCTATTGCCTTATTACCTTCTCGTAGCCTCGCTATTGTGACCATTTTCGTATACTACTTACTTCTTCAGGACTGCAGCCCAATGACTCTAAAAAATCTTGATGAACCTCTGGTAAATCACGTTCAAACTCCCTGTGCCAGCGGTGCATATCATCCTCATCCATCCCTGACGACCTCAGTATATTTACCCACTGCTCTTTGTTCATAATTTTTGCAGTTCTGACTAAAGAGTCTTTACCCAGCAGCTCAACAACGAGCTGTTGCTGCTTTCTCAACTCACTAATTTCACTGTTTAAGCTGTGCAACCGCTGCTCAAGGATCGTGGTCGAATTGGTATCATCTGAATTCAAAATGTCAGCGATAGACTCTAGGGACAAGCCCGCTTCTCTATAGGTGGCAATTTTTTCCATTCTCTTAAGATCGTTTTTCGAGTAGAGCCGATAATTCGCCTCCGATCTTGCCGATGGCTTCAACAGCCCTATCTTGTCGTAGTACAACAAAGTGCTTCGCGACAAGTTATACATTTTTCCCAATTGATTTACCGTATACATAAGTCCCCATGCAGTCTCGAATTCAAGTAAAAGTTCTCATCTCGCTTATACCATGCCGATTGAATAAGCAGTGTTTTGGTACAAGGCAGCGACTTTACGAGCCCCATGCCTTGTCACTACCACTCGCTTAATAATGGCTATGAATTTTGTCTATATTGGCCTCAATCCAGTCTTTCCATTGAGCAATCATTTTTGGGTAATGTTCTTTACTGTACAACGTGAGTAACTTTTTATTACCTGCATCAGATAGACCTGTTAAATTATACGTCACTGAAACTAAAGAGCCATTGTCACCACTTTTGGACACAACCACACCAACGGTCCCCATACTGATCCCTGGTGTAACCAGCGTGTACAGCGCCACATTATTAGATGTATCATATTCCGAAACATGCCAATAGGTCGTATTGTTTGCATGTTTGGTTAACCAAATTGTGCCTTTTTCGAAGCCATCTCCACTGAGTATGTTAGGCCTCCAATCCGGAGCCCAGAGAATTTCTCCGGGAGCAGTAAATAAAGGCAGCGCTTTACTCGGTGGCATGTTTAACTGGAAAGAACTGCTCCTGTCGACTGTGACCGCATCTCTTTGTACAAACTCAAATTCTTGATTCGAAATATGTTTTTCACTGTGGCCCTTAGCCAATACACTATTAGCCAGCAAAATACTTGTTAAACACATTGCGGTTGAAAACAGATGTTTTTTCACGTTTGGTTCCTCTTTAATTGTTTGAATAATGACGCCAGTTGCAAGCTAGGGTATGAAGCTATAGTCAGGTCAAATGCCTTCAAACACATTTTTCTATACATCAGATTTGACCTGACTAAAGGTTTATAGCCAAGACTAGTGACGTTTAAAGAGGAGGTGATTATGTCGAATGCGTATAAACCAGCAGCGAATAAAAATATCGAACAGTTGAAACTATTTACGAAAACAATGCCCAACTATCTTAAGGGCGTGATGCTTGCATTAATATCTTGTGGACTATTTGTATATGTGAGTACGATTGTACGTACTTTGAGCACATCAATTGGTGAATTTGAAATTTTACTTTTTAGGCAGTTCGTTTTTATCGTGTTGCTCCTTCCCACTATTTTTCGCAATATTGATACCCTGCGAAAACCCCAGTATCTCTCACTACACATAATAAGAATAATAGGTGCATTTTTCGCACTCTACCTGAGCTTTATCACGCTCAGAGAATTGCCGTTAGCAACTGCAATCGCGATTAGCTTCACAAGTGTGTTATTTGTCGCATTGCTTTCAACTATATTCTTATCTGAGAAGCTCACTGTAAATCGCTGGGCGACTGTCATTATCGGTTTTATCGGTGTGATGTTGATCGTCCAGCCCAATTTTAATGGTTCGAAAAGTATCTATTTTGTACTTGGGTTGTGCGGAGCATTAGGTGCAGCAACCACTTCAATCTGTATTAAAAAGATTGTCAAAGTCGAATCCAGCACAAACTTACTGGTATACCAAGCCGTATTTATTGCCATTATCACATTGGTTCCTACGGTTAATAATTGGGTAACCCCCACTTTTGAGCAGGCTGTTTTACTGCTCATCGTTGGCGCGATTTCTTCTCTCGCACAATGGATTGGAGTGACAGCTTTTAAATATGGTGATGCCAATGTCATTGCCAATGTCCAATACAGTAATATTTTATACTCACTGCTGTTTGGCTACTTTTTATTTCAAGAAACACCAAACTTTGTAGCTTTAGCTGGATGTGTGGTATTAATAATTAGCGTTTGCTTTGGCTTGCTAAGAAAAACTAACTAACGCAACTCCGTCATTTCTATACTCTAGTGAGCTTGAAAGTGCAACATGTTAGAAAAGGCACCAAGCTCACTAATCGTAAGTCAGTCAGCTATGAAATTTCGCAGAGTCTACGAATATATAACTGAGGCCGTCATTTTGGATAACTTACGATGTTATGAAATACGGCGGTTTCTGATATCGCTTCGTAGCCATGAGATTGATCGCTATAAAAGCGTATACGCTCACCCGCGTCTAACACATGCCACTGCTGATCAAAATAGACTTTCATCTTGCCGCGAATTACATGAACATGCTCAACAATCCCGATGTCATGAGGGCTAGACATTTGCTGGTGATGATCGAGCAAAGTAATTTCAAACACCTCTATACTGGTATCTTGTTGAAACGGAAATATCGTGTTTACCTTCATTCTCTCGTCTTCGGGAAATACTCGCTCCCCTGATTGTAAAGCCGGCTCATTGGCAAAAAATGCCGAAAAAGAGGTATTTAGCCCACTTGCGATCTTCCATAGCGTCGCAATTGTTGGACTGGATTCTTCACGCTCTATTTGCCCCAACATGGCTTTAGAGACACCAGTTAATTTTGCGGTTGCATCCAAGCTCAACTTTTTTCTTTTTCTTTCAGCTTTCAAATGGTTAGCGATCTCGGACTTAAATATCGACTCTTTCATTAACAAAACCCCCATTGTGCGCTACTCCATGGAGCGAGAATGTACCAAAAATCTTCTACGCTAAACCATATCGTTGCTGGCTTCACAGCCGTATTAATCGGTTATACCAGTTCAATTGTGATCATTTTACAGGCAGCATCTGCTTCCGGCGCATCACCTAGCCAAATCGAAAGTTGGTTATTGGCGTTAGGGATCGCTATGGGAGCTACCTCGATCGGCTACTCATGGTACTACAAAACCCCTATTCTCACTGCTTGGTCAACACCCGGTGCTGCCATTTTAGTTAGTTCAGCGCCTAATTATGAGTTGCCGAACCTCATTGGCGCTTTTATGTTCACTGGTTTATGCATTTTTTTAACCGGGCTTATCTCGCCGTTGTCTAAAGCGCTGCAACGGATCCCTGCCCCACTAGCAACGGCGATGTTAGGCGCTATTTTATTACCCTTCTGCGTTCGCGCTTTTGCGCCTATAACGACAACGCCTGTGCTGTTTTTACTCATGTTATCAGCCTACATTGCCAGCCAACGATTACTCCCCAAATACACTATGTTGATCTTACTCGTCATTGGAATAGTGAGTGTATTTCATTCTGATAACAACGTACTTTCTACAACTACATTCTCCTTTGCTCACCCCAGTTGGGTCACACCAAATATCGACCTCTCAATTATTTTGAACATATCAATCCCCTTATACCTAGTTACCATGCTCTCTCAAAACCTACCCGGCATCGCGATGATGAAAACATATGGCTATCAATCACCTGTTAAACCCATTTTATTTGGTACTGGCGCTGTAAATATGCTTTTTGCGCCCATTGGCGGATTTAGCTTAAATCTAGCAGCTATCTCTGCTGCTATTTGTATGAACGAGGAAGTAGATAAAGACAAAAATGTACGATACAAAGCAGTGCTGTGGGCTGGTTTTTTTTATCTATGCGCTGGCGTGCTAGCTACTTCTGTTGTATCAATCTTTTTATCATTCCCCACAGAAATTACGCATATGCTTGCCGGATTTGCCTTACTTGGCACCTTACTTATGTGTTTACAAACAGCCTTTCAATCTAAGCTGTATCGGGAGCCGGCATTACTCACCTTTTTAGTCACCTTGTCTGGCGTCAGCTTTTTAAGCTTGAATTCAACACTACTGGGGCTCTTTGTTGGTTGGGTATATTCACTCACTTTGAAGACAAACAGCTCTGAATAAGTTCAATACAATGTGAACCCCTCAAGGGCGCCCTTTCTACCCCAATTGGACAAAGGTTAACTGGTAATGGTAACAGCAGCACCATGATGGTGAGCTGGTCCGACTCGACGATTAACTTGGTCGAGCTACTTTTGGGTTTTCTTTTTGAATCATTGATATAAATGCAAATGCAATCCTTTTTCATTAATTAAAAAACTTTAAATTAATAAAAAAACATTGTAAAAATATCCCTCCATGCTATAAAAGGATGAGACTTTTGCGAGGAACTTGATATGAAGATGCGCTTCCTTTCTTTTGCAGCCATCCTGCTTTTATCCGCCTGTGGTGGAGGCGGTGAAACCAACTCTAATAATGATGCAGCTCCTGATAGCTCTAGCTCCTCAAATACCAATACGACCTCTCCAAACAACGATCGTACTGACAGCAATAGTGATTCGAATACGCAAAATAACATCACTCCGGGTTCTCAAACTGAAACTCCGAATAATACGGTTGAGCAAGGTGATGAGGGCGGTAATGAATCCTCGCCAGAAGAGGACAACGAAGAAAGTGAAGGCGCTGCCGATAACATTGGTACTGCACCAATTGTTGATCTTAAGCCCCCCGGTGCAGTGCTTCGTAAAGGCAATGAAATCATCATTAATAGCGTTGTGACAAGCCCAACAGAGTATTTAACCTACGCTTGGACGCAAGTAGCTGGGCCCGAAGCCACATTGATAGGTACTGACTCACAAAACTTGACCGTTATTTTGCCAACCACGCATTCAGTCAAAAAAGACCTTTTTACTTTTTCATTGACCGTTACCAATAACGCAGGTTTGAGCACATATGTGGAAACCGACATTGAATCCGCCAATGCAATGAATGAGTTTCAAGCTTCAGCCTTGCTACAGCAGGCGACCCTTGGTGCCACCCTGACAGAAATACAAGCTGCGACGGGATTAAGCGAAGAAGAATGGCTTGACCAACAAATACTCCTTGAGCCCACCTACCACACGCCTTTCTTGGAAAACTACCCTGACCGCGAAAATCCAAGTCATATAAATCGCATTGATGCCTGGTGGAAGGCAAGTTTAAGTGCGCCTGATCAGCTTAGGCAGCGGGTAGCATTTGCGCTGAGTGAGATTTTCGTTGTCTCAGATGCCAATACATCACTCAAAGGCGAACCTGAGGGTATGGTTGCCTATTATGACACGCTCTTAAAACATGCTTTTGGCAATTTTCGAACTCTGCTTGAGTCGATAACCTTATCGCCTGTCATGGGCGTGTACCTCAGCCATCTCGGTAATGAAAAAGCGGATGCAGAACGCAATATAAGACCTGATGAGAATTACGCGCGAGAGGTTATGCAACTATTCACAATCGGACTAAACGAGCTGAATTTGGATGGAACAGCGAAGCTAAATGATAACAACACCATACCAACATACTCACAGCAAGAGATTGCAGGATTTGCAAAGGTGTTTACGGGCTGGACATTTGCATATTCAGCACGCTGGGATAGACCTAGTCGAAATTATACTTTACCAATGCACGCTTTTTCTGATTACCACTCAATGGAAGAAAAAGCATTGCTCAATGGCGACATCATACCGGCAGGCACCGGGCCTGAAGAGTCGATGCAGCAAGCATTAGACAACTTGTTCTCACACCAAAACGTCGCGCCATTTATCTGCAAGCAATTGATACAAAGGTTGGTAAAGTCAAACCCAACCCCTGCTTATGTCGAGCGCGTCGCATCGGTGTTCAATGACAACGGACAAGGGGTTAGAGGCGATCTCGCCGCTGTGGTTAAGGCCATTTTACTCGATGACGAAGCGCGCAAATATTCTTCTGTGCTTGTACATAGCGGAAAAATAAAAGAGCCGATACTCACAAAAGTGCACTTATGGCGCGTCCTCAATGCCCGCTCTGAATTAAATCAATATTACACATGGAATTTATCAACGACCTACGGCCAGGGCCCGCTACTTTCGCCTTCCGTATTTAATTTCTTCAGGCCAGATCATGTACCCAATGAGTTACAAGCGCTTGGCTTGGTCGCACCAGAGCTACAGATAGCCACTGACTCCAACATGATTGCGACGACCAATGGCCACTATAGCGACCTTGTATGGCGAATGGCAGAACGAAAAAACACATTAAATCCCAAAACCATTTATATGTATGGACAATCGGACATCACCATGTTGTCAAACAACGGTCTTCAAGCATTATTGGACTACTACAACCTTGTTTATTTTGCAGGCAGCATGTCGGACAGTACGCGCACTGCTCTGGTTGATTTGGATAGCTACTTTGCCCGTAAAGACGCTGTTCATCGAGTAGCTCAGCTACTCTACATGGTATCACTGTCACCTGACTTCAATTATCAAAACTAGGAGTTGCCGCTATGCCATATAGTAATGAGCAATCGAGAAGAGCTTTTTTGTCACTGTGTTTAAAAGGCGGAGCCTCCATTGCAGCACTCACCAGTTTACAATTGCAAGCACTCGCCAGTTCTGCCTCCTCAAGTACTATCAATGACTATAAGGCTTTAGTATGCATATTCTTGCATGGCGGTAGTGACTCACTAAATATGCTCGTTCCCACCTCGGGTTCTGAACGTGCCGATTATGAACAAAGTCGACAAAATTTAGTGGTCACCGAGCCGATCACATTAAACACCACCACGCACTTTTCGGGTGGGGTTGGTCTACACCCGAGTATGAGCGCATTAGAACCAATATTTAATGCGGGTCAATTGGGGTTTGTTGGCGGAGTAGGCACGCTTATCACCCCGACCTCACTCGCTGATTACAAAAACAAAGCAGTGCCCTTACCCGGCCATTTATTCTCACACAATGACCAACAAGCCACTTGGATGCATGGTCAAGAAAAGGTTTCTTTGAATACAGGTTGGGGCGCTCGAATTCTAGAGCGCTTAAACCAGCATGCGAGCTTTACCAGCAATATTTCTCTTGCAGGTGCCAACCCATGGCAAGTTGGTGCCAATACAACTCCCTATGCATTAAACAAAAATGGCATTACAAAAATTAATGCTTTAAGGGGCTATCAGCCCCAAGTGGACCACGTTAAAAGCATTGTCGACAGATTGCTCAGTACTACTACTAACCCAATCCAAGATGCGTATGCAAGCAGGCTCTCTAGTTCAATTTCCAATGTCCAAAACATGAATGCACTCCTTGAACAAGCGCCAACTCTGAACACACAATTTAGCGATAACCCCTTATCAGAGCAGCTTGCAGCGGTAGCTAAATCGCTGAGTATCAGCAACCAAACGGGCAATAAGCGACAAATATTTTTTGTTTCTCTAGGCGGATTTGATACCCACGATGACCAATTAATTCGTCAACCTGCCCTTTTTGCAACTTTGGCAACCGCATTGTCCGAGTTTCATAGCGCGTTGGCAGAGTTGTCACTGCAAGAGAGCGTAACAACGTTCACCATGTCAGATTTCGGTCGTACGCTTACATCCAATGGCGACGGTACAGATCATGGCTGGGCTGGCAACCAACTGTTAATGGGAGCGGCAGTTAATGGTAAGGAGCTGCACGGTACAATGCTGTCTCAGCAATTAGAAAGCGCAATTGATGTAGGCGGAGGACGGTTAATCCCACAATTCTCTAATGAGCAGTATTTTGCTCCGATCGCCAAATGGTTCGGACTCAGTGATATCGAAGTTTCTGACATATTTCCGAATTTAGCTAACTTTGATGCCGCGGCGCTGCAATTGTTTAAATAATGGTTGGTGCTATCCACTATTCAAATACTAACGTTGAATTTTGCTTCATCTGACTTTTGGTTTAACGTCTACTTCAGCATTAGCAAATGAAGAAACTTTCAATGTTGATGACGTGACATTTCTTGAGCTTCGCCAGCCGTTACCTCTAAAGCCAGAAAACGGTATTGAAGCATTTACGTCAGCAGGCGTAAAATTAACAGGTACCAATGTGTCATCAACAACATCTTTGCAGTACTTATTTTTAGTACGCAGTACAAGCACAACCAACTTTGTTTGGACAAACACGTTCTGTTGCAGTTACTTTCCAGCAAACTTTGGTTGTTGGGCAGTTTGTTTGGACGTTAAACTGCATATTATAGAAGTCACTATGCATAGTAGTTAACGTAACTAGGCGTTGCTGCAATCAGCTTCTCATAGTTTTCTGGGTGAGCAAGCCCTTTGCTTCCCCAATTAGTTCCCATCTTGAATAACTCTGATTGTTGATCCCGCAATTCGACAATCTCCATTAAAATTTTTTGGGAAGACTTCCCAGCTTGCTCGCCCGCTTTAATAATAGCGAGTTCCTGTATGTGGTATTGCTGTGCCTCAACTTCAAAATGATCAATTGCTCTACCGATACGACCATGCATTTCTTCTGAATTAGCCGCTTTTTCAATATCACTCATTCTAAACATTGCAATTGGTGGCCCATATTGCTTGATTGCATCAATAGACCCTGCCAGCTTTTCCTCACTGGCTGAGTTTATATATTTAACGTATTGCTCTCGATTATCAATCTCTGGTGCAGGTTGACTGCTATGCATTTGTGGTTGTGATGCGTGTTTTGCAGCAACCCCAGCCCCGTTGCTCATTCTGTTGACATAGCTCGTTACTGAATAGCTGTTTGCATTCATAAAAATTCCCTCTTGCGTCCCTATAGACCTAGCTGATATCTCATTCTATTTGCTGTGTTTGGCAATCTTTTGCCACTTGTCTATATCGTACTGCTGATAACCAGTGTAAAAGCGGCACCATGCTTAAGATTCAATCAATTTTCGAACCAAGTATGACGAATTGAATTTTTATCCATCATAGATTTGTAACGACTACACAATAGTATGGAATGCTGGTATTACGGCTCTTATTAAGTAGTCTTTATGGGATTCTAAACCCCAACTCAGTTAACAAGCTCGACACCAAAAGGTTACGGTTCAATCTAGAAGCGTAATCAAGGCATTACATTGTGGCTCTACACTGTTATCGGTTTGCTCAACTTCCGGTATAAAACAGCACATGGACTCTGCCGCTGGCAAGTGGGTAGCTTCGCTCACGACCGCCAGCCCCATACCAGCAATACCCATTCAGCAATTTACCCGCCCTGAGTACACCATGACCATCGACTACGCCACATACATAAGTATTGAAACCACTTTCATACGAGCCTTTTACTAAATATTTATCCCCCTTCTCAGTCTCACCGTAAAGATCGATGCGATCTGTTGTCACTTCCCAATGGTAGTTTTGAGACGCAATCGTCAGAACCTGATAGCGTTTATTTGCAAACTCTCGACCATACCATGACGTATAACATATACCGTTTACTAAGCGCCCTAAGACATGTCCTAAACCTCGACAAACGTAGACAACTTCGGTATTGAGCGTATTATCATGATCAAATTTAACGGTAAATTGCGGCATTTTTTTGGTGCTATCAGAGTCGCTCCAATTGCACTCTTGCGCTTTTTTATCGAGACCGCTCTCGTGGCGACCACTGTCCTGGCGACCACTGTCATGGCGACCATTTTCACTGCATTGTACAAAATCATGACTTTGAACTTGCACAGAAACGAGTACAGTCGCGATTAACAATCCCATCATCAATATATGCTTGGCCATAGTCTATTCCTTTATTATCGCGGTAAATATGCTGTCCTAACCTCGGACTCACTTTGATACTGGAAAAAACATAGCCAATAGGCCACAAAAACATCGTAAATACTATGTAAAACAAATTTTCACATAGTAAAAGCCAGATTTAATAAATTGATTTTATTAGTAAAAGTAATACGTTATAAGATGCAGTTTTATTTCACTTATTGAGTTAAATTTTAGCTGCTTGCTCAATGACAATGGCATGTCGCATTGCCAAACGCTCGTGATCTTTGTCGTAGCCTCCACCTATCACAGTTGCAACAGGCACACCTTTTCGCTGGCATGTGGTCAAAACTATGTAGTCTCGTTGTTCAAGCCCTTGCCAACTAATATCGAGCTTGCCTAATGTGTCTTCTTGCCACACATCCACACCCGCATCATAGAGCACCAAGTCGGGATTTAACTGTTCAATTAAGTCAGTAATTGTTGCTTCGACAATAGACAAGTATTCGCGATCGCTGACGTTCGGATTTAGCCCTATATCCAAGTCACTTTGTTGCTTTCTAAAAGGAAAGTTCTTGTCACAGTGAATTGAACACGTAAACACATATGGATTGTGTGCCAACATCGCCGCCGTGCCATCCCCTTGATGTACATCACAGTCAAAAATTAACACGTTGTGCACTTGCTGCTCGTCTATCAGGCGCTGTGCAGTGTAAGCGAGATCATTTACCATGCAATAACCTGAACCAAAATCGTAATGGGCATGATGTGTGCCACCAGCCAAATGACACGCAATACCATTTTTTAATGCCAGCGTTGCAGTTAAATAAGTACCAAGTGGGGCAGTAAAAGTTCGCGCCATGAGCTCTTTTGACCATGGGATCCCTATCCTTCTCATGGCTTTTGGGCACAATTGGTTATGATACAGATCACGCACATATTGCTCGCAGTGAACGAGCTCTAAATCGGAGTAATTCCCTACAGGGCCCTGTTGTAGGTTGCTCTGAATGACCCCTTGTTGCTCTAAGTACTGTTTTAATCTTGCAAACTTACTGACAACAAAGCGGTGTTTAGGATCAAAGCTAAACGAATAGTTTGGATGGTAAACTAACGGTAAATTGGGATTATACATAAGCAACAACAATATCTGACATGGCTATATTGTTGCATACAACCGCCAAGCTCAGCAGCAACTATTGGCGCAAAAAAACTTAAAGCCAACCTCGCTACGCTGACATTGTTAGCCATTTTTCCTTATGTACCAATTAAAATAATTCTCTAGCGCCTAACTGTAACCTATATGTAGCAGAGTAAAAAATAATGGTGATGAAAAACAAAAATATAAGTAATTACTTCAGCACCCTATATTTAGCGCTTGCTTTAAAAGGAAGTAATTTCTAAATACCGACAAAAAATAATGACAAAAAGTGGCTATCTTCCTGATATGTTAGTAATTGGCAGCGAACAATTGACCCCTGCCATTTATTAAAAATTAAAGGAATAAACATGAAAACAAAAAAAATAATACTCGCTAGTATTATTGGTAGCGCACTCGCAGCCATTGTACTGGCGACTTACCACAACACTCATCAACCTTCACTCAACAACATAACACCCAAGATAAAAGTAAATCCAAAGAATATCCGCGAACCAGATCGCACAATGCAAAGTTTAATTCGCCTAAACCCCAATCAAGAGGTCGATATACAAGCCAAATATGAAGCTGTTTTCACACAAATACAGGCATATAAAGATACGTCAGGGTCAGAATTTACATGGGAGAGCCTTGGGCCAAACCGCGTTGGAGGGCGAACACGAACTTTGGTATTTCACCCACAAGACCCAGATATTATGTTCGCAGCGGGTATTTCAGGCGGTATATTTAAATCTATCGATGCTGGCTCAAATTGGCTTCCCATCGCCAACGATTTACCGAGCATGGCAATTAGCACATTGGTTTTTGACCCCAAAAATAGTCAACACCTTTATGCAGGAAGCGGCGAAGGAGTCTATGTTGGACGCGGCTTTACCAACAGTGTTGGTTTCGCTGGCGACGGTATAATGACTTCAAAAGATGGCGGCCAAACCTGGCAGCAACTTGAAAGCACAAACAACAATGCCGACTTTCAGTATGTGAACAAGCTGCGTTTTGGCAATAAAGGCAAACTGTATGCGGTTACAAATACAGGGGTATGGATATCTGACGACAAAGGAGTTAATTGGCAATTATCCCTTGATCAACAACATGTCGTTGGTGGCTGTTTAGAATTGGCAATAAGCCCGCTTAGTGATGAACAAGACAGAATTCTAGCAAGCTGCGGTAACTTTGCCGATGGCGGTGCGGTATACCTAAGTACTGATTCTGGCACAACTTGGCGCTCTGTCATCGAGCATCAAAATCAGGGCCGTACAACCCTTGCTTTCGCGCCGTCAGACCCAAAAATCGTCTATGCTATGTCTGCCTTTAACGCACATGGAAGAGTCCCTCACGCTTTACAAGGGATCTACAAATCAACAGACGGCGGCGAAAACTGGATACTCATAACTGGTGATGAACACCCACAATTACTCGGCCGCTATGTACTCTCTAACGCTCTGACAATTAACTGCCAAAACCCAGAGAATAGCTTTATATATGGGCAAGGTTGGTTTGACAATACGCTCGCCATAGATCCCGTAAACCCAGATATCATTTGGACTGGTGGGGTGGAGTTGATGCGCTCGATCGATAGCGGTCAGACATGGCAACAAATGTCATTTTACTATCATGGCGCGGATGCTCCTCATGTTGATCATCATGGCCTTTACTTTCATCCAAATTATGATGGCATCAATGAAACACGACTATTTAACGTCAACGACGGGGGCATAGCGATGACTTCTAACCCGTTAGCGAATGGATTAGATGCCTGCGAGGCTGCTGAACCCGAAATAGAATGGCAACACATCAATGAGGGCTACAACGTCACGCAGTTTTACCACGGTGATGTTTCACAAGATGGCAGCCGCATTTTAGGGGGCGCACAAGACAATGGCAGTTTACTGTTTAGCCCTGATATGGGCTGGCAAAAAGTTGGTGGAGGCGATGGTGGCTACGCATTTTTTATTGATAACGAGCGCATGACCGCATCGACTCAAAATGGCAATGTTTATTTAGTCAGTGAGAATGGACCTGACTTTAAGTTTTTGCCAGAAAATGAGAGTTCACTCTTCATAACTCCCTATGTTATTGACCCCAATAACCGTTCCCGCATCTGGTTGGGTGGGCAAAGCCTGTGGCGTTTAGATGACATTGACGAAGGAGAGTTTACCCGCGCATCCATCCCATTTACAACTCAGTATCGCCGCGGAATAACCGCATTGGCCGTGCAGCCAGGTAACAGCAATCGCGTTATTTTTGCTCAAACAGATGGTAAATTAAAACGTCTAAATAACGCACTGAGCGCTGATAATACGACAGAGCCTGAAGATATTAGTTTTGCTGATTTCGCTTACGTGCGAGAGATCCATTACAGTATTCATGATGATAAGCACATGTATGCCGTGGCATCTACCTTTGGCGAAAACCATATATGGAAAAGTGAGGATCTCGGCACCACATGGGCGCACATAGACGGAGAAGATAACGAGCGCTTTCCTGATCTCCCTGCACACAGCTTAGCCGAGTTAAAAGAAGATCCTGAAAGACTGTTTGTCGGAACAGACTTCGGTGTTTACCACACAGAAGATGGTGGCGAGTCATGGCAACCGTTTATACATGGCCTACCTAATGTTGCAGTGTATCGACTAGTGTTAAGACGCATCGAACACATCAACTATTTGTACGCATTCACTTATGGTCGTGGTGTCTATCGCATTGCCTTAGATACAGCCAATATAGCACCTGATTGGCGTGGCGAAGAGCCCGAGTACAGGATTAAAGTCAACCAAACCATCTCTATAGATTTAACCCAATATATTCACGACAACAATGGGGACCCTATTACCTTTTCTGCCGATCAATTGCCTTCAGGTTTTACTTTGACCAATGATGGTGTTTTATCTGGCACACTCACTAATGAGGGCGCTCAAGTGCTTTCCTTTGTCGCCAGCGATGGAGCACGGGCTACACAGCTTAGTTTTACAATTGAAGTAAACGACAAACCTGACAATAAACAGGATGACAAGGCTGCGCCCCAACCTGAGCCTGAGCCTCAGACTACGCCAAATCAATCTTCTAACCTCAGTAGTTCAGGTTCTTTCTATCATGTAATTTGCCTTGTCTTATTTAGTATTTGTGCTTTTAGAAAGTACAAGTCATAGCCTTGGCAGGGGCCTCGGAGCTGTAAACTTGAGGCCTCAATTTGATCTCGACCTGTATAACAGGTCATCTTTGCGACTTTACTGTGAAAAGCTTTTGTTGGGTTGAGCTTACGAACATCAGCTGCTAGTCGCTCTTTGCAATCTCGGTTAATCATGACGCACTGGAGCAGTATAAAAATCATTGAGCATGCAGTTGAGGTATTAAACACGCCAACCTCAATTCACCAATTCACCAATTCACCAATTCACCAATTCACCAATTCACCAACTCACCAATTCACCAATTCACCAATTCACCAATTCACCAATTCACCAATTCACCAATTCACCAATTCACCAATTCACCAATTCACCAATTCAAGCAATACCAAAACGCACATACCAGCCAATACCACCGCGGCAATTTTATTGAGCCAACGTAAACTTTGTTCCTTCACTAAGTGCTTAGACACCTGTTTGCCAAACACCGCCCAAAGCGTTAAACAGATAAAACACACCAAAGCGTATACCATCACAAACACAAATAACTTAGCAGTTTGATTAGGTTCAATAAATAAACTGTTGCCAGCTATTGCACCAAGCCATGCCTTGGGGTTCAACCACATTAATGCAAACCCAGCGCTAAGTCCTGCTTGCGATCCTTTAGCCGCGCCTATGTGCCCATCAGTCCGAAAAAGCCCATACGCGATATACAGCATAAAAGCACAGCCTATGAGTGTACAAATGGTGACTAACCAAGTATGTTGTTGCACCACCCAGCCAAGCCCGAGGCCGGTTGTAACTAATAGAACACTAAACCCCATTGTCGCGCCAAAAATAAAAGGCAATGTGGCATTAACGCCGCGATTCAGTCCTCCTGAAAAAATGATTAAATTAACCGGTCCAGGCGTGATCGACATAGAAAACGCATACAAACCCATAGCCATGATCATCAACATAATACACTCCGTTTTTATGTAAAATTTGAGTGTACATACCTGTTATTAGTTTTATTAGATGGTATAAATAGAAATCACTGTTCTAAAAACTTACTCAATATGATTGATGATTTAAAAAGCATCGCTATCTTCTCTACTGTTGTTGAACAAGGATCATTTAGGGGCGCAGCGCGGGCACTTAACTTGTCTCCATCGGTCGTCAGTTATCACATCACCATGCTTGAAAAAAAGCTGGATACGCCTTTACTGTATCGCTCAACTCGTAAACTCTCTTTAACTGAGCAGGGAGAGCAGTTATTGGAGGTAAGTACCACTATGATACATAGTGTTGAGCAGGGGTTGTCTGCCATCAGTGCACAAACAAACGTGCTCTGTGGACGTTTAACAGTAAGTCTGCCAACCGCACTAGTGCGGTCTCAATACACCCGTGCCCTAGCTGATTTTTGTCAGCAACATCGTGCACTCGAAATACATATTAACTACAGTGATATTTACGAAAACTTGATCGAGAAAGGCATTGATATTGCTATACGGGTGGGGAGTTTGCCTAGCAGCGAACTTAAAAGTAAACGCCTTGGACACATCAACCGAAAACTGACTTGCGCCCCAAAGTTTATAAAACCAGATATGCAAATCAATGAGCCAAAAGATCTTGAACGGCTGCCTTGGATAAAATTAGCGAGCCTACCGAATAAACGAACACTCACTCATCATCAATTAGGCCAACAAGATATTCTTTTTAAATTCCAAGTCAGTGTAAATACTGTCGAGGGTATGACACAACTGTGTAAAGATGGGTTGGGAATTGCAACTCCCCCAGATTACCTAGTCGAGTCGGCATTGGCGCAAGGAGGTTTAAGTGAATTACTGCCCGATTGGCATGTATCCCCGATACCGGTATATGCCATCTGGCCAAACAATGTCGCGAAAAAGAGCGCGACCATGGCTCTGGTCGCGCATCTTGCAAAGGCTATAACTTAAAAGAACCCAAGTGGGCTTTCGCTATAGCTGACTAGTAGGTTTTTAGTTTGTTGATAATGATCCAATGCCTTTTTATGTGTTTCTCGCCCTATACCAGAGCGCTTATAACCACCAAAAGCGGCATGGGCAGGGTACATGTGGTAACAGTTTGTCCATACGCGACCAGCTTCTATTTTTCGGCCAAATTGATACGCGCGATTCATGTTGCGTGTCCAAACCCCAGCACCCAAACCAAATTCACTGCTATTTGCCATGGCCAATACTTCAGCTTCATCTTTGAACGTACACAAAGAGATCACCGGACCAAATATCTCCTCTTGGAACACACGCATTTGGTTGTGCCCTTTCAGTAAGGTTGGCTGAATATAATAACCTTGTTCATATTCTGAATTCAGCTGCTCAACTTCTCCACCAAGCAGGACTTCCGCGCCTTCTTTTTTACCAATATCAATGTAACTTAAAATCTTATCAAATTGCGCCTGTGAAGCCTGAGCCCCTACCATGGTCTCGGTATCCAAAGGGTTTCCGCGTTTGATTTGCTTTGTTCGCTCAATTACTTTGGCTATAAATTCATCATAGATATCTTCTTGAACGAATAACCGAGATGGGCAGGTGCACACTTCACCTTGGTTAAAGTAGGCAAGTACTGCACCTTCAACACACTTGCTCAAAAACTCATCGTCTTTTTCCATGACGTCACTAAAGTAGATATTTGGTGATTTTCCACCAAGCTCAACCGTAGACGGAATAATGTTATCTGCTGCACATTTCAAAATGTGCGAGCCCACTGGTGTTGAGCCAGTAAAAGCTATTTTTGCGATACGATCACTGGTTGCCAGAGCCTCACCAGCTTCTTTACCAAATCCGTTGACTATATTGACCACACCTGCCGGAATTAAGTCTTCTATTAGTTCCATCAATAATAAAATAGAAACCGGTGTTTGCTCCGCAGGCTTAAGTACGACACAGTTGCCAGCAGCAAGTGCTGGAGCAAGCTTCCATGCAGCCATCAGCAGAGGGAAATTCCACGGAATGATCTGTCCAACGACACCCAAAGGCTCATGAAAATGATATGCGACTGTGTGTTCATCTATTTCGCCAATACTCCCTTCTTGCGCCCGAATACACCCAGCAAAATAGCGAAAGTGGTCGGCGGCTAAAGGCACGTCGGCAGCAAGCGTTTCACGAATCGCTTTACCGTTGTCCCATGTTTCTGCCACGGCTAAATATTCTAAATTTTCCTCAATCCTGTCTGCTATTTTCAGCAAAATATTGCTGCGGTTTGTCACTGATGTTGTGCCCCACGCTTCCTTGGCACTGTGCGCAGCGTCAAGTGCCAGCGCAATATCCTTGGCGCCAGATCTGGCAACTTGGCAAAAAGCTTGGCCATTTACAGGACTAATATTGTCGAAATACACCCCTTCAACTGGTTTACTCCATTTGCCACCAATATAGTTGTCATACACTGACTTAAAATTCACTATTGCATCTGATGTATTTGGGTTTGCATAAATCATAAATGCCTCTTCAACTTGAAATTGTCGTTTTATTTCACGCGCACTGTTGGCGGTAAACTTATTGTTATTCGGTTGACATTAATCAAAAGGCGGATTAAAAACTTAACTCTGCGTATAAAATGTTTGCATTAGAGTCCAAACAGGGAATAAAGAATGCTTGAGCAACTGAATAAAAAAAGGCAAAAAATCACGTCACTAGTAGAGAATCGCGTGCACTTTGCGAGCAATGACGTTGAACTTAGCATTTATGATACGTATGAGAACGCACAACATATTCGCCTTTACTCCAGCAACGTACTTTTTTGTGGCATGCTGACCGGTAAAAAGGTCATGCACGTCAACAGTTGTGATTATCATCAAGCATTTTTACCCAATGAAAGCTTTGTGCTGGCACCTGAGCAAGCAGTATATATTGATTTTCCCACAGCCTGCTTTGACCGACCAACAACCTGCTTAGCAATAGACATCAGCAAGGATAAAATAGCGACTGTTGCAGAGCAGTTGAATCGGCATAACGATAGCCCCGAACCGCAATACAATTACCACCCAGAACTAGTGCACAATGAACACAATGCACAAACACAGCAATTGCTGAACCGCTTAACTCATCTATTTTGTGAAAACGCCCCACAACGAGACTTTTACATTGATTTGGCATTGAATGAACTGGTCGCTCGCCTATTGCAGCAACAGAGCCGAGACCTTCTATTTCAGCAAGTTGCACTGTGCAACTTTAAAACAGGTATTCATGCAGCCATCGACTACATGAAAAACAACTTATCCGAACAACTCGACATCGATAAACTGTGCAAAATCGCCTGCATGAGCCGTAGTAAGTTTTTTGATCAATTCAAGAAACGCATTGGTACCACGCCCCAAAACTGGCTCCATGGCCAAAAGATGATGTCCGCGCGCACTTTATTAGAACGAGGTGAAAGCGTGACAACTGTCGCCTTCACCCTAGGGTTTAACCACCCCAGTCAATTGAGCCGGAGCTTTAAAAAAGCGTTCAATAAAACGCCCAAGCAATATCAAACGCTATTTTTACAGCAACAGTCTAACTAGTCTTCATAGGGGAACTGCTGATGATGTATTCCTCGCAACTGCATACCCAAATACTCGAAGGTTTTTCTCAGCATATCCGTAAACGCGAGCGGTGCTGTTTCGTGAATTGATGTGGACAATATCGAAAACTGTTTACTTCTCAACTCACGTAACTCAGGCTTAAGTACTTCGTCATCCATAAACTCAGTGATCCTATCAATAAACGCCTTCATTCTTGGTGTAACTGCATACCAATATACAGGCGAGGCAAATACCACATGTTCAAATTGGAGAACATGTCTAAATAAGGCTCTAAAGTCATCATCTTTGTTTTTGTGCTCATAGCTATAATCGTTGATAACATAATCATCCAAAAACAACGTTTGCGCGTTGTATTCTTTAGCCATTTCCTCCACAGCTACGCCCGTATTGCCCATTTTATTTGCGCTCGAATAAACAATAATTGTGTTCAATGTTGTTCTCCTTTAATTGAATTGCTGCTAGGCTAAAACCTCAACCTAAGTTTAGGTAAAGCACTAATTTGAATTTTTAAAGAAAGGGGCAAACATGTCGGACTCTACACTCAGAGATGAGCCGCGACTCAGTGTTGGACAGGTGGCTAAGCGTGCTGACGTCGCAGTATCTACATTGCACTTTTATGAAACAAAAGGGTTAATCCGAAGCTGGCGCAACACGGGTAACCAACGCAGGTACAAAAAAGATGTATTGCGCCGAATTGCCGTTATTAAAGCTGGGCAAAAAATGGGCATATCGCTTTCTGAAATTCAGGAAACCTTAGGCCAATTGCCACAGAGCAGGACACCAACCAAAGAAGACTGGGCGAATATGTCACGCTTTTGGCAGGCACAGCTAGATGAAAAGATCGCATATATGATGCGCGTCAGAGAAATGGTTGACGGATGCATAGGTTGTGGCTGTTTATCCATGAAATCATGCCCTATGTACAACCCTGATGACATTGTGGCAAAAGAAAGCAACGGCGCCGTTTGGCTTGAACAGCCAGAGCAAGCAAGAGCCGCAAAAAATTGTTATGATAAGGAAAATTAAAAATAGGAACAAGCGAATGAAAAAAACAGCGCTCACAATGGCTGTTGCAGCTGCCTTAGCTCTAGCTGGCTGTACAACTACAAATACCTCATCTCCATCGACCGCTCCAGTTGTCGCTGAAGCTTCTCAAAATCAAGAGTTTATTGCGTTCTCAGAGCAGTTTATTGAAGATATGTGGCGTCAATATCCAGAATATTCTCTGCATGTGGGCTACGGCAAATATGATGATGTGATGACCATACCTAATAACGAGTCGCGCGCAAGCAATTTAGCCTTCTCAAAAACGAAACTAAGTCAATTACGTAGCTTTGATTTAAACAGCTTGAGTAACAATCAAAAAACAGATTATTACTTGATTGAAAACGGCCTTGAAAAACAGATCTGGGAAATTGAAAAATTTAAATCTTGGCAGTGGAACCCGTCCAACTACAATATTTCATATGGCTTTAACACCATCTTAAGCAGTCGCTTTAAATCAGACGAAGTAAAATACAAAACAGTATTAGAGCGTTTAAAGTATGTGCCTGAATTTTACAAAACTGCACAAGATAACATAGATACACCAACCCTTGAGTATACTCAATTAGCTATTGCACAAAACCAAGGGGCATTTGCGGTATTAACAGACGACCTACTTGATAAAGTAGATGCTTCTGATGTACTTACAGCAGATGAAAAAGCACTATTCAAGACTCGCTTTGCCAATGCAAAAACCGCCATTAGCGGCTACATTAGCTTTCTCACTAAATTAGAAAAAGACCTAACAGCCAATGGCAATGCGCGTAGCTTCCGAATTGGTGAAGAGTTATATGAAGAAAAATTTGCTTTTGATATTCAGTCAGGTTACACCGCAAAGACCATGTATGAAAAAGCACTCGCAGATAAAGCTCGTGTCACCAAAGAGATGGTAAAGCTAACTGACCAATTATGGCCAAAATACTTCCCTAACACAGCGCGTCCAGCAGGTGATACACAAGCCATCGCCAAACTCATTAAGCACTTGTCTGTAAATCATGTGCCAAAAGAGAAGTTTGTTGATGAGATCAAGCGTCAGATCCCATTACTTGAAAAGTTTGTTATAGAAAATGATCTAATTTCCCTAGATCCTGAAAAACCCCTAGTTGTGCGTGAAGCCCCAGAGTTTATGCGCGGATTTGCCATGGCTTCAATTTCGGCGCCGGGCCCATACGGTGCAAAAGAAAATACTTACTACAATGTTGAACCGCTGGAACTGAGAACAGAAGAGCAAGCGAGCTCTATTTTACGCGAGTACAACCATTGGATTTTACAAATTCTAAATATCCATGAAGCTGTACCTGGTCATTACACACAGCTTGTTTACGCAAACAAATCACCGTCAATTATTAAAACTATCTTACGAAATGGCGCCATGATAGAAGGCTGGGCCGTTTACACTGAACGTATGATGCTAGAAGAAGGCTATGGCAATCATGAGCCTGAAATGTGGCTGATGTACTACAAGTGGAATTTGCGTGTTATCTGTAACACAATTTTAGATTATGCAATTCAAGTCAAAGGGATCAGCCGTGATGAGGGCCTAGATTTATTGATGAATGGCGCATTCCAAGAACGCGCTGAAGCTGAAGGCAAATGGCGCAGAGCGACACTAAGCCAAGTACAGCTAACGAGCTATTACAGTGGTTATCGTGAAATTTATGATTTACGTGAGAAGCAAAAAGAAAAGCTTGGTAAAGACTTTAATTTAAAAGCTTTCCACGAAGAGTTTTTAAGCTACGGTAGCGCACCAGTTAAGTACATTAACCAACTTATGCAATAATAAAAGCCCCTGATGGGGCTTTGGATTCAGCATCAAAATAAGGCCACCAAAGTGGCTTTATTTAATTTCTTATTCTGCTTCTAATCCTTCAACTTGGAATCCTAATTGTACGTCAACAACGCCAGTTAAATTTTCAACCTTGCTTTTAAACGTCAGCAGTGCAGCATTGGGTGCAGCTTGGAAAATTGCGCGATTACCTCGAACGTAGATCAGATTCAGTTGGTTGGCAGAGGCAAACTCTTTCGCATTGATCAAAGACTCGAGCTCAACAATCAACTCTCCTGTCAGTGTGACGCTTTCATCTGTCGAAATATCAATCAATGCAGCGCCAGCAACCATGTCTTGGTCACTGTTTGCTGCAGCTAGGACATAATCTTTGCCATTTACGTTAACGCTAATACCTGACGAGCTACTCACAGCTGTCGCTTCGTATGCAGGTTGGGCGCTTGCTTGTACCGCAAATAAACTACCGACAACAGCGAGTAAAGGGATTAATTTAAATTTCATGATACTTCTCCTTATTTACGTCCAAAAAAGCGAATATCCCAAGACTTTAGTACGCCATTTTCAGTATTATTGCGATGAACCATATTGATATTTGGCTCACCTGAGGCACGTGGATCAAAGATGTAAGCTTCATCTTCAGATGCAGTATCAATCACTCGTAATGTCCACTCGCCTTTGGCTTGTTCACCATAGAAGTGATGCGTTAACATCTGAGTATTTTGCATACCTTCATTGCCTAATATCGTGCCGGTTCTAGGTGTCATGATCACACTTCGTGTTCCAGACGGAGAAATCAACTCAATCGCTAAATCTCGTGTACTGGTATGGTCGATATTTACGCGAACCTGCACTGCATCCACCGTTAGGTCTTGCGCGTAATGATAGTTGCTTTGTACACCGCTTAAACGGCCATCTGGAATTTCAACTCCCGCCGTCACAAGCTCTCTGTCAGTTTTTACGAATTCACCTAAGTTTTTATCGTAAAAACGCGCGAGGTTAACCGCAGCATCTACATCAACCGCACCAAATCCATAGAAGTTGTGGAACTGATAACCCGCAGCATTCGTTTGCCATGCATCGATAGCTTGATAGCTCACTTGCTCGCCGCTTGCGTCTTTAAATGAAAGCGCCACACCAGGGTGATCTGCATCAATACGTCGAGATGTCGCTGCCAAGATGTGTCTCACATCTAACCAAGAAAGCGCTGGATTTGCCGACATTATAACAGCGATTGCGCCAGCAACATTCGGTGCAGCTGCCGAAGTACCATTTGATCTTGCACTGTAATCACAGTTTGGATCCAGTGGGTGACCGCCATGTAAATCATTACGCAACCAAAGCGGGTTATAGCCAGCGTCACAGCCTGACACATCAGTCGTGATGATCGCAGGTGAACTTGTGCCATACTGACCGCCAGGCGCAGATACAAATACACTTGAACCAACTGTAGAGTATGAAGAGCGCTCGCCATCAGCGTTATACGCTGAAACCACTAGGTTCCAGAAGCTTGAATCCATACGCTCAAGGTTTACATTTTGCAGCGGCAATCCATGGTTATAATTGTCGAAACGAAGGTAGCCACGTCCAAATTTGCTATCTGTGAAGCTTTGCCTTTCATAGCCGTTACCCGCCGATTTTACAAAAATTGCACCGCGACCACCGTGTGTTGTGCGCGTGATCTCTTCTTGTGCATCTTCGTAGGTCTTGAGCCATGGTGACTCTTGGTAGTCGAAGCTTCTCGGTGAAGAGAGCGTTCTACCATAGCTTTGATTAAAAACACGAGGAAAGTCAAAAGACTGTTTAGCGAAGCCATCTGAGTACATACCATGAGACTGCAGCCAGTTAGCCATTGTTTGGTTACCAGATACCAAATAGTTGAAACCAACTAAACCAGCTCTTGGTGCAACACCACGTCCACCAATACCGTTGAAGGCACTTGCAGCGATGATCCCAGAAACGGCTGTGCCATGCCTGTCAGTTGGGCTGCCCGGTGCCAAGTCCGGACTATTGTTTGTAAAGTTCCAAGAACCTGGACGTGCGTTGTCTCTCAAGTCTGGGTGCATTATTTCCACCCCGCCATCAATGACTGCCGCCGTTACTCCTGCGCCCATAATGCCCATAGCATGCGTAAGCGATACATTCATATCTTCACCAGGTTTTCCGCCGCGATCTGAGAACGCGGCCTGGCCGGTATTTTTCAAGTGCCATTGCTGGTCAACAAGAGGATCACCGGGCATCAAAGGATACTCGATATTGGCATGTGCAGTTGCGCTTAAAGAAGCGGCTACAACGAATGCTAGTTTTGTTATTTTTATATTCATAAATCGCTACTTACTGTTTGTTTTAACAATTGTACCCAAAAACTTTGCTCTCAGTATAAACACAAAAAAGGAATAAAAATAACACTTAAGACACAAAAAATTCACCAAAATTTGTTTTTGAATAAAAAATACAATTCTAAAACTCCTTTTATTATTCATATAATTACAACTTTATGATCTGGCTAACTCAAGCAAAACTAGTTACACCTTGTTACATTCTCGTGAAACATCCAAAAACATCTAAATATATGAAATAAATACACGTCTTTACTTTTAGTATGTCAACAAGGAACCTTTATGAAACACGTATCAAACTTACTTGGCTGTCTCGCCTTGTCCGCCTCAGCTATTGCAAGTGCATCAATATTTCCAGATCCACAAGCACTGCTCACACACTATTTAGAAGGCAAGCCTACACACGGAAACTCACCACTTGAAGCATCAATGGGCTATTTTCAGCACCACGATGCTGCATTGCGGGATATGCTAAATAGCGGATCTCCTGAAATTGCAGGCATTTTACAAGGCGCAAGCTACTGCTTTGCAGCTGTGGCCAGCAAACCTGCTACAAGCTTATTACCGAAGCTGTATAGCCAAGACGGTCAGTGTAAAGTACAGTCCGCAGATAGTGCACACAGAAGCTGGTATTACACAGATGCGCAGTGTACAACCGCAATTGAGTACAAAAATGAGTCCGATACCGAGTTTTGTCTGAGAGAATTTGATTTTCGCGCTGAGCGCTACGGCAACAGCGAAGATCTCAATTATGTTCATGATGCATGGATGCCTGGCTATAGTGCCACATTGCCAATTACAACAAAACCGCAAAGCTTTGCCGAGACGCCATTAGTGCAGCGAACAACTTATAAAACAACCTACAATGAGCGCGGAAGTTGCCACTTGGAAATGCGGGTGTACAAAAACGCCAACAATCACAACGCAACTCCAGTTATGATGATCCACGGTGGCGGATGGCTAGAGAGACTCGGTACAGCTCGCACAGCTGAAGCACAAATAGCCCATTTTACAGACGCTGGATTTGTTGTATATATGCCATTTTATCGTTTGGTTGAAAACATAGAAGCTGGACCTGCATGCAACCGAGTAAATATTGAAGACAGCAAGCAAGATATTCGCGACGCATTTTTGTGGGTACAAGCGAACAATGCTCACTATACAACCAGCGAAAAGTCACTGCGAATTACAGGTCAATCAGCTGGCGGGCACATGGCTGTGTGGTTATCTCAGCAATTCCCTACCAAAGTAGACAAAATAGCGCCAATGTTCCCAGTGCCAGATTTTGCACATCAACTTAAAGAGGTCCAAGACGGTAGTTATGTTCATGGCTATATTGAATGGATGATAGCAACCTTATCTGGTAAAGAACGCTGGCAAGATTTGACTGGCAATGAACCTGTGATCGTCAACAACAGTTTGTTAGAAGCCATTGAGCAAGCACCGCACCTTGCACCCGATATGTTTATTAGTCACGGAATGGCGGATACAATCGTTTCTCCAACTCAGTCTCTACGACTGTGTAACGCATTAGCTGGCAATATTTCATCAGGCCCAGCACAGGCAAATGAGCTCGCTTTCACGAAACAATATGCTCAAATACAGTGCCGTGAGGGCAGCGAATTGCATTTATTAGAAAAAGCGGAACACCACTTTGATGGATGTGGCTTAGGTTTGTGTGACGTCGGCGGTCAAGATGGGCTTATAGCAACACAGGCATTGATG
The DNA here is from genome assembly GCF_030135505.1 of Pseudoalteromonas obscura. Taxonomy (NCBI): domain Bacteria; kingdom Pseudomonadati; phylum Pseudomonadota; class Gammaproteobacteria; order Alteromonadales; family Pseudoalteromonadaceae; genus Pseudoalteromonas; species Pseudoalteromonas obscura. The sequence goes on from NZ_JASJUT010000008.1 coordinate 217,575, forward strand.
GACAACATGATTGAATGGTTGAAATAACCTAGCCCTATAAATTTCAATCTCACTGCGCCACAGCAGTTAATTTGTGGCAAACAATGATACCAACCAAAGCAAGGCAATTGCCTTGCTTTTTTATATATCAACTCACTTCAACTTATACTCATTAGAGCAAACCATGCTATCCACCCGCCAAATAAACTTAAGCTAGACAATGCAAATGCCACAGTGCGCTTTCGGATATTGGTTGAGTTAATATGCTCATAGCAATGCCAATATCGAGACACAACAAAAATAAGCGCCAATATGTACCAACCAATGCCAGCGATAGACTCGATATGCAGCAGTGCTAAAAGACAAATAAATAAAATCGGTTGCTGGTATTGGTTGTCATAGCTATTACCATACAATCGAGTTCTGTTGTTCATTTCATCCTTTAGCACATAATTAACGGCTTTTAGTGAAAGCTCGCCTCTTTTTACTGCCGTTATTCTTAAACTTGCTGTCGCTAGCCAAAGCCATAGAAATAACAGTACCAATGCAAAAATGGGGTAATGGATCCACATAACTATTTCCTTTAAAAGATCAGAGTAGTGCCACTTTACAGAAGGCTTCCCGCTCCCTAAAGTGTCACTAATGACAACTTTAAAGGTGAAAACGACATGAAGGTAGCGATCCTATGCCAGCAAGGAGTGATGGCCAGTGCACTTACTGGTATTATCGATGTATTAAATGTGGCTAACCGAATTATGAGAACAACCTTCTACCAATGGCAAATTGTGTCACTAGGTGATGATCGTATCGTCAGCAGCCAAGGTTTGTCGTTTAATGTGGACTGCACGCTAAGCGAGCTTGATCACTTTGATGTTTTAATTATTATCGGTAGCCAATACCAAGGAGATAAACGCCTTTGGCAGGAATGCCGTACATTAAGCGCCTATGCATCATTATTGAGTAAAAAACTAAAAGGTATTTCTCCGCCAACCTTGGTCGCTGGGTGTTGTGGTGTTGCCTATGCAGCGGCGCTTGGCTTGTTGGATAAACAGCGTATTACTGCCAGCTGGTGGCTAGAGGCATTTTTTAATCGCTATTTTCCAGAACTTAACTTAGATACATCACCCATCTATCTGTGCGACCAAAAACTCTATACCGCGGGTGCCGCCCATAGTTATATGTATGTAATGTTAGCGCTCATTAAACGACAAATAGGAGATGATATTGCCCAGCAAGTTATGAGTTGGTTGGCAATACCTGAGCCGCAATTGCGCCAAACTGCATTTATGATAAGCAGCGCGCTCGATTCACATAAAGACACTGCTGTTCAAGCAGCACAAATCCACATCAAGGCGCAATTAAAGACCAACTTTACGCTTAAAGCGTTGGCCGAAATAGCCTGTGTATCAGACCGCACGCTGATCCGGCGTTTTAAATCTGCAATCGGCATGACGCCATTTGACTATATCCGCTTGTTACGTCTTGAAAAAACCAAAGAGCAACTAATTTACTCCAATAAACACTTCGCCGATATCGCTACCTCCGTTGGCTACCAAGATCCACAAGCACTATCTAAACAGTTTAAGCGTCATTTTGGTAAATCTGTCTCCGCTTTTCGTGAGCAATTAGACCAAGTGTAAGAAAAGAGACACTCTTTCTCTCCAATAAGCCGCACACATTGTGAAATTGAACTAAAGTTAGTTAACATTAAATTCACAATAAGACAGTGTACGTGGCAAAGATAGATAGACTGTACTCTCTAGATATTCTCAGAGGCTTAATTATTGTCCTTATGGCGCTTGACCACACCCGGCGCTATTGGGCTGAAACCCCATTTTCCCCCACCGATTTAGACCAAACAACGCTGGCATGGTTTTTAACTCGTTGGGTAACACACTTTTGTGCCCCCTTATTTATATTTTTAACGGGGATCAGCGCATATTTATACGGCCAACAGGTTCAGTCTAAAAAGGTTTTACGAAATTACCTGCTCAGTCGCGGGAGTTGGCTGATTTTACTAGAACTTACGGTGGTAAATTTTAGCTGGCAGTTTGGTTATGACGTGGTTTTTTTGCAGGTGATTTGGGTAATTGGTTGCTCTATGATTGTCTTGGCTGGGATGATTTATTTACCCTATAATTTGCTCTGTTTATTATCGTTTTTTGTAATCATCACACATAACGCTCTGAATGATCACGCCATTCTGAATTGGGTTGGGCAAGATTTGACTTGGCTATGGCATTTACTGCACAGCCCCACCACATTTAACCTCTCAGACCGGCTTCAAATATTCGCGCTGTACCCTTTAATTCCATGGTTTGCGGTCATGTCGTTAGGCTATTGCTGCGGCAATTTGTTTAAACTCAATGCGAGCCTGAGATACAAAGTGTTTGCCACACTCGGTGGCATCACTATTGTTGTATTTGCACTTTTGAAGCTAGGTAATATTTATGGTGAGCCTAACTTATTTGTGCCCGACCCTTCATTGGTCACCTCTATCATGTCCCTACTCAACAACAGTAAATACCCACCCTCTTTAGTATATTTGCTGATGACAATTGGCCCAGGCCTACTAATTTTGGCTTCACTTGAGTACGCACAAACACGCAACCGCTCTCTTAACTGGCTCAATGGTTTGAAAATACTAGGTGGCGTGCCACTGTTTTACTATTTACTCCATATTCCAGTTATTAACCTCAGCGCACAAATATATAGTCAGTTAACCTATGGTCAAACCATAGACTTTTTTAGCACACCACCTGATTGGCCCACTAGCTATGAACCTAGTCTATGGGTTGCCTACATAGCATGGGTCGTCATTACATTGGCATTGTATATACCTTGTAAATACTATTTGGCGTTAAAACGAACCCACCACAGCCCTTTGCTTAAATACTTGTAGTGTTTGCGGGTGTCATTTTAATATTTGGCACCCATTTTAAAGCCAAACAGGTCATAAGGCCGCACATAAACCAAATTGCACTGGCTATAACAGAAAATACTGTAACCATATCAATAAACACTATGCTCAACACCAAGCCAGCAAGACCTCGAATCACACACAATATTCCAATCACCACTAAGGCCAAATAAGTGAGCGGTAAACGCCGTATTAAGCCCGCCCCGGCTAGCGCATACGCACCACATATTGCAAAAAGCAAAGAGATACCAACGGTCGCTACAGGCGCTAGCCACGTGCCATTTTTAGCAGATTCCACAAGCACATTTGGAGCAAGCTGCACACGGTAACACGCCTCCCCCAACCAAATACAAGACATATGTGCAATCACAGTCACAGCGGCCATCAAGGCCACAAAAATCAATCCAAGTACCGCTAATCTTTGTTTATGCATCAAGGTAATTTCCTCACAACGTGACGTCATAATTAAGAGTGTTACACAGTTATGTGGCCTTGCAGATATAGCACCGCTTCACCGATAACTGTGACGCGCTGGGCTAAAAAGTCGACTTCACACACAAGATGTCCCCCTCGCGCTGAAGCTTGAAAGGCATGTAATACGTGTTTGTCGAGTTTTTTTGCCCAAAAAGGAGCAAGGCCGGTATGAATAGACCCAGTAACAGGATCTTCCTCTCCTCCATTGGCAGGCCAAAAATAGCGCGACACAAAGTCATCATCGACTCCAGGTGCACTCACTACAACATCTAATGGGGCTAGCATCTTAAGCAGCTGAGCATCATATTTTACTTGTTTTACGTCTGTCTCAGTATCGTAAATCGCAAAATACGCTTGGCGATTTTGTAGTATCTCTTGAGGCTCGATAGATAATCCCTTTAATAGTGCGCTTGGCACTTCAGATAGCGGCTCAGGCATTTGCATCGGAAAGTTCATTTCCAATTTCCCATTACTGAGCTGTGTTACTGTTAAGCTGCCAACTGTTTGCGTTGTAAACTCGACAGAACTGCTCAAGCCTAAATGATTAAATAATACAAACGCTGTCGCGAGCGTAGCATGACCACAAAAGGCAATTTCGGTTAACGGAGAAAACCAGCGGATCTGATAACTGTTTGAGCCGCCGCGCACAATAAATGCGGTTTCAGATAGGTTGTTTTCAGCTGCAATATTTTGCATTAACTCTTCGCTTATCCAAGCTTCTAATGGCACAACAGCAGCCGAATTGCCTTTAAATTGGGTACTGGTAAATGCATCAACCACATAAATTGGTAGCTTAGCCACTTTCTTGATTCCTTTGTTTTTAACAGGTTATCACTGTACCCGATAACACAAAGTAAAAATACATAAATCGAGATAAGAAATGAGTCGTTACAAAGGTGAAGCACAGCGCACTTCGCAGCTGCACTTGAATAAACACCTAGGTACGGGCTTGGAAAAGGACAACATCATAGGCCATGGCTGAATTTTTTCTTATAAAACAAAGAGCCACTATTTGTATCGCAGCTTTGAGCTCTGTTGTGAATTAACAAATAAATGCAATTGAGCGATAAACAGACATATCAAGAAATCGTAGCAATATCTTACACGTCAGTTATAAAAACTATATTTTCAGGAGAATGTAAAACGATTTGGGTATTATAGAGAGGTTTAAGCCGATGTTGGCTGGCAAAGTAGGAGAAAGATTTGCAGATTAAACAACAAGGTGCAGCGATTCGCCGCACCTCGACATAACTGATTAAAGTACAGTTACGTTTTCAGCCTGAGGACCTTTAGCGCCCTGAGTTACTGTAAAGCTAACTTTTTGACCTTCAGTCAAAGTACGGAAACCTTCAGACTGGATAGCTCTGAAGTGAACAAATACGTCGTCGTTACCATTTTCTTGTGCGATAAAGCCAAAACCTTTTGACTCGTTAAACCATTTTACAGTGCCTGTTACTTGAGACATAAATTACCTATTTATATTAAAATTAAAAAAAATGTGTACAGTATCGGAAGTAAAGTGAGTGGCTAAAATTAGGTTTTATGACAAAAACAGAAACTAACGCAAACAACAAATAAATCAAATATCTTCATACGCGGCGTATAATACACTGAAAATCTTTATTGTCGAGCATTTTTACCAAAATAGTTTAAATTTCATCCAGAACTTTTGTTGTAGTTTAGACTATCCGTATTTTTTGGCCGCAAAGTGTCCGCGATTCAACATAACTACAATTCTTTTTGCATATCAAACCACTAGAACTCAAAGCCAGTTTTTACTTGCGTGTATATGCTGCTGTCGACGTCGCCTTGCTCGAAATGGCCCGTATTTATCTCGTTCCTTTTTCGAACATACACTAAAAAAACCATTCGGCTGACAAGCTCGAAGCTCGGCGCTGCGAGTTATCATTGCGCTGAAATTTGATACCACAGGAGTAAAAAGCAAACTCTATGGCACTATCAACCCAAAAGGAAAGTCAAAAATAACAACCATCAAGCTGGCTATACAAACAACAACCAATACAACTGCGCTATGTAACAACCAAGTGGCCTTTAGACACCAAGCTCTTTGGCTGCTTTTATTTCAAGTATCTCTGTTTACACAGCTATTGCTCCGCGTCAATGACCTGCTCACACTGCCAACACATAATATATTGATTCTGACCTGTCACTGGGTCTTCTTCTTCACCAATAATTTCAAAACCTTGTCGCTGATAAAACGCCACGCTGGCAATATTGCGTTTATAAACTGACAGTTCCAAATTATTACAACGTGATTTTGCATCTGCGATCAGCCGTTTACCCACGCCTCGTCCCTGTTTTTCTGGCAGTACAAAAATCGCAGCTAAGGTATTTTCAACCAGCGCATAAAAGCCGATAATTTCATGGTTGTCCAGATACACATAATTATCTGAACTGGGTAAATAGACATGCCTCATGGTATCTTGATGGTCGCGCCAAAAACTTTCAGGTACAAAGTGATGAGCTTGCTGAGAAGCAGCAAGCCAAACCAGCAAAACTGACTCAATATCTGATGAACGACCTTTTCTGATCATGATATTCCTCACTAACCCATTCAAAGTTTACCGTCAGTCCCCCCAAGGCACCGCCCAACTATATTTATAGCTGAATTTGAATTTTTTTACGCTCAGTATTAAAAGCAACGGCGTAATAACGCAATCTTGGGTGCTCTACATTCCATAAGTTTAAAAACTCTTCATAAGTTTGTACAACACGCCGCGCCCGCTTTGCATCATTTAAGTAAACTAAACGCTTAGCCTCATCGTAGCCAACCACCACACGATAATGGCTTTGCGATTTAGGTAACTCCCAATATTGAAAGACAATTACCGGGATCCCACTGGCAATGTACGTCTTAACATGATTAAACAACTGAGCGCGCCTCTCATCCATGCTGTCGGCCCCATCCATTTTTTTGCTTAGCGTAATGCTCCGCGTCTTGCCATATTGCTCTAAAAACCCCTGTAAATAAGTGACTTTGGTGCCTGGATAATCGGCCCAATCTCTTGGATAGTTGTTCAAAATACCTGAGCGAACAAATACCGGCGCATCTTCATAATGATGTAAAATAGACTCCGCTATATCATATTGAGTATAGTGTTTAACGCCCCAATACTTAAAAATCATTTCTATGGTCGCAGGGCCACACAACTTCTTACCTTGCTCAACGATGGGGACATTCAACACAATTTTTTGCGAGTTTTTTGCTTCATTAACGAAAGAATAGGATACAAAAATTAAAAATATGACCCACTTAACCACTGTCTTTCCTTGATTTTAATCAACACCACTAATTTAAAAAACTAAACAATAAAAGATATAAAATAATTATAATTTACAAATTGTACAGAATAATTAATACAATTACAGAGCACGCAAATATGACAACTAAAAACTTACACAAAAAACTTTAATATTTTTCAACTTGAACAGAGTTCAGAAAAAATAAAAAAGCGAACCATATAAGTTCGCTTCATAAATATTAGTTTACTGAGTCGATTTTAATATACAACATTTAGTTTTTTCAACTAAAGTGCTACTTCAACGATTCCAGTTTTAAATAAAGGGTATAATTTACAGCTTAAACTGCTCGACACTTGATTTTAGGCCATGTGCAAGTTCACTGATTTCATGACAGGCTTGTGACGTTTGATTTGCACCTTCTGTCATTTCAATAGCCGCTACGTTAATGTTCTCGATATTGCGATTTAGTTCTTCTGAAACCACTGATTGTTCATTGCAGGCAGCCGCGATTTGCGTGCTCATCGCCGCTATGCTGTCAATTTCTTGCTCGATTTTCGTGATAGTGTTGCTCACGGTTTCAGTTTGTTGAACACACACGTCGATGCCCTTTTGACACGTTCTGGTAGCTTCACCCGTCTCTTTTGATTTTAATTGCAAATCGCTCACAATTTCGACAATCTGAGTTGTTGAATCTTGCGTTCTTTGCGCTAATGAACGTACTTCATCAGCAACAACGGCAAAGCCTCGTCCCTGTGTACCAGCGCGCGCAGCTTCGATAGCTGCATTTAATGCCAGTAAATTCGTCTGTTCAGCAATTTCTCGGATAACATCAACGACGACATTGATATTTTGCGAGTTTTTTTCGAGGTTTTCTGCAAGGTCACCCGCTCGGGTTACGGTGTCTGCGACACTAGAGATTTGTACAATATTACTTTTAAGCGCAGCGCTCCCTTCACGTGATTTCATGTTGGCTTGATTGGCCGACTCGGCCCCCATTTCCGTGCTTTTGGCAACTTCAGATACTGCAGCTTGCATTTCTGTCATTGCAGACGCGACTGATTGCAACTCATTTTGTTGGTTTTGCATACCCGTGGCATTTTGCGCAGAGATCATATTGACCTCTTCCACTGCGGTTGTTAATTGGATAGCGCTGTCATTAATTTTAACCACAAGACTATTTAGCTGCTCACGCATTCTCTCTAAAGAGAGTAGCAATGACCCTAGCTCATTTTCGCTTAGATCGTGAGTATCAATTCTTGAACTCAAATCACCATTGGCGATATTACCAGCCAAATTCTTCGCCTTTTCCAATGGCTTTCTGATTGCACCACTGAGCACAAAACAAATCAAAGCGATCATCACCGCTGATATCAAAGCACAAATTACAATCACAGTTATCACGGTGCCAACGGCACGGATCGCTGATGTTTCTGCTTGACCAACATTGTCGCTGTTTATTTTGCCAAGTTTAGTGAGCTCTTCCATAGCATCTGAAAAAAAAGTATAACTATTGAGCACAATGTCGTTTGCCTTAGTCACATCTCCACTGCGTACTAATCGATTAAAACTCGACGTCGCTGACGCATACTTTCGCCACGCGCGTTCAAACGCATCAAACTGGAAACGCTCTTGATCCGAGACGTTTAATTTACTATAGGCCGATATTTTACTATTAATACCTGACTTTAACTTATCCAAAGTGACTAACCATTCGTCCAACTCTGGATGGTTTGGGTTTGTGGCAACACCAAATTCATCTTTCCTAATGGTGGTCAGCTCTATTTGCAGATCTTTAACGATTTCAACTGACGGTATACTCGTTTGTACTATGAACCCAAGGTCCTCACTGATCCCCTTTAGTCCGTTGTAAGTCACCAAGCTTACACCCAAGAAGACCAAAAATACCGACGTAAAGCTTAAGCCGATCTGTTTAGAAATTGACAAGTCTTTTAATGCCATATTGTGTTTATTACATCCCTAAGTTAACAATGACTGAAATACGCTACAACCGGTAAAAATCACTCACATGATCCTTAAACCGGTTCTATTTATTTCGATTAAATGTGTTTTTTAGTCACAAAGACTAGTGGTAACTGCGTTTGGCAAGGCTCGCAACTTTGATGAGCCACGTATCACGTCGCTAGCTGCTTGAAAGTACCTTATATATTTAAAAGCCTCTAAAATACAAAGCTCTAAATTGAAGATGTATTATAATGGAAACAATTTACACTTGGAATAATTTAATCATTAACAGTTGGTTTTTTATGTTATTAAATTATTATAGATAACAGTAATCTGATCATAAAAAGGTCAAAGTTATTAAATTAAAATAAAGAATTTTCTATTCCAAAAAACCTCCATTTCCACTTTTCAAAATAAAACGATGAGAACACCCTTATCAATATCACTTTTAAAATGCATATTCATTTTTAGGGTATCGCAAGAAAAATATAAACTCCTGAGTTAAGAGCTTTCATTTATAAAGAGCTATTCCTCTCTATACTTCGCAAGCTCCGCTAGCAACCATTCACTGCTTTTTGTTATTGGTTTATTTGGGCAGTGTATTTGGTAGTGCTTGCCTGAGAGGCTACTTTTTGTTGCTGCCAACCGTATAAAGTCCTCCGCTGAGTTGATATCATCTTGATAATAATTGTATTTTTTGTATATATGAGCTTTTGCATCCTGAGCACTATGCATTGTGCCGTTGCGCTCATACTGACAATTGGCAGCTTCAATAAATGCAAGCAAGTGTTGTACTTCAGTACTTGTCGTGCCAAACGCTTTCAGTGAGCCAAATGTAAAAACAATAAAAATAACTGATAAAGTGAGCTGCATGACAATCCTCAAATTAGTAAAAGCCAGGTACAGTCAGACGGGGACTGCGCATAGATTAAAATTAAGACATGCCTTAAAGGGAAAAGGTTGCATGTTAGGCTGTAAATCTTTTGCTTAAAAACCCTAACCAAAAAAGTAACGCAGCGAAAGCGCTGCGTTACCCTGATGAGACTTCAAAGAGTGTGTTACTGAACAGACACAATGCCTGTTTTTGAATTGTATATGATTTTACCCGGTGCCCCAGAAGCATAACCATAGTGGCAGCTACCTTTGCTTGCTTTTATCACCTTATACTCACCAGTCTCGGTAGAAAAGTACCACTTGGTACTGCCATCTGCTTTTTTTCTGCCTTTGCCATTACGGTTAAGTGTGTATTGATGCTCTAAAAAGTTGTTCCACATCCGTGCGCAGCGGTTGGCATTGGGATTTTTAGTAAAACGATTGTGTTTGTTTAACTTATCTTTCGACTCTACAGGAAACCCTAGATCATTAAAGTTAAAAGTCCCGTCTTTAAAGCCCGTTAAATTCGCTACTTTGTTGCTGTTTCCGTTCGCTAGCCAAAATAGATTGGCCTTGTCGATTTCTTTTTGGAGCGCGTTTGCTATCACAGGTAAAGTATCACCACAGCCTTGAACATAGGTTAAATCTGCAATGTGTGCTGGACCATCCATAACATAGGTGGCTTGGGCAGTTTGTCCGTCCAGTGTATATATCTTTGCGTTTTCACCACTGTTTCTAGCAGAGACAAAGATGGTGCCATTTTCGTCAACCGCTAAGCCCGACGCCCAATGAAGGTTGTGCTCACCGATTTCATTTAATGTCATGGTTGCTTCGTCAAGTACGTAAAGTGCCTTTGCATTTAGTACATATACGAAGTTGCCATCTGCTGAATACGCTATATCACCATGATCAAAATCATCATACGTTGCACTGCCAGACTTCATTTTTCCCAAAACTGTTTTTTCTCCAGTTGTTAAGTCAAATTGGTACATATAAGTCTGGCTGGTCGCTAATAAATAGTCTCCCGATGGAGAAACCGCCGAGCGCTTGATCGGAAAGCTTGTTGTGTCCGCGATCTCACGTTGCTGCATTGACTGCATATCAAATTCATACAGCTTAGACGCGTTTGTGTCGCTATCGATCCGCTGCATGGTATATAGCTTCTCACCCAGTCCTGCAATATTGCTCGATGCAAATGTAGCACCTGGCACTTCTCTACTAACCTGAGCATCGGTATCTATGTGATATATGGCACTGTGGTCATCACCCGAAAACCTGTCAATCGCAAACAGTCCGTCTAAACAGGTGTTTTCATCCGCAAACACAGTAAAGCTTGTCGCCAGAGATAAAAGCGCCACCCCAAACTTGCTAAAATATTTGTCTGTTTTTTTCATCAACACACCATCAGTCGTTTCTACTACCTTACTGATACGCAAAAATCGAACCATTAAAATATTTGATTCCACAAACTACTGAAACTAGTAATGTTAAATTTGTCTTATATGTGTTCGTTGCCATCTAGTCATGAATTAGCCACAACAAGCATTTATGTGTCAATTTCACGTCCTTAGTTCGTGAATTCGATATATGGCGACTTTCTGATTTTAAGTTGTTGAATTGGTTGAATAGAAAAGTTCCAATAAATAGTTGACCGTAATATTGGAACAATGAAATCAGTATTTCTAAAATGCGAAAATTCAGTAATTGATTTTCTATTTTGCAATTTGCAATTCGCAAAATAGAAATTTTTCTCAAAATGCAAAATGACCTAGCCTTTAGCTTCTAAACTATTGGCTTGCCCAATTGTGCTTACTTTAATTGGCACCCTGAGTTAATTTTAAACGTCCCTAAATCGTCTACAAATAGAGTTGCTTAGCTACTCATCCTAAGCTACCTAACTCAACCCAAGATAAATTAAGGACAACCATGAAAAAAATAGCATTGCTCTCAACCTTTCTCGCAGGATTTACCGTCAGTCACTCTGCTCTAGCACTGACTCAGCCTGAATTGAACCAGATAACCCAGCAAATTGAAAATAGGCTATCAGAAGAAAAAATCACTGGAATTTCAATTGCTGTAGTTAAAGATAACACGCCAATTTTGTTGGAAGGGTTTGGGTTCGCCAATACCCAGACACAACAACCTGTGACGTCAGATACCCAGTTTAGGATCGCTTCAATCACTAAAACCTTTGTTACTCTCGCGGTTTTAAAACTCGTTAATGAAGGCAAGTTATCTCTTGATGACAGTGTGTACAAACACCTCTCGGATTTCAGGCCTAAGGTATTGCCAAACAACAATGGTAAAATAACTGTACGTGACTTGCTTACCCATCAAAGTGGGATCCCTTCAGGGTGGTATCGAGGTGATGAGCCCACGACCACGCCAGATCAAGACCTAAACTCACTGGCTGCGTTGCTTAGCGATGAATACTTGGTTTGGGATCGAGGCACAATCTCAGCGTACAACAACAATGCTTTTGCCCTCGCAGGTTTGTTGGTCTCAAGAGTTAGCGGGCAAAGTTGGCAAGCCTATTTACAATCAGAGTTTTTTGACCCACTCGGTATGGAGTCTACTCTGAGCCACCTGCCAAACGGACCACTACCTACAAAAATGGCAGAAAGTTACAGCGGCACACAAATTGAGCCCAAATATGCAGCATTAACAACCCCAGCTGGCGGCATGATCTCCACTGGTAATGATATGGCGCGCTATATGCAGGCAATATTAGATAGCTGGAATTACAACAGCCATGCGATTTTACCGGCGTCTTTGATTAAAACTGTTCGCAATGTCCAAAATAATCATGTGAAGCTCGATGGCGACCACCAAATGGGTCTGGGCTTCTTCATTGAATCATTTAACGGCCATATCGCTATCAAACACGATGGTAGCTACCAGGGCTATGAAAGTTCAATGTACATAGTACCTGAATTAAACTTTGGCGTGTTTGTAACAACTAACAACAGAGTTGGCGCTGACGCGGTTGAAGACATCGCCAAAGCAGTAACGAGCATGGTGGCTCAACAGGCACCAGGCCCGTTTGAGCACACATCAACGCCGCAATTAGATGAGTCCCGTAAAACGCTGGAAGCTGGTGCTTATGTGGGCACAAGCAGTGTATTTATCGAGCAAAATCCAAGTGGCGAGTTTAGTGTTTTCTCTGAAGGGTTCGGCTATAAGCCGCTCAAAAAAGTAGCAGCGCAAACTTATCAAGTTCAGGGAATAGACTACGATATAAAAATAAAGCCGACCGAGGCCATTGAAGGAGTTCGCTTTCTTTATGATGGAAAGGATTACGCACACGTATTTAGCAAGCTCGTTACTACGCAGTTGACCCCAGAGCTTGAGCAGTTACTTGGGTATTATCAAATCCAGTCCGACAACCCGATACTCGGAGATCTTATCTTAGAGTACGCGCCAGAGTTGCAAGCCTTAGTGCTTGTCTCGGTTAAACATGGCTTTACTCGAACAGTAAAGGTAGTGGGTGACAACTTACTTCAAGTACAAGGATATGGAAGAGGCATTGGTACAGTGTTTGACTTTAGCCAGCCTGGAAAGTTAAACGGGCTTGGCTATCAGTTTAAAAAAGTACCAGCACCAATTACAGGCGAATAAACCAAGCTACCCCATCTAGAAAAGGACCCGAAGGTCCTTTTTTATTCGATGCTTTCAATGGCATCGAAATATTGCGCTATCATCACGTCCGTCAACGCAGGCATTGGCAAATTGAGCTTTTCCAACGACTGCCAAGTTTTAGTAGCATCAATTGGCGCGAAAACACTCGACTCATCTTTATGATGCTCAGCTGATACTTGCCGCATATCATCAGTAAACAAGTACTCTCCGGTGATTGCTTTTCCTGTTTCTTTGAGTGCAACCAATGCCGCAATAAAGTCCTTATAACTGGTCAATGATATGGGCGCTTCAAGCACTTTGTTGCGCGCGCGTACCAAATCGACAAAATAGAGCTCTCGAGAGTTTGATAGATGATACACCGGTAATAGCTTTGATTGGTATATCAAGGTACCAATGGCTTGTGCAACGTAGTTCACAGGTATAATACTCGTTTGAAAACGCTTATCATCAAAACACAGCCCAAGGTGTGAGGTTAATTTCATCAACATGGTTAGCCACTGTTCGTGGTCGCTTAAGCCCGTATTAACACATCCAGATATTAACCCCAATCGAATCACACTGATGTCAAAACCACGTTGCTGGGCTTGCTTAATCAGCAACTCTGATGCCCATTTAGTGGATACATATCCCTCACACGCTGTGTGACTTTGTAGCTCCAAAGGTGTTAGTTCATCTGCAACTTCTCGCTGTTTAAGTACCGCGGTCGTTGAAATGTGCAGTAAGCGCTTAGCCTTTCGGTGCTGCTGCAAGGTGATCAGTTCTATCGTACTATCAACGTTAGCTGGTTTCATTTGCTCAAATTGTGCTAGGTGATCCATGTACGTCGCCGCATGGATAATTAAATCAACTTGTTCGGCAACACGAGTATAACTTTGCTCGCTCATACCCAGCTTTGCTTGTGATAAATCACCCTCAACCGCATTGATCCGACCTGTAAATTCGTCGCGCCACAAATGAGCCTGCTTTAAGCTCTGCTCTATTCTCGCTTTGCCATGTATGCTATCTGATGCTCTCACTAGACAGTAAATTATTGCATCGGGAGCAGTGAGTAACTGTGCCAATAAATAACGTCCAACAAATCCAGTGGCACCCGTTAAGAATATCGTTTGTACACACTCTATATTGCGCTTGAGCGGAGATAAATGTACAGGCAATGCAAATTGCGAAGGCTCAACAAAACGCTTCGTTTTGGGTTTGAACTCTGACAGCTGGCGCACGGTTCTGTGGCTATATAATGACCGTAATGAAAAGGCTTGTCCGGTTAAGTGTTCAATCTTGTGTGCCAATTGCATCGCCAACATAGAGTGTCCACCCAGTTCAAAAAAGTCATCATCTATGCCTACTTTAGGCGCTCCCAATAGCTGCCTAAATAAAGCGCATAGCTGTAATTCAAATTGATCTCTTGGTGCTACGTAATTGCGTTGCGATTCAAAATGGACCTTGGGTAAGCGGTTTTTGTCCAACTTTCCATTTAATGTATAGGGGAGATTATCAATTTGAATATATTCACTGGGGTGCATAAACCTCGGAAGCTGCTGCTCCGCATTGCTGCGAACACCTGTGAGTGAGAGCTGTTGATTAGTGCTACAGATATAAGCGACCAAATATGTGTGACCGTGGTGCTCTACATCAACAACCGCAACACTGTTGATGTCCGAATTTTGCAATAAAACGTTTTCTATTTCGCCAAGCTCTATTCTATAACCGTTGATTTTAACTTGATTGTCATTGCGTCCTAAGTATTCAAGGTTTCCATCTAATCGCCAACGTACCAAATCCCCAGTTCTATACATTTTGCCATCTTCACTGTCACTAAACGGATCAGGCAAAAAACGTTCATTTGTAAGTTCAAGGCGATTTAAATACCCGTCAGAAACACCTTCCCCCGCCACATAGAGCTCTCCGATCACCCCTATTGGTACTGGTCTTTTATGCCTATCCAGCACATAGACGTTGCGCGAATTAGCAGGTTTTCCAATAGGTACATTAGTCCCCGTAAACCCATGACAACAGTGCGTCGTCACTATGGTACTTTCAGATGGACCATATCCATTTATTAAGTATTCAGGGCAACTCTCAGATGCCTGCAATTTAGCGACAGTATCACAATTAGCTGCTTCCCCGCCAAAAATCAGATACTTTAGGTTCGCAAAACAACTGGGATCATAGCTATGTAGTCCATCAAATAACGACGTAGTTAGCCACAATATCGTTATTGATTCACGCCGCAATAATGCGCGGATATCCTCGAAACTGGGTTGCTGCTGCTCGGGAATAACCAAAGTTGCACCATGACATAGCGCGCCCCAAGTCTCAAATAAAGCCATATCAAAATTCGGATTGGCTAGCTGAACTAGTCGATCTTGAGAGGAGAATTCAACATATCCATTATTTTGGATCAGAGACACCACACCACGATGAGATGTTTTCACTCCCTTCGGAGTCCCCGTTGTGCCAGACGTGTAAATCACATAAGCCATGGTATCAAGGTTTACAACTGACGCTAGATTATGAGCTAAGTTTTGCTTGCTCATAACTTGCTGGAAAATAACGCAACCGCAACCCAAATCGCGGATCTTATCTACATGATGTTCGTCGGTGATTACACAAAGAGGCTGACAGTCCTGCAACATAGTGTCAATCCTATGTTGTGGGTAGTCTGGTGACACCATAACCACAGCCGCACCTAATTTAAGGACCGCAAGCGCACTGACAACCATGTCGATACCGCGAGTTTTAAATACCGCAATATGTGCCTGCTGTGGTAAATAGCTACGGTTAAAACAAGCCAGTAAGCCGTGTGCAAGCTGGTTTGCCCGGCTATTTAACTGATGATAACTCAGTGACTCACCTTTATACCTCAGTGCCGTTTGTTCTGGATGAATATTGGTTTGTTCTTCAAATAAAGCTGGCAACGATAAATCGCGCAGAGGCTTTGAGTTCTGTGGCCTGCCCCATACATCTAAAAGCAACCTCTGTTCTTTTTCATCTATGACATTTAATTCGCTGAGCTTGGTGCTCGACTGCTCTGTAAACTGCGTCAATACACGCTTATACATTTGTGCAAAACGTGTCACCGATTCACACTTAAACAAGGCACTTGCGTAGTTCCAATCTATTTCGATCTCTGTTTTGCTGTCATCGATAAGAATGGTCATGTCGTACTTAGCGGCCGTATAAGCACGCACATGTTCAAGCGTCATTCCAGAGGGCAGGTCTTTTTGAGCTAAAAATGCTTGTACACTAAATAACACTTGAAATAAGGGCGCGCGCGATGCGTCAAACTCAGTGCCTGTCGCCTGTACAATATCATTGAGTGGCAACGCCTGGTGTTCACGCACTTCAGAAACACTGTTAATTGTCAGTTGAAGCAACTCTCGTAATGAGACATCGTCATTTTGCAATACAACTCGAATTGGTAAGGAGTTAACAAAGAAGCCAATTAATGACTGTGTTTCAGGTTCATATCTATTTTCAAATGGCGTACCAAGGATCAAATCATGTTGCTGAGAAAGTTTGTGGCTCAGAGCAAAAAAGGTGCTTAACATCACATGATACAGCGTTGTGCTATGGGCTTTTGCACTTTGCCGAAGGGCTTGAGAAAGTGACTTATCTAACTTGATGTATTGACTCTTACCTTTGTAATCAAAGCTTTTCCCTCTTGGTGCATCATAGGGCAATAACAAGGTATCATTTCCAGCCAAATACCTTTGCCAAAAAGCGGTTAAATCCGCTTTTGTCGTTCCTTTAAGCTCTTCACGTTGCCAACTGGCATAATCTCTATAGCTGATCTTAAGTGGTAATACCTCCCCTTTACCCGCATAAAAATATGTCAACTCATTGAACAGAATGTTCAACGACCAGCCGTCAATCACAACATGGTGAATATTGAGCAGTAATTGTCGGCTGTCAGTTTTTTCCAATAGCACGAACTTAACAGGTAATTCCTCGCTCAAGTCAAAAGGTTCATTGGCAAAATACTTGAGACGCATTTGCAGCGCTTGTTCTGAATCCACTTTTTCATGGTGCAACGCATACTTAGATTCTGATATTTTCGGGTATACTTGCCGCGCGTCATTCCAACGATATTGGGTTTTTAAAATAGTGTGTCGCGCAGCGACTTGCTCAAACGCAGACAGGAATTTATCACAATCAAACTCGGGGCTTAGTTCAAACAAAAAAGGCGCATTGTAAGCACATTCGGCTTCCTTTATTCCTTGAATAAAAAGCAAACGCTCCTCGGCAAATGACAGCTGTTGCTCACTTGCTTTTGTGATAGCAAGCGTATTTTTACGACGTGCCAAGTGCGAGATCGCTGCAATATTTGGGTTGAGTAATAGCTCATTTAGGGTGATCTCCAGTTGCAACGTTTCTCTGCAAATTGCCAAAATGCGAAGAAACATCAACGAGTTTCCCCCCAGTTGAATCAGATCGTCCGCGATACCGAGGCGTTTGACATGTAATACTTGCGCAAATAACTTGCACAGCTCAATTTGCAAAGGCGTGGTTGGTGCCACGTATTGTGATTGGCTTTGTTGGGTAAACAGCTCAATGAGAGACTGTTTATCCAATTTACCATTTAAGGTCAGTGGAATGTGAGTTATAAAACAAAGACTGCTCGGTACCATATGCGCAGGTAGCTCTGCTTCAAGGTAATGCACCAGCACACTTTCACAATTTGCGTCGTTTTGATGGTGAGGCTCATTAAGCTGAATAAAACTTACCAGCTTATGTCCATTTGCAGCCGCAATGGCAAGTGTATGTGCATGCTTTATTTCTGGAAGTGCCTCTAGCGTTTGGTCTATCGCCTGCAACTCTACTCGATACCCGTTAATTTTCACTTGCGCATCTCGTCGGCCAATAAACCGTATATCCCCTTGGCTATCAATAAAGCCCAAATCGCCAGTTTTATACACCCGCAGTGGCTTGTCTCCACAGTCCATCGAGACAAACCGCCCCGACTCTTGTGATTTGTTCAAGTATCCTAAAGCCAGCCCAGAACCTGCTGTAACGATCTCACCTACACAACCATGTGGTAAGTACGCCCCTTTGTCAGACACGATGGCTACCGCAGTGCCATTAATCGGTAGTCCAATGGGCAATGGCTGGTTGCTCGACCAAGTTTTTGGAATTAAAAAGGTGCTTGTAAATACGGTATTTTCTGTAGGGCCATAGGCATTTACAATCTGTATATCTGAATTGTTTTGGTACACCAGTTTTACCTTTGAGGGTAATACTACGTCCCCCCCGACCAGCAATTGCTCTAATCCAGAAAACAGACAAGGGTCAATATCGACTAGGGTATGAAATAATGCGGCCGTTAAAAAGCTGGTATTAACCTGCGTGCTAAACAATGTGCCTAGATTTTCAGGTGTTACACATGCCTCTTCCAGCATATAAAGGCAACCACCGTTTAGCAGAGCCCCCCATATTTCAAACGCAAACGCATCAAAACTTTGGTTGGCAATACACAGCATATTGGTGTTCTCATCGAGCACAGTAAAGTTTGGATTAATGACTAACCTCGTGATCCCTTGATGTGAACACACGATCCCTTTAGGCTTTCCTGTCGAGCCCGAAGAAAAGTTGATATAAAAAGGGCTGTCAGCAGCTAACTCTGCACCTTGATAAGCTTTATCCGAACGCGAACGCAATTGCTCTAAGGTAAACTGCCGACAAGCCAATGTCGAATTGAAATCAAGACAGATCACTGCCTTGGCGCCACTTTGTTCAACAACAGTGTTTACTCTTTCTTCAGACTCTTTTGGAGAAACAGGGATATACACAGCCCCCGTAAATAATATCCCCACTATTGCCAGTAAAAGGTCTATATTGCGGGGCAGGATCACTACAATACGGTCCCCAGCGAGCATTCCAGCTGATTGCAATGAAGCCGCAATACTTTCTGCCTGCTGCTTTAGCTCCCGATATGTTAGCTGCCGCTCTTGGCAGCGCACAGCCACTTTATCGGAATAAAGCGAGGAAACCTGAGCAAATAACTGCAAAGCACTTTTATCTTCTTGATAGCTGTGTTTTATTGCTGAAAATTCCGGGATGCTGGCAGGCGTTCCCACTAGATAAGACGCAAAGATTTCTGAGATAACTTTAACGGACCGTTCACTTATTAGCTGGCCATTCCAGCGCCACGTGAAAACAACTTTTCGATCTAAAAGCCGAATATCAATACCTATTTTTTGTTTTTCTGTGAGGCTCGGTGAGTGATTTTCCGCTTCCTGCAAACCCTGCCATACCACCTCACATTCAGATTCTAGATTGTAGGAATTCAAAGCGCTTGTATCTAAGTATCCAACTTCAATATCTTGACGATATAATTTGGTAAATTGCTCAAGCGTTAATGACTTTCCCTGTGCGGTACTTCGGACAGGACATACTTGAAAGCCATCGGCTGAGTCCTCTGGTAAAAACACTTTAACTAGGTTATCAGCTTGGCCTGAATATGTTGAAAGTGCCTGATTTAACGCGTAAAGAACCCGGCTTTGTAATAGAAACTGTGCTTGTTTTGTGCTGACTTTCGGCTGTTTTAACTCACTATATTGCCAGTATTGAGTAAACACTCCTCGCTGCTCACAAGGCAAGCACATGCTATGCAGAATCATAGGTTCATACCCAGACAACCGCGTTCGCCAATGCGTATCTTGCAACTTAATGTAATCGATTAGCCGCTGTTCATATTGATTTATCAATGTAGCTTGTTTGTCGGTGGGAGGGGTGTTTGACTTAGTGACAAGTCGCTCGTTTTCAAGAATCAAATCAATGCCTGATGCATAGAGTTGCTTTAACACATTTTTAGCTTTCATAATTAATCACTACGTTTTTTCCTTGTTAATTTCTGTCCATTGCCGATTAAGGAATGAACACCTCAATATGCCAACACATTAAAATAATAAAATTTTTGCAACAAAATAATAACTGTAAGATTTCAATTCAATGGAGCAGGTCACTCGATGATTTGCGGATAAATGACTAGTTGATGAGTAAACAAAGCATGTTTAAAGAAGCGAGCATAGACTTACTCTTATGCTGGATTGGCGAGGCAGTGGCTAATTTTGAGGGAGAAAAGAAGATTTGCAATGTAGCGTGCTTGCTACATTGCAAAATTTGTATTTAACCGCGCTGCTCTAACAGGGTAACAACGCTTTGCTTGAGCTGCTTTCGGCTAAGACATATTCCACCCAAAGCAATTGTCATCACTATCGCAACTGACTCAAGGAATAACATAAAGTCGTTAGGTCGATATGCGAGGCCGAAACCCTGCTGATAAATTTGACCAATGAACAGATAAACTGAAGCCAATGCACATGCTACAGGTATCACGGTTAATATTGCCCACTCCGTGATCAGCATGTTTCGCCCCTGCTTTTCTGTCAGGCCAAAACTTAGCAGTAAGCCGTTTTTCAGTTTGTCGCGCTGCAAATGTGTCTGTATGGAAGCAACCACCAGCAAGTTGCTCATTATTGCGATGAATATTCCGTATGCTAGCGTCAAGTACATAAATGTCTGAACAGTATTACGTACTCTTGAGATCAATTCTTCGACCCGCAACATACGAATACTAGGATGCGCTTGCCAGATCTCACCTAAGCTATCTAAACCTGATTGAGGTAAATCTACACTGCCCATATATAGAGTCGGCTCACTCGCAACCGGCACAGCATCCTGATGAACCACAAACCAAAACGTGATCATGTCGGAGCCAGAGCGGTAGTGATGCACTGATGCTATATTAAACTTTTGGCTTTGTGTGCCCACTTGCAAGGTCAACACATCTCCTAACGCAAGATTTAACTCATCGAATACCTCTTGCTCCATTGAAATTGACGGTAAACCTTGTTCATTCGATGGTTGCCACTCCCCACTGACAACATTGATATTGTCAGGCTGACTTACTTGCCAATGTAAATTGATATCACGCTCGAGACGCGTTTTAGAGTCACTTGATGGCGCATCTATTTGTGCCAGCAATACGTCATTCACATGGGTTACTCTCGCACTTTGAAATGCTTTAAATTGCTTAACTTCACCACCATGTTGTATAGAGAATTGAGAAATTGCTTGTTTTTGAGTGAAATTAGCTTGTGTGACAAATACATTACCTTGATCTTCAAACAGCGCTCGATCTAGCACCCGATTTACATCTTGACCGACCCTCAGACACAATAGTAAGAGTGTTGCGCTGAGTCCCAGAGCCAGAATTTGGATGATTTTTACACTCATTCGCTGTTTCATCAAAAGCAATACAAATGCAAACACGCCACCCCTACCAACCAGGCAGCGATTTGCAAGACTTAGTATTCCCCAAGTTAGGGTGAGTAACAACACTAAGCAGACCCCAAGCCCAGCCAATAACAAGCCAGTCAAAATCCAATTGTCGGTATTGAGCAAAACAACAGCCAACAGTGATAGCAAAGGACACAAGCCGCTAACAACAAAAGCAACAGCACCATCTTCTCGTTTTTCCAATAGGTCCCGCACAGTGCTTTTAAGTAATTTAATCCAATTGGGAATTGTCAGCAGGCAGTAGAGTAATACACTCATTAGCAGCGCATGACCTATTCCTGTCACTCCCCACATCAGCTCAAAAGTCTCAAATACATTCTGTTGGATTAACTGCTCAATAAAAGTTGCACCAATCATTGCGACCAATAGGGCTGGTACAAAACTGAGCAACAAAATTCCAATCATTAAGACCATCACTAACAGAGGTACGTGCTGGCGTTTCACGCCATTGGCCAACATAACCGCTAACACGCCTTGTATTGGCTCTATATGACTTCTTTGGCTCAACCACAGACACAAACATGTCAGCAACACGATAACAAAGCTAATAAGACCCATGAAGTTTTGTACTCTTTGCCACGCATGTGCCATTGGATAGTTATTCAGCAGCTTGCTGGTAACCTTTAAGTCGGCGCTACTTGTCTGCAGTTGTTTGAGATGAGTTGATTTAAAATCGCTATCGTGATTGACCAAAACCTGACGCTCTTCTGGCTGCATGTTGAGTGCGACCAAGCTCCGCTCGGACACCAATGCTCGCCTGTCGCTACTATAACCTTGAATGATCCTATCAGGCTCATTCAGTAAAAGTGCGCTCACAATCAAGGTTTCACTTCCTAAACGGATCTCATCGCCAATGCGTACATCAAGCGCTCGCGCTAAATGCGGTTCTAGCCAGATCTCCCCGAGCTCCGGCCCTTTAGATATCTGTGACGTAGTAAGTTGCTCATTGGTTGAGATAGTCACTTGTCCAGTTAATGGGTAAGCACTATCGACCGCTTTTAATTTCGCATGACTATAAGCACCGCCTTGGCTTAGTGTCACTTGGTAACTTTGTATAAATGTTTTTGAGCTAGCATGATTAGTCACCCATTGCGTTTCAGAATCGTGCCAATCACGAGTTACTGAGAGCTGAGTATCTGCACCCAACATGGTTTGCAGATTGTGATTAAGATATTTGTCTACACCTTGTCCAAGCAAACTTGTCAGACTTAGATATAAAAAGAGCAAAGCCAAACTCAATAAAGTAACAAGGTGCTTGCCTTGGCGAACCTGCAAAAGAAATATTTTGATAAGCATTATGCTAGAGCGACTCAGGCTAAGTTTGGACTCGCGCTCAGCATTTATGGTATGCGCGTCAATCATAGCTTTAAATCTCCACTTTCAAGATGATAGATTTTGTCTAACTTTGCTGCCAAATTCAGATCATGAGTAACCACGACCATGGTGGTGCCTGTCGACCTTGCTCCATTTTGCATATGTGAAAAAACCTGCTCAGCCGTGTTTTTATCTAAGTTGCCAGTCGGCTCATCTGCAAAAATAATTTGAGGCTCGCTGCAAAGTGCACGCGCTATCGCCACGCGCTGTTGCTCTCCGCCACTGAGCTTGGTAACTGGCTGATGTGCTTGCGCTTCCATTTGTACGAGCTTCAATTTCTCAAGAGCTTGTTGCTGTGCACTTTTTTCACCGCGTAATAATAAGGGCAACGCCACATTTTGCAGTGCATTCAACTCTGGTAATAAGTGAAAGTGCTGAAACACAAAGCCCGAAACGCTATTAATTTCAGCCACATCCTGATTTCTTTCTTGATAGCAGATCTCCCCAGTTTGCAGCGTCTCAAGCCCTGCCAGTAAAGAGAGCAATGTTGACTTCCCTGAGCCAGAAGCTCCCACAATAGCAATCTGCTCTCCTGCTTCTACAGACATTGAAACCGCTTTTAGCAAGTGTAATGGCTCACCGTTTACCAACTTAATGGTGTGATCTAATTGACGTACGTCTAACTTAACACCCATGCCCACTCCTTAAATACATTCGTTGTAATTTTGATAAGTGGAGTTTGCGTCAGGACATGTGAAATGCCTGTGAAATAACCGTGGCCTTTTTTATCGTCCACACTTTGAAAATGAACAGTCAAGGCATTGAGCTGGCAATATAAAAGCACCTAGTAAAACATTTCTATAACCGCCAAATTAAAATAAATAATTTCATATAGTAATAATTATTTATTATTACCTCTTGTTACAATTCATTATTTGATTTACTTTCTCTACCTGAGAGAGCTAGAAGCTTGAATTGTAAGCCCAGAAAAAACCGCTGCATTCAATGAAATGTGATTGGATATGCCACATTTCACTCTCTTAAATACAAATAAAATATAATTAAGGAACCAAAAATGGAATGGTATATATCCGTGTTGAAGAATTACGTGGTATTTAATGGACGAGCGAGAAGAAAAGAGTATTGGATGTTCTTTTTATTCAACTTTATTTTTTCTATCGTATTTGGCTTTTTAGATGGCGTGCTCGGCACATCATTTCTAAGTATTATTTATGCTCTAGCAGTACTTGTACCTAGTATAGCAGTCTCCATTCGTCGTTTACATGACACAGGTCGCTCGGGATGGTGGATTCTGATAACTCTATTACCACTGATAGGTGCCATTGTGCTAATTATTTTTGCGATTCAAGAAGGCGATCAAGATAGCAACGATTACGGCCCCAACCCTAAAGGTGTTGACCAAGCCTTAGCCTAAAGCTAGGCCGCGCCGTTTGCTAAATAGATGCAAGTGGCGCAGTAAAATCGCGCCATGAATAATTTAAGCTAAGTATAAAACGACCTCAGTTCCAACTCATGCCAATACACCTGCCTAAAACTCCAGATAATAAGTTTTCTTCCCCAATTAAAAAATGGCACTCATAGCGCAAATTAAATATTGCGTAAATAAGGACTTTTAGTACTTTCTTGCTATCATGTTGCGTATAAAAATTTGCGTCATACCACTGCGTAAATAATGTCACTTGGAGTTTGGAGCAATACTAGTGTCCTACGATGTAACTTTTCATTGCATTTCGAAAAAAGAAATACAGAGGTATGTTTTTGATATTCTTGAACACCCTGGGTTGCTGCAATCTAGAGCGACAGAAGTGAGTTCAGATAGCAAAGTTCAAGAGCAGTTTCTTGAACTCTTTAATGAGTTCATTATTCCTTGGTATATGGATGAATCGACTCCCTCCGGTGAACCAATAACGGCTGAAAACTTTGCGGCTTATTTCTCATTTGCTATTGCCAGTGTCGCAGGTTTTCTGCATCCATATTGGTATGCTCGAAATTCAGCGATTTGCTTCTTGGCCGAGGAAATACCTTCTATACACACACTTTTCCAAAGCTTTTCTTCTCTCGAAGACTCTCCGCTAGCGAAATTCGATGCCGATACATCGATGCTTATGTCAGGTAATTACAGTGCAAGTGGGGTACTACAAAATGTCGGCGCATTTAAAGGGTGGCTGCTGGAAAATCAGAGCAATATTGCAGAGCTAATTGATGAAGACGGTTTAGACTCTTTATTGAGAACGCTAAATTATTGTATCGACAATGGCTTATATCTTATTGAAGCAGCAGAAATAATCGAGCCAATATCTGGAGAGTGTCAATCAAACTATGGTAATTTGAGAGCACATTTTTTAAAGAATATAGATTTGCCAGCAGCGCCCAGAACAACTCGCTCAGATGAGCATTCAACGAACACTTGCAAAAAATGTGGCAGTAACATTGGTTTCATCGATGTATTTAAGGCTGGTTTACCCACAATGATTACATGTGGTAAATGTGGAAATTATGTAAAATTCAATATCAATCCGTATATTGATTACCCTATTATCATTTGTCTACTTATTGCTTTCGCAGCCATCACTTTTGTTAGCGGAGACTATTTAATCACCAACCAAGTGCTGCCATTCAAAGAAAAATATATCTTCGCTGGCACAGGCATCACTTTTGCGGTCATTTTTGAGATATTGTTTGGCGTTTGGCTATTGAAGTTCAAAAAAGTTATTGGGTAAACATCACTCATACAGCTGCAAATTTTTTACTAAACACAAACAGGCTAAGGCTAGTAGGGTTTCTCTTATCGCAAACCCCATTGTTTCACCTTGACTGAAAAACAAACGCCACCATGTAAAGATTCTATCGGCACATAGTGCGTGGTATAATTCGCCTTTATTTCTAAATAGATGATACTTGTTTTGTCTCAGCCTCTTTTTTCTAGTTTGTCACTTTCAAACGCCCTATTAGATAACCTAACCTCTCTTGGCTATACAGCCATGACGGAAATTCAAGCTCAAACACTGCCTAAGATCTTGGCAGGCAAAGATCTTATCGGACAAGGAAAGACAGGCTCGGGGAAAACAGCTGCGTTTTCGCTTGGCTTGCTGCATAACCTCAACGTAAAACGTTTTCGTGTACAAGCGCTCGTTGTTTGTCCTACTCGCGAACTGGCAGACCAAGTTGCGGTCGAAATTCGCAAACTCGCCAGAGCTATCCATAACATTAAAGTACTCGCCTTATGCGGTGGTGCACCTATGGGTCCTCAAATAGGTTCATTGGAACATGGCGCTCATATCGTTGTTGGCACTCCAGGTAGAATTGAAGAACATTTACGAAAAGGCAGGCTATCTCTAGAAGAGGTAAATACTTTCGTCTTGGATGAAGCTGATAGAATGCTCGAAATGGGCTTCGAAGATGCCATTAAATGTATCCTAGAGCACTGCCCTACAAAACGACAAAACTTGCTATTTAGTGCGACCTACCCACCTAGAATAGAGCAGCTAGCAAAGCATATTATGCAAAACGCTGAAAAGGTCACTGTTGAAGCAACCCATGATCACAGTTCAATTGAGCAATACTTTTACGAAGTACAAGATAATGATGCACGACTGGTTGCTGCGCAAAAGTTACTACTGCAATTTCAACCAAGTTCTGCTGTCATTTTTTGTAATACTAAGGCCGAATGCCAATCTGTTTGCGATAACCTCAAACAAATAGGGTTTGATAGTGCAGCTCTTCACGGTGACCTTGAGCAAAAAGACCGAGACCGTACCCTAGTACGATTTGCAAACAAAAGCCTGACGATCTTGGTTGCCACAGATGTCGCAGCCCGCGGAATTGACGTTGATCATGTCGACATGGTGCTTAACTATCATATTGCACACGATCCAGAAGTGCATGTTCACCGAGTCGGTCGTACTGGACGCGCAGGGAATTCAGGTGTGGCATGCTCTATAATGAGTTACAAAGAGTCTCACAAAGTCAACGCATTGGAAGACTACTTAGCGCAAACCATTGATCCGATTAATCTACCCAATGACGATGTATTTGGTAATCAAATCGCACGAGCTCCGATGGTTACATTACAGATTGACGGTGGAAAAAAAGCCAAATTACGACCTGGAGATATCTTAGGGGCTTTGACAGCGGACAAATCAATACAAGGCTCTCAAATCGGTAAAATTAAGGTAACAGCAATCACCTCGTATGTCGCCATTGAGCGTAAACTCGCCAATAAAGCCTTGAAGATTATTTCAGAAGGGAAAATGAAAGGTCGTCAATTTAGAGCAAGGAAAGTGACTCAATAACTCTCATTACTAATAGCGATACGCCGCGGTAATAATACCCATATCGCGCCGTATCTCTATTATTCATAAGTATTTACCACTCAAACTCTTTTATTTATTGCTGATTATTTACTGGGATAAACTGATATTAAACAGAAAATTGAACAAATAAATTATTAAAATCAACCCCTTTTCTTATGCAAGTTTTGCAATTGAAACCAGCTACTCCCAGTCATAAAATAAAAACAAATATGTAGTAGAGAGTTTCATGGTTTTAGATGCCACCACTTTTTTGTTCTTCTTGAGTGCCATCGGCGCAGTCAATTCGTTGTCTTTAAGCATTTACTTATTCAGGTTAAAACCCCTTAATCTAGTTAATAAATTATTGGTCGGTGTGTCCCTCATGGTTTGTATTCGGATGAGCCAACCTTTATTCTTTTATCTAGAGCAAAGCAAAACATTCTTGCAACTGGGCTTAACGAGCTATTTTTTAGCAGCTCCCTTATTGTTTGCGTACATAAAGCAAACTTTCAAGCTAAAAACGTCAAAAAATATTAACTGGAAAATTCATCTACTTCCCCCAACTAGCCTTGCTCTTATTATTGGCATCACTTGGCCGTATGACTATTACACCTTGTTATGGAGTGCACACATTTCCACTGTTATTGGGTATATCTGGTTTGGCTATTTATTTGCCTCTCTACTGGCTATTACTCCTGTAGTTATAAATAAATCTTTAGATATCACGGCAGATCAAAATGGTCGAGTTGCAATCGTTGTTTTGTGCTGCACTACTGCACTTTGGCTAGCGTATATTTTTAGCACTTACACATCCATTTTTGTAGCCATCGTATGCTTTTTACTCTCTACTTACCTCAGCCTTGAAGTTTTGATGGCAAGAAAACTCAACACAACAAAAGAAAAATACGCCAGTAAAAAAATACCGCATGATTTGGCAGCCCCTATATTATTGCGGCTAGAAAAAATGATGGAAGAAGACGAATTGTATAAATGCCCAAACCTTAGTTTGTCTCAAGTTGCAAATAGACTAAAGGTCTCTGTGCCGCACCTTTCGCAAGTTTTAAATGATAACTTGGGTGTTTCATTTACATCCTATATTAATCAGTATCGAATAACACTGGCAAAACAACTTTTACGTAAAGACACGAGCATGAGTTTAAAACAAATATCTGAATTGTGTGGCTATAATAATCAGTCAACATTTTATATCGCATTTAAAAAGTTTTCAGATACAACCCCTGCTAAATACCGAAAAAAAGCCAAACAATCGAGTCCTATCGAATAAATGCTAGGTAGGTTGTTTAAAAACACAATTGAAGTCAGACACCCACAATCAACATTTTACCTTGTGCCATTCCCTCTCTTTCACAACATAGGTCAATACGGCTATCAAGTGGGTAGTTGTAGAGCATTTCAAGTTTTGGATGAAGGCTATTGACACACTTACAACTCCTCACAAACAAACTCATTTTGCTTTGATTATCTAAAAATGCGTAGGCAGTTTTTGCTAACGCCTCTTTGCAGGCATTCATAATTGACTCGTTTATTTGATTCATATGAATCGCTTTTTGCGCTTCCTCTTCTGGGATCACTTCAACACTACTGGCCAAAACACACGTGGCATATACATCAAGCACGCAGATCACACGTACTTTCTGGCTACCTCGCTCTGCATATACAACCATAACACAAGGTAATTTACTTTCATCCAAAGACTGAGAACGTATGGGTTTCAGTGTCAATGATGCATTGATATTTTTTTGCATCAATCGCTCCAAGAAATCCGTTTTAGGTAAAGCAAGCCCCTCTCGCAGCGGGGTCTCTTGCTCTACCATTAACTCTCGAACTTCAAGTTCCTGGACTATTGGCAGCAAAATTTCCCGCAGCTCACTATCAGCAAAAGGCTTAGATAAGAAAAATGCACAGCCCATCGACTTGGCATAATTAATTTGCTCTTCGTCATCAACCGTTGAGATCATACCCACAGGCAATTCAGGATACGTTGCGCTAACCACCTTAAGTAACTCAATACCTGACTTATCTGGCATATGCCAATCAGTTAAAATAATATGAGGTTGCCACAACTCTATGCGTTCAAGTGCATCATCAACACTATTTTCGCAAGAAATAAATAATTTCCGATACGTAAACTGCTGAAGTGCGCGCCTGATAATTTCGCATGTCGCGTGGCTATCATCAACTATCAGAACTTTCACATTCACCTCAAACTTAAAATTTCCTATTCAGTATAGGCAGAATTTCACAGTAAAACTAAACTTATCTTATTGATAATCAATGAAGCGATGAATAGCTGCCATGCTGCCGATAGAAGTTTACCAATATATAGCCTTAAATTTTGGTCTGCTAATTTTAGCGGCTTGGTTTTATATTTTGTTGTTGATTTTAAGAGAGTTTAGACAATTCGCAGCGGTATTTATGAGCGCTAACTCAAATAACCCAGGATCTGAAGAGGTGGTCGCACTGTGCAAAGATTCAGTGGAGCGCGCCACGCAGTTCAATCAACAACATGAACAAACCATTTCTGAGCTTTTACACGTACAAGCAAATCTAGAGCAGCAGCTTGCACAAATTCGCGCCTCTACCGCCGATCATATAACCAAAGAAGAGCAAGCTTCTATCAATGAACTCAATAAAAAACTCTCACGCTCTCACAAACTGATCAAGCGCCTTAAAGGTGACTTAACCATCAGTGGTAAAAAACTAAAATACGCCAAAACAAAATTGGAAGACCAATTCCAGTCTGTGGGTAGCTTGAAGGAAGAGAACAGCAACTTACATAAAGAAATCGCTCAATTGAAAACAGATATGAAATCGGCTCAAGTCAGTGGAGAATCGCCAAATGAACTAGAGATCCAAGCGTTAGTACAACAGTATGAACGCCAAATTGCCGAACAGAATCAGCTTATTGACCAACTTTCTGTCGATTTACCAGAGCAAAGCGACGGGGTTGACGCCAAGGCCATTGAAGCTGAACTACAACAAGCCAAACAAAAAATTAAACACCTGACTAAGGAAAATAAATTCATTGAAAGTCGTTATCTAGAAGCGGTTAAAAAAGTCGACGACATCAACAATTAATCAAACAGACAAACCGAAAAATACGCATAAGGCAAGCCTACGCTTGCCTAAACTTAGTTATGGTAACATCAAGTACGATTGATGTTACCTCTATATAGAGATCGCATCACCTGACATTACTTTTAATAAGAAAGGTGTAAAGCCCACGATCCCAACCAACATCAATAGTGTCAGCACACATAAACAACCCGCAGCCAACCATTTTACCTTTTGATTTTGCGTCTCACTGGCAAAGAAATACAATTCAGCCATTGCTAACGGGACCACAAAACAACCAAAAGTCCACATAGGGAAAAACGGGTCGCCAAACGCCGGGGCAAGGCCCATAGTTGTACCAGTGATTAAGTAGCTAAAGACACCGATCCTTAAAATCCACTGCGCATTTGACACCAAAAATAAACGAATTGCCCATTTCTTGTGATTTCGAATATCTTTTTTAATCGCTGTTTTGGCGCAAAAATAAGTAAAAGTAAGAATCAATATACCATTGATACTGGTCCCAATGCCGTCAAGAGTGATTGGGTGCTGATCTCTGATCCATACCAAATAGAATCCTGATATAGACAAAGCAAACACGGTTAACAAATATAGATAACCATTTATTTTGTGAAATTTTGGAAAGTAACGACGCATTTGCGGCATCAATTGCAATGCCCCACCAAACGCCACAACCCCGGCTCCAATAGCATGTGCTGCAAAAGCTGCGTTGCCAGCAAAGTCACCCGCTTTGTATGGTGTTTTACCAAACACTTCCCACACGTTCCATATCTCCATATTGTTGTTGATAACTGAAAACCCGTAAAACGCGATAATGTAGTAAAAGAAAAACCACTGACCCGCTAACACAGCAAGAAACCAAAAAGTCGTTGAGTATTTCAGCCATTGATTAGCCCGTTTTGAGCTTGCTTTACTGCCCTGTACAGTCGGAGATTGCGACGCGTTGCTTGATATATTTAAAGACGTATTTTCCATTGTGTTTGCCCTCATAACGTTGGAACTGAGTGCAATTTTGCACTGGCCATCACGTGAGTGCGCCCAAATGGGCCGATTAATACGTTTTTGTAAAAAAACATCGGAAGCCAAAAATTATAAGCTTTAAAAACAAACAGATAAAATTTTATAAATAGAAAGACATACGACGACCATACTCAATTAAAACTTTTTAATCGCCAAAGTTAATCACTAAAAACCATGAAAAGTACAACAATATTGGGGGTACAAGTGGCGTTTTGTAATTAGGGCAAGGTACGAAATTGACTAAAAGAAACAGAGCCAATAAAGCCTCGCCACTAATGTATCCATTATTTTCCAAACGCCTTGTTTGCCACGCCATAAGAGACGCTTAGATTTACGGGAAAAAATGTGTAGTTAGTAAAGTACTAGAGATAACTTGGTCTAATTAAACACCAAAACAATAAAGCACAGTGTCGAGATACCCTATCAAGACTCAAAAACCGGCTTGCTATTGTTTAAGCTTCTTTATAAGGAGGCAGCTTCACGCTGCGCTGTGAAGTTTATAAAGTGCTATCGCGACTCTATATCCATAGCACTGGCGTTTAAGAGGCATACTCAGGTAACTGAACTATCTTAGTTTTCAATTGCTCATAAAAAAGGAGCCGAAGCTCCTTTTTTAGTGTTTATCGCACCCGCTTGTTACTCAGCACACTGACCAGCAGCGCCGGTAAAAACGTCAGGCTAAGCAACATCGAGAACACTATGCCGCACAATACGATAATACCAACACCCCGGTATAATTCAGTGCCATCTCCTGGTATAAACACCAAAGGTGCAAGACCAAATAATGTGGTCGCAGTCGACATTAATATCGGTTTAAGTCGCGTTGCAACCGCCTGTTTGACTGCTGCAACAACTTCCATCCCCTGATCTACAATCAACTTTCGAGTTTGATCTACTATCAAAATAGGGTTATTTACCACAGTCCCCAATAAAATAAGGAAGCCCAACATGGTGATCATATCAAAGGGTTGGTGGAATGGTGTCATTCCAAAATTTGCCAGCAACACATTAACGCCATTTACGG
Organism: Pseudoalteromonas obscura; assembly: GCF_030135505.1. NCBI lineage: Bacteria > Pseudomonadati > Pseudomonadota > Gammaproteobacteria > Alteromonadales > Pseudoalteromonadaceae > Pseudoalteromonas > Pseudoalteromonas obscura. The sequence continues at coordinate 249,751 of NZ_JASJUT010000008.1, forward strand.
AAATCAACCCCAGTAAGCCCCCTGCCATACCTAATGGCACAGTGGCTAAAATAAACAATGGGTAACTCCAATGCGTAAATATCGCCACTAACAACAAATAACTCAGTACTAAGGCCACAATAAAGTTGCTCGACAACGAGGCTTGTGTCGCTTCCAATTGGTCGGCCGCACCACTGATAGAAACTTTAGTACCTTGCGCAATTTTCCCTTGTTGCCAAAGAGTTGGTAGTAACTCGGTACGCACAATCTCTTCGGCGGTTTCCAATGCCACATCTCGAGGTGGAATGATATATACAGTCACCGTTCGCTTGCCATCTACACGGCGCAAGCTATCACTGTTTTTACTTTCCACTAAATCAGCCAATGCGCTCAGTGGCAACACATCCCCAGATGGCGTAACAATGGGTGAAGTGGCCAGTTGCTCAATGGTTTGCTTTTCCTTTTGATGACTGAAAATAAACATATCTATTTTGTCATCGTTCAAAATAAACTCATCAACATACGCACCGTCACTCAATGACGAAATTGTATAACCAAATTCATTTGGACTGATCCCAAGCTCAGCAAGCCTTTGCCATTTGGGTTTAATCTCAATAAGCGGTTGATCTAGGCTCAGTGCCCGAGGGTCTGAGTTAATTTGTGGGTTTTCAAATGTTACTTGAGCTTGCTCGTATACTGCTTCAGCTGCGCGGTACAAGTCCGTTAAATTGCTCCCAGCAATATCAACCGCTACTGCACGGGTGCCACCATCATTACTTGAAATAATTGACCCCCTAGCAGAGAAAGCACGCATATTTTCATAACTTCTGAACTTAGCCGTGATTGCATCCATCATAGCCTGGATATTATTTGGGTCCGTCGGAGCACTTAAAAACCAAATACGGCCAATAGATACTGACATCGAGTAGTAAGCCAGTGGCGGCATGTCCGTCTCGCCTTTATCAAATGCGTCACTCGATGCATTGATATGGCCATTAAAATAAACACGCAGCTCATCACCTATCTCTTTCATTTCTGACAGGTTATAACTTGGCGGTGCAATCATCATTGAAAACGCTTTAGGTTCTTCACCTTCAGGTAAATATTCAGCAGCGGGCATTAAGGCATATGCAGCACCAAGTGTCACAACCACAAAACTTGCAGTGATGGCTGTTGCTCTGGCTTTTGATGCCACGCAAAACGACACCAGTGCAAGCCAACGCTTTGAAAGTGTGACAGTTTTCATCTCATCTTTACGATTAGGTAAATTTGCCAATGTTGTCGGTACAATAAAAATAGCCACCAGCATAGAGGCAATAATTGCAGACGATACGGCAATCGCAATGTCGGAGTAGAGCTGACCAGCTTCTTGTTGAACAAATAAGATTGGCGCAAATACTAACACCGTTGTCGCAGTCGAAGCCAAAACCGCAGGCCAAACTTCTTTTACACCTTTAATTGCAGCGTGTAGTTTACTCGTGCCGCGCCTGTTTGCTTGCACTATGGCTTCAAGTACTACGATGGTATTGTCGACGGTCATACCAATTGCAAAGGCCACTCCGGCAAGCGAAATAACATTAATGGTACGGTCAAATAGCGTTAAGCCTAGGAAGGCTGCAACAGTACAAATTGGTATGCCCATCACGCCAACCAATGTGGCACGCCCTGAGCGTAAAAATAAAAACATCACCAAGGTTGCGAGCAATGCACCTAATGCCAAATTAGTCCACACATTTTTAAGTGAGCTTTCAACATATTGAACATCGTCACTCATTAGGATCAGCTCTAAGCCATTTTGCGCTAACAATTCTTGGTTAATTTGCTCAATCACTGGCAGCATTTGCTGCTTAATATCAATAACATTTGAGCCACTTTCACGACGTACTGACAACCTTAAAGTACGCTCACCATCTGAGTATGAAATACCACGTAATTCAAAATGGTCTAGCGACACAACGGCAACATCTCGGAGCTTGGTGATCACACCATCGCGCTCAGAAATAATCAAATCATCAAGCTCATTCAGCTGCTCAAAACGTCCAACCATACGTAATAAATAACGACTTGGGCCGCTTTCAATGTCGCCTGCCGATGCATCGCGATTGCGTGAACGGATGGCATTTCTTAAATCTGTTACACTTAACCCACGTTGGGCCAAGCGACTAGGATCAACATTAATCTGTACTTGTCTAGCTGCACCACCACCAACACCTACCTCTGACACACCGGGTATACTCTCCATTCGTGGCCTTACGAAATCTTCGGCAAAATCTCTGAGCATATCGACATCTAAATCAAGCGGATTTCCAGTTTGCGGCTTTAGCACAAAATGCATAAAAGCATTGGACGAAAAAGAGCTCGAATACAACCTTGGTTGATCAACGTTTTCCGGATAGCTGGGAACTTGGCTAAGGGCATTGTTGACACGAATCAAGGCGTCATTGACATCAACACCAAACGGAAACTCCAGTTGGATCCGTGCAGATCCCATTTGAGAATAGGACACCATGCGTTTGAGGTTTGGCAAACTGCGCAGATATCGCTCTTGCTCAACGAGGATTTCTTTTTCAACATCTTGTGGCGTTGCACCTGGCCAGCCTGTTTGAACCGTTATGGTTCTGACTTCAAGGTCGGGGATCATCTGTACTGGAATTTTTAACGCTGTCACCAGCCCCAAAATACAGATAATCAAAGAGATAACGGCAACTAAGGTACCGCGTTTAACGGCGCTTTCAATCATATCTGCTAGTCCTTACTCACCGAGATCTCACTGCCATTTTTTAGCAGTTGAACAGCAGTTATAATAATTGGTCCGCTTAGTACAGTGCTATCGCCTGACACAACTGAAATAAGTACTTGTTCACCGCGCTGCTCTAGTACTCTAACCGTATGGCGAGTAGCGGAGTTTCCATTGGCAACAAAGACACTCAATGCGCCATCTGGATGATACTTAAGTGCCGACTTTGGCACCCATACTGCTTGCGTACCTGTACTAGGCAATTCAAATTGCGCTTGCGCCGACATACCCGCAATAAACGATTCTTGCTTAGGTACTTCAACATGAACAACAAAACTACGAGTTTGCTCATTAATAACCGGCACAATTGCTTGCACTTTTGCCGCTATAAATTTGCTTTGATCGTGATCTGGCTGAATAACTAATTCATTTATATTATTGTTTGAAAAAGCATTTATATATTCTTGAGGTACCGCGACTTTGAGTCGTAAATCGCCTACAGAAACCAGTGTTAAAGTATGCGTCTGCGTTGTAACCCATTCACCTAAATCGACATTACGCTTCATCACAACACCGTCAAAAGGCGCAAACAGAGTTTGCCTTCTTAGCGTTTCCTTATCCATTGCTAAAGCAGCTTTTGCTTTTGCTAATGCTGCTTTTGATGCAGCGACATCAGCACGACGCTCTGCAAGTAAAGTCGGTGCTACAAATTGCTTTTTGGAGAGAGACTCAACCTCATCAAGTTGACGTTTAGACTCTAAAAGCGCAACATCAGCGGATTCAACTGACGCTTCACTTTGCTCCAATCTCAACTTTGCCAATGTCGGATCTAGTTTTAAAAGGGCTTGACCGCGTTTAACTACATCGCCTACTTCCACCAGCAACTCGTTGACAACGCCGGCCTCTAAACTCGCAAGTGTGGCATTTTGTTTCGCTTCAACGGTTCCGCTCAAAGTCAGTTTATTTTTATACTGAAGATCCTTGGCTTGAAAAACCGCAACTTCTACTGGCGTGCTCCATGTTGATGTTGACCAAGCCGCAAGAACGGATAAAGCAACAACGGATATAAACGCAGGAATACAACGCATTTTTGCACCTCAAATGATAATTGTTTTTAAAGAAGATACTATGAAAGCGTTTTACAAACGCTTAAATTGCGACAAACCCACTAATCTAGCAGATGATAGCCTTCAATTTATCCAATCATCGGTATATTAGTGCGCTCACCAATATAGTTGCTCGATGTGTCAATTTCCGTGTCTAAAAGAAAACAATTAAGTTTTAGAAGTGCGATATATCGTAAGATGGTTAGCTATTTTCACCACAAAAATAGCTAACTTGCATTTAAAAACACATAGAGAAATGAGGCGAGGACTTGAGGTGCCTGAGGCGCGGTTAAATCAACTTTTGGCTAATTTCTCCCAACCCATTTTTCAATTTAACATTTGCCAAAGCGCCATTAACCATAGTGAGATTGGGCGCTTGGTGGCTGACATCAACATCATACAGTACAGGAATTTCAAGCTCGCCCAATGATTGCTGCAAAGCGATTAAATCGTCGTACCCTTCTCCACGTGTCACTTGTGCTGCATTTCGGCCGACTAAAATACCCGAGGCATTGTCAAATGCACCTTTGAGTTTCAAACTTTGAAATGCCCTAAAATACTGTGTCGGGGTTAGCTCCCCATTCTCAAAATAGTATATAACTTTATCTTCTCTACTGATTAGATTTTTGTGAGGCAAGAAATAATCAGAGCCATACAACACCATATGCGTATCTATGCACCCACCGATTAATCGACCTGTAAATTCAACTTCATCATGGTGCGCTTGATTTAAAATTTTCCACTGGCTTGGTTCTGATAGATTAAAAGCAGCTGTCGGATCCTTACTATAGTCTGCATGGCGTCGTTCAAAAAATTGCGCAGCCGCTTGCTTGAATTCACCGCCAATGGGGGTGGCCAAATGCTCGAATACTTTAGCTGTTAATTCGTCAGTTTGATTCAGTCCCAACTGCATTAAGTTAGTGCAGTGGCACGTTGCCCAGCCTAGTTTGCAACTGATTGATGTTAGAACTGTACTGATATCTGAAAAGCCCATAAGCCACTTTGGTTTAGCGCTTTTCAATCGTTGCCAATCTAACCTGGGTAATATATCCATCGCAATTTCTCCACCCCAAGGCGCCATAATTGCGTCGTTACTATCGTCGCATAAAAATGCCATAAGCTCCGCTACCCGCGCTTCAAGTGGTGCACTGACATGCAGTTTATCTTCTCGCAAACATTGGCCTTCCAGCACTTCAAACCCACGATTTTTCAGATCTTGTAAGACGATATTTAACCTCGGGTGACAAGGTGCAGCAACACCCGACGAAAATGCGGTGACAGCAATTTTGCTGCCTGAAGATAACGGAGATGGATACAACATTTGAATTCCTATTGCTTGTTATTAAAAATGAACACCTAGCTCAAGCTACTTAATAGAGCCAACATACTGAGTTTTAAGAATATACGCAACTTGATATTGTATGTTTCGGCGGCTTTGTGGTCCCCTCCAATTCAACGCTCATTAAAAAGCGTCCTGACAGCCAAGTCGGGTCTGCAACTTCTCACCTGACTTTTGTAAATTAGCGAAACACCGACAACTTTTTCTCCTCATTTTAGCAATTCAACTGTACGAATTTCACCCATTTACTATGCTTATTGAACCCAATACTGATTCAGAAAACCTGCACAGTTTGTATCGTGTGTTTCGGAGGAACAAGAACATGTTTTATTCACGTAAACGGATGCACCTTATACTCACTTGGGTGTTAGGTATATCGATCACCGGATGCGGAGGGGGTGGTTCTGATAGCTCCCCTTCCACACCTTCTACACCAAGTACCCCGCAAAATAGTGCACCAACAGTCACTATCAGTGGTGAAAGTTCTGTACAAGAAAAAAAAGAAGTTACGCTCACAGCCCAAGCCTCTGACAGCGATGGCACAGTAAACACATTTGCATGGCAAATTGTTGCTGGACCAACAACAACGTTATCGAATGCTGCCACCAATACTGTCACTTTTACAACCCCTGATATTTCTGAAGACTCCACAATGACGTTGCGTGTTACCGTTACCGATGATGACAACGCATCGACAAGCGCGGACTTCAACCTAAGCGTCGCTAGAATTGTGAAGTCCGTAACCATCACTGGACTTGTTACAGATGAACCGATCCCCAACGCGGCACTGACAGTATACGTGGGAGATCAAAGTTTTGAACTCGCAGCAGATGCAACTGGTGCCTATACCTATCAACTCGATGTTGACGAGTCTATGGTAAATGATTTGGTGAGGATCCGAGCCAAAGGCGGTAGCACACAATCAGACGTCGAATTTTACTCGCAACTGCCGAGTTTTTCGGCGATTGAAAGCCAAGCTGGTGAAGATGGAGTCTTAAATAAAGATGAAAATTTCGGTGTCAATATCACCAACGTCACCACTTCTGAATATGCGTTAATTACCCGAGAAATCGGCACGCCTGAAACCGAATCAGCACTCAATAACGTATTGGTTGGGATTGATGCGGATGAAAAGCTCACACTCGCCGCACTGATAAAAATTGTGGTAGACGGAGAAGGTGAAAACCAATTTAGCCTACCTTCAGGCGTAAACTCTACTTTTGAGCTGGTGTCTTCGCCAACCGCCGTCACCGAATTAACAGACACCATAAATGATAAAAATCCAACACTAATTGAAAGCACTAAAAATGACATAAAACAAGATGGTGATTTAGTTGATAACAGCCAGTCAGACTTTAATGGCGACTACTTACTTGGCTCTACCAAAACGTTCAGTGAGCTATTTTTTGAAGCCACGTTTAACCAAGACAATACAGGTACATTCGCCGATTATTCCAGTGGTGATATGACATGGAGCCAAGATGACAATGGTCTTGTTTCCCTCACATTCGCGCCGGGTGTGATGAGTAAAACCTACTCATGCAAAGACAGCAATGGCAGCTACTTCTCTTGCCAATACAAATACAAAAGCGCCTCGTTCACTGTGTATGATGAAAGCCCGGTTGCAAAAGCCATCAGCATCACCTTTATTGGCGATGAATATTCCACTGATAGTACTGGTAACGAGGTCTTGGTAAACAGCGATGTAAGTCGCGCTATGGATCTCTCAATGATAGGGAAAAACCAGACCATCACACCAGTTGCAACTAACTTTAGCGGCAACTGGTATATCAACATGATGTACATTCTTGATAATGGAAGCTTCGCCAGTAAAGTGACCTTTAATCAAGATGGTACTGGCAGTGCACAAATGCCAGCAGATACTAGTCGAGCATTCACTTGGTCAATTACGGATAATATATTGACAATTACCCTAACAGCAACGGATGAGCTTACCGCAAAAACTTTCAAGTATTGGCTAATCAAAAATATTGAGTCTGGATTCCAATTTTGGGCGACCACGGACAAAACCGACACAGAAAAGTACAGACGGCGCTCTGGCTTGATGATGCCTGAGCAAGAGGTGACATTAGCTGAGAATGACATTTTAGGCCGTATTAGGCCCTACTACGGCGTAGCTTATGCTCAAGACTACTTTTTCGATAATTATATAAATGGCATTTCATATTCATTTCTACAAAAAGGTTCACACACTTGGAGTGTATCTGGTAGGTCACTAAATATAATGAATTATCAATATGGTATGAGTTACAGCTTTGTGCGTCAATGCCCTGAAAATGCCACTAGCGATATGTGCAGCGTGTATGACCATCAAAGGTATGAAGTGATCAGCGTACACGGTGATACTTGGTATGTACGTCAACACTTTGAGGTTGCCTTTGGTAATTCATATGAAAATTCAACTATTTTAAAATACAAAAAGTCCGCCTCTACGCTCGATAAATTTGAGTATTATTGGATGAACCAACGTTACTTATATTTCATTGAAAATCAGCAGGTACTTTCCAACTGGTTTTATACCACGACAAATGAAGACGGCTCCACTAGCCGCAAAGTACAGCTTGGTACGGGAGATCAGGCAGATTACTCCATTGCTGATGGCAAGTTACGCATCGACCAAATGGGCTCAGTGGGTGTTACTGAAATCCAAGAATTTGATAGGGATTACATAAAAGTATGTGCTTACTTCGAAGGTACCAATTGCGAACTAGGCGAAGTGAGAAACCTCTATTTTGAGCAAGCAAAGGCATCGCAAAATAATCAGATCCCACCGCCGGCGAGCATGCAATACGCCATAGATGGTGCTTGGTACCAGCCTAGCTCACCAAACTTCGTCATAATCATCAGAGATGGCGTTTGGGTACATATGGAAATAGATACAACCGATGATCCAAGCGGTTCTACCGGAATGGAAATAGGGTCACTCAGCTGGGATGAAACCAGTAAGGATCTCTCTGTTGATCTAATCATCGACCAGAACGGCGAGTTTGGTTATGACCCAAATTTATCGCACAAAGCCAGCGTTGAAGGTAATACAATGACCTTGGAGATCTCCGGTGAGTCACCCGTTGTGTTTGAGCGGTTGCTTGATGAAAATGAACCCAGAGTCGGTGGATTTGTTGAGTACCCACTTACCACCAGTAAAATTTGGGTATCGGTGTTTATGCCAGACAACAAGTTTTTTGAAGCCGAGTATGACCCAGCGAACTCTGACGGCCCGGGTATCAACTACGGCTCTTATACCTACAATACCGATACAGGCTTGGCAGAGCTAACCTTTGAGGTGAATCAACTCGATACCGATGACGTGTCATTCTTTATGCATCAGGCGGGCCCAGATGTCATCCATTGGAAAGACAATGAAGAGTTAGGTGCCGTGGTTCGCACCAAATCGAGTAGCGACCAACCTTACTTTGACAGCATGAAAATTAGCTATGAACGCTTTGCCTTAATTAATGGCAATACCACCAGCTATCTCGACTTTAAAAATGACGGAACACTGGACTTTGTGAGCCAAGGTAAAAACAGGGCATTTACGTGGAAAATTATCCTTGGGCAATTGCATTTACAAGCCGTCACGCCAAGTGCCGGGTTGGATGTGGAGGCGTATGTGATCACACCCACAAGCATGCTCGACGATGGTTGGAATGTTGACGTCATAAAACTTGAGCATCCAACTGACTTTACTGACTCAACGAGCCCTGAACATCATTCAAGATTTAGTGGCAGTATGCGCAGATAACAGCGCAACATATGTTTGGCGCGGTACTTGTGCCGCGCCAACTTAAAGCGATACACAAAGGTATATATATTGCTTAATTTTTCATAGTTGCGTAGTCGGGTTGTTTACTATGAAATTGACACAGGATGAGTTAAAACTACTTCATGAAGTTGTCGAAAGTCACAAAATCAGTGAAGATGAATTAATAGACAGTAATGAATCTTTACCTGCATCTGAAGTCAAACGACGTCTTTATCAATTGTGGTTAGTTGAGCCGCTTGCTTTATACCTCGCCCATAACCAATACGCAGCAATAAAAGCGCTCAATATTCAAAGTGTTTTACAGGGTGATTTGGAGGATGAAAACGCTGTCAAAAATCAAAAAGTGACTACGCTGTTGGCGCTTATAAACAAGTTGCCCGAAATTATTGATACCGGGAAATGCCCAAGAAATTGGCGGTTTTTCCCATCGCCCACCATTACTTTGGCACTCACGTATCCGAAAATTGTCTGTCCAATCCAAAGCTTGTCTTTGTCAGGAGCTTGCATTGCCTCTTTTCCACTGAGTGGCAGTGAACATTTGCAGCACTTTACCAACAAACACGCTTATTTAGAGCTTGCGGATAATTTACATATTCATGTGTTTTTGGAACGCGCAATCGCCAGAGATGAGCACTATATTGCCCTACAATTTAACCAGCACACTCGCGACAATCCTATGTTGAAGCTACTGGTTATCAGCCACTTTTTGCAATCTCAAATCTAAATAAGATTGCGGCATATTTATGCCGCAATCAACAAGCTCGGTTGAAGTCTTAGAGCGTCTGGTACAGTACTCTGGCAGCCAGCAAAATAAACGCTGCGCCGAGGATCTTCGATATAACACCTTGCTTTGAGTTTAAATTAAAGCGGTCATTGGCAGATGATGCAGCAATCGAAACAAAAATAAACCAGATAGCGTCTATGATAAACACGGTAAAGCACATTAAAAATGCCACGGTAAAAGTCATCGCCTCTGGGTCTATAAACTGAGAAAACAAAGCAACAAAAAAGATAGCCGTTTTTGGGTTAACAAATGCAACCGTAAACCCTTCTTTTGCCGCAATATACCACTCAGTTTTGGTCGCAGTTCTGGTCTCTGTACCGTTACTCGCAGAGGGTTTGCTGGTCAAAATCATATAACCCAGATACGCTAAATAGGCTGCACCCACATATAACAGCGCTGTATATAACGCAGGAAACTGCGCAATCAAACTTGCCAATCCCAACACCGACAATGCCGCGTAGCTGCCAACACCCAACGCATGCGCCACACTCGCAGATATTCCTGCGCTTGGTCCACTATTTATGCTGTGTTTCAGTACAACAGCCAAACTTGGTCCAGGTGACATAGCGCCTAATGTGCAGATCAGAGCCAAACTGAGCCATGCTGATAATTCCATACTTACCTCCAATAAATGCTGGCGGCGAGTTTACCTAAATTAGCGGCTAGGTGTTAATAAAAAATTGCCAAACTCCACTGTTTTTCAGATAAATCTAACGTTCTTCATCATCAACGCAGGGAATTAGGTTGCATGCAAGACTGAGCTAGGTCCACTTTTGCAACTAAATTATTAAATGTGCATGACGAAGTCCATATACATTTTGGTACATTTTTTAGCTCCTTATTTTTTTGAAAGCTGTGTACGATAAAACCTCCATAACACGGAGGAAAACACATGTCTGACAATTTAGAAACCTTTAAAAGTCACGCAGTACCACTAGGTAAATTATTACTCCAAAGCTTTCCTAACGGAGCAACCCCTACATTTAGTAACGTACACCCCGACGCAAATGCGCCCACTGAGCAACAAGAAAACGCACTTAAAGAAGTCGTACACTTCTTTGTCAACGAAAAGCTTGCTCGTCAAAGTACGGTACAAATCACACAAATCGTCCTAACCAAAGCCGGACTCAAGTTTCTTGGCCAAGAACTAGAAGCGTTAGATCTTAACGATAACTAATGAAAAGGCAGCTCTGTTACCTGCCACACTAAAAACAAAGGCGCAGCTTACTAGCTATTTGGCTGCGCTATTTATTCGCCATATCAGTCAATTAATACAATCTTTTAAAAACTTTATGTGTTACCGCTATCTTAAGGCCTGTTACATTTCACACTTGTAGTTTTAGCTTCTAGGTCCATGAGTTAAAGCGTGTATTTATTTTTACCGAAACTCTTCTGCTTCCCCCGGCTAAAACCTGCATCAGCTAGCCTCTTCCATACTCAATAGTTAACTTGTCGCCTGTACGGTGATTTGGATGCTTTCAGAGACCTTCCTGCTTTTTGAGCTGCTCTATTAAATTCATGACCATGCTTTTATCTTTTATTAGGCAATAAAAAATCCCGCATTTACGGGGCTTGTTTGATTAGATTCTAAATCGGTTCCTTAGGCCTAGACCTATAAGAAATATAAATATAAATGAGAGGAAGGCGTGCAAGTAGCTTAGTAAATTAAACCACCTTATTCGTTTGTCTTGAAAAAGTAACTCAAGCCCAACTTCTCTGGCGCTTTTTGATATTGATAAAAAGGGAGTGACGGTAGCGATGGATTGCTCTGTAGCTAGAGTATATTTGTCTACAGTTGTGAAAGACTCATTATTTGAGCTGTTTTATATGTAATAAGATGTAATAGAACCACAAAATTATACAAACTAAAGTTAGACAACTTATGAACTGGTTTCTTAAAGGATTCAAAAATGTCTAAAGAATATAAAGCCATTATTTCGAACAGATCTTTTCAACAAGAGCAATTTGTACTTTCCGATGGCAACGAGCCACCAGTGGTTTATGATAAAACCCAAAACGCAGTGCCAAGTGAGGCGACGTGTATTCTAAAAGCCCCCTGTCCTAATTTTGTTGTCAGCGTAACAAACTACAAAGGCGATCCAGACTTGGGAGATAGCATCAAAGTAGATGCGGAAAAAGGCCCTGTTGAAGTGATATTTGATGAAACACGAACCTTCACACTGTTTCCCTCATACAACCTTGCTTAAAAAAGTGTGGTGCACCGCTGTGGTGCGCCGCACTAACAACGTAGTTAGCGAATCAACTATAAAGGATCTATTTTTCTGACCGCAATAACCAAAGCTTTCTAACATTTAACGTTGGAAATCAGGCCTACTCTTTAAGCATGCCCAGACTGATATATTACAGTCATCAGATCTTATTCCTTGAGTTATTGCTGGGTTTAAACTGCGTGCACCTGTCACATTTATGGAGCAGTTACAGTATTCCCTTATTAAAACTCCAATGACACACTCCTGACAATAGCTGACACTCCTTTTTGCTTTAATTACTGCATCAACAACAAGGAGCAACTACCATGACTCAAAATATCATTGAAATTGTCACATTTAAGTTAAACTCAGGCGTCACTATCGAGCAGCTGTTAGAAAAGAGCGCGGCATTTGAGGAATTTGCCGAAAAGCAAAAGGGGTTTATTTATCGTTCGTTGGCCCAACAAGCAAATACTGATACATTCATCGATATTAGCTATTGGGAATGTATGGAAGACAACCAGCACATGCAACGTGCATTTGAAGAAGTTGAAGTGTGCAAAGCATTTTGTGCGCTGGTCGATAAAGAGTCTGTTGGCATTAGCCATCATGGGATACTACAGCAAAGTGAGTGTACTGCTTAATTAAACGAAGAGGTAAATTGTGCATAAATCAGAGCGACTATTTCAGCTGGTTAACCATTTAAAAGGACGTAAAGTGGCTGTCACAGCCAAGCAACTGGCTGACAGGTTAGCCGTGTCTGAGCGCACAATTTACCGCGATATTCAAAATCTACAAACATCAGGTGTACCCGTCGAGGGGGAAGCCGGGATTGGCTATCTTATCAAAGATTGTGATCTGCCGCCGATGATGTTCTCTCCTCAAGAGTTGCAAGCTTTACTCATCGGTAGCCGAATGCTGCAAGCTTGGACGGATCCACAACTAGCACAACAAGCGCACTCGGCCATCGCAAAAATCGAAGCGGTGTTGCCACCTCACTTAAAGCAACTAAGTGACAACCTGCCGTTTCTTGCAGTCGGTTTTACCCATGCTGAAAAAGATCAACATCACAGTCAAATGATACGCTCTGCCATCGAATCTAAGCACCAGCTTTGTTTGAGTTATCAAGATGCGAAAGGCCAGCCGAGTAACAGAACCATCGAGCCATTGGGCCTTGTTTACTGGGGCGGAAAATGGACAATCATTGCTTTTTGTTTATTGCGACAAGCGTATCGAGAATTCAGATTGGACAGAATAGATAGTCTTGAACAAATCGATGTGCAATTTGAGTTTGAGCAAACCAAAAGTATGGCTCATTACATTGAAATCGTCCGTTCAGAGCAATGCAAAACTTAAGTTGCTTAGTTTTTCTTCTTATAAGACCTGTCGCTGCCCCATTAAACAATGCAACAAAATTCACATCAAACACCAAAAACAAAACCATAAAAACACAATTTAAAACAATAAAAAAACCCAAAAACCACACAAAAAAAACAAATAAATAAATCGATAACAAACATTAACTTTAGCAACTTTTATTAAACGCAAATGAGAGTTGTTATCATTTGCCATCGCTGTTAGTATGCGCGCTCTCTGCGAATAAACAATCATATTGCGAAGTTTGGAGTGTAATATGCAATTCTCTCGTTCACTGAATTCAAAAAGTGTTCTGGCAACAGCTGTTAAAGTTGCTTTACTAGGTGGTGTTGTTGCATCAGCGCATGCTGCTGACAAAGCCCAAGACGATATTGAGCGCATCAGCGTTTATAACAAACATAACGCACTGATCTTAGAATCAGGTACTGCGACCAAATCAAACATGGCATTAATGCAAACACCTGCTGCTGTGGTTATTGTTGATAAGGATTTACTTGACTCTCAAACAGCAAATACGCTGCAAGATGCAATCAGAAACGTCAGTGGTTTTACTCAAGCTGGTAATAACTATGGTATCGGTGACAACCTTGCGATCCGTGGTCTAGGCGTAAACTACACTTATGACGGCATGTACGGCGGTGCAAGCCTTGGTAACAATTACAACCCAACTCGCTCTATGACAAACATTGAAAGCATGGAAGTACTTAAAGGTCCTGCAACAGGTCTTTACGGTATTGGTGCGGCAGGTGGTGTTGTCAACTTGATTGAGAAAAAGCCACAGTTTGAAGAAGCTTACGAAATCAGCACAAAAGTAGGCAGCTGGAACACATATGGCTTGATGCTTGATGCAACCAATGCCATTACTGACGACTTAGCATACCGTGTGGTCCTTAACCACGAGCGCAGTGATGGCTACCGTGATCTGCAACAGAACCGCGATGAAGTCTATGCGAGCCTTAAGTTTGAAGCGTCAAACGACCACTCTCTACTATTTTCAGCAGCCTATATAGATGATGCAGTTCAAGTAGACTCTGTTGGCGACCCTGTTCGTATCGTAAACTGGGATAGCATCAGTGGCGATCCAAGAAAGCTAACAGGTGCTGACTTACCAAATGAAAGTAAGTTTACTGACGAAAATGGTATTGTTGAATATTTAGGGATCCAACTTACCGACGCACAGCGTGAACAACTTGCTGCTTCTATTTCTACAAGTGATGGCCTTAGACCAATTGATTTAGGTGATACGAGTTTAGTGTCTCCGCTTTCAACGCCTAATGAAGGTAAAGAGTTGCGCTTTAAGCTTCGTCATGATTGGCACTTAGGTGAAGAGTCAACACTGACCCAGCAAGTGTTATGGCGTCAATATGATTCTGACTTAGTGCGTCAAACAGGTTCATACAACTATGTTTACTGGGAACGCTCAGGTAACATCAATGCAACACCACGAGCGCCGTTAGTCACAGAAGATGGTCAGTTGCATCCTTTTGCAGCACGTCGTCAAGAGTACCGCCGTGCAGTATCTGACGAACAAACTTGGCAGTATTTTGGTGATCTGCAAATTGGTTGGAACTTTGGTGATATCAGTGGTGAACATCTCATCAGTGCTAACTATGAAAACCGAGATATGTCATTCAAACAATGGTCTGCTTATGATGCCGATGGTAACAAATCAGGCAATGCCATTCCTTACATTTTAGATATCCGTAACCCTAACTGGGGTACTGGCGAATTTATGGATTACGATCCTATCGTAAGAAGTAATTATGATAAGTCACTGACTGCTTACGGTATTGGTGCACAGGAAGTTCTATATTTAACGGACGCATTAACTATGCGCGCCGGGGTCGCATACACCAAAATTGAGCAAAAATACCAGCATTTAGGTACGGCTCGCGCACAAGGAGTAGAGCCAGAAAACGATACAGATGACTCAGGTATGACTTACACATTTGGCGTTAACTACCAAGTAATCCCTGAGCTATCAGCGTTTATTAATGTCGGTAAAGGCCGTACTGCATTTGGTGTGCTTTCATCTATCAGTAACAATGTATCTGTACCAAATCCACCTGATTCAGAGTCAGAAACACTCGATATCGGTATTCGCTTTACCGCATTTGATGAAGACTTACTAGGTTCAATTGTCGTATTTGATACCAAACGTACAAACTTACGTTATGCAAATCCTGAATATGACGAGCAAAAAGGTCCTGAATTCAATGCCGGGATCCCTCGCTACAAATATGACAACAATGAAACAACCAAAGGTGTTGAGTTTGACTTAAACCTAGCGCTGGCTGAAGCATGGAAATTGAATGTCAATGCAACGTACCAAGATGCAGTGTCAATTCGTCATCAAGAGATAGATCCGGATAAAAGGGAAGCCCCCAAAAAAGGGATCCCTGAAAAAATGGCTGGCACATGGTTAACGCATACACTTCCTCAAGTGATGGGCGGAGAGCTAGAACTAAGCTTAGGCATGCAATACGTTGGAGAACGCACGGTAAACCACCCTTCTTTTGGTTTGCCGACAGCAAAAATCGACAGCTTCACACGTTGGGACATGTCTGCTGCATATTATTTAGACAGCGTCCACGTACAGCTTAACATTGAAAACTTAGCTGATGAAACTTACTACAGCAAAGCGCTGTTCTTAGGTGGTTTACCTGGTAACGAGCGCAACGCTAAATTGACTGTTAACTATCAGTTCTAATTAGCGACAATAAAAGGCGGTAAATTGCCGCCTTTTAACATTCCAGAAATCATAAAGTAATTTCGACTCACCTATAGCCTCTAAATAACGCTGTCTAAATTCCATTTTTCAATATTAATACCTTAATTACCAAGCCCCTGCTCAGCGCTAGCTACTTTTGGTCTATAAGTTGCTTAACTTACATCGTATTAATCCCGTCTTTGCCGCCTATCGGTAAAGTTTCTATTTCGCTTTCTAAAGGCACGGAAATGAATAGCATCTCAACGTTAAATCAAAATCGGATCTTTCAAACCCAGCAAAATACAGATCAGCAAAGCATTGATAAACACTCGAAATTTGCATCACTAATGCAAGACGTACTCAACCCCAAACCAACTACCACCGACCCCGACCATGTGATGCCTGTATCACTTAATACCAGTAATGAGGAAATATCGGAACAAGCCAAAGCCTACTACGAACGCGCACTTGAAAACGCTAAAAATAAGGTTGATCCAGATTTAGACGAACGCTCATACGCAATTCAGCTTTATCAAGAGGCGACAATCGGGATCATGGAGATGCCCATTGAAGTTGAGATAGAGCAGCATGAGATTAACGAAGCATTACTTTTCGGCAGTTTGGGCATCAACTTTTTGCAATATAAAGAGCTTGGTGTACGAATTGAAATGCTTGATCTGATGGAGCAAGACATAAACAACGCCACCGATCTGCGTGCTTCAGACAAAGAAAAGCTCACAGCAGTAATTGACGATAAACGCAGTATGCTTGAAATGCAGCGTGAAGAGATGCTGTCCGGCACCTATATTGAGGAAGAACAGGAGCACAGAAAATCACTTCAAAAACGATTTGATTCCATTGACTTTAGCAAATAGTCGCCTCATAAAAAGTTGCCACAGCCCGGCTGTAAAGTGGCAATTGCACAACCCAGTGACTCGCTGATCTGTTGTTAATTTTTATTGCACATCCAATTATTAGCTTCCACTTTATTGCCACTTTTATATTCATCCATGTTTAATAATACGCTGTTTTATATATTAATGTTTTCCGGTTTACCTTAAATAACAAACATATAACAACACATGTGACGGAGCAATTCTAAACTTATAAGTAGTGGTATGATCATAGAGGTGCGTATGATTAAAAAGTTCGTGTTGGCCGTCACTATTCTTGTCTTTGCAAGTTTTGCTTTTTGGCTATATCAGGACCTAACCAATGAAGACCGTAAATTTGCGGTGCAAAATAGTGCGCAAGCACACGCAAACCACTTACTGGACTTTAAAAGCCATATTTCTCAAATTAAAAGACCCAAAGAGTATTATCAGTTTCCAATACCTATCAACGGTATTGGGCCTAATACCAACTTATACTCTGGTCCCAATCAATACCCATTTTACTGTATGTCCCGAGACTCCTTACTTGGCCAGCCTGAAATAGACAATCATCAGGCACTCGGTATACCTGTATATAAAGATGATAAGATTATCGGATACAGTAAAGATTGTGGCGTCAAAACAAGAATTAAATACTACACATTGGTCAAAAACAACAATGTTTTTAAAGCTGTAAAAATAAACGATGTGAATACTGCAAAACAAACTAAAACGCCTTTATTCAGAGTCGAACAAGGAACCATTAATCGCTTTATCTATACGATTGTCATGCCCATTAAAAGCGTTGAAGTCGGTGATCGGCTCGCCAAAAGTAAATGGAATAAGCGCCTAGTTTATCAATTTAATGGTGGCTCAGGGATCGGGTTTAGACAAGGCCGACAAAAAGCGTCTCGAGTCATGACACGACAAGCGCAACAGTTGCTGGATGGCTATGCAGTTATTAGTTCAAGTGGCAATAAAACCAGTTATACCTATAACATGCTATTGGCAGAAGACACCGCGCGAAGAGTAAAAAAACAATTTACAAGCTTATATGGCAACCCCCTTTACACTGTTGGTGTAGGCGGTTCTGGCGGTGGATTAGCACAATACTTAATTGCGCAAAATAGCACAGGTATTCTGGATGGTTTAATTCCACTATACAGCTATCCAGACATGATCACCCAAACCGTTTACGCACTGGATTGCGATCTACTTAATAATTACTTCACCTTCAGAGCACAAGACAAAAAGGCTTGGCGCAACTGGGAGAGGCGCCGACTTATTGAGGGTATGAATGCCATCAACGGGTTCCCGCAAAAGGGCGGTTTTTTGCAGCCGATTAATCAGCTCATGTCTGGATTTGTGCCAAGCTTCCCCAAAGGCAGTAGTGAATGCATTAATGGCTACTTTGGCCTTTCCGCCTTTATAAACAATCCCAGACAAGGTTTTATTAGAGAACACTTTACACAATACGTTGTAGATCAGACTAACTGGAGTTATTGGCAAGACATGTCACATGTATTTGGTGTCGATGAGCATGGGCTTGGCCTCAGCACTTGGGACAATATTGGCGTTCAATATGGGTTAAATGCACTTAAGGACAAAAAAATTACGATTGATGAATTTTTACACCTCAATGCCAATATTGGTGCATGGAAGCCCCAACACCAAATGCAACAAGAAGAAATTGTCTTGCCACTCGGTCACAAGCTGCCAATCTGGCTCACTTTATGGGGTAACCACAATATTACCACTCCTATTAATGACATCGCACCGAGACATAGCGGTTCAATTGAAGCCATGCAACAGGCCTATCATTCCGGACAAGTGTTTATTGGCCAAATTGACATTCCTGTGATCGATGCGAGGCACTATCTGGAAAACGAATTAGATATGCACCATATGTCTGCCTCTTTCTATAGTCGTTTACGCATTGAGCAAGCACGCGGCCACAGCAAAAATCACATTATCTGGGTCGCGCACAAAGACTATAATCCGACTAAGCAAGCGTTCGATATGATGGACACTTGGTTAACCAAATTACAATCGTCGAGTAGTCAGGACGTGCTTGATGCGAAGCCAGATAATTTGGAAGACAGCTGCTTTGACCAAGATGGTTCTGTATTTGCTTCTGGCCAGGGCGTTTTTAATGGCAAATGGAATAATAATTTGGAAGGTGCGTGCCAAGCCCGTTTTCCTATGTTTAGTACAAGCAGAATTGAAGCTGGGGGTCATTGGGATGGTGCAATGTTCAAATGCCCACTTATGCCAGTGAAAAAAGCCATTGAAAGCGGTGTATACGGAGTCATTGATATGTCCTTATATATCGACGAATTACAGCGTATTTTTCCTCAAGGAGTATGTGACTACAATGGCGTTGATATGGGCATACCACGAGAATACATTTCGAGAAAAAACAATACCATGGAAGATAATGAGTTAGAGTCAAGTACAGTGTTATTGACACAAACAAGGAATTAGAATCTAGCCAGAAATACACGGAAAATGTGGAAACAATTGGTAAGGCGTGCAGATAGTAAATTATGAGTCAGGCAGGAACTTTTGTTTGTTCATCTATTTATCAACATCCATCATAAGTGGTGATCTCATCAAGATTGCCACAACGTGAGTAGCTGGTCACAAAAAATACAGAAACGCATTTATTGGTTGAGATCTGCAACAAAATTACCTAACCGATAAACCTAAAGTACCAATATGGTTTTATAACCATATGTAAATTCGCATGTTTTATGCTTTTAATATTGCTAAATGCAAAAATCCATTTTATATTCATATTGTTCCAATAAAGTGAACTAGATTTTTACCTGAACATGGAAGTTCAACTTAACTTCTCTGCATAACATCTCAAAAGCGATTAAATACACAACACATTTAATTTGTTTAAAATTGTTATATTGTATTTTAGTTTAATTAAAAGAATACTAATATTAGGTACACTTTTTTATCGCGGGTACCAAAATGAAAATAAAATCGTACGCAGCTATACCTCTTCTACTTTTAGCAGGATGCTCCACTGATACCACAGAATCTAAGAATGTCGAAACAGAATCCATCTGGGCCGATATATATGTTACATCACAAGGCAACGATAGCCGTGTTATTGCTGAGCTCAATGTCAGCAGCAGACATGGCAGTAATATTAAGCTGACTGGCAGAGACAGGCTAGAGGCCAATGCCGCAGGTGTTACCAAGGAATTAAAAAGAGACGATGATTTTTTTGATATTGATTATCGTGCTGTGTTCAATATTTCCGAAGAAGGCACTAGATATGTAGTGACCCTGACGAGAGATTCATTTGGCGACGCGCTAAAGACCACGCTGATTATGCCAAAGCCATTTACGATTATTACCCCTCAAGAAAACCAATCTTTTCATAAAACAGATACACTTGAAGTTAGTTGGTCAGATAACAAACAAAATAATACCCAACTTGATGCAAAACTTACAATAAGATGCAAAAAGAATGATGGTAATGAGGCCAGTGTTGTTGAAAATTATATTGATACCAATGATGACGGCAGCTTAAGTATAGACTTAGCGTCGCTTGAAGGTCTAAATGACTCTGTGCTCAATACTAAAAAGTCATGTGAAGGTGAAGTATTCATGGAGCGCTTTAACCACGGTACTCTAGATAGTCGATTCGCTGACAGCAGTCGAGCGCGAGCAATTCAACAACGTTATTCTAAAAAGTTTGAAGTTCGCATAAATTAGGAATGGCTATGACCATAAACAGCCTGATCTGACATTTTACTTTTCAAATAAAGTTACCAGTTTAATTAAAGTCTCTTATACAAACCAAACTGGTAACTCCAATGGCTCTTGCTATCCGCCTGTGATTAAACACAAAATCTGCTTACTCAACTTCACCTCAGTATAAAGACGTATGACTGAGTTTATTTAACTGTTGCTTGCAAGTAAAAAAACCTGCCGTGATAAAGCTGCACTCAATCAAAGCCATAGAGTAACCAAGGTAAGAAATCGAGTTAGTCATTGTTGCATATGCTATGCAACTCCAAAGAGGTCAGGCTTCAAAGCAGATTTGGATGGTTCACAAGAATAATGAATAAATGAGCGACTCCATCAAGGTAAAACCTGCTGTCGCAGAACACCGATGGAAACGCTCTTTATTAGTAAAGCAGTTTGGACTGAAAAGAACCTAAGTTAGAACTGACCTTACAACTACCCATTTTAAAACTGGTTATCGTTAGTTCAGTTCTAACTATCGACCAATTCCCACCAGTCCAAAAAGCCTATTCAATGAATAAGCTTTTACTGTTAATGGTATTTAATATTGAACGCAGTACAATCTCGCCTGTTGGTCACAAGTTTGATTCGAATGGGATCTCCACGTTGAGTCTGTGCTATCCACATTACCAATCATAGCACCATCTCGAACATACATATCCCAAGCGCCATATCTTGAAGAAAACCCGCCACATGCTTGCCAGTTATGTCTCGCGCCTGACGAGACCATGTTTGTCCACGCATAACCACTAACTTGATTACCATTTTCATCAAGGTTAATTGGAACGTCCAGGCTAGTCATTTGTGAAAACGAAGTCAAATTCGCTGCGGCTACTTTAAGATCAGGGCGGTAATAAGTAACCCCACTGTTGAAAAAGTATCCACTACTTGAATAGTTTCCAAGTATTATCGCTCGATAATTCCCTTTCGGTAGCAAATTACTCGCATTAGCGGCCGCTTTACACTTAGAATCTGCACCCAAGGTACCTCCCAAATCGGCGGTGTATGTCTGACTAGTAGCAAATATGAACTTCAAATCAGCCGGAGCGGTCCCTTCTAAAAATACAGTCCAATAATCTGTATGTGAATTTGGTCTGATCCCCTGATCATTAGGTACATCTTTCAATGCAATATACATGTGACCAGTAAATGGGAACCTTGTTAACTCACCCGCTTCATATGAATGCGATTCTGTCCATGTGATTTTCGCTGGGTTGTACTTCATGACATGTAAAACGGCATTATCAACATCAGTTTGGTTAGCTTTTCCTGCCAATGCGGTATCCATATCCGCCTTGTTAGCTTTCAGGCCAAGCGCTGTATCTACCGTTGTTTGATTTGCTTTACCCGCCAAAGCCGAATCCACATCCGCCTTATTTGCTTTCAACGCAAGTGCATTATTTACAGCTGTTTGATTGGCTTTACCTGCCAAAGCTGAATCCATATCTGCCTTATTAGCTTTCAACGCAAGTGCATTATTTACAGCTGTTTGATTGGCTTTTCCTGCTAATGCTGTATTTACGTCCACTTTATTGGCTTTCAGACCAAGTGCTGTATCTACTGCTGTTTGATTGGCTTTGCCTGCTAATGCCGTATCCATGTCCGATTTGTTGGCTTTCAGACCAAGCGCTGTATCTACTGCTGTTTGATTGGCTTTGCCTGCCAATGCCGTATCCATGTCCGCTTTGTTGGCTTTCAGACCAAGCGCTGTATCTACTGCTGTTTGATTGGCTTTGCCTGCCAATGCCGTATCAAAGGTCGCTTTGTCCACTTTAGTTTCAAGTAAGCCTGTTACCGTAATGCTGTCTGCTTTTGATTCTAAGCCAGAAGTGAATTCAGCTTTTGTCACATACACGGTCATATCTGGTAAATCAGCTTTTAGTGCAAACTGAGACTCATCATAACTTGCGCCTTTCGCAAGTAACTGCCACGGCTGCTGCAGATTACCCTGAGGGTCTGTCGGAGGTACAGCTACTGTGTTTTGCGTTGCAATATATGCACTTCCCATATATGTGATCACATCGCCTGCAACAAACTCTGTAACTAAATTATAACCGCCAGCAATAAACTGAATACCAGTATCACCTTTAGATGCAAATAACACCCATTGTGCTGATCCGTCTTTCGGTGATAAGTTTGCTTGCTCACCAGCTGGGATAGCAACTTTTGCAATGTAAGCACTACCTTCAAAGGTAACAACGTCATCAACTGAATAAGCGGCAGTTGAAGACCAAGCACCTACGACTTGTAGGCCTTTATCACCCTTTTGGCCTTTTTCACCAGGTTCGCCCTTTTCACCTTTTTCGCCATCTTTACCATTGGCACCATCTTTACCATTTAGGCCGTTAGCTCCATCTTGGCCTTTTTCACCAGGTTCGCCCTTTTCACCTTTTTCGCCCGGTGCACCTGGAGCTCCCGGTGTTCCTGGTTCACCTTTTTCACCTGGTGCACCCTTTTCACCATCTAGACCATCTTTACCGGCTAAACCCGAGCCAACGCCATTAAACAATAGCAGCCAACTGTTGTTAGTATTTGATGGTGGAAGGTTTGGCTCGTCACCCTCAACTACAGCCGCGATGACTAGTCGAGCAACATAAGCGTTATTTTCATGAACAACAACATCGTCAACTTGATAGCCTTCTGTCGCACTCCAGCTTCCTTTGATACTTAAGCCGCGATCACCTTTATCGCCTTTGTCCCCTTTGTCCCCTTTTTCACCTTGAATACCCTGAATACCTTGGTCACCTTTTTCTCCTTGAATACCCTGAATACCTTGTGCACCAGGATCTCCTTTGTCACCCTTCAGGCCTTGTAGACCTTGGTCACCTTTTTCACCTTGGATACCTTGCGCACCAGGAAGACCTTGAATACCTTGAATACCTTGCTCACCTTTGTCACCTTTTTCACCAGCAGCACCAGGTTCACCAGGAAGGCCTTGAATACCCTGTTCACCCTTAGCTCCGTCTAGGCCATCTTTACCTGCCAGACCTGAACCCACACCATTAAATAATAACAACCAACTATTATTGGTGTTAGAAGGTGGTAAATTAGGTTCATTTCCTTCAACCACCGCAGAAACTGCGATTCTGGCGACATAGGCATTGTTCGCGTGTACAACAATATCATCTACGTTATAAGCCTCTGTTGCACTCCAATTGCCTTTGATGACAAGACCACGATCACCCTTATCACCTTTGTCACCCTTATCACCTTTATCGCCTTGAATACCCTGAGTACCCTGAATACCCTGCTCGCCTTGTTCACCTTTCTCACCGCGAAGACCTTGGATACCTTGAATACCTTGAATACCTTGAAGACCGGTATCACCTTTGTCACCTTTTAAGCCTTGTAAGCCTTGGTCACCTTTCTCACCAGAGATACCTTGAGCACCTGCTTCGCCTTTGTCACCCTTGTCGCCTTTATCACCTTGCAGACCTTTTTCACCTTGGGAACCAGCGTCGCCTTTTTCACCTTGCAGGCCTCTTTCACCTTGAAGTCCTTGCTCACCTTTAGCGATAAGCAAAGTCCAAACTCCTGGTGAGGCGATCGGTGCTAAATTGATGCCTCCTTCAGCTGGTGCAGCTACCTCAACAATAGAAATATATACACTGCCTTCAAAAGAAACTACATCGTCGATAGCATATGCTGCACTGCCACTCCACTCACCTCTGACTTGCAAGCCTCGGTCACCTTTTTCGCCTTGGACACCTTGAACGCCTTGTTCACCTTGAATACCTTGCTCGCCTTTTTCACCGGGCACACCTTGGATACCTTGTTCACCTTGGATCCCCTGAATACCTTGAATACCCTGGATGCCCTGCTCACCTTTTTCGCCCTTTTCGCCTTTCTCACCAGCAGTGCCAGGCGCACCCTGTTCACCAGGCAGACCTTGAATACCTTGCTCACCTTGCTCGCCCTGAGCGCCTTGCTCACCTTTAGCGACTAATAAACTCCACACATTTGGCGCTGATACCGGGTCTAGATTTGTCTGTTCATCTTCTGGCGCACTTATCGCAGCTACCGCAATATAGATACTCCCACCAAAAGAAACGACGTCATCCACTGCATATGCCGAAGTGTCACTCCACGCACCTTTTACCTGAAGGCCTTTATCACCCTTTTCCCCTTGGGCCCCGGTATCACCTTTTTCACCCTTTTCACCTGGGGCGCCTGTGTCACCTTTTTCGCCAGGTGCACCAGTATCACCTTTTTCACCTTGCGCACCAGGTTGCCCATCAGCACCATCTTTACCATCAGCACCATCTTTACCATCAACGCCGTCTTTACCATTAATGCCGTCAATACCATCCGCACCGCGCAGCCCTGTTGTGTCTCCTTTCCATTGACCATTTTCGTCAATAATCACGTTACCACCGACTGAGACCGATGTAGCATCAACTTCACCTTCAACTTTACTGGCGATATCTGCGTAATAAGCACTTGGCGCTGTATCAATGCTCAAACGCGGTGACATTTCTGAATCATCACCGACTGTGATCCCAAGCTCTAGGTCTTTGTTTTTAAATACTGCTGCATCAATCGCATTGTTTTGGCCAAGTCTGATTGAGTATGCACCGTCGACTACTTCAACATTTTCTGTCGACTCCCAAACAACCTGATCTTGTGAGTACAACTTAAACGTCATTGAAACCGTGCCGTTCACAGCTTCCTGAGTATTTGAATTAGTTAATGTACCTTGATGGTTAAGCTGAGCGGCAATTGCAGGCGCAGACATAGCGCTCACAGCTGCAAGGGCAACTGCTATCGCATTTTTAGTAAACATATATTCCCTTTATTTATTCTTTAATTTAATTAGTTCGTTGCGGCATTCGACAAGCTATAGTTTTCAGAGCTTGCTTTTTTAGTAACAATAGAGACTGTCGCGGCTAAATCATGTGCACCTGAAGTTGTTTCCTGGATGCGGCTGCTACCTAATTTAGATTGCTTCACAGTATGATCTGCGACTCCTTTATCGGGGTCTGGATTCGGTTTTGGATCCGGTTTTGGGTCCGGTTGAACAACAGGTTGGTTGCCTGCGTCATTTGACGCTTTATCACCACTACCGCCACATCCTGAAACGCTAAGACAAGCGAGTAGCGTCAGGGCGAGATAATGTAATTTATTCATTTTCGTTGTTTTCCTTTAATAAAATAACGTTCATCAATGAACTCGGTACTTTTGAAAGTGAGGGTGTATTAGTTTTGCTATTTATTCTCGTACCTTCCCTCCCGTGTTTACTGATAAAGCTTGATTATTGTGTGGGTTTATCTCTAAAGCGCGCGCTTTATACGCTTCAGCTTTATCATTAAGCCCAATTTGAGCAGCAACCTCGGCAGCTCGAATTAACATATATAAATTGTAAGGATATAGTTCTATTGCATGCTCTAAGCTTTTTAACGCTTTTTCTTCGTTACGCTCCATTATCAAATACAGTTCAAACAATCTTAGTGCCGCAAAATAATCATAAGGATTCACTTCAAGTGCATGCTTCACCCTATCTGTTTCACCTAGGCGGTACCCTGTAGTCGACAAATTTCCTGATATTGTTTTTAAGGTAGACAAATAGCCTAAAATTATGATTATCGGTAGATATAGAAGAACGGGTTTTATTTCCAAACTAACAGTTCTGGAAAAGTAGTTATTTCCTCTCAAAAGCATAAGCGAGAATAAAAAAATCGAAAAAAACAAACTTGCAGGAGTTAAAAATACAGAGCTAAACATAGAATGGAAGTACAAGGAGAATACAGCCATAAAGATCCAAGCATCTACGTAATCCCCTTTCAACAAATTTACAAACGCCTGAACGAAAATAAAGCCAAAAATTACTAAAAATAGAGAGCCACCTATAAACCCAAGTTCACTGTAGAATTTTAACAATATGTTATAAGGTGTTTTCAATATACTTAGCTCAGTAATATAAGGAGAAGAGTTTTCTGTGCCCGCTTTTGCGTATTTCTGGTGAATTAATTCAAAGCTGTTTACGCCGACTCCATGCGGATTGTCCTTGATCATATCTAATGTATTCAAAAACAAATCCTCTCTTCCAGTGTCCAATGACTGAATCGATTTAAACTGCCTTTCCAGTTTTGATAAACCCAACTCATCAATAGCGTTAAAACTCACTATCGCGCACAAAAATGCAACTGAAATTGAAAAATACTTAATAGGTATTTTTTTTGTTTTGAGCAAAATAGTACATATGACCACTATTTCTCCCAGCAACAGCCCTAGGATAGTGCCCCGAATGTTTGACTCAACCAACAAGTGCATTAGAAATGCCAAACTGATAAGGCCACACAGCAAATGAGGGAAAGATTTACGCTTACTGTAAATAGATAAAACCAGTATTGGGATCCAGATATTTAATACATGACCTAGGTAATTCACAAACCCTATTGGAGAGAAGTTTTGGCTTGAATAAGGAATGTCTAACCAATATCTTTCGTAAATCGTAGCAGCGCTAAAAAATATAGAAGTATATAGAACGCTATCAGTTAGTATGCCAA
This sequence comes from Pseudoalteromonas obscura, assembly GCF_030135505.1. Classification (NCBI taxonomy): domain Bacteria; kingdom Pseudomonadati; phylum Pseudomonadota; class Gammaproteobacteria; order Alteromonadales; family Pseudoalteromonadaceae; genus Pseudoalteromonas; species Pseudoalteromonas obscura. Next base: position 276,923 of record NZ_JASJUT010000008.1, read on the forward strand.
ATAGCTTTTCTTTAGAGAAAGAAGAAACGATTATATGTATCGATAAGGTATAAGCTAAAAACCTGCAGATAAACAACAGGGATTCAAACGTGTTTGGAGCCCAAGCTAAAGAAACAAGCATGTATAAAACTAACATGCTAATTGTTACACCTATTAAATTAAGCTTAACAGCGTTGCAAGAGCGGATAGCATATATAAAAACAAGAGTACAAAAAACGTCAAAAGCCATCCATTTAGGATGATTATATTGGTAGTAAAAACCCTCATAATACGCAACCGAAATTACACATGAAAATATAATTACGAGGGTTTTTAAAGCTACTGAATTCGATAAGTATGAACTATCAAAAAGAGCAGAACTCATATATCGGCGCATTAATTCCATTTAAAAACATCAGACCACTTTAAATTAAGTGAGTTTATACACTTTAGTGAAATTAAGATCAACAAAAAACAAATTAATCGTCGTTTATATTAATCTTTTCATTGCCAATATAAGATGTGAAAAATACTACCCAAGACATACTACAAATAATAAAAGAACAAAAACCGCACACCGCCCACAAAAACACCCCAAAAAATTTACACCGATAACAAAATCAACACATAATATTAGATTATTCTTATTGATGCTTATTCAACAACCTAGAGAAAGAACTCAAACTCTTAGATACTTAAGTGAGCCGATGCAAACGATTAAACTAATACTGGGGCTGTAACCTTTAACAATTTTATGTAACATTAATTACATATAAGCACCGTCATTGATCGATTTTAAACAAGAGGTAGGAGAAATTCTGACACTCAGAATTAGCATGATACTTAAGCTGGAAAATGCAATTAAAATTAGACTGTCAGTGAGCGATTGCTCTCTGACAGTCTAGTTAACTTAAAATTGTACTCCGACAAACAACGAAAAATCACTGATGTTGTTTTCACTAATATCAAAGTAACGATATTGAACTCCTACCTCAAGGCGTTGATTGAACTTATATCCCAACTCAGCCCCCATAAAAGCATTTGTTTCACCCGCTTCATAACTTTGCAAAAAACGATTATCTCGCGTGCTGTTTATCTTGTATTCCCAGTCAAATGCACCAACAAATACTTCGCTTGAAATATTATTCCAGGTAAACAAATCGTAGTTGACCTGCACAGTAAACCCTTCAGGTAAAACGGGTGCTATGCGCGACACCGCAATATGAGCCTCGGCTGGAGACAAACTCGTTCCTTCAAAATCAACTCGCCCTTGTCCTAAATCAACATACCCAATACCAACATGCCAACTCGGTAATAGCTCGTAATAGCTACTAACTGACCACGATTCACTTGTATCGTCCACATTCTTTATTTGTAAACCGGAGTTATTATTATCAACTCTATCACTGGCTCTCGCTTCGCCTAAAGTCCCCTTTAAAGTCCAGCTATCTGCATACGCAGTGTTAGAAAGTAAACAACTCATTGAAACCAAAGCAAAGCTAGGTAATATTGCTTTTCGTCTTCGTATTATTAACGCAGAAAGTATCACTATTAGGCCTCCTCCTAGGCTACCTGACGATTTATTTTCAATATTGACAGCTTTGTACGCAGTTACCGTCACCTGCGCCATCCCTTGAGATATTGCCCCTTTGCTATCCACAACTGTGTAAGTAACGATATCGACACCTTCAAAACCGGATCTGGGTGTATAGGTTAATGTCCCATCATCATTGATGCTTACGGCGCCATTTTGCGCAATCGCTTCTATGATAGAAAACGTATCACCATCTACGTCAAAGTCATTGTCAAGTACATTGATGGTTATTGCAGCCCTATCTGTTGTCGAAGCTTGGTCAAGCTGAGTCCTTGGTGCTGAATTCACCGCTAAATTAACTGTAACTGTGCTACTTGCTGTACCTCCTTGGCCGTCAGTAATACTGTATTGAATTGTGGCTAATCCCACAAATGTCAGTGGCGGAGTATAAATCAGCTTATTGTCTTCAATTGTAACCACGCCAAAATCGACTGAGGCACTCGTAATAGTCAGAGCATCTCCATCGCCATCTGAATCATTCGCCAACACATCAATTTGAATTGATTGACCAGCCCCTACTGTTAACTCATCAGATATCGCAACTGGTAGATTATTGCCGTTGCTGATCACCGCGACACCTCCTGGATCAATAATACTACCATTGGCAATGCCATCATCGTCATTTGGGCCACCATCCACAATTTGTAGTTTTACGCACCAATGCCCCTCAGTTAAGCCAGCTTGCCACACATCACTACCCGGAGGAGCACAATAGCCAGGCTCTCCTAATGACGAAAATATTTTATTTTGCTCATCAACTGCAAAATCAACCCACTGGGTGCCTTTCAACTTGCGGTATACAGCATTGACTGGTATCGGATTGCGCTGCGGAATAACAATGCTATAACTGTCTCCAGCTTGAGGAAGGCCAACAGCGATAAAATCAAATAGGCCACCTATATTTGTTGCCACATCATCCGCTTGAACTTCTTCTGGTAGCAACTGCACTCCACCGGTACTATTTTGCGCAATAGTCACTCCTTTTCGAATACATACGCCCGGCTCGCCTTCAATTAAAAATTGCGAAGACTCAGTCACCTGCTCTTGCATAACGTTACAATCGGTGATTGCATCTTGGTAATCGGGAATACCATCATTATCAGAATCTGTGTGACCTTCTTCGTTGTCTGGGATCAGGTCTCCATCTGTATCTTGGCCAGTCAAAACTGCCAATTCGGGGACCACTTCTAGATATATTTGAGCGGTGCTTGAAAGACTTGGCTGCCCATTATCCAATGCCGTAATCGAAACACCATAAACACCTGTTGTCAGCGCCTGTGGGGAAAATACAAATTCATTTTCGACAGTGCTGATATTTTGTAGTTCGGTATTTAACGGTACCCACTGCAATGAAACTGTATCGCCTAAGTTAGGATCTGTAACCTGTGCGGAAATAGTTACTAACTGTTCATTGGCAGTCACAGTGGTACGTCGCTCATTATTTTGAGAGGCACTTAATTCGATATCAGGTGCGACATTATCTTCAACAATGGTAATTTGCGTGGTGAATTTGGCTCCTCTATTTAACGTTTCATCCAACGTCACAATAATGGATTCGTTACCTTCGCTTTGCCCGTCTTCAAAAATATTGAATGTGATATGTCCTTCGATGCCCGAATTGATGGTGATTGAACCATCGGATAATGTATGGTCTGCGCTCGTTGCAGATCCAGAAATTGTATAAGGCACTTCCACAGGGTATTGAGCAGCCTCTCCATTTAAATAAACGCCTAAAGTAAAGCTCTGGCCTTCTGAAAGCTGAACATCTTTAGCCAAAGAAATTAACGGGTTGACGAATACATTCTGAGTTGCAAATGTACTCAAGCCATTGCCGTCCTCAGCTCTCCAAGTGGCAAGGTGCCGGCCAGGAGGGAACAACACGTTATTGTCGACGAGTGACACACCAATCACGTTGCCATTGCTGTCGGTAGCAGTGGCGTTCCCCAGGTTCACTTTGGTAAACAATGCGGTTGCGTCTACATTCACATCAGCCGGTACGGTGATTGAGGGTGGCGTGCCCTGTGCATCATTTCTATTTACCGTAAGCTCAGCTATCGCGCGACTTATCTCCCCCACTTCATCTTTAACAACATACTCGATAATAACGACACCATTGAAAGAAGCTTCTGGTGTATAAATAAGCTCACTTCCTTGGACCTGCACATTGCCCACTGAAGCCTGTGCACTCAACAGGGTAAGTGAATCGCCAATATCAACATCACTGTCGTTATTCAAAACAGCCAAGCGGTAAGTTCCAGTAGCCTCATCAAAGGTTTCTTCAGAATAGCGGTCATCTTGCGCCTGAGGTGCGTCATTGACATTGTCTATCGTCATCACAACAGTCGCAATATTAGACAACGCCCCAGCTTTATCCCTGACAGTGTAAGTGAAGCTATCATTGCCCACTTCATTTGTGCTGGCACTGTAGACGATACGGCCTAAGCTATCGATGGTCGTTTGCCCTTTTGTCGGCGACGTGACTACGGTCACAGTTGATACATCAAGTTCATTGTTACCATCTACATCTAGGTCATTACCTAAGACATTGACGGCAAAAACCCCCTCTTCATCAAGCGATGCAGTATCGTCAGTGGCTACTGGAGCATCGTTGACCGCGTCTATTGTGAGTGTGACAGTGGCTGGTAAAGAGCTTAACCCTTCACTGTCAGTTAAAGTATATGTGAAATTAAACTGACCATTTTGATCTTGTACAGGGTCGATTTGCAAGCGGCCATCAGCCAATATTGATACGATTGCAAAATCAAACGTTCCGTCATTTTGCAATGTGATATTCGCGCCATTGAAACCCGCATCTTCGACATCATTATCATTACTCAATACGCTTAGAGTGACTTGTGTATCTTCTAGTGTATTAATACTGTCATCAGTCGCAATTGGCGCATCGTTCACTTGACCAATATTGATAGAAACACTGCCCAATTCAGATACTGTGCCATTGCTATCAGCTATGGTGTAAGTAAAACTGTCAGCCCCTTCTTCATTTTCAAACGGCGTATAATTTATGGCTCCTGCTGCGTTGTTAACTACTGCACTTCCTTTGACGGGCTGTGCTACCAGTGCTATCGCGCCGGTGGGAATGCCATCTTCAACATCTGTTGCAAATGCTCTTACATTGATACTTGTTTGCTGTGCATCTTCTTCAATATTTGCATTGATCGCTTGTACCTGAGGCCTATCATTTACGGGGGAAATGACGATCGATACCGTCGCTTTCTCCGAGTTATTTGACGTTTGATCAGATACAATATAGGTAAATAGGTCAGAGCCATTTACATCTAAGTTGGGCGTGTAAGTCGCTACACCATTTTCAATTGAAACAGCACCAATTGTTGGCTGATCAACTACGATTGCCGAAGAGGCCACGATATCCCCTTCAGGATCCGAGTCATTGTCCAGCAAGTTGATGGTAACTGCCGTGTCTTCATTCGTTTGCGCATTGTCGTCTTGCACGATAGGTGCTTCAGAAACTGGCGCAATTGAAATACTTGCGGTGACAACATTTGACAATGTCCCAAAGCTGTCTTGAATTCGGTAAGTGAAGTTATCGTTTTGTGTTTCGCTATCATCGTGCTGATATGTGAAACTACCATCAGCATTGATAGTAAGTGTGCCGAATGACGGCTGACTGATATCAACAATTGATAGAAAATCGGCGCTATCAAGGTCATCGTCAAATACAAAGTTACTGCTGAGTAAGCCATTGCTAGCATCAACACCTAATGATCCACCTTCATTGACGTTGAAACTACGGTTAAGACCGACAGGTGAGTCATTGGTATTATTGACCGCAATGTCAAAGGCCGCCAATGTCGCTGACGCTTGGCCATCACTCACTGACACCGTAATGTTTGTATAATTACCGACATCAGGATCTTGTGGTGTACCTGTGAGTGCGCCTGTTGAAGGGTTAAAGCTAGCCCAAGCAGGCGCATTTTGAACACTGAAACTCAACGTATCGCCATCAACATCGGCCGCTACAGGCGTAAAGCTATACGCACTGTCTTCGTCCACAGATGTTAATGGAACACCGCCAATAGTCGGCGCATCGTTGGTATTATTTACTGTAATTGAAAACGCAGTTAGTGAAGTCGAAAGCTCCCCATCAGATACGCTGATCACAATATTGTTATACACTCCAACATGGCTATTCTCTGGAATGCCTGTTAACGCCCCTGTTGCGGTATTAAAACTAAGCCAGTTTGGCCTATTTTCAATCGTGAACGACAGAGCATCACCATCTTTATCGCCTGCGGTTGGCACAAAATTATATGTGCTGTCTTCGTTTACCTGCTCACTCGGCGTACCCGATATTTCCGGTGCGTCATTGATGTTATTAATGGTGATATTGACCGTCGCAAGGTCGGAGTCAATTTGTCCATCATTGACTTTAAACGTAAAGCTATCCTCGCCAAAGTCGTTTAGATTACCCGTGTAGGTCACAACATTATTACTGAGTAGGTAAGTCCCCCTATTTGGTTCACCTACAATTTGATAGGTCAGGCTGTCATTATCGATATCCTGAGCACTCAAAGTAATAGCAATGGCAGTTTCTTCATCCACATTAACTTGTTGACTTGTCACCGTTGGTTGGTCATTAATGGGATTTACGGTCAAGGTTACACTGGCAGCTTCAGAGTCGTCAGTGCCATCATTAGCTACAAAGGTGAAATTATCGCCACCATTAAAATCTGACGTTGGGGTATATAACCAAGTTGTACCTGACTGCTGTACTAATGTACCGTTGGAGACACCCGTTAAAATTCGGTAACTCAGTGAATCATTTTCTTGGTCCGTGGCATTTAACGTCACAACTATGCTGGCATCTTCATCTAAACTAAGGGCTTGCGCTTGTGCCACTGGAGCGTCGTTGACAGGGGTCACTGTCATAGTGACTATTGCTTTGTTCGATGTTGCTCCCGCTGTATCTTGAACTGTGTAAGTAAATGAATCGTCACCAAAGTAATGCTCATTAGGTGTATAGACGATAGCGCCTTGTGCGTTTGCAACTGCCTGACCGAATTGAGGTTGGTCAATAACCGTAACACTTGATAGATTAAAGCTGTCATTATCATCAACATCAGTATCGTTACCCAGAACATTGACTTCAAAAGACCCTTCTTCTTGCAAGCTCGCCGTATTGTCGTTCGCCACTGGCGCATCATTGACCGGTGTAAGCGTCACGTTGACTGTCGCCGGATCTGACACTAACCCTTCGCTATCGGTCAGTGTATAGTTAAACGTAAGCACACCGTTTTGATCTGCAACAGGTGCAATACTTAACTGCCCATCGGCTTGAATCGTGACCACCGCTTTTGCGTAATTTCCTGCGCCATTTCCTTGATCTTCAAGTGTAATGTTGGCGCCATTAAAGCCTTGATCTTCAACATCGCTATCGTTGGATAGAATTGATAACGTAGTGCTGACATCCTCGTTGGTCGTCACGCTATCTCCAACAGCTACTGGTTTATCATTTATTGCACCTATGTTGACCGTAACGGTCATTGGTGCAGACACGTCGCCAGCACTATCTGCCACGGTATACGTAAAGCTGTCTGCGCCCGTTTGATTTGCGCTTGGTTGATAAGTAAATGTCCCTTGCAGTTGATCAATTGCCACCGAACCTTTGGCAGGCTGTGAAGCTATTGCTAAATCTCCCGTAGGAATGCCATCTTCAATATCCGTGGTTTGAGCACGCACCTGAAGCGGATCTGAATCGGTATCTTCGGAAGTATTGATCACCAACTCTTTTGCCACTGGAAGGTCATTTTGAGCAGTAATAGTCACCGATACTGTTGCAGTGTTAGAAGTGTTTTGTTGTGCATCTTTTACCGCATAGGTAAACGAATCACTTCCATTCTCATCGCTATTTGGCGAATATGTTGCAACGCCGTTTAATATGGTGACTGTGCCTTTTGTTGGGGCTGTGATCACAGTTGCTGACGATGCTACGATATCCTGCTCAGGGTCGCTATCATTGGCCAGCAGATCTAAAGTTCCTGAATTGTCCTCTGTCACTGTAAGTACGTCATTAACAGCCGTAGGCGCATCTGCGACAGGCGTTACCGTAATGGATACCGTGTAGGTTTCAGAAACTGAATTGGATGCGTCTTTGACTCGGAAAGTAAACTGATCTGCGTGGTTTTCACTTCCATCATGTTGATAGGTAAAGCTACCGTCTGTGTTCAGCGTTAACTGACCAAATGACGGGGCTGAAACCTGCTCTACTATTAATGTATCGCCACTATCAGTATCGTCATCGGTTGCCGTACTCAACAAGCCCGCCTGTGCGCTAATACTTAGCAGCCCCGCTTCTTCTGTAGAAAAACTAAAGGCTGTGCCATTCGGTGCATCATTGACATTGGTTACTTCAAGATTAAAGCTCGTCAAGGAGGCTGTATCCGTTCCATCACTCACGGAGATCAAAATACCATTGTATTGACCTACATCTGAATCCGCTGGGGTACCAGAAAGGCTTCCTGTGCCCGAATTGAAGGTTAGCCAATTGGGTAAATTTGTAACGCTATAGGTATGTGTGTCTTGTTCATCAGGGTCAACCAGAGTTGGGGTAAAGCTATATGCTTGTCCTTGCGCAATGGAATTCGCAGGATCCCCACTAAGTGTTGGTGCCACATTGTATTTTTTGGTAACTGTATCAGAGATAAGGCTAGCACTGTTCCCAGCCGCATCAGTGATAATCACCGCTAACGTCAAAGTACCTTCTGCTAAGTTACTGACATTAACCGCAGACACCTGAGCCGTAGCAGCATTAATATTCCCATTACCCGTAACAGACTGATTATTTGAGTCTGTTACGCTGTAGGTAAACGTGCCTGCCCCCTCTAAACCAGTTAACGTAAAACTCAATGCAGATTCATTGTCACGGTTGATCAATGTCTGATCGATATCTACTGCATGCCCACTAGGAATGCTGGTATCAACACTCAAGATCAACTGTTGTGCAGCTGTATTGGCATTACCTGCACTATCTGTAAATTTACTCGCATTAATGTCTAAAGTAGCATTGGCTTCTGTATTTTCGTTAGGCGTAAACACAACACTATATTGCGTACCAGAACTTGCCGAAAAATTACTTAGGGTGCCACCGGATACACTGATGTCTTCGACAGAAAAATCATTGCTGGTTTCGCTTAATGTAATTGAAACAGTCGCCGTTTCTCCGACTTTAAGCGTAGGATCAGAGGCGCTGAACGTCGTTACCATTGGGCTTGTAGTATCTAACGTGCTGCTGGCGGTCACTGCTGTGGCGGCATTGCCCGCGGTGTCCGTTAAAGTTACGGATAAAGTCAGCGTACCGTCGTTTAGGGCGCTTAAATCCAAGTTGGATAACTGCTGACTGGCTGACGTCACGGTACCATTGCCCGTCACCGCTGTGCCACCATTGCTGCTCGAAATGGTGTAGCTGTATGTTGCGCCCACTTCTGCGCTACTAAAGGTAAAGGACGCCGCTGTTTTTTCGGTGTTTGAATACAAGCTATCGTCGAATGCCACACCGTGACCGCTCGGTGCTTTGGTATCTACCGTGATTGGCAACTGGGTCGCGGCCGTATTGTTATTGCCCGCTGCATCGGTGAATGTATCGGCTGCAATGTCCAAGGTGGCATTGCTTTGTGAGTCCGCTGTTGGAGTAAATAACACGCTATATTGGGTGCTGGACGTCGCGCTAAAGTTACTCAGTGTGCCCCCTGACACACTGATATCCGACTCACTAAAGGTGGTACTGGCTTCACTCAGCACAATACTGATGGTCGCCGTTTCGCCCGCTTTTAAATTGCTATCTGAGGCACTAAATGTCGTTACCGTTGGCTTGGTTGTATCCAAACTGGCCGTATCCGTTACAGCAGTGGCCACATTACTCGCACTGTCAGTCACCGTCACCGATAAGGTTAATGTCCCGTCATTTAAGCCACTGATATCCGCGATATTCACCGTTTGGCTGGCACTGGTAATATTGCCATTGCCCGTCACAGCCGTTCCACCATTGCTGCTATTGAGGGTATAACTGTAGGTTGCACCGACCTCTGCACTGCTGAAACTAAAGCTGGCAGATCCCGTTTCCGTACTGTTATAGCTGGTGTCATTCAGGGTCA
>NZ_JASJUT010000009.1:0-128600 GCF_030135505.1 Pseudoalteromonas obscura
GACTATATAGTCACTCATAAGAAATTGAGACTCTAATTCTTTTGCTCCTGAATCAAGAGCTGTTAGAACTCAATCTGTACGAGTGCCCACACAGATGATTGCTTCATATTTTTAAAGAACAATGTAACTAACCTTTGGTTAGTTACCGCAGCGTTGCTGCGAAGTGGAGCGCCATATTAACCGCTTCACTTTTAAAGTCAACTAGAAAATTTAATTTTTCTTAATTAAGCTTTCCATTTAACTTTCACCTTCACTTTGCTTCTTGCTTTTCAGCGTGTTGTTCCGTGTCAGTGGGTGCGCATTATAGGGGGATTTTTAAAACGCGCAAGCGTTTTTTTATTAAACTTTTAAAAAAACATTCAAACGCTCAAAATCCAAACAAAACCACACCTTAAGGCGCCTAAAGCTCAATAAATCGGCATAATTTTACACAACATCTATATTTTATTATTGCGATGTTTAATTAAGTCGTTAAGATAGCAACCTTTCTTTGTTAAATTAATGTGTATTCACTGTTTATTGGTAGATCGTTATGAATTCTTCAGGTCGTAAAACACTCGTTACTATTTTTATACTCGCAATTCTTGGGTATGCGATAGTGACGTTTTTATTCGCAAATAACCAAATCGACTCCGCGATTTTATTTGCACTTGGTATTGTGGTAGGTGGTCTGGTAGCACTAACAATTAATAAAACAACTATTGCGCAGCCGGACAATAGCAACACAATTCCAACTAAAACGCTTTATGTAGGTAATTTACCCTATAGAGCAAATGAACAAGCAGTTAGAGAGCTTTTTGAAGAAAAAGGGCAAGTTTTCTCTGTTCGTTTATTAAAAGATAAAAATACTGGGAAAAGAAGAGGCTTTGGTTTTGTTGAAATGTCTGAAAGCGATGCAAACAAGGCAATTAAAGAACTCAATGAAATGGAATTTCAACAGCGTACTTTAAAAGTCCGCGAAGCAAAGCAAAAGCAAGAAGAATCGGAGCCTAATTCTCTAGCTTAATTAACTGCAGCTTTGAAAACTGTGCGGCGCCATTTGTGTGTGTCGCGTACCAATGCGTCATGTCAATTTGAGGTGGCGCTATCTCTTCTGCTTCAACAGCTGTTTGGCTACTTACGCTACTTACCATCGAGAATCTACTTGTTTGCATTAATAGATACTCTACCCGCTTTGCAATTGCGTAACCTGAATCCACCAATTCAACTTCATTATGCAAAAGCTCTTTCAGTGCCTCTTTAATGATTGGGAAATGAGTACAACCTAAGACGAGTCTATCGAGGCAAGGATTTACTTTTAAGCGTTTCAGTTCCTCTTTCAACCGCTCATAGGGTAATTCTCTATGCCAGTAATAAGACTCAGCAATATTGACCAATTCTGTCGAATGGTAAATATCTACTCTACATTCTTGTGCAAAATTTGAAATCAAATTAGCTGTGTATGCATTTTTAGAAGTCGCGGGCGTTGCAAGGAGCCCAATGTGTTTATTGACGCTACTATGAGCTGCAGGCTTAATGGCAGGCACCACACCAACGATTGGGATTTCAGTGTGCTTTCTGGCAGTCTCTAACGCGTAGGTAGAAGCTGTATTACACGCAATAACAATAATATCAACGTTCAGGTCATTTTGGTGTATCCAAAACAACAGTGATTTTAACCTATTGGTAATTGTTTCTTGTGACTGGAGTCCGTAGGGTAAAAGCGCATTATCCATTACATAGCTGTATCGTGCCTCAGGAAGCCTTTGCTGAAGCTCTGATAAAACACTTGTCCCACCAATTCCTGAATCAAAAACTAATATATGCGGCAAACTTCAATCCCCCAAAAAACGAGGACTGAAGTTTGCCATGCTATACACATAAAATAAACTGCGCCGCGCAAGCTATCTAGCTATTTTGCGTTTCAGCTTTATTATTTAACGCTCCAAAATAGGATTGTGCATAATCTAAAAACTGATTGAGCCTTTGCTGCCCTTCATTCATCCAGGCCATAATATCTGGCAATTGTGCTTGTATTCCCAAAGACTCCGCATCGGCGTTAATTCCTTCGAGCCTCTTATCAAGTGGTGCAAACGCCTGCTCCAACTCTTTCATTGGGTTACTTTGTTGATACTGTGCAATAGCCGCTGATGTTTTACTCTGCCTTAAATCCATCGTGAAATTTGATATTTGTTCACTGTTAAGACTTAACCCTTGAGCAAGTTCAAACGCTTCATCATATTCACCCGCAAAAAACGAATCACTGACATCTCGAATATCTTCCATCATCGCATTAATGGCTTCTTGTTCTTTTTCATTAAGCTCACCATTGACACTTATAGAGAAGCTCACTTCTTGAGATTGACTCTCCCCATAGGCAAAACCGACATTGTTTCCATCCCGCTCGTAGCTAGCTGCACGTGACTGGCTATAAGCATCGCTAAATGAAATAACTACTTCATCGCCTTCTGCGGTAGTAAATGCGTACTCAGCTTTATTAGATAAACTCGCAAATTGAGCCGCACTCACTGACAAATGTTGAGGGCTTGGATCAAATAGCTCTTTTTCAAATTCATCCAAGCCTTTAAAGATGCCCTCTTTGGACTTTTCAATTCCCTCTGTGATGTCATCATTCAATAAACCAGATTCGGTTAATTCATCGGTCGCTTCATCAATCCCCATTTGCACCCCTTTGCGGGCTTGCTCAAACATACCTTTTAATGTGTCATCATCTTTGCCATCAGCTTTTGCTTTGTTAATTGCACCTTGCACAAAGCCAAGGACATTTTTGACAATCTCTTCGAAATCAAAGAGCGGTTTTTCTTGCTCTTCTTTTTTTTCAATGCCAAGCGCTTGCGCCAACTTATCATCGAGCACTTTCGCTGCGACCTGAGACTTATTACCTTGATAAACATCGGAGTTTATTGAGATATTAGGAATGGTCGGTTTAGCTTTCGCAGCATTGTGCTGCATCGCTGGGTTTAACAGCTGATTCAACTGTCCGATCTTCATGATTGCTCTCCGCTATACCCTATCAGTTAATTATCGGCCATATACGCCAAAGCTAAAGCTATTTTGTTCAATAAAAGTGCAATTTTAATGGTAAGCACTGGACAAATGTTCCTCGCCACCTAAAATAGCGCCTCCTTGCAATACATAAAGGTAATCTCAGCATGGCCGTGATCAATATTGATACTTCTTTGTATAGCCAACAGCTATCAGAAAAAAAACAGCGCATCAGCACGCAATTTGCACGCTTTAACGCACCTGAATTAGAGGTTTATGACTCTGAAAAAAGTCACTACAGGCAACGCTGTGAATTTCGAGTATGGCACGATGGTGAAGACTTGTATCACATAATGTTTGATCAACAAAGCAAAGAGAAAATACGCGTTGACCAATTTGATCCTGGTGCTCCATTGGTCAATGAGCTTATGCAAGTGATGATGAATAAATTACGTCACAATGAAATTCTGAGACGTAAGCTATTTCAAATCGACTACCTCTCAACACTCAGTGGTGAGATATTAGTTAGTTTGCTTTACCACAAAAAGTTGGATGATGACTGGCAACAAGCGATGACTGCGCTTAGAGCTGAGCTACAAGAAACATATAAAATTGATTTTATTGGCCGCGCGCGAAAGCAAAAAGTCGTTTTTGGTGATGACTTTGTGACTGAAAGGCTCAATGTAGATGGTAAAGAGTATATTTACCAACAGGTAGAAAATAGCTTTACACAGCCTAACGCCAAAGTGAATGAAAAAATGTTGTCATGGGCAAAATCCATCGCGGTCCCACTATCAAATGATTTGCTGGAGCTCTATTGCGGTAATGGTAACTTTTCTATCGCCTTAGCTGAGCACTTCGACCGCGTTCTTGCAACTGAAATATCAAAATCATCAGTCCATTCTGCACAGTACAATATTGCAGCGAACCAAGTCGGTAACCTCGATATTATTCGCATGTCGAGTGAAGAGTTTACTGACGCAATGCAAGGCAAACGCACCTTTTCTCGACTCAACGGAATAGATTTACAATCCTACAACTGTCAGACAATTTTAGTTGATCCACCTCGTGCAGGCATGGATGAACTAACCTGTCGCTTAGTGAGTAACTACGACAATATTATCTACATTTCTTGCAACCCAGATACACTGGAGCGGGACCTCGAGATATTAACTGAGACGCATACTATCTCGCGAATAGCTATATTTGATCAGTTCCCTTATACGCACCATGTCGAATCAGGTGTATTTTTAACTCGTAAGTAAGTCACTTTGCCCTAGAACAAAAAACCCCGCACATGCGGGGTTTTTTGTATGCCAAACGTTTTGTTATTTACTCGCCAAGTAGTTAATTAGTTTAGCGATATCATCCGGGCTTGTAATACCAGAACTTCTACCTAATACCAGTTTATATTTACCATTAACGATAAATGTAGGTACACTTGATAAAGCACCTTTATCTTGAAGTTGTTTTTGCTGTCTCGCCATTTTTGAGGCTTTAGTACGTACAGAAAAACTCTTGTACATCTTGTCAAATTTCGCGCCATCTACACCTTGAGCAACAAACACATCTTTAATGTCTGCAAGCTCATTAAACTTTCCACGCTTAGTATGAATGTGACTAAAAATTGCCGATACAATTTGTTTTTTCTGAGGTAATACCTCTGCTGTCGCCAATGCTGTAGCAATCATTTTTTGATGTTCAGGATCACGGACACCAACAAAGTCAACGTGGCTTTTTTTGAACTTAACACCAGAGTCTAACTTAGGCTTAAATTGATCTATTAGGCCTTCAAAGTTATTACATGCTGGGCAATAAAATGAAAAGTACTCCGTCACTTCTGGCTTTTTAGTGCCACGCTCAGCAATCACTTCATAGTGTTTACCTGCTTCAAAAGTCATTGCGTTGGCCGCCAATGGCAACATAAGTGCCAACAAGGCAGCTTTAATTGATTTCAACATGATATTCTCCGACAATTATTTTTCTAGTAAGTGTTTAACTAATTCGTTGAACTCGGCTTGGCTTCTTAATGAATGCGTTATAACACGATATTTATCGTTAACAATAAAAGTAGGTACGCCTTTCAATGCACCAGCTTCGCTGAATCTCTTTTGCTCATCTTGCATTGCTTTCTCTGCAGAGATAACAGGCATACTTGCCAATGCAGAGTCGAACTTCTCAGCTGATACGCCGTGCGCTTCTAATAATTTCTGAACGTCTTTCATGCTTGCAAAACGACCATTTTGCTCATGTATGGTCTTAAAGATTTGTTCAACTACCTGAGAATCAACACCAAACTGCTTCGCAATGATGTAGCCATAGCTTAAAAATGACTGTGCTTCAGGCGGAATACCCCCCATAAAGTTCACGTGGATTTTTTCGAATGGCACAGTTATGGGCAAGCTCGCTTGTAAAGCGCGCGCTGGTCCCTCAAATTTATAACAATGAGGACAATAAAAAGAAAAGAACTCAATTACTCTGGGCGTTTTGCTCTTTTCTAAAGTCAGTGTTTCATAGTGCACACTTTCTTTGAATTCAGCAGCGAATGCAGCAAGTGGCATGCATAGCGCCAATAATGCCACTTTAATAGATTTTAACATGTACTTTCTCTCTTAAATTTTATGGATAAACTGTTAGTGCCGGCTCATCTAGCGCGGCCAATTGTTCTTTTAGTGCCAAGATCTGCTGTTCCCAATATTTGTCTGTCGCAAACCAAGAAAAGTTCCTTGGAAAGGCAGGATCTTGCCAACGTTTTGCCAACCACCCCATATAATGGATCATACGCATTGCTCTTAACGGTTCAATCAGCTGTAACTGAGCCATATCTAAATCACTAAACTCTTCATAACCACCTAGCAAAGTGTCTAGTTGCAATACTTGATTTTGGCGATCGCCATTTAACATCATCCAGAGATCTTGAATAGCGGGTCCCTGACGGCAGTCATCTAAATCTACGATCATCAATTGTTCTTGAGACCACAGAATATTGCCAGCATGGCAGTCTCCATGCAATCTGATCGTATCATTAACTACAAATTTTTCTTCCGTTTTTTTAACAACTTGCTCTAGCACGGTCGAAAAAGCCAATTGCAGCGAATGCGGCAGACATTCACTGTTTAAAATGTCTTGGCTTGCCTGTGTCAAATAACTATCGGTATTTATACTTGGACGATGGGTGAAATCGTATTGTTTTGCGACACTGTGCAAGCGTCCAATGTAACGGCCAAGTACTTCGAGCTGATCCAAACTATCCATTTCAAATTGTCGCCCCCCCACACTAGGAAATAAAGCAAATCGATAGCCTTGATGTTCAAACAAACTTTCACCATCTCGTGTGATAGGGCTAACCACCGGCACTTCTGAATCAGCCAACTCAAATGAAAACGCATGCTCTTCTTTTATTTGCTCATCAGACCAACGGTTTGGCCTATAAAATTTAGCCACATAACGCTTAGCATCGTCGCTGCGAAACTGATAAACACGATTTTCGTAACTGTTCAGAGGGAGTAGCCCCGACTCAGGATAAATACCAATACTCTCTATTGCATCCAAAATTAAATCTGGCGTGAGGTTTTGATAACTAAAGTCACTCATTGCTGCTGTCCATTTATAAAGTAAAAAGTTCTGGTATTGGCAAATAAAGCCTGTGGGTCACAGCGCACTAGGATAAAGCGAAGTATGATAGGAAGCAAAATATATTATGGCCTCAGGGACACACTAAGTGTGAAGCCCTGAAGCCACCGGCTCAACGGCCTTTAAAAAAGTTTGTTGGTTGGGATATTTGTGACTGAGAGAGTCCATCGCTTGACAGCACAAAATGGAACTCTGTGACTGGCTTATTTAAGTCGAAGGGGTCCATGACAACAGATACAGGCACATCTAAAGTAGAGCCAGCTGCAACTGTAACCGCTTGCTTTCCTAATAATTCGAAATGAGACAATCCACTTACAGAGATCGAAAACGTTTGCGAAGTTTGTGCTTTGTTGATCAATTTAAGTGTATAGGTGTTTTCAACCATGCCGTCAAAGTTAACCCGGTATAGCTGATTTCTATCCCGAATAATATCCAATTCAAAAGTTTTTCGCATCGCGATATTCATTGCAAGCGCACCTGTCAACACCAGTAAAATAAGTACATAGCCAATGAGTTTTGTGCGCACTGGCTTAGTCACTTTTTTTGCATGTTCCAAGTTGCGCTCAGTGGTATATGAGATGAGACCTTTGGCGTAATTCATCTTGTCCATTACACCATCACAAGCATCGATACAGGCACCACAGTTAATACACTCATACTGCAGACCATTTCGTATATCTATGCCTGTGGGGCAGACCTGAACACAGAGCTTGCAATCTATACAGTCACCTAGACCAAGCTCTTTCGGATCTTGTTTCCGACCTCTCGGTCCTCGCACTTCGCCACGCTTGTTGTCATAACTGACCGTAAAGGTGTCTTTATCAAACATCGCCGATTGAAAACGCGAATAAGGGCAAATATGTAAACACATGATCTCCCTCATCCAACCCGCATTACCATATGTACAAACGGCAAATACGACCACACTCAAAGTGGCATAGCCACTTGCAGAAAGCATCATTAAGTCCGGTAATAAGGTTCTGATCGGCGTAAAATAGCCAACAAACGTGACAGCCGTATACAGTGAAAAAGCGCCCCAGAAAAAATGTTTAGCACCTTTCCTAAGAAACTTATCAAAATCCATTGGCCGTTGATCTAACTTTTTACGCTGGTTTGCGGAACCCTCACATTTTTCTTCGAACCAGATAAAAATAAAGGTCCAAACTGTTTGCGGGCAAGTGTAACCACACCACACTCGACCATAAAAGGTCGTTACTAAAAATAGGGCAAATGCAGCAATCATCAAAATGAATGCCAAAATAGTCAAATCTTGTGGCCATAACGTCAAACCAAAAATATTGAACTTCTGTTCAAATAGGTCAAACAACACGGCTTGCTGTCCATTAAAATTGATCCAAGGAAGAAGCATAAAGGCTAGCATCCCTAAAAAGCCAATTTTCTGGCGTAATAGTTGATGCATGCCTTTAACAGCTCGGACATAAATTCGATTTCGAGGGTTAAATCGATCAGGTTGAAGGTTTTCTGGCGTGTGGACCTCAACGGGAATATTTTTAATTTTGATCTTATTGTCCATACAAGCTCCTTAAGCGCCTTGGACAGGTTACTTGCTACAGTGACCTTACTTTTACTAAGGATATTATATGCAACAGCTCGCTTTTCGCGTAGCCATAAATCGCACGACGGTGACAAAAACTACGAATAATTCCTGAGTAATTCGCTTGCTTTTGATTCTTGCATTTTATTACACTGTGACTTTGATTGAGTCGAATAGATCAAATTAGCGAGCTTTATGAAAAAATATCTGTTACTTGTACTGATTGTATTAGCACTATTCACCATTGATCACCCTTTGATCAAAGAGCCCAGAGATAAATTGCTAAAGCAAGGTGTAGATACCCTTGGAGAGACCAGCGAAACACAATATAGTCTTGCAGCGAAGCAAGCTAGGCAGCATATTGCCAGCGAGATTGAATTAACTGAATCTGAAGCAGCATACCTGCTGACAGCACTCGCTACAAACGAAAAAGTAAAAGTCTTTCATGTGCGTTATTGTCAAGAGCATGAACTGAACTTGTACTTTTACGGACCTAAATTAAAAACGATATGTGACGCAGCTAAAAAGGCTATAAATAAAGCGGAATTCTAATGATAGATATAGCACAATTTAATAAGCTAAGAGCACGCTCTTTTAATGAACAGCGAGCCTTGCTCAAAAAATTATCAAAAGGGCAAACTGTATTGTGCCAAACATGTGGTGACACCATTAGTTTAAATATTGCAGTTAAAGAGGGTGAGAAAGCTGTCGCACAATGTGCCAAAGGGTGCACACATATCGAGCTAGATGTAGCTTAAGCATTCCTGCTTAAGCTACTAACACTTCATTTTACTCGTCGTATAAGCCACTATTTACAGCAACTTGCTCTATTAGCTCAGCGTAAGCGGGGGCTATTTCAGCAGCGAGTTGGTATTGTTGCTCCACAAATACGTTGATGTCAGCTTCTATCGATTGACAGTAAGCTTCTACTTGCTCATTTCCTAGACTAAAAAAGCCTAACAACTCAGTACTGGTTACCAACGCCTGTTGCAACTCCTCTGAGAGCTGCTCACAGTGACTCAATTTATTCAAATACCCTTGGCAGCCATGCAAAAAGCCAACGCTCCATTGTTGTTTATCCTGCCACGACGATGACAAGTTGAATGGCAGTGAAAAGCCCTGTGTAAAGACCTGTTCACTAATTTGATGGTGCAGGGCCAATAATGCAAACACCACGTCTTCGGAAATATGCTCATCCGCAGCGGTTACTTCACTTAACCACAATTCTGGTTCAACACCATCAGGGCTACAAATAATGGCAAACAAAAAACCTTCAAGCGCACGTAAGTTAAGCGCCTCTGGGCGCTGCTCCAAATATTGAGAGAGCAACGCTTCATGTGCAGGCTGGTAATTAAAATCCATCATCAATTACATACTCACCGGATATCGACCTTCAGCATCCGGACGACCTAAATACTTAACCGCCTCATGAATTTCTTTAGGTAGTGAAGCGTCAGGTTTTACGTTTCCTGCAACTTTAAATTGCATATTCTCTGCAAGTGTCGCATCTGCGCGAAGCCCAAGTAGGTTTTCAGGCTCTACAACAATAGCGATGTCGCCTGATTTACAGCTTAATAAACCGCTTAAATCTCCAATGCTAAACCAACCTGACATACCTTTGACTTGAATTTCAGGACTGCTGATATCGCCTTTGAGGTTTTCGCAATAAGGCTGACCACTGTTAAACTCTTCAAGCTCTAATATGATGCGACCTTTAGCATCAACAGGAAGGGGTAGATTAACTTGATGCATTGCTTGCTCTACGCTAAACCTTAAGGTTGTTTGACTCAACTCAATATCATTGCCAAACAATGATACTCCAAATGTACTGCGACCAGATATTTCAGATGCTTGGCGCGGGTTGCCAAAGTTCAACTTCCCCTGAAGCTGACCCGTCAATATACCCCAGCCATTGAGCTGCCACTTCACATCGTTAAACTGTAAATTCTGATATCTAACACCACTAATTTGGCCTTGCCATAGCGTGCCTGTCACCGCCCCTAAACGCACATTATTTGGGATATGTGATTGCACTAATTGTAAAGCAACAGGTGCCGGAATGCTTACGACCGTAAAAACAATAAACGCTAATAAGAAAGCCAATACTACACTAACTGCATTTTTCATATTTAATTCTCTAACACCAATCGACTAACACGCACATAGCCTTGTTGTGGCTCCTCACCTAAATCAAGATTGGCAACTTTTACACCGTGTTGGTTCGTAAGTACATCCAGCCAGCTGACCAATTTGTTAAACTCGACGTTGTCGATATTAATTCTTAGCGTATTGTCTCTAGGCTGCATTTTACTTATCTGAATGCCATGTCTGCCTCGAGTACGGTTCACTAACTGAGTTAAATTCTGATTACTTGATGTGGCACGGTTCGCGCCACTGGCTTTTAATTGTGCAACACTTTTTGAAACCCATGCATGAAAGTTTTCCTGCTTTTGCAGATCGGCTTGCGCTTTTTCGACTCCGGCATTGAGAGGCTTTATCACGCCCATCACCAGCACAAAAACAACAAACACCACACCCGCTACAATGAGTAACTTTTGCTCCTGCTCTTTAAGCGATTGCCAATAATTAATCACTTGCTGCTTCATGCTGCACCTCTAATTCTTATTTCACCAATGACATAATCGCCGTCATTGTTCAGAGCACCTTGTTGTACTTCAATGCCTCTCTGCTCGAGAATAGACTTCACTTGGCTGAATATCTGAAATCCTTTCGCTTTTGCTCGGATCCTAAGCTCATTGCGTTTACGGTCGTAACGGAAAGTCTCTGGGCTAAAATCATCCACTTGCGAATAAATCGATACAAAGTGGTTAGTCAACTCTAAAAAGCCGCCTTGCTCGCCACCACTGAGCGCATCAAGTTCACCTTGAATTTGTTTTCGTAACAGATGAGGCCTAACCACTTTATTTGGAAATGCTTGTTTGTATACGCTCATAGCTTGGGTTTTATACATGTCCGCTTCGCTTTGCAGCATAAACAATTGTGCAGATTTAACTGACACAAATGCCAACAAAGCAACACTTGCCGCAATCACACCAGACTTCCAATCACGCCACCATTGAGGCTGTTTTTTCTTCGCGGCAAATGGGCCCTGACGTAAGTTTATTGGTAGCGCGTTTAAGCCCTGTGCACAAATCGCTAAAGGTAAATCATATTCAGCTTCTTTGGCGCTTAAACTCTTGGTCGTCGCTAAACTATCAGCGGGGCTATAGTGTACAACTTCTGACTCGGGTGAGAGCATTAAGTAATCATTCACCCAATCAAGTTCTACCGCACCGATATGCCAATGGGCACCTTTAAACAACCATTGCTGCTGCAATTGAATCGCGCTCAGCGCACCCTCTTCAGGTGTTGGTAACAATAACGCATCTGGGACTATCACCGTTGGTTCAATATCAAAATCACCAAATACAGACATCCAGCTTTGCAGCCACCCTAAATCACACAAAGCGATGTTGATATAGTGCTGCTCTTCAATTGTAGCCGGCTCACCGAGTGCGATGAACACCTCATCGATATCACTGGCGACCTGTTCTTCTAGCATAAAGGGTAGCGCCCTTTCCAACTTGCGATTCCACTTTGTTGGTAAGGCAACTTGTTTAAGTTGCACACTTGATGCTGGTAGCAGCAATGCAACACTGCGACCCGACGCTTTTTCCGTTAACTCTCCAAGTAACCCACTGTGCTCCAACTCACCACTGGCAATGATCTGTGAATCTGAATCAGACCATATTAACCAACTGACAGGTTCCTGTTGTGACTGGCCGACACGGACCAATAATTTTTCTGTCACTGAACGCCTCCAAACTTGCGTGCTAATACAGTTGCTCGACCATCTTTTATTTCGAGTATTGAGGTCATTTTAAACAACCGCTCATCAAATGATGCCTTGGCACGCAACTTAAAATAATTGCTTGTTATTGTGAAAATTTTCTCAGCTTTTTTAGTATCCTGAGCACCTTGATTTTTTGCTTCGGTAAAGAAATCTTGCAAGTTATCAAATCCTTCTTCCGGGCGCGCGGCAATCACAGCCTCAGCCCCTGATAAGCTCAACCCATCAAGTAATGCACTTAATAATAAAGCTTGCTCAGGCAGTACCGTGTTTACATTGATGGCTAAATCTGTACTGCCTGGGATAACACACACATAAGGCAACAACTTTTCCATTACCAATGGGTTGAAGCCTTTAATTACTCTTAATTCGCTTTCTGACGCCATTAAATTATTGGCAGTCATGTAGGGCATCTGGCGAGACATATACTCATCTTCTTCAGCACCTGAACGGTACGTAATACTGTCTTCGTCTAACCAGTCATAGACACTGTCTGCCATTGCCTCTTCACTTTCTTGAGCTGGCAGATCTTCAATGTTTTTCAAAAGCTCTAAAAGTGCTTTGTGCGCTGGGTTTGTATCATTGCTCTTGGCATTTTGCTCTTTTGGTGCTCTCAGCGCATTTAAGTTTAAACACGCCTGTAAATCAGTTATTTTTCCGCTTAATGTGCCGTGATCTACCGGGTATGGAACTTCGTCAATTGCCCACGGCTGACCTAAATGTACTTTATCTGGATCATCTTTGCGGCTTTCTAAAAGCACTTTTTTTACCAATTCTTCTGTGCCGTAGCTATACCATTTAGCTTGCTGATGAGTTTGAATATTCGCGGCCTTTTGCACTTGCACCATCAAAGAAGACGACATCTCAGCTGCAAGGCTCGCGGCCAGTGCAACAATAAACAATACGATGATCAGTGCAGCGCCTTGCTGTTTTCTCATGGCCTGCCTCCTCGCTGGTTATTATTATTGCCGCCAGCATTATTATCTCGATTTTGGTTATCATCGAGCCCATTGGAGATATTGCTACCGTCGCCCCTAGCCGCTTTTGCTTGTGTAACTTTGCCATCTCCTGGGGTTAGAAATATACGTCGCAAGGGCTCTGAATCTTGTCTTTGAATGGTAACGGCGACTGCTAGTGGCAGCGCTTTTAACTGCCAATTATCCTGCCATTTATGTTTGTCGTCTAAAAACTCAAATTTAAGTTCTTCAACGTTTTCTAATAGCACCTGAGCGCGTGGCTCAGCTCCATCTAACTCGTCAATATATACGCGATAAATTCGTTCAAGGTTATCATCTTTTACGCGGTAGCCCACAGCTTGCAGTTCAGAGCGTGGTAATAAACTCACCGGGTTCGTCCAGCCATCGCGTACAAACGCAATCCCATCATATTGGCTTTCCAATGAGTAACGGCCGTGAACAACGTAAGTAGGGCTAAAGTCCCCCGCTTCGTTACGTACTTCCCGTTTGGTCATTTGATTGAAGTCTTGGTCCATCAAGCGAAAGGTGGTTTGCAACCCTTCAAGCTCAGCAATCGTTTCATCCGATGCTTCTTTGGCCATGATAGAAGTATCCAAAATCTGGTGAGAAGCTGTCACGATAAACGCCAAGATTACCAGTGCAACCATGACTTCAATGAGGGTGAAACCAGATTGTGTGCGCTTAATTGACAACATCACTTTTTGCCCTTATGCATAAAAGTGGTTAAGTCATAGACAGAGTTTTCTCGCCTCTCATCTTCAAACACTTCTATTGTCAATTTAACAAACTCAGCATCCGCGGTTTTTTCGACTTTTTGGCTCCAATACCACGTATGTCCTGCAAACTCTTCGTCGCCATTGTCTGAATTTTTGCCATTCCATTTGCCACCACTGGCTTTTGCTCGCGCCATTACCATCTGGTTTTCAGCAACCCAAGCCGCATAGGTTTGCTGCTCAATAGTGCTCATATGATTAATGTGGGCACCTGTCGCTTGCAATGCTGCAATACCAGCAACTGCGCAGATCCCCATCGCGACCATCACTTCCAGTAAGGTGAACCCCGATTGCTTTGACTTAATCATATTCAGGCTCCCGTCGCAGTTTTACCGGTGCCATAAACTCACCTTCAATGTAATAAACAGGTTCAGGCTCCTGCGCCAACTCAAGCGTGACTTGAAACGCACTCACTTCTCCAGATGATAAAATCAGTACTTGCGGGATTTTTTTCTTTTGAAGTTCCAACAAATTATCATCTTCGCCGGTCCCCATGATCTCCTGCCAATTGGATTGCTCTAGTAAATTATCCTGCGCCCAAGATAAATCCTCTAACACCAATTCAACCTTATACTCTTCACCATATTCGATAGGCTTATAAAGCTCTTCGGCTTCGAAAGTAGTCCACTGCTCACCGTCGAAGACCAAGAACTCTAGTGTCCGCTTGTCCAAATGAAGACCCAACTCAACCTGATTCAAAACGGCAAACTCCGAAGCCATATTGACTATGCCATGCAGTTTTAAGGCTTCTTTCTCCAGCAGGTCTTCGTCACTTTCTCCCACAGTGAAAGTCACGAGCTGAATAGAGAAGCCAATTATCAAGATAACCACCAAGATCTCAAGTAGACTAAATCCACGAGACCTTGTTGGCATTTGAGTTGAGTAATTCATAGGTTGAGACATTAGCGGTCTTCTTCATCTCTCCAGTTACCGATATCATCTTCGGTACCCACTTCACCATCCGGGCCCATTGAGAAAATATCGATTTTACCGATTTCACCTGGGCTCACTAGTTGATAAGGGTTATCCCATGGATCTAACGGAAGCTCATTTAAAAAACCACCGTCAGGAAAACGCTTTGGTACTGGATCTATGGTCGTTTTCTCAACTAATGCTTCTAAGCCCTGTTCAGTAGTTGGGTAGCGCTTATTTTGTAACTTGTAGATTTTCATCGCACTTTCAATTTGCGTGATATCAAGATTCGCTTTGTCAATTGCAGCTTGTTCTTGGTTACCCATGATATTTGGTGCCACGATTGACATGATCATACCGATGATAACCAGTACGACCATTACTTCTAGTAATGAAAAACCTGACTGTTTCTTCACAATTTATACCTCTATGCTGTTGCATTGGCTACACGATGTGTGTAGTCCAGTGTGTTTATCTTTAAATATGTTGACTACAAACCAATTGCTTTGTTCATTGCCATAATAGGTTGGAGTATTGCCATGACGATAAAGAGTACAATTAATGCCATACTGGCAATCATCGCCGGCTCAAGTAATTTGAGTGAAACACTCACCATACTTTCAAACTCCCTGTCTTGGTTATTGGCAGCACGTTCTAGCATTTGCTCCAATTCTCCAGACTTTTCACCACTGGCAATCATATGTAGCATCATTGGCGGAAATAGTTTCGTTTGATGCAGTGCCGCTTTGAGGCTTGCACCTTCACTTACGTGGGTTGCAGCTTCAGCAACCGCTGCTTTTATTTTTTCATTTTCAAGTACCTGCCCGGATATTTTCATCCCTTCAAGCAAAGGCACGGCACTCGATGACAAAATACTTAATGTTCTTGCAAAACGCGCGGTGTTGATACCTCGACTAATCTTGCCAATGCCCGGTAATTGCAACAACTTAGTATCATACCAAAAGCGTGCTTTAGGGCGCTTTAACGTTTGCTGAACAGCAACGATCAATCCACCCAATGCCACAGTAGCCTGCATCCAAAAGTCTTGTACAAAGTGGCTGGCAGCGAGTACCCATTCAGTCGTCCAAGGCAGCACTTGATTAGACTTTTCAAATGTTTTTAGAATTTCAGGTACAACTGTTCCCAGTAGCACAGAGACAATGGCTATAGCAAAAATAACCAAAATTGTTGGATATACCATTGCTTGAGTAATTTGGCTACGCATATGCTGTCGCTGCTCAGTATAATCAGCTAGGCGATTTAGTACTTCATCAAGGTGACCAGACTTTTCACCCGCAGCAACCATTGACCGGTACAAGTTATCAAATACGTGTGGAAAATCAGACATGCCGTCAGCTAGCGTATAACCCTCTACTACTTTTGAACGTACAGCCATTAACATACGCTTTAAACGCGGCTTTTCACACTGCTCGGCAACTGCCATTACAGCGGCTTCAACAGGCAAAGAAGATTGGATCAAGGTGGCAAGTTGTCGCGTAATAAGTGCAATGTCGCTCACCGAAGGCTTGTACCCCCGCGATAGCGTAAAGCCACCTTGAGCTTGCGACTTTTCTTTTTCAGCTGCGGGCTCGACTTCTAAAGGCATCATTGCCTTTTCGCGCAGCATTTGCCTGACCTGCTTGGCTGTATCGGCTTCTAAAATGCCTTTCTTTTCCTTGCCTTTTGCATCCAAGGCACGATATTCAAACGCCGCCATTATCCTTCCTCACGCGTCACTCGCATTACTTCTTCTAGCGTGGTTTGTCCTGCCAGAACTCGTGAACAACCATCTTGACGAATGCTTGGGCTATTTTTACGGATATACTTTTCAACGGCCTGTTCACCTTTACCGTTGTGAATAAGCTCGCGGATATGCTCATCAACAACCAATAGTTCATGAATACCTGTTCGCCCTTTATAACCATTAAAGTTACACTCTTCACAGCCAACAGCACGATAGATGGTGGTTTGCGAATCTTTCTCTAGGCCAAGCAACTCACACTCTCTCTCATCGGCAAGGTGTGGCTCTTTACAGCTTGGGCAAAGCGTACGTACTAGTCGCTGTGACAATACACCCAGTAATGATGAAGATAATAGGAATGGTTCAACCCCCATATCTTCCATCCGTGTGATCGCGCCTGATGCCGTGTTGGTGTGCAGCGTCGACATCACTAAGTGACCCGTTAATGATGCTTGCACAGCGATTTGACCTGTTTCGAGATCTCGGATCTCACCAACCATAACCACATCAGGATCCTGACGCAGAATCGCTCGTAATCCACGTGCAAACGTCATGTCCACTTTCGGGTTAACTTGCGTTTGTCCGATCCCAGGTATTTCATATTCAATAGGGTCTTCAACGGTCAAAATATTTCGATCTTTTGAATTTATTTGCGTCATGCCCGCATACAAAGTGGTACTTTTACCAGAACCCGTTGGACCTGTTACCAAGATAATACCGTGTGGCTTAGCAATGATTTCAGAGAACAATTCACGATTGCGCTCAGTCATCCCCAAATCTTCTAGGTTAAGTCGTGCGTTATTTTTATCGAGTAGACGTAATACAACACGCTCGCCAAAACTAGATGGCATAGTCGATACACGCACATCTACAGCACGCCCAGCAATTCTTAAGCTGATCCGGCCATCTTGCGGTACGCGTTTTTCAGCTATATCTAGTTTCGCCATAACCTTAATACGAGACACTAACAGCGAGGATAATTTACGGTTTGGCTTGAGTACTTCTTTAAGTACACCGTCAACCCTGAAGCGGATAACCAGATCTGCTTCAAAGGTTTCAATGTGAATATCCGACGCCCCTTCTTTGATTGCTTCACTTAGCATGGCGTTGATCAACTTAATGATCGGCGCATCATCGTCTGCCGCTAACAGATCTTCTGTTTGTGGCATCTCCTCAGCAAGTGAGAATAAATCGACTTCATTACCGATGTCTTCCATCATTTGCTGAGTTTCAGAGCTGTCTCGCTGGTAAGACGCTTCGAGCAATAGCTCAAACTTTTCTTCGTCGATGACTTCAATGGTAAAACCACCACCGGCTACGCGACGTACTTCCAACAACGCTTCAAGTGAAACATCACCTTTGTGAAATACCTTCAAGCCTTTGGGGTCGTCACTGAGTAACACACCCTCTCGGCGAGCAAAAGAGAAAGGTAGACGCAGTTGAACTTGTTGCTCTTCTAACGTCGCCTCATCAGTCACCGCCATAGACTCTGTTTCAATAGGAGCCTCAACAACACTCATACTTGCTTCAGTCATCGTTCTTCTCGTTTTGCTGATCTAAGTATTGTTCATATGTTGGTGGCAACACCATCGCATCATTCCACTCAGGCAGAACTGGTGCATCTTCAAGTGGCATCAATTGAATGCCATCATCTTGTTTTTTGATCTGCTCGTTGCGAATAAACTTATATTTAGCATGACTTAACTCGTTCATACTGCGGCTATCACGAACAATAGTTGGGCGAATAAATACCAGTAGGTTACGTTTACGCTTGCTTGTATTGGTCGATTTGAACAAGTGACCTAAGATAGGAATATCACCAAGTAGTGGTACTTTAGACACACTTTCTTGAACATCTTCATCTATTAGGCCGCCAAGAATAACCATGCCGCCATCATCAGCAATAACCGTGGTATTAATCGCACGCTTGTTCACTGAAATATCGACCGACGTTGCGCCACTGACACTTGATACTTCTTGCTCAATCGTTAATTGTACCGCTGTACCATCATTGATTTGCGGTGTGACTTTTAACTTGATACCAACTTCTTGACGGTCAACTGTTTGGAATGGGTTAGAGTTATTATCACCTGCTGCTGAACCAGTAATAATTGGAACTTCTTGACCCACAATCATAGATGCTTCTTCATTATCCATGGTGGTTACAGAAGGCGTTGCAAGAATATTAGAGTTGGTATCTGTCGACACCGCTTGAATAATCGCACCCCAGTCGTTTTTAACCACACCTGCTGCTAGACCGTTTACGCCACCTAACAACTGGCCCAGTGCATTTAAATCACCTTCAACGGTTTCTTCATAATCACGAAGCTCTGCGGTTTGATCAGCCTGTACTGTACGTTTAATTGTCTTGTCACGGGCCTGTTCTGCTGCTACAGCCAATGCGCCAACAGGTACTGTTGTGCCATTATTAAATTGCAGCATACCACCTTGCTCAGTGATCCACTGTAAGCCAAAGTTGATACCATCGCCTTCAAGTACTTCAACGACAATTGCTTCAACCAAAACTTGTGCACGGCGTACATCTAGTTTTTCGATAACGTTTGCCAGAGAACGCATGGTATCCGGCTGTGCGGTAATAACTAGCGAGTTTGAGTCATCATGCGCTTCAATACTGGTTTCATTTCGATTACTGCTACGAGAACGATTGGATTTACCGCCACCTTGCGCTTCTTCTTGTAGTGTTTTACTAACACCTTGCAGCACTTTAACTAGGTCTTCAGCTTTGGCGTAGTCAAGATAAAATACTTGTGTGTTACCATGATTCTCTAGCTCATCATCAAGACGCTTGATCAACTCAATGGCTTTAGTACGTGCTTGACTTTCACCACTGACAACGACGCTATTGGTTCGTCCATCAGCAACAATTTTCGGGATTAGAAATTCAGGAACACGACCTTTACCCGTGTCCTTATAGATTTTCTCTACAACTTGAACCACATCATCGGCCGTGGCGTGTTTCAATCTAACAATGTCTACGCGCTGATCACCCGCTTGGTCGACCGATTTGATAATGTTAACCAATCGATTTACCGATGCAGCATGACCGGTCAACATCATTACGTTTGCTGAGTTAAAGTTAGTAACATGACCACCGTCTTTTTGGTCACTAAATTGGCGAATAAGCGGACCAAGTTCCTGTACCGATACGTTTTTCACTTCAACGACACGCGTGATCATCACATCACCGTCGCCTTCACTGCTATCATTTACCAGTGGTACGTTGGACTTTTTAGCATCAGAGCTTCGCACAACCTTCATAATACCGTTTGGCATTTCTACCACTGAATAGCCATATACTTCTAGTACACTTAAGAAGAACTGGTAATACAACTCTTCATCCATCAATTCAAAGCTACGCACATTGATATTACCGCGCACGTTTGGATCTATGATGATGGTTTTATTAAGCGTTTTACCAACAATGAGAATAAACTCATTGATATCAGTCCCTTTAAAGTTGGCCGCATACTCAACCGCAGACACTGACAATGACAATCCAGCCGCAAACAACAGAGCTGCATATTTAGCTAACCCTTTTCTGATTCTTGTGAGGTGTAGCTTTCTACCCATTATTCTTTAACTCCAAAATTAGTGTCTTTTACAGGCTGAATTGCACATCTAAAGTGCGGCCATCGCGTTCGATAGTTATGTTGGCATCCGTACTCTCTCTGAGTTCGTTCATTGCCGACATAGCCTGTTTCATATCCGTGAGTTGATAACCATTTATCGCAATGGCCAGATCGTTATTTTTTAGACCCATCTTCGCGAAAAGCTGAGGATCTTTACCAGGACGCAAACGATAACCAACAAGTTGACCATTGCGACGTTCTGGCGAAATTCTTATGTAATCAAATAGCTTACCAGGCTCATTTAGCAGCTCTTGGCGACGTTGAGCAAGCTCTGAACGCGTTTCATCACTGATACGGCTCTTTGGTTCTGCCTTGCGTTTAGTCGTTGTTGGCATCGCCACTTTTTGCGTGAACTCCAGCCCGTCCAACATCAAGGTTTCAAATCGGCCGTTGACGTCTAAAATGACGCGATCAGGTAACACCTGAGCGAGCTTAGCTCGAGTGCCTTTCACCACATCTTGCACTAAATAAGTTTCCTGGCGACTTTGGGATTCAATAATTGCAAGTCCTGCACTGTCATTTTTACTAATCGCAACAATCCCCGTTAACTTCACATTTAAGCGAGTTTCAGGTGCATTTGAGATAACGGGTTTAGGCTTTTCAGCTTCTTTCGGCTTCTCATTGGCTTTGCCAAAAATGTTTTGTGCAAGAATGGTTGCACTACTGACAGTTTGCGCACTGCTTTGGGCTTGATGAGGCGCAATATCTAACGGCGCACTGTCAGGTTTGGGGAAAAGTAACCAGAATAGTTGAGAGAGTAAAAATGCAATATATACAACAGCTAAGAACACCACTGCACGACTAAGCTTAGCGTGGGGCAAGCCTTGTAATATTTTCTGTAACTGTTGTATTTGTAATTCCATATAAAATTCTTTAATGAGACTGTTCTTATTCTATTAAGCGCCTCAGTGTACCGTTTAGATTTCGATTCAACAAGCGCCCAAATGTGAAACTTTAAATTAAATCGGTACAAGATATGACATGAGTAACATGAACACAGTATTAACCATTTGTTCAACTCCTCTTCATATGCCATTCCTTGACCTATCGGGCGGTATGCTTTTTTTGACGGTTAAAATATGATAAATTTCACCATCGAGCAAGACGCCAACGTAGTTAAAGAATTGTGACAAAAGTCAATCCAGAAAACAACCAAGATGATTCAAAAGTCAGATTGGACAAATGGCTTTGGGCTGCGCGCTTTTATAAAACGCGCACAATAGCCCGTGAAATGATCCAAGGTGGCAAAGTCAGATATAATGGACAAAGATGCAAACCAAGCCGTCATGTCGATGTCGGTGCCACCATAGAACTCGCTCAGGGTCACGATGAAAAACACATCACCGTTTTAAAGTTAATGGACAAACGCCAAGCCGCTCCAATAGCCCAAACTCTATACGAAGAGTCGGCTGAAAGCATTGAAAAGCGGGCTCAAAATGCCATAGCTAGAAAAAACAATAGTTTCTTCGCACCGCGCCCGGAGCACAAGCCAGATAAAAAGCAGCGCCGTGAGCTGCTTAAGTTAAAATCAAATTAGGGTCTCATAGATGAAACAAGATTTACTTCATCGCTATATTTTTGATGATCTCGACGTACGAGGTGAATTAGTCCAAGTCGAGCATACACTGAAGGATATTGTTGCTGGTCACAACTACCCAGTAGAAGTGCAAACTTTGTTAGGTGAGCTATTAGTCGCCTCAAGTTTACTGACTGCAACACTTAAGTTTGAAGGGGATATTGCAGTGCAACTTCAAGGGGACGGCCCTGTGAAGTATGCTGTTATCAATGGTAACCACCAACAAAATATGCGTGGAATCGCACGCGTTGAAGGTGAAATCACCGGTTCGGGTATTAGTGACCTAATCGGCAAGGGTCACATGATCATTACGATATCCCCCGAAAAAGGCGAAAGATACCAAGGCGTGGTTCCTCTTACTTCAGATTCCTTAGCAAAATGTCTTGAAGATTATTTTGTCCAATCTGAGCAATTAAAGACGCGACTGTGGTTTGCAACACAAATTAGCCAAGACTCAGTAAAAGCAGCAGGTCTCTTTTTGCAAGTTTTGCCAGTCAACAAAGAAAAGTCTCAAAGTGATTTCGAGCACCTCGAGGCGTTAAGTGACACAATTAAAGAAGATGAATTATTAACGTTAGACGCACAAACTGTGTTGACACGCTTATATCATGAAGACAACCCTCAATTATTCGAGCCACAAGAAGTCAATTTTGTCTGTGGCTGTAGCCGAGAAAAGACCATTAGTGCACTAGTTAATGTTGGGCAACAAGCACTTTTGGAAGATGTGGAGCAACATGGTGAAGTAAAACTTAGCTGTCACTATTGCTTAACTGATTACCGCTTTAGCGAACAGGACATCAAATCTATTTTTAATTAAATAAGGTACATCCTACGCATTCGAATTAAAGCCGCCATTTTGGCGGCTTTTTGTTTGCAAAAAAATGATACCGGTGTCATCAAGATGGCAAATTTTATGACACCGGTATCATTGAAATTATTCAGTTTTTTTGTCAAAAAATTGCAATTTCTGGCCCCTTTAGGGCTCGAATATCTCAAATGCTTCTGTTAGTATGAATTCAAGCTTTAGGTACTTAATAACCAGAGCTATCCCGTTCAATTCTCACATTTA
This sequence comes from Pseudoalteromonas obscura, assembly GCF_030135505.1. Classification (NCBI taxonomy): domain Bacteria; kingdom Pseudomonadati; phylum Pseudomonadota; class Gammaproteobacteria; order Alteromonadales; family Pseudoalteromonadaceae; genus Pseudoalteromonas; species Pseudoalteromonas obscura. The sequence continues at coordinate 22,722 of NZ_JASJUT010000009.1, forward strand.
GGTATAAACATGACTTCAAGCGCTACTCGTTTTGTCGATTTAACTGCAGCTGAACTTGTCGAACACGCTATCTCGCGTGGTGAAGGGACTTTAGCAGCGAATGGAGCTTTTGTAGCAAAAACAGGCCGCCGTACAGGTCGCTCTCCTAACGATCGCTTTATCGTTCAAGAGCCAAGCACTCAAAATGACATCCAATGGGGTAACGTAAACCGTCCATTCGATGCCGAAAAATTTGATGCTCTTTGGGCTCGTGTAGAAGCACACGTACACAGCAACGACCACTTTGTCTCTCACTTAGAAGTTGGTTCAGATCCTGAGCACTATTTACCAGTAGTCGTTACGACTGAAACTGCTTGGCATCATATTTTTGCTAAAAACATGTTTATCGAACCTAGCAAATACAATGCAGCTGATTTACCCCAATGGCAGGTAATGAATGTTCCTTCATTTGTATGTGACCCTGAGCGTGATGGCACAAACAGTGACGGTACAGTTATTATCAACTTTGCAGAGCGCAAAGTGCTAATCGCAGGTATGCATTACGCCGGTGAAATGAAAAAGTCGATGTTCTCTGTTCAGAACTTCTTGTTACCAGCAAAAGGTGTTTTACCTATGCACTGTAGTGCAAACGTTGGTGAGCAAGGCGACACGACATTGTTCTTTGGTTTATCAGGTACTGGTAAAACTACACTTTCTGCAGACCCTAAACGTTTCCTTATCGGTGATGATGAGCATGGCTGGGCACCTGGCAGCGTTTTCAATATTGAAGGCGGTTGTTATGCAAAATGTATCGACCTATCTCAAAAGAATGAACCTGTAATCTGGAACGCCATTAAGTTTGGTACAATTTTGGAAAACGTTGTACTTGATGAAAATCGTGTACCTGATTTTGCCGATACAAGCCTTACACAGAACACACGTGCAGCTTACCCATTAGAGCACGTTGAGAAGCGTAAAGTTGAAAACCGTGCAGGCGAGCCTCGCGCAGTTGTTTTCCTAACTTGTGACGTAAGTGGTGTACTGCCTCCAGTATCTATCCTGTCAGAAGAAGCAGCAGCTTACCATTTCCTAAGTGGTTACACTGCAAAAGTTGGTTCAACAGAAATTGGTTCAACATCTGATATCGAATCTACATTCTCTACGTGTTTTGGTGCGCCATTCTTCCCACGTCCAGCAGGTGTTTATGCCGAGCTTCTGATGAAGCGTGTTCGTGAGTTTGGAGCAAAAGTATACCTTGTAAATACTGGCTGGACTGGTGGTCCTTACGGTGTAGGTAAGCGTTTTGATATCCCTACGACACGTGCAGTTATCGACGCAATCGTTAATGACACGCTAGAAGGTGTTGAAACACAACACATCGAAGCACTTAACTTAGATATTCCTGTTGCTGTTGAAGGTGTAGATGAAAAACTACTTAACCCTGTCAATACATGGGAAGATAAAGACAAGTATGCAGAGTACGCGGCTAAACTAGCGGCAGACTTTAAAGCTAACTTCGAGAAATACGACGTATCTGACGCAATCAAGTCAGCTGGTCCTCGCGGTTAAGCATTACCTTTTCCTTTATCAAAGGCGCCCCTCGTTGGGCGTTTTTTTATGTCCGCAGCTTGGTAATTGGCTAAGGCATTGCACCATTAAGAAGCGAATTAAGTAATGAAACTGTCGCGTTCATCTCTCCTCTCTCAGTAATTAAATGCTTTGACGTTGAGCACTCCACGCTACTGCAAACCTTTGGGGGCAGTTAAAATTGACATTCGGTATTGCTATCAGTGAAGAACTGCTCTACAAAGCGCTTAGTTTTACACTCAGCATGACTGTGTTGTTTGATATACGTGTGATTCAAGGGGGGTAAGCTTGGCAAAATACCAAGCTATATGATAGAAAAATTAAATTACTTTTTCGCGAGTGGTAGGGCAACTTCTGCAGACAACCCTCCTTCGGCCCGGTTTCTCAAAGAAACTTTGCCGCCATGTGTTGCAACAATTCGTTTGATAATTGCCAAACCTAATCCGCTACCATCTGAGCCTCTAGCTTGATCGCCCTGCTTAAACGGTTCAAATACGGATTCTAGCTCAGACTCAGGGATCCCCGGTCCCCTATCTTTCACTTGGATAACCATCACTTTATTTTTGGGGTCTAACTCAGTGTGGACGTCAATTTCACCTTCTGAATACTTGATGGCGTTTTCAATCATATTCGTTAATACACGCTTTAAAGCGACGTGATTAGCCACAACCCAAGGAGTACCCTCTGCTAAGCACAAGTTGATCACCCGCTTATGTTGCTGCTCCGCATGGACCACCTCTTCCACCAAAGTATTGACGTTTTCTAAGTGCATTTCACCACTGCTATGGTGTCGAAGATATTCAATAAACTGATCAATAATCGCGTTCATATCTTCAATATCGTCAATAATGCCCTCTTTGAGATATTCATCCTCATCAGACATCATTTCCGTTGCTAATCTGATCCGAGTTAAAGGTGTGCGCAAATCATGAGAGACACCCGCCATTAGAAGCCGTCTATCACTTTCTAATTCAGCTATCCCCTTTGACATTTGGTTAAACGCCTTTGTGACCTCAATAACCTCAGTAGATCCTTGCTCAACAAGCCGGGTCGAAAAATCACCAACCCCAACTCTACTTGCTGCGGTTTGCAGTGCTCGCAGGGGTCTATTTAAATGCCGAGCAAAAAGCCACCCACCTAAAACACTTAAAAAACCAATGCTAGATAAGTAGAACACCAAAAACTCTAGCTTGGTCTCAGAAAACCCTGTCAACGGGACTCGAACCCAATACCCAGGAGCCTGAGGAGCTTCAACCCAATAGACGATAGGATCTCCTTGACTGATCCGTACGCGTGCTGAACCATTTAGTTGTTCTGACATGCTACGAGAGAGCAAGCTGTACTCACGCGCTTGCCCCAAACCATTTCGATAAGCCTCTTTTTGCGTCATGACATCGATCCCCGTTATCTCAAAAAATTTATTCGATAACGCAGTGTCGACTTCAACGCCTTCCTCCCAGTCAATAAAGACCGTTTTGACCTGTTTAGCGAGCATCAAATTCACTTGCTCAAAAGTCGGCTTAAACACATACAGTGTCACCGTAATATAAGAGACAACCTGATTGATTAATAACAATCCCGCGACAAAAAATACAGTCTGACCAAACGCACTACGAGGAAAAATGCTCATTACTTTTCGCCATCAGGCACAAACACATATCCAAGTCCCCAAACCGTTTGTATATACCTTGGGTTTGATGCATCTTCTTCTATCATTCTGCGCAGTCGGGAGACTTGTACATCGATACTCCGCTCCAATGCACTATAGTCACGACCACGTGCTAAATTCATTAGCTTGTCTCGGCTCAGAGGTTCTCTCGGGTGACTGACCAATGCTTTTAATACAGCAAACTCACCACTGGTAAGCGCAATCGTTTCGTCCCCTTTTTGCATTTCACGGGTGGCCAAGTTCAATTTAAATATGCCAAATTCAACTTCGTTTTCTTCCGCGGCAGGTGCACCGGGTACTTCTTTCGTTTTTCTTCGTAAAACTGCCTTGATTCGGGCCAATAATTCTCTCGGGTTGAAAGGTTTTGGTAGATAGTCATCAGCGCCCAACTCTAAGCCGATAATACGGTCTACTTCATCCCCTTTGGCAGTCAACATGACTATAGGAATTTCATTCTCTTTTTGTCTGAGGCGGCGACAAATAGAAAGTCCATCTTCTCCTGGCAACATGAGGTCTAAAACCATTAAGTGAAAATTTTCTCTTTCCAGTAACCTGTCCATCTGCTCGGCATTTGCAGCGCTTCGGACAATAAAACCTTGCTCAACAAGATAACGCTCCAATAAGCTGCGTAATCTCATATCATCGTCCACGACTAGTACTTTTGTTGTTTCATTTCCCATCGAATTCTTCTTGTTATCACTGAACTATTGGTTAAATATAATTGAAATTTAGCTCCTTAGACACCATAACATACTGATAAGATTGTTACTGAACGTTACAGTTATCTAAACACGCGTACCTTATATAGGTTTTTCCGATATATTGCATTATGAAAACAAACTTAATTACGCCCGAAGGGTATCGAAAACTGCAGCAAGAGCACGACCACCTATGGTTTGAAAAGCGTCCTGAAATAACAAAGATTGTCAATTGGGCCGCCAGTCTCGGAGATCGCTCCGAAAATGCCGACTATACCTTTAACAAACGCTTGCTTAGGCAGATAGATCGACGTGTTAGATATTTACGCAAACGCTTACCTGATTTAAAAGTAATTGAATATGACCCACAACAAGCTGGCAAAGTCTATTTTGGTGCTTGGGTCGAAATAGAAAATGACGAGGGGGAAACTAAATTTTTCAGGATCGTTGGGCCAGATGAAATTTACGAGCGCAATGACTATATTTCTATAGATTCGCCAATGGCCAGAGCTTTACTCGGAAAATCAGTCGATGATGATTTCATGGTGAAAACACCTCAAGGTGATGCACAATGGTATATCAATAGAATCGAATATCAGGCCTGATAAATTTACCACTAATATGGTATGATAACCCCCAACGCTTAATAGATTTTTTAGCGTAGCTAATTGAACTTTATAAGGATTTTGCATGAGCAACATCTCAGCTCGTTTAGCCCAAGAGCTAAATGCCTCAGAACAGCAAGTGCTGGCAGCCACCACATTGTTAGATGAGGGCGCAACAGTTCCCTTTATCGCCCGTTATCGTAAAGAAGCCACTGGTGGCTTAGATGACTCTCAACTGCGCCTTTTGGAGCAACGCCTTTCATATTTAAGAGAATTAGAAGAAAGACGTTCATTTATCATCAAAACAATCGAAGAGCAGGGCAAACTGTCAACACAACTCGCCAGTGATATTGCACAAGCCAACAGTAAAACTGAGCTTGAAGACCTATATTTACCCTATAAGCCGAAGCGCAGAACCAAAGGTCAAATTGCGATAGAAGCTGGTTTAGAGCCGCTAGCCGATCAACTTTTTGCGGATCCGAATTTATCGCCAGAGCAAATGGCAGAAGACTTCACCAATGCTGATGCCGGATTTACCGATGTAAAAAGCGTACTTGAAGGCGCTAAGTTTATTTTAATGGAACGTTTTGCTGAAGATGCCAAGTTACTTGCTAAATTCAGAAAACACATCACTGACAATGCTCAATTGCAAAGTCGCGTGGTTAAAGGGCAAGAAGAAGCGGGCAATAAATACAGAGACTATTTTGAGCATAACGAAGCACTTTCAAAAGTACCTTCGCACCGCGCATTGGCCATGCTCAGAGCGCGAAACGAAGGTATTTTGCAATTAACCATTAACCCTGAACCAGAGGCACAAGATCATCAACAATATTGTGCTCAAATGATTGCAGATCATTATGGGTTGAAAGTACAAGGTGCCAAAGCCAGTGATTGGTTGATGGTCGTTGTACAATGGGCTTGGAAAATCAAATTAGCTCTACACCTTGAAAATGAGTTCTTAGGTTCTTTGAGAGAAAAAGCAGAAAGTGGTGCGATAGATGTATTCGCTAAAAACCTGCAAGACCTGTTAATGGCCGCGCCTGCTGGGCCGAAAGTAACCATGGGTATTGATCCAGGTTTGCGAACTGGCTGTAAGATCGCGATTGTAGATTCGACTGGTAAATTACTTTCTACAACCACGATTTATCCACATGCGCCCCAAAACCATTGGGAAAAATCAATTCGCACAATTGAGCAATTATCTCGCCAACACAAAGTCCAACTGATTGCCATTGGTAATGGAACTGCGTCACGAGAAACCGATAAACTTGCTGGCGAAGTACAAAAAGCAGCTTCGGATCTAAATTTAACGAAAATCATGGTCAGTGAAGCTGGCGCATCTGTCTATTCAGCATCAGAGTTTGCTGCAAATGAATTCCCTGAGCTCGATGTTTCACTGCGCGGTGCTGTATCTATCGCTAGACGATTACAAGATCCACTTGCCGAACTCGTTAAAATTGAACCTAAATCAATCGGTGTCGGCCAATATCAGCACGATGTATCGCAAAGCCAGCTTGGTCAAACCCTTACAGCTGTAGTAGAGGATTGTGTTAACTCTGTCGGCGTTGATGTTAACACAGCATCTGTGCCTCTACTCACTCGTGTATCTGGACTCAATAAAACTTTGGCGAGCAATATCGTCAAATACCGAGACAGTAATGGATCTTTTGCCAACCGAAAACAGCTGAAAAAAGTCGAGCGCTTAGGTCCAAAAGCATTTGAACAAGCAGCTGGTTTCTTGCGTATTCAAGATGGCGATGATCCACTTGATGCTTCAGCGGTTCACCCAGAGGCTTACCCAGTGGTTAAGCAAATATCTAAATCTAACGGTTTGGAGCTACAGAGCTTAATAGGCAATAGTGACGTACTCAAAAAGTTAACTCCGAATGATTATGTTGATGAAAAGTTTGGCTTACCTACCGTTACTGACATTATTGCTGAGCTAGATAAGCCTGGCCGAGATCCTCGACCTGAGTTTAAAACCGCCCAATTTAAAGCAGGTGTGGAAAAAATATCTGATTTAAAAGTTGGAATGGTGCTTGAAGGCGTAGTCTCTAACGTTGCCAACTTTGGTGCCTTTGTTGATGTCGGTGTTCACCAAGATGGTCTTGTTCACATTTCAGCAATCACCGACAAGTTTATTTCAGATCCTCGTGAGGTAGTCAAAGCCGGCGACATTGTGAAAGTAAAAGTCATTGAAGTAGATGTAGACAGAAAACGCATTAGCTTTACCATGCGCTTAAATGATGCCACTCCGTCACAAGCTGAAGGGCATAAAAATAAGCCACAGCAAAAAGCAGGTCAAAACCATAACCGTAAACCTGAACGTCGCGACAACTCAAAAGGCAACCGCCGCGATCAGGGCAATGCAGCTATGGGTAATGCATTTGCTGAAGCGTTCGCCAAATTGAAAAAGTAACTATTATCCAACAAAAAAAGGAAGGGTTAACCCTTCCTTTTTCTATTAAAAACATTCTCACTTTATACTGTCACTGAAAGCTGTGCGTCTTCATTGGGTTTGGTGATTTGTCCATAAAAGCCTTCAATTCTCAGGGCTCTAGACTCTATTTCAGGATCTCTTTCGATCGGTAATGCAACAGCAAATGGGTCGGCTTCTTGTTGCAATCTCGCTCTTTCCAATACCGGCTGTTCTGACTGCGCTGCGCCTTCTTGGGTCAAACGTCTATTTTGAAATTTTTGCACCCCGCTCGAGGCTTTGTCTTCTTCTGAGCCACTGATAGATTTTTTTGCCAACTCCGCCTGTGCAGTCGCTATTTTTGAGGTTGCATCTGCGGCAATAGCTCTATCGGCTCCCGAAGGCTCAGCAGGTGCCAAAGCGGCTGCTCTGACAGTTTGCATTTTTTCTATCGTTTGCTGTGGGTCCCCTTCTACAGGAGCCACATCAATCATCACTTGTCCGCCTACGGCATAATTGTTACCGTCTGGACCTCGTTGATATTCGTAACTCGGTGCACCAGCATATTGACCACCAACTCTTGCATGCGCCTGCTCATGAAGTTTTACTTCGCGATCTCTATCTTTGAGCTCTTTTAATTGTTGCTCGTCCTGCTCCTGTTGAGCTTGCTCACGTTCAGAAAGTTCCTCTTCTGAAGCTTGGCTCTCTTTCTGCCCATCGCCTTTTTCGTCGCCACGTTCATTGATAGATTTGCTGTCTTTAAGTTGCCCGTTTGCATCGTATGTGTCTTGCGAGTCATGTTCTGCGGTGCGAGACTTGTCATTGTCTTGGAGTGCTTTATTTTCCGTCGCAGGTGGGGGGACTGCTGCGGGCTTTGGGATCACTTCACGCAGCTGATTATCTCGTCTAGCCGTTTCCGTGTAGACGTTTGCGGTATTGAGGTTAATCGCCGGTTGAGGCGTGACGATGTTCATACTTACACTTTAATATCAATCAAAGTTCCTAGCACTTCATCAGCAGTTTGAATCGTCTGCGCATTTGCTTTAGCATTGAACTCCTCCACCTTTAAGTTGACTAATGATTCATCAATTCTCGGTGGTTGAGAAACAGGTGCCGTAACAGCCTCTTCAGGTCTTGCTGCTTCAAGCTGCCTTTGCTGAGCCAACTGTTCATCACTTTGCTGATCAATCGTCGCACGATTTATGTCAGCAGAGGCTCTTTCAATATTTTGTTGAGCACGATTAAAACCTTCAACGCCTGCGTTTAGTACGTCTCCAATAGGCATAATAGACTCCAAATTACTTTTTCACTAACCTAATTATTGCTCATATTATGTTCAAAATAAAGTGTAGGCGGCAATTTTTTGCCGCCTTGTGGGTGAATATATTTTAAAGGACTGATTTTAGGTAACTAATAAAATCATCTCGATGAGAAATAAACGGTGCGTGAGATGCTTTTGGTAAGATCTCATAGCTAAATTGCGGGTTTATCAGTGAAAGCTCAGCCGCAACATTTTGAGGAACTAACGAATCTAAGCGACCAAAAATACCGTAAACCGGGCATTTCAGATTGGCAAAGTCAGATCTTAGATCAACGTTTTGCAAAATGTCTAAACCTGCACTGAGTGCAGCATCATTCGGCTCAGGAGCCAAAAACAACAACTCTTTCAGTTGCTTGATATCTGCCTTGGCGTGTTCGCTACCCATAGCTTGTATCGCCAAAAAACGTTCTATTGTTTTTCGGCTATTTTTTGCTAGCTGTACTTTAAACTGTTCAAGAACTTGCGCCTTAATACCGGGCCATTCATCATTCTCGCAAAACTGCGCATTTGAGGATACTAGCACGAGGCTGGCTACTTTTTCTGGATATAAGGTAGCTAATTTAGTTGCCACTAAACCACCCAAAGACCAGCCAATCACAATACTGTTTGACTGAATTCGATTAGACAATGACTTTACTATCACATCTAATGAATACGCGTCTGCAGGCATCGGCTCTCCGCCAAAACCGGGTAAATTAAGGGCTTTTACAGGCTTTCCCAATGCGTCACTTAGTGCAGCACCAATAAGCTGCCACACTTCTTTATTCATTCCCCAACCGTGCAGTAGCACAATTTCACTTTGCATTTTAATACGCCTCGAGCCAAAATTACCGCTATGATATCGTTTCAAGGAATGAATGCAATGTCACTACTACAGGCTTTAACAAAAAGCTTTTTCCCTGCAAAATGCGCATCTTGCCAACGCTATATAGAAAACCCCGGCTTATGCACTAGCTGTTATCAAGCACTCCCTTTGTTTGACCAAGCTGATCAAAACTTGCTGGTGCGCCCCGATATAAACCGCATGTTTAATTTACCAGACTGTGACGGTTTGAGCGCCTGTGGTTGGTATCATGGACAGCTTGCAACTTGGGTAAAACAAGTTAAATACCAGCACAGTCGCCAAGCGACTATGGTACTCAGACAAATTATCGACGCGCAGTGGCGCAGGCTCAATTTGCAAAACCTTATCTGTGCTGATGGAGTTATTCTCGTCCCCTTGCCTAGTAGCCGTTTAATCTATCGTGGCTACAATCAAGTTTATCAAATGTGGGCACCAATGCTAAAACAGTACAATGTTAATATCCTCAGTACCATTGGCAAAAAAAGTAGACCATCGCATGTGTCGCTCTCTAAACGTGCGCGACAAAATAATGCCAAACATGCGTTTTATCTAAAACAAACGTTAGAGTACAAGCGGATTTTAATCATTGATGATGTGATCACCAGCGGTGCCACAGTCAATGCCATAGCCTCGTTATGCAAGTCAGCAGGCGCACAATCCGTCTGGGCATGCGCTACCTGCATCACTGAGTTATGAAAGCCTATTCAACACTGCTTGCAAAAAATAATGCGTTGTTTAATAGTCGACTTGTGCCGTACCAATAGCCGCGAAATACCGGGTTATCGGTCATTGCAATCACCAATCCTTTACCATATTTCCTTGCAACCAATGCGCTGCTATTCGCTATTTGTGCAACATTCTTTTCATGTGCATATCCCGATAGCAAAGGAGCATTGCTATATTTCAGTACGGTACTAAAGGGCTTACTGCTATGTTTCATAACCCAAGTACTATTTTTAAAAAGCGGCAGCGTGCCATCTTCATAGCCAAATGCCAATGGATGAGTTACATCTACTTCAGCTTGAAAGATTGCGCCAGCAATACGCTGCTTTGCCGCCAGTGCATCACGTTCCGAATAAGGTAAATTATCTGTCTTAAACAATGCTTTCATTTCAGTTTTTGAAACCGTTTCAACGCTCAGCAGTTGCTGATCGATTAACCACTTTGCGCCGCGTTTTTGGCCCCAAATTATGCCACCACTTTTTACCCATGAGTATATTGCTGCCTTGGCCTGTTTAGTGAGTCGATCATAACGGCCGTCTGCCAAGATAATATGTGTATATCGAGAGAGGTCTATTTTACCTAGACGATGCTGTTCGACAATTGTAGGGGCTAAGCTTACATGTCTGTCTAAGTGATACCATATCTCTCCAACTTCATATTGACTTGTGCCCTCGCCGCCAACCAACAAAGCTTTTGGTTGTTTAATTGGAGCCATTAATCTTGAGCCTAAGTCTATTCCACTCGCTGTTAAACCTGTGTCAATTGCGAATAGTTGAATCTGTGTTTTATTTGCGATATCAACTAACTTAGCCTGCCAATTGGACAGTTTTTGAAGTCCAGCAGGGATCACAATGCTGCCTGCGGAAAAAGATTGCTTCCCGGTTTGTGTTTGCGCAGTAAAAGATTTTAGTGCTCCTCGAACTTCAAACCCTTCTGCCAACAATAAATTGAGTAGTTTTGGTGCTAAATAATGATGCCACTCAAAGGCAAAAGCGTAGCTATTGGACAATTGCTCTTCGGAAAAACTAGACTGTGCAGGCTCCCATGGAGATTGGCTATACTTTAGCCCCCAACTACTCGTAACAGTAGTGAAATTCAAATCATATGCATAGGGTAGTGTCCACCCCGACACGTCGTAAAAGGTGTTGTCTTCAAACTCTGTCTGCGTAGAAAAAGCAGCCTTTATAAAACGATATTGTTGCTGCTGCAAAGGAATATATAAATCACCAACTTGATATTCATGGTCGGCTAACGTGATGGCTTTATTTATAGGGTAGGCATTGATTTGATGACGTTTAAGCAAAGCAGCAAATTGCTCAAAACGATATGTATCTTTTCCTTTTGCAACAATATACCCCTTGAACTTTTCTTTACTAGCTAGGCGCTCAGCTTCAGCAAAAAAACTTCTTTGATAAGCCATTAAGGCTTCTTTATGTGCTGTAGCGCCAGTAAACGTAGACAATGACGTGAGTAGTTGATTCTTAATTGTGCGATGAAAATATAAATCACCGTTAATAGACTCTTGTAAATGGCCCCTACTACTCGCTTGCTCAAATAAAATTCCAATCGTGCCATTTACGTCTGGGTAAGTTGAACCTTTACCTATGTAAAAGTCATCAAAGCTCTCTTGAGTAAAATATAGTTGCCGCTCTTTATCTAATGTTTGAGCATGATACTTTGCTAGGGCGTGTGTTAGTGTTTGGTTCTTTTTTGGCGTAAGTGGATGGGTTCTAGATGGGATCCCCGGCTGAAAAAAGTAGCTGCTATTTGTTCCCATCTCGTGAAAATCGGTGAGTACAGTGGGCTTCCAACGATGAAATTGTGTAACTCGCGCAATAGATTCAGGGTGTTGTAACAACAGCCAATCTCGATTTAAGTCAAACCAATAGTGATTCGTTCGCGCCGATGGCCAAGATTCAACATGCTCCCGATGAGCGGGATCTGACGACAATGCTTTCCCTCTGTGGCTGTTCGCCCAATGGGCAAAGCGTGCCAATCCATCTGGGTTCATCGCAGGATCAAGCAAGATGATATTATTTTTCAAAATATGCTCAACTTCCTCTCCCTGTCCGGCTGCCAAATAGTAGGCCACCAGCATTGCGGCATTACTACCAGACGGCTCATTGCCATGCACGCTATATCCCATCCATATTATATTCGGTGCATCAGATGATGCTACGCCCTCTTTTAAACTGTCCAGATGCGCTTCGCGCAATGACTCTAACTTCTCTTGTTGTGCAGGGCTGGTGATTGCCAGTTGCAATAAAGGACGCTGTTCATGACTGTAGCCAATCGTCGATAAGCTGACCCTCGGACTTTGCTTAGCAAGTAAAGTGAGATAGTGGACTAACTGGTCATGACGTACATGCCATTCACCCACTTCATAACCCAAAACTTCATTAGGTTTAGTAATACTTTGGTCAAATTTTATATCGGGAGAAAAATAAAAGGTGATTGGCTTCGCATGGCTTGCAAATACAAAAAAAACCAGCAGTAACAAAAATATTCTCATACTAATTCCATCTTAAATCGCTCACTAGTAAGCTAACAAGTTGATCCAATTCACCGCAAATTTTTACGTCCAACACTAGCTACAACCGGACGAGGGGAGTATCATAGGGAGTAACCGAGTAAATTAGTCAAGTATAGCCAGATTATGATCACAATTTCAGAATCAGCCCAAACACATTTTGCCAAACTGCTCAGCGATCAAGCTGATGGCACGAGTATCCGCGTATTTGTTGTAAACCCAGGAACAGCACAAGCTGAATGTGGTGTATCTTACTGTCCAGCAGATGCTGTTGAGCAAAGCGATATACGCTTTAACTTCAACGGATTTGACGCCATCGTCGATGAAGAAAGTGCGCCTTTTCTAGAAGAAGCAGAAATCGATTTTGTTACCGACAAAATGGGCAGTCAACTCACATTAAAAGCACCAAATGCTAAAGCGAAAAAGCTGAAAGATGACGCAAGCTTGGCAGAGCGTGTTGAACACATGTTAGTCACTGATGTTAATCCACAGCTTGCCAATCACGGCGGTCAAGTGAGCCTCGTAGAGATCACAGCTGAAGGCATCGCCGTATTGCAATTTGGTGGCGGTTGTAACGGTTGCTCAATGATCGATGTCACTTTAAAAGAGGGCATTGAAAAAGAAATGGTTGCAAAGTTTGACGAAATCACAGGTGTGCGCGATATAACAGAGCACGCACGTGGCGACCACTCATACTACTAACCTATTCAGTATGTTAACGCAGTTTATCTACCGCTTGGGGTCCAACCCCAAGCGCAGTCTCAAGTTCTTTTTTACTGGTATTGGTATATTTGTGCTCGCAATGGGATTGTTCGCATTGAGCTATTACCATGACCCAAGTTGGCGCTATGCTGGGCTTGCCGTTTTATTTCCAGCATTAGGGATCGCTGGGTATGGCTATTTAGGAATTTTTGCAAACCGCTTTTCACAAGTTATTTCAGCAAGGCGTTCTGCACGTCAAGCTTTCGATAACGGTAAATCAAAGTAATTCCTCGCAGAGCCATGAAGCACGTCATCGCAAACCATAGCGCATGATTGCCATGATCCAGCAGCAAATAAACGGGCAAGAAAAAGCCAAGCGAAGCAGAAAGTATCATGCTGTTACGCATTTCTCTTGCCCTTGTTAATCCAACAAACACACCATCGAATAAAAAGCAGCTCATCGCGATTAAAGGTAATACTACAAGCCAAGGTAAGTAAACTAATGCCGTCTCTACAACACTTGGAATACTGGTTAGCATGCCAATGATCGCTGGTCCAAAAACAGCAAACACAAGACAATAAAGTACTGCAAAAACACTCCCCCACAATGTGCTCACAGCAACCCATGCTTTTAATTTTTCGGCATCTTTTTCACCTTTAGCCTGCCCGACTTTTGCCTCAACCGCATATGCAATGCCATCCATTGCAAAGCTCACCAGCATTAGAAAGTTAAGCAATACCGCGTTTGCAGCAAGCGTATTATCACCTAAACGCGCACCATAAAATGTCATAAAGCTAAAACACAATTGCAATACCAATGAACGAATAAAGATATCTTTATTCAGCGTCAATAAATGAATAAGATGTTGGCGGCTCGGTCTTAACCACAAAAATACCCAACCTTTCTTTTTCAGTAGTGAGCTGGTTAACCACACAGCCAGCACCAATGCGCTATAGTCTGCGATAACAGACGCCCATGCAGCACCTGCTACTCCCCATTCAAAACCAATAACAAACAATAAATCCAAAACAATGTTGACAAGGTTAGTAAACAGCACAATATAGAAAGGCCCCTTGCCATACTGCAAACCCAACATAAAACCCAGCAAGACCAAATTCATCATTGCCGCAGGCGCACTGTATATACGGATCGAAAAATAGAGCGAGGCTTGTTCCATAACATCGCTGCTAGGGTTGGCTAACCGCTCAATCACCTCAAGTAAAAATGGCGATAATCCAATGAGCGACATAGCAAATAGCAGTGCGATAGCCATACTTGCCAACAAAGATTGGTATGAACGAGCTTGATTTTTCTCGCCATAAGCTTGTGCTATTTCCCCTGTTGTACTCATACGCAAAAAGCTGGCAAGCCAAAATAACAACGCAATACTGCCCGAGCCAAGCGCGATGCCCGCCAAGTAGTGAGCATGACTTAAATGGCCAATCACAGCAGTATCAACTAATCCTAACAGTGGTACCGAAATATTTGATAAAATCATCGGCGCTGCGAGAGTAAGTAGTGGAATATGATAAGGTGTACGCAGGTAATGAAAAAGCTTCATAATTTAGTTCTATTTGTTGGTTTAGCAAGTGTGCAAGCGCACAGTGCGACTATCTTACAATATCATCATGTCAGTGAGAAACTGCCGCCTGTTACCAGCGTCAGTGAGGATACCTTTAAATCTCATTTAGAGCATTTAAAAAAGGGCAATTATAACGTCATTGCGCTAGATGAATTCCTCAATCATCTTAAACAGGGGAAGCAACTCCCGCTAGGTACCGTTGCAATTACTTTTGACGATGGATATGACAACAATATAGAAGCGGCTGCCCCGCTTCTCGAAAAATTTAACTTTCCCTACACGATTTTCGTCAACCCTAAATTGATTGATGAAGGCAAAAGTTATGTCATGACATGGGATGAATTAAGAACTCTGTCAAAACGCGGCGCACTGATAGCAAATCACAGTGCCCAACACGACTATTTGCATTTACGTCAACCTGGTGAATCTGAGGAGCAATGGGCCAAGCGCATAAGTCATGATTTAACTTGGTCACAACAACGTATTAATGCTGAAATCGGGCACAATTACCCCTACATTGCATACCCCTATGGCGAGTTTGACTCAGCACTGCAATCACTTGTGCAACAACTTGGCTTAATAGGTATTGGCCAGCATTCAGGTGCAGTTGGTCCAACAACTGATTTTACGCGAATTCCTCGTTTTCCAGCCTCTGGCATTTACAGTAATTTAAAAACGCTGAAAGTTAAAATTGATTCTCTCCCATTCGAGATTGACCAATTAGCCTATAACAATTCAGTGACCAAAGAGCGCCGTCCTTCAGTTACAATAACATTCAAAAATATGGACTTTAGTAAACATCAATTGGCTTGTTTCGTATCAGGAGTTGGCCGCGCAGAATTAAACTGGCACTCAGAAAACCAAGTGGCTGTAACTAGTCCAGAGCGTTTACCGAAAGGTCGTTCTAGATACAATTGCACAGCGCCTTCAAAAACACATAAAGGCCGCTTTCACTGGTTTTCACAGCCTTGGGTAATACAGATAAACTAATCGTTTAGCGACTCGCGGAGTGTAATAGAGCCTTGGCCATTGCATCTAAAGACACCACTTTATTTGCGGCATTGAGTTCAACCGCTGCGCGAGGCATTCCCCACACAACACATGAGGCTTCGTCTTGAGCAAATGTGTTTGCCCCAGCCTCTTTTAATCTCAGTAGCCCCTGTGCGCCGTCAGACCCCATCCCAGTTAGCAACGCTGCATGCACATAACTCGCGACTGGTAGTAAGGAGTCAAATAATACATCTACAGCAGGTTTATGACGATTGACCTTATCGCTATCACTCAGCTGACACACCAATTTAGACCCTTTTTGTACGACCAGTAGGTGTTTATCTCCCGGGGCAATAAATACCTTGCCCGCACCGAGCTCATCCCCTTCTTCTGCTTCTTTCACATTCACGGTGCAGCACCTGTCCATACGTTGCGCAAATGAAGTACTAAAAACAGGTGGAATATGCTGTGTAATTACAACTGGAGGGCTATTTGACGGTAACTTGGTTAGTACTTCTCTCAGCGCTTCAGTTCCGCCAGTTGAGGCGCCTATTGCCAAAACACTCAAACTTTGAAAACGTGCATCACTGGGCATCGCTTGCGCTGTGTTTTGCTGCTTGTCAGGTTTAAAGGCCCTTACTCTCGCTCGACTTGCCGTGCGAATTTTTTGGTACAGTACATCTGCATATGCTTCCAATTGCTCCGCGACATTAGACATAGGTTTGGCAATAAAGTCGACAGCCCCCGCTTCTAACGCTTCAAGGGTCTCTGGCGACCCTTTTTGGGTCAACGTAGATAACATAACAACGGGCATCGGTCGCAACCTCATTAAGTTCTTTAAAAAACTTAACCCGTTCATTTTTGGCATCTCAATATCAAGGGTAAGCACATCAGGCTGTAGCGCCTTAATCATATCTCTCGCTTCATAGGGATCTTTAGCTGCCCCCACAACCTCAATATCTCCTGCTTCCTCTAATACCGCTTTCAAAACAGCTCTAAGCAAAGGTGAGTCGTCTACTATCAAAACCTTTATCATTGCTAATTACTCTAAAATAACTCGATATCGGTTTGTGCATCTTGCGCCTCGATATCATGTAAGTATTTAACCTCACGTTTTTCAATCGTGTCATTGTGTACCTGCCGCAGTTTTTTTACCTTCGCAGAACCCGACTGAGGATGAAATACCACCTTTCTGGGCCAAGGCCCCCCCACATCATGTGATACCAATTCTAAGTGCTCTTCTTCAACATAAGCTCTTGCAAAACGGATGTTGCCCACTCCGATATCCGTCATCGCACTAATTATTTTTCCACCACCAAATAGCTTTACTTTGAGGTTGTTACGACTGGCACCATTTTTTAAAACTTCGTTTATCAAAAACTCCATCGCCCAGTTTCCATAGCGGCAATTAAAGTCATCTGAATGAACATTCGTCACATTTGTCATCTTCTGAGCACCCGGCAACATAAAGTGATTCATGCCACCGATCCCCAGCTTTTCGTCGTACACACAGGCTGCAATACAAGACCCCAATACCGTCGAGATTAACTCATCATTTTTCGACACGTAAAATTCGCCCGGTAAGACCTTAGCTACAACCTTACTTCGCCCCGCATCCCAAAACCGTTTTACATGTTCAAAGCCATTTATTACAGGCCTAAAGTGGCTCATGTTACATCCACCCTCTTATACATAGTTTTGCCCAAATTTTTAAAGTCTCTGCGCTCTTTACTCATTGTTTCTGAGTGGCCTATAAATAAATGTCCATGTGACGGCTCTAACATGCGATGGTATCCATCAAATAGACTGTCTTTTGTCTCTTTATCAAAATAAATCAACACATTTCGACAAAATATCAAATCAAACGGGCCTTTCATTGGCCAAGGTTCGAGCAAGTTCAGACGCTTAAAATAAATGAGACTCTTCAATTGTTCTTTAACACGGTATTGACTACCATCACTGCTTTTCAAAAACCACTTTCTCAAGTGATTTTCATCTAAGCCCGTCACTGACTGGCTGCTATAAATGCCTTCCGCCGCTTTTGAGAGAACATTGGAGTCCAAATCAGTCGCTAAGACCTTCACGTCCCAGTCACTTGGAAACTCATCTTTCACAGTCATTGCAATACTGTATGGCTCCTCACCTGTCGAACATCCAGCAGACCAAAAACGTGCTCTTTTAGACAATCTATTGTCCTGCTTAATACGTGGAATTAAGTCGCTTTTTAAGTATTCAAAATGATGCGATTCTCGAAAAAACGAGGTTAAATTCGTCGTAATTGCATTAATAAAGTGGCTAAACTCTTGATCACTACTGTTGTCTAAGAATGTTAAATAGTCCTCAAAATTTTTCAGCCCATTTGCTCTTATCCGTCTAGCAAGACGCGAATACACCATCTCTCGTTTATGTGGCCCGAGCACAATGCCACATGCGCTATATACCTTTTCAGAGACTTTCTGAAAATCAGTGTCTGTAAACTGAAACTCTTTCATACGCTCTCAACGCTCAAATAGTTCAATTAATAACCAAAAAGTTAGCTGGTGCTTTTTGTAAGAAGAGGCCCTCAGCTCAGAGGGCCTCTACAAACTTGTGGTTAAAACTCTTCCCACTCTTCGGAATCATCTGCAAAGCGGTTTGCAGGTTCTGTAGATCTTTGCGACAGGTTAGAGGTGACTTTCGCAGGCGTGCTATTATTCAACTGCATGCTTCCTGCATTACTCACTGGCTGTTGAGGTGTATTCAACCGCTTGGTTGGCAAGCTGCTGACCGACGCTGGCAGGCTATCTGTATTTGAGTCGCCAACATTAAAGAAGTTTAATAGCCTTCTCATATCATTAGCTTGCTCAGCCATTGACTCCCCAGCTGCAGAAGCCTGTTCCACCAACGCCGCATTTTGCTGCGTCATCTCATCCATTTGGGCAACGGCTTTATTGACCTGCTCAATACCAGAGCTTTGCTCTTCGGATGCTTCAGCAATATCAGATATCATTTCTGTCACACGTTTTACTGCGGCAACAATTTCTTTTAACGTTGCGCCTGATTCATTCACTAATAAGGTGCCATCTTCAACTTTGCCAACACTGTCTCTAATCAAGTCCTTAATTTCCTTCGCAGCACCTGCTGAACGTTGTGCTAGATTCCTAACTTCACCTGCTACAACTGCAAACCCTCGCCCTTGCTCCCCCGCTCTTGCAGCCTCCACCGCGGCGTTTAATGCAAGTAGATTAGTCTGAAACGCAATTTCGTCAATGACGCTGATAATATCTGCGATCTTTTTACTAGATTCATTGATCTCTGACATACTTGAGACGGCTCTGTTAACCACTTCACCACCTGTTACCGCTTTTTCACTTGTTTCTGCCGCAAGCTCATTGGCAACTTTGGCGTTATCCGCATTCTGTCTTACCGTGCTGGTCATTTCTTCCATACTTGACGCTGTTTCTTCTAGAGATGACGCTTGTTCTTCTGTACGCTGACTCAAGTCCGCATTACCTTGGGAGATCTCTTCAGCGCCACTGGCCACCATAGCGGCAGAAGAACTGATTCGATTCAACACTTCTGTTAATTTATCCGCCGTCGTATTCGCGTCTTGTTTAAGTTTGTCAAACGCGCCTTTATAGTCTGCATTGATCCTTTGAGTTAAGTCCCCGTTAGCCAGTGCATCTAACATGTTTACGGTGTCTGATACCGCATCATCTACCAGAGAAACCAAACCGTTTAGCCCTTGGGCTAAGCGAAGGTAGAACCCTTGTTTATCATTTTCATTGAGGCGAACGGCCAAATTACCTTCACGCGCTGATTCGACTAGCTCATTGACTTCCGATTCGATCGCCACTTCATCTGTCCGGTCTTCCCATTCGACCACAGTACCAATACGCTCACCATCTGATGCCAAAATAGGGTTAGCAACTAAACCAAATGTACGCCCGCCTACTTGGATCTCTGTTTTATAGGTATCAGTTAAGTGACTGACCATATTGCGCTGATGCGCAGGGTTCTTATGGAAGACATCAATATTGGCGCCCATCAGTTTATTACTATCAAAGTTGGGGAGATCTTGTCGAATATCGCGCTCAGCATTTTTCATCATGGATGTCACTGACTCGTTCATATATACAATATTGAAATGACCATCCGCAATCATGGTATTGGTTGCAACGTTGTCCAATGCGCGACGTACACGTAGATTTTCGTTTGCCGCTTTTTGCGCTTCACGCTCTTGTACCAACCTCTCAGTCTTGTCTTCCCACTCAACAACCGTGCCCAGACGGTTGCCATTTTCATCTTGTACTGGTGTCGCAATTAAGCCAAAGGTAAAACCGGCAACTTCGATATCTGTCTTGTAGGTGTCCGTCAAATTACTCAGCAAATTCCTTTGATGACTCGGGTTGGCATGAAATATGTCAATGTTTTGCCCCATTAATGTATCCACATTAAAGCGTGGCAATGCCGTTTGTAGTTGCGCTTGGTTTTTTCTCAACATACTCATGACTGACTCATTACCATATACGATATTGCAGTCATCATCTGCTAACATGACATTCGCTTGGCACACATTTAAAGCACTAGATATCCGTGCATTTTTCGCAGCTTCATTTTTTTGTTTCTGTTCAATGGCTAGCTGCTCTGTCAAGTCTTTCCACTCAACTAACGTGGCAATACGTTCATTGTTTTTATCAAACACAGGTGTTGCAATTAAATCAAATGTCAGCCCGGCAACTGTGATTTGTGTTTTGTACACATCTCTCAAACTCGCTAACAGGTTTCTTTGATGACTGGGATTGGCATGAAACATGTCTATATTTGTGCCGATCGTGGTTGCAACATTAAAGTTAGGTAACTCTTTTCTCAATTGGTGTTCGTTTTGTCTCAGCATGACGGTTACGGAGTCATTCATATAGACAATATTTAGCTCACTGTCTGCAACCATAATGTTTGCCTGACAGCCTTTCAGTGCCAGCAACAAACTTTCAGTGTGATCGTCTTCATGCTCCTCTTCTCGCACATCGACATCTACATTCGATAACACCCTATGCAATTGGGGGAAACCTGACAGGTCCAACTGCTCAAACTGTGCGCGATTACCCACCTTCAACAATGGCATCGCGGCATAAACAGCCACCAGCTGTCCAGTAATGGGAGATAAACCATTTTTTAAAAATACTAAAGCAGCCGCAATACCCAAAAGCGGAACTAAAAATGACATCATTCGTATTTGCTCTGATTCAGCTTGCCCTAGCTGAGCACCAACAATGACACTAATAACCAGAATCACCCCAGTTACTAAGATCTTGTTATTAATACTGCTTTGGATACTCTGTTCGCTCATTTCGACCCCCAATTAGCCTTTGAGACCACTTTTATCACTCAAATCTAAAACTTTTTCTAGATTTAAAAGCACAACCATTTTTTGACCTACATTCACTAGTCCGTGAACAAAATATGCATTATCTGAATCTTGGAAATCTGGCACATCTTTGGCCTTTTCCTCTGCAATGCTATAGACATCTGATACCGCGTCCACGACTAGTCCCATAATTTTCTGCTGTTCCTTAATCTTTACTGACACCACGATCACAACCGTCAACGGCCCATATTCAATTGCATTAATGCCAAAGCGCATCCGCAAGTCGATAATTGGTACAATTGTGCCGCGTAGATTCATCGCGCCTCTGACAAAATTAGGAGAGTTTGGAATGGTGGTGACAGGCTCCCACCCACGAATTTCTTGCACGGCTAAAATATCCATACCGTACTCTTCATCGTGCATCATGAAAGTTAAAAACTGCTTTTCGTCAGATTCTCCATCAAACATAAGCTGCTGATTCACTTCAACTTGATCAATCATGCTGGTTCAGCCTCCTCACCTTTCAAATCAACTAATAACTCAGTTGAACCTGGCCTGCGCAAGCCACTCAGTTTGATGAGTCCACTGATATCAATGATGAGCGATACTGTCCCATCACCTAATATCGTCGCTCCAGAAATGCCGTCAACTTTCTGATAGTTCGCCTCTAAGCTTTTGATAACCACTTGCTGTTGTGCAAGTAGATCGTCAACCAGTAAGCCTATTTTATAATTGTCGCTCTCAACTACGACCAATAGCGTTTTGTCCAGCTCTTCACGCGCGCCCTGATGGCTAAAAATGTCATACAATCTCAGTATCGGAATATATTCATCTCTTAAGCGCAGAACTTCTAAACCTTTGCCAACCTTACTGACTTTCGTAATGTCAATTTGGAGCGATTCAACTATTGAGATAAGTGGAATGATATAAGTGTGCGTTGCAACTTGTACCAACTGACCGTCTAGAATAGCGAGTGTAAGTGGCAGCCTTATTGTAAAAGTCGAGCCAACGCCTTGTTTTGACGTGACCTCTACCGAACCATTGAGCGCTTGAATATTGCGTCGCACAACATCCATTCCAACTCCTCGGCCGGAAATATCACTTACGCTATCCGCCGTTGAAAACCCTGGCATAAATATAAGTTCATTGATTTCTTCAGCACTTAATTCGTCTGACTCGTTAATTAAACCATTCGCAATTGCCTTACTGCGGATTTTTTCAGTATCCAGCCCTTTGCCATCATCCATTATTTCAATAACGATATTACCGCCTTGATGAAAAGCGTTTAGCGTCACTGTACCCACAGGGTTTTTACCATTGGCGATACGCTCTTCCGGTGTTTCTAAACCGTGATCTAATGAGTTTCTCACTAGGTGAACCATAGGATCGGAGAGTTTTTCCATCACGGTTTTATCGAGCTCTGTTTGCTCACCAACCAGTTTAAGCTCAACTTGTTTCTTTAGCTTTTGAGACGTATCTCTTACTAGTCTTGGGAAGCGACTAAATACAAAGCTAATTGGCAGCATCCTGATCCGCATCACATTTTCTTGCAAGTCACGAGTATTGTGCGCCAACTGAGTGAGTCCTTCCTGAAGTGCAGCAATACTGGATTCAGTGATATCCTGATCGCCAATTTGGCTCAGCATCGCTTGCGTTATCACCAGCTCACCAACCATGTTGATCAAAGAATCTACTTTATCAATACCAACACGAATAGAAGTCGCGGCTGAATCTGTGGATTTTCTGCTTTCAGCTTTATTGCTTTTCACCGACTCAACTTTTTTCTGCACCGCAGCAAGACTCTCTTCCGCCTGCTGGTTTTGTTCATTGTTGGTCGCATTTTCACTTTGTGCAGGAGGTTGTTGAACAGTTTCTAGGTTATCAGCATTAGAAGATACCGAAGGCTCTGGTACTGACGCCTGTTGCACAGTCGGACTTTCATCTTCAAACAACCCTCCGCACGCTTCAATTTTTATTTCCGCATCATCTTCGACCCACTCGAAGATTTCAGAAATTGCTTGCTCTTCTCTGGTTGTCGTCAGGAAAAAGCGCCAGTGCAAAAAACAATCTTCAGGGTCAAACTCTAAAAACTCAGGAAGACCATCGTGAAATACATTGACCTCTAACTCGCCTAATTCGGCAAGTTCAGAGAACATATAGAGCGGCTCATTCCCGGTTTTAAACAGATGAGATTCAGGCTTGAAATCAATTTGGTAGGTTGTACTTTGCAATGCCTCACTGACGGTTTCGCTATGCTCAGCTTCGACAACCTCTGGTGACTCATCACCCAGTATTGCTTCAAAACGTGCCTTGAGCTCATTTGATTCACTTAAATCTGGCTCTTCTTCCGCTTGCAATGCGCTGAGCAACCCTCTTACACAATCGACGGACTTTAAAAGTAAGTTCACATGCTCAGCGGTAAGGACACGCTGTCCGTCTCGAATTTGGTCAAGGAGTGTTTCCAGTACATGAGTAAAGTCTGAAACAGACACAAAACCAAATGTGCCACTGCCGCCTTTGATCGAGTGGGCAGCTCTAAATATCGTGTTAATGGTCTCTGAATCTTCAGTTCCTGGTTCAAGATTTAGAAGCTCAGCCTCCATCGCATCCAGACCTTCAAAACTTTCTTCAAAGAACACATCAAAAAACTGGCTTAAATCTATGCTCATGCTTATACCTCGTTGGTACTAGCGGATGACTTTCTTCAATACAGCTAACAATTGATCTGGATTAAAAGGCTTTACAATCCAGCCTGTTGCACCTGCGGCCTTACCTTCGCTTTTTTTATCAAGCCCTGATTCGGTGGTCAGCATTAAAAGCGGCGTAAATTTATAGTTGGGTAAGCTACGCAATTCCCTAATCAAGGTTATCCCATCCATAACGGGCATGTTTACATCAGAAATTACAGCGTCAAACCCCTGCTGTTTCGCCAAGCTTAATGCCTCGCTACCGTCCTTTGCTTCTGTGACGTCAAACCCTGCTTTTTTAAGAGTGAACCCAACCATTTGTCGCATTGAAGCAGAATCATCCACAGCTAAAATCTTTTTCATATTGACCTCTTAAATCTTACTGCTAAAGGATAAAATTTCGGTTAAACCAAGTTGTTCTACAGACTCAAACAAAATAGGGCTATCACCATGCCAAGTTATCTGCTGATCAAAATTCATTAAGCGTTTTTGCAATGCGCACAGCATTTGAATTGAAGCGGTATCAACTTTACAAACATCATTGATATCGATACAGATTGGTTGCCCTGTTTCTAGTTCTTGAACAAACATCTGATAGAGTTCTTCAACTTTATTGATGGCTAACTCAGAAGGAAGTTTAATCATGCGCTTGGCACATTCCCTGTAAAAATTGTAGATAAGATTAGATTAGACGTTGATGATGAAATTGCCAAAATTCTGAGCAAAAGAAATAAAAATATTATTAACTTAGACGTCGGTACAGCACTTTGCAGGGTTATTAGTAGGATTGTGAGATAATTTTAAAATCTTCAATGATATGTTGTGTATTTACGGTTGGAACCTCGCCTTTTAAGAACTCAGGTTTAAAGATAGCGCTTAATTCTCCGAAAGGATTAATGAGTGCTATTGAAGCACTATGGTCAACATAGTAATCTTCATCTGTTCCGTCATTAATAGCATAAATTAAACCTATGTCTCTCACAAAAGGAAAAAGTTGCTTATGTTTATTGGTTACTGCTAAAAACCGCTCATCAAAATACCCTATATAATCCTTTCTTTTTTGCTGGGTATCTCGTTGCGGATCAACTGAAACAAACCAGATTTGCGCCTTCTCTATACTGCTGATCTTACTGTTTATTTGTGCCAACTTTGCGAGTGTCATTGGACAGACATCTGGACAACTTGTATAACCAAGAAACAGGAAGTTCCATCGTCCAAGTAATGCCTCATTTGTCACTATATTATTATTCTGATCAACTAATTCAAATGGCTTTAACTGCTTGGGTTCAGGGTATCGCACAGTAAAATCTGAAACATTCTCAGGCTGTTTACATGACAATAATACAATGGATATAAGAAACAGTAATATTAAGCGCATTAGGTTACTAACTTATCAATAAATAATGAACCAAAGAGTAGCAACAAATAACTGATGGAAAAATGAAAAACTTGCATTGCTGACTCTGAGTTTGATTCAAAATATAAAATCATCACTTTTTGTAAAAATCGTATATTTAAAATACACGCTACAGCCAAGTAAAATACACCAGACATACCGATTAAATAAGGTAAAATACATACTAATGCAAGTAGTACCGCATATACACACATACAGAGTTTGGAAAATTGAGTGCCGTGAGTCACAGGCAGCATAGGCACGTTTGCACGTTTGTAGTCGTTTTTTCGTGCTATCGCCAAAGCCCAAAAGTGTGGAGGTGTCCAAGTAAAGATAATCATCACTAACAACCAAGGTTCGGCACTTAATACTTGAGTTTCACTCACCCATCCCAACAGTGGCGGCATCGCTCCCGCTAAACCACCAATCACGATATTTTGTGGTGTCGAATGCTTGAGGAACACGGTATACACTACCGCATACCCAAATAACGCCATCACCGTTAATAAGGCGCACAGCCAATTGCTAAACAAAAGCAACATGCATACACCAAATATGCCAATCGTAAACGCAAAAATATAGGCTTGCTGCACACTTAATTGATTTTGTACTAGAGGTCGGTGCCGAGTTCGTGCCATCTTTTTATCTCGTGCACGATCCAAAATATGATTTATGGCAGCCGCTGCGGCAGATACCAAGCCGATACCAATTAAGCTCCCTAGCTGAAACCAACTACTTCGCTGTGAGTCTGGAGCCAATACAATTCCAACCCATGCAGTCAGTACAAGCATTAACACCACTTTTGGCTTACAAATGTTCAGGTAAGCCATCCCGGCACGCGACAGGCTGTCAAAAACATATGTATATTTACTCAACCCTATATTCATATCCACACCTGCCGGGCTCTAGAAAGCAAAAAGCACGTTCGAAGCAAAGCTAAAAGTAACAAAGCAGCCATAAAGTTATGAAACAGAGTTAAAAGGATAGGAAACTTAAAATAAACAATCACGCCACCAATGAAAACTTGAAGCAAAACCAAAGCCAGCACTTGATTAGCTCCTTTGCGAATTATCGGCTGAGATATTTTAATGTGAACCAGTACTGCCATCGCAACAATTGACAATAAAGTAACGCTTGCCCAAATTCGATGCATTAAATGTATCGACAACCGCGTGTCAAAAGGCAAAACTCCATATTCGTAGGTACTTGATTTTTCTGGCAGTCTCAATAGGCTTTGCCAAGAAAACAATTCACTATTTGAACATAACGGTAGGCCGGTGCAATGAGGAGCTGCATAATTTGCCGCCAACCATCCGCCCAGTGCTATTTGCAACACCAAGATACACGTACATATTATGCCAGCTTTAAAACACAGTGCTGCGTGATTTTCATACTCAACCACTGGCGGTGACCACCTTAAATATAATAACGTCAACAGCGACAACACAGTAAAGCCACCGAGCAAATGCCCCATAACCACGAAAGGTTGTAAGTTCATTGTCACAGTCCACATACCAAGCAGCGCTTGAATGGCGATCATCATTAATAATGCACCCGCCAATATTTTAGGTGCATGTTTTTGCTTAGAGCGGACAATTACAAAGAACAACAGTAGCACAACCAATGCAAGGCAACCCGCAAAGTATCTGTGTATCATCTCAATCCAAGCTTTGCGCGGTTCAATTGTACTGCTAGGATATTTTTGTTGGGCAGCTGTAATTTCGTGCACCTCGTTAGGTACAGTTAAAAAGCCATAACACCCTGGCCAGTCAGGACACCCTAACCCAGCATTACTCAAACGAGTGTATGCGCCTAGCACAACCACACAAATCGCCAGCATACAAGCAAATGTAATAGTACGTTGAAGTACATTAGACATACCGCCTCCTTACTGTGAACGAGCGTAATTTAAGAGTTTTTTCATATCCTTTAATAGCCCTTTTAGGACTAACCTGTTCGCTTCTGGATCGGGCTTGTAAAGATATTCCAGTACAACCAGACCCTGCTTATTTACAAGATAAAATGACGCCGGAGTTAGCTTCTCTTGCACACTTTGTTCAATGGCAAGTTCGTCCGTACCCACCATGACAATAGACACTTTGCTGCGATTCTTTCCAAGCGCAACGTGCAGATTTTGCGCATTGCTTTTTTGGACTTCACAGGCTGATGCACAACCACTTGGCAGATTTAATACAATGGTCCATAGCTTGTCGTCTTGCTGAATAGGCAACCAAATTTCATGCTCAAGAAAATTGCCGTTATTGGTTGTTGAAGAGGGCCTAAAATCGAGTTTAAGTACTGTAAAAGCCATAATTACAGGCAACAGAAAACATCCAATAAATAACCACAGTGTTTTATTCATATTTTAGCTTCCCCGATTCTCTTTTGGACGCAAAAAGCGCTATGACTCCCGCAGATAATCCGATCAATAACCATTGCAGAGCATAAGCTCGGTGTTTTTCTGGACTCATCACAACCGCCTCGTAATGAGGAGTGATACCTTCAATAACGGCCTGATCCGCGATCAGTAGCAGTGGTGAAATATTAACCTCTAGTTCTCGACTAAAAAATGTGTGCTCCAAGTACTGTAATACATTGCTGTGGTGCGCACTTTGGTTGGGATATTCGGCCAGCGTAAAGCCCGACCAATTACCGATTTTAAACTGTGCATTGACCTGTAGTTTGCCGCTAGGAAGCGCAATTTCCGGCAGGTGAGAACGGTTTTTTCCAGCTGGTACAAACCCTAGGTTAATGACAAAACGTTCGGCACTATCGTCTGCATCAAATATTGCAATTAGGTCATAACCAACTTGACCGCTCACAATTTGATTATCCAGTAGCCACCAGTGTTTTTGGTCTAGCTTTCCCGTCAAGACCGCTTTAACACCTTGCAGTGAATCGGGATCTTGACTGAATAGGGTCTTCTGGCTTTGAGACCGCTCTGTTAGTTGTGCTAAGAGTGCTTGCTTGTTTGTGGCTCTTTGCCATTGCCAATATGACAACCTGAAGCATACTAACATCACCACAATCACTGCCAAAATCACCAGAACTGTACTAGTCTTTTTATTAAATACACTGATGGCAGACTCCTTCATGCTCATAAAATGGATTATTACAGCATTACTTTTAGTTGTTCTTTTTCATCTTTTTCATGCCTTAATCGTTATGCTTCAAGGCGCTGATAAATCTAAAAACATGTCCCAATTGCTTGGGAAACGTGTGCTATATTCTCTCATCGTAATTTTATGCATCACACTTTCGAGTCAAATCGGCTTTATCAATTTTAACCCTCAGCCTATAACTACAACACATACACAAATACGAATAGACACAACCACACAACATCAACAAAGTGCCAATACCAAGCAGCAGCCTGAAACGCAAAATGTTGATTAGAATCTAGATGTCCTTTCATAACCCTGAGCCAGACAACAAGTAGCATGAGTGCCCCAAGCGTTACATGCATGCCGTGAAACCCGGTTAACATAAAGAAAGTATTTCCGTAAATTCCTGAGTCTAATTTTAATCCCAGCTCCATATACGCATGCACATACTCTTCAACTTGAAAGCCTAAAAAGACTAACCCGAGTAATATGGTTAGTCCGAGAAAGGCTTTAAGCTTTTGACGTTCATCGCGTTCGATTGCTGTATGTGCGAAATGCAAGGTAACAGATGAGGTAAGAAGAATAATGGTATTAGTCAGCGGCAACCCGTGCCACGGCATAGCTTGTGTTACATCACCACTTGGCGTTACTAGTAACGGCCATACAGCTTCAAATTGGGGCCATAATACTTCGTTGGTCATCAGGTTATTACTACTCCCTCCCAACCAAGGTACAGCGAACATTCTGACATAAAACAAAGCACCAAAAAATGCAGCGAAAAACATGACTTCGGAAAAAATAAACCACCCCATACCTTGGCGGAACGATCTATCCATTTGCGCTGAATATAAACCACTCATAGACTCATCAATAACATGCCTAAACCAACCGACTATCATGGCAATCAAAGCCACAATTCCGGAAAATAAAACCCAAGCGCCTGAACTACTCTCTTTCTCTAATTGCATCACTGTAAGCCCCGCACCCACGGCAATTAAAAACATGGCAACGGCACCTATAATTGGCCATGGGCTTTGCTCTGGCACATAATAAGTTTGGTAACTTTTATCCATTTTGAGGTCCTCGCATAATACTATGCTTAGTCGAAATATACTGTTCCACCTTCAAACCGGGCACTTGATTTAAGTTGCTCGCTGTTGTGTCTGTTACATCATATAGCGTGTAAGAAAGGGTAAGCTCTTGTACGTCCGCTGGTAATTCAGTATCTACGTAAAATCGCAATGTGAATTCCATTGACTGATTCGCCGCCAGTGGCTGCTGATCAAAACAAAAACATGCCAACTTATGAAGGTACTTAGCAGCCTGACCTGGCGAAACCGACGGTATTGCCTGCATCACCCTTGCTTTATCACTAAGGTTGTGTGCCACAAATTGCACTTCAGACAGCTTGCCGGGCTGTACACTCACAGAATATTGTTGAGCTTTGACACTAAATGGCGCACTACTTTTTGAGTGAGTTGTAAAGCTGACTTCGACCTGCCGAGAATCATCTACCGTCTCACTTTGTTGAGCGACAACCAAATCTACTTTGCCGTTCAATCCAGTTATGTCACAAAAAACGTCATATAACGGCACTAATGCAAATGCAAACGCAAACATCCCAAGTACCGCGAGTATCAGTTTTCGTAACAGAGCGGTGTGCATTTAATCTACCTTCGGCGGTGTTGAAAACGTATGATAGGGCGCAGGCGAAGCAACTTGCCACTCGAGCCCCTCAGCACCATCCCACACTTTGTTGGCAACAGCTTTACCGCCAGCAATACACTTAAATACGACGGCCACAAACAACAATTGAGATAGTCCAAATGCAAAGCCACCAATACTGATGATGGCGTTGAAATCAGCAAACTGCAGTGCATAATCGGGAATTCTTCTCGGCATTCCAGCTAAACCGACAAAATGCATAGGGAAAAACAGCACATTGACACTTACTAGAGATAACCAAAAGTGCCACTGAGCGAGTGTCTCGCTATACATATTGCCAGTCCATTTTGGCAACCAATAATAGGCAGCAGCCATTATCGAGAACACCGCGCCTGTGACCAATACATAGTGGAAGTGAGCCACCACAAAATATGTATCGTGATACTGAAAGTCAGCAGGCGTTATGGCTAACATCAGGCCTGAAAAGCCACCCAGCGTAAATAACACAATAAAAGCAATTGCAAACATCATGGGGATCTCAAAACTTATCGCCCCTCGCCACATAGTCGCTACCCAGTTAAAAACCTTCACGCCAGTAGGCACAGAGATCAGCATGGTTGCATACATAAAAAATAACTCGCCTGCCAAGGGCATACCTGTGGTAAACATATGGTGTGCCCACACCACAAATGAGAGCAATGCGATTGATGAAGTCGCGTAAACCATAGAGGCATAGCCGAAGAGCTTTTTACGAGAAAATGTTGGCACTATGGTAGAAATGATACCAAATGCAGGCAGGATCATGATGTACACTTCTGGATGACCAAAAAACCAAAAAATATGTTGAAACATCACCGGATCACCACCTCCAGCGGCATCAAAAAAGCTGGTACCAAAATACTTGTCGGTCAATACCATAGTCACAGCACCTGCTAACACGGGCATCACCGCAATAAGTAGGAATGCCGTTATCAACCAGGTCCATACGAATAGCGGGAGTTTCATCCACGTCATGCCTGGCGCACGCAAGTTAACAATAGTGACTATGACATTGATAGCCCCCATAATGGAACTAATCCCCATAATGTGGACTGCAAAAACGAATAAAGCAGTGTTGTCATTACTGTAGGTTGTCGATAGTGGAGCATAAAACGTCCACCCAAATGCCGGGCCGCCGCCTTCCATAAAAAGTGAAGCCAGTAAAATAGCAAAGGCAAATGGCAGGATCCAAAAACTCCAGTTGTTCATTCTGGGCAATGCCATATCTGGTGCGCCTATCATCATAGGGATCATCCAGTTTGCCAATCCGGTAAATGCAGGCATAACCGCACCAAACACCATTATCAAACCATGAACCGTGGTCATTTGATTAAAAAAGTGGGGGTCAACAAGCTGCATTCCTGGTTGAAATAACTCTGCGCGAATAACCATAGCCATCGCTCCGCCAGTTAAAAACATCAACAGTGAAAACAGCAAATACAAAGATCCGATATCTTTATGATTAGTTGTAAAAATCCAACGCTTCAGCCCAGAGGGAGCACCGTGATTGTGTTCATGCGGTACAGCTTGTTCTTGTGCGGTAGTCGACATTACTCTTTCTCCTTTGTACCATCAATGAAGGCCTGAATTTGTCCAGGCTGAACTACCTCCTGGGTATCATTACCCCAACTATTTCGTTTAAAGGTAATAACTCCAGCAATCTCAGTTAATGTAAGTTGCTTTCCAAACGCTTGCATCGCAGTACCAGGTCGACCATTTACTAAAATGTCGATATGAGCTTTGAGTTCCCCATTAACCACTGCACTGCCTTTCATGGCAGGGAACACGCCGGGTAAGCCAAGCCCCGTTGGTTGATGGCATGCAGCGCAATATGCCATATAAACCTTTTCACCGGTGGCCATGAGCTCATCTTTAGACAAGGTTGCCCCTACTGACGCAGCTTCGGCTTGCATTGCATCAGCTTTTGCTTGCTTGGCATCCGCTAACCAAACATCGAAGTCTTCCGGGGATCGAGCTTCCACGACAACTGGCATAAAACCATGATCTTTTCCGCACAGCTCAGCACACTGACCGCGATAAATACCTTGCTCGTTTACACGGGTCCAAGCTTCATTTATAAACCCTGGATTGGCATCTTTTTTCACCGCAAAATCAGGCACCCACCATGAGTGGATAACATCATCAGAGGTCAATAAAAACCTTACTTTGCGATCTGTAGGGATCACCAAGGGCTTATCAACTTCCAGTAAATAATGCTCATCTTTTGCTTGTAGGTTTGCAATTTGATCTTTGGGGGTAGAGAGGACTGAGAAAAAATCAACGTCATGCCCCATATATTCATAGTGCCACTTCCATTGAGAGCCCGTTACTTTGATTGTTAGATCAGATTTACTGGTATCTTCCATGGCTATCAGCGTTTTGGTCGCTGGAATGGCCATCACGACCAGTATGACAAACGGAATTGCCGTCCAAATTATTTCTACTTTGGTGCTTTCGTGAAACTGAGCTGGTTGCGCTCCTTTGGATTTACGGTGATGTATTAGAGCCCAAAACATCACCGAAAAAACAATCACTCCAATCACACAACAAATTAAAAAAATTGTCATGTGCAGTTCATACACCTCATTACTCACATCAGTCACACCCTGACGCATATTGTAATCACTGGCTACAGAACTGAAGCTAACCAGAATAAGGCTTAAAAAATTGAACAGCTGTAATTTAGCAAGATTCATGTGACGTCTCCGAGCCCTTATATTTTTAGTCTTGAAGGGTTTTTATTATTGGATGACTGTCAATAGGCCTTTTATTGCCCAAACTGCATGACTTCTTTAACGATTAGTAAAAAAATAACCACCTTGCAAGTTTTGTTTTGTGATAAATACCACTACGTTTGAGTAATTACTTTATTTTAAATTGCAGCAAAGAAGGTGCTGATGAAAGCGCTACAGAATGGAGTAAGAAAATAACTTTATATTTAAATACAGATAGATAAGGTAAAAATAACAATTATAAGTAGAAAAGTGGGAGCGTACTTTAAGTACACTCCCTACAAATGTAATACTTTAATGGTATTAGCAGAACTGGCTACCTGTTTCAGGATCTGTACCAGTGATTACACATCTTCCTGCAGGTCGTTTTGCCGTATTGCAGCCAAAAGAGTCGCAGTGATGACTATATTGTATGCCGCCGGCGATCTGTGGTGTCATATCCTGTGAAATTGAATCGCTGTTTTTTGTTAGTGATTTTAGTTTTGTTTTCTTGAGCTTAATATTCATTTTTATTCCTTTTTTCGTTGTACTTAAACACTTTAAAAATATCAAAAAAAGAAAATAAAACCACAAAAAACAATCAAAAAAAGATAATTAATAAATATTTTTATTAAAAATAAATATCGTAATACAGCACCTCAACAAAAACTTCAAACCCTAAAAAACAACAACTTAATCCACCCCAAAATTAATCACAGCACCAAAAGAGAACCAAATATTAATAATGAAATATTTCTTTGATTACCGCCGACATAAAAATAGAATAAAAGACACTCTAAGCCAAATTCTAAAACTCACTCTCTCCTTTCACGCGGTATTGATTAAGAATACTTAGCTTTTATTACTGACATGTAATGACTACTGCAACAGTACACTATTTTTTATTTAAGCTTCAAAGAATAATACGACTTACAGGGAGGTAATAAACGCGATTTATACCTGACAAAATCTCAACCTGTGATCATGTGGTACTTAAGTGGAAGACCAACTTCATTTTAAACTGCGTTCAAAGTTAAATAAAAACCGGTGAGGAGTGAAAATTGAGGTACAACAAGGAGATTTAGAAATGAGCTCAACTAAGAGCTCATACCTGAACTAGATTAGTAATCTACCACAGTGCCTGTAATATCACATGGTCTACCTGGGCCCGGCGATGTATGGCACTCAAACTCTACACATGAGATCTCTGCGGTAGGAACATACGTGCCACCGCCACCTGGACGACTACTACCGCCAGCAACATGAGGTGTTATATTTTTCCCAAGCGAGTTATGGTTTTTAGTTAACGATTTCAACTTTGTTGTTTTTAATTTGATATTCATTTTTTATTCCTGTTTTTATAATTAGCAACCTCAAAGTACCTATTTTAAAAACAAAATACAAACGATCATACCTTATTAAAATCACAACTTTTTCTGAATAAAATATAACCTGTCAAATCTAGACACTTAGGAAGCGGCAATTTAAAAATAAATAGTTCATTTAAAAAAAGAAAGATCATTGAGTCCTATCACTAACTTGCTATAAAAATAGGCAACACCCGTGTAGCAATGATCTTCATTGTTTGTTCGTTTCGCTCATGACCTGTTGTAACTATTATCAAATCTAAATCATCTATCACAACAATATACTGTCCACCACCTCCTTGAGCGGACCGAGTAAAATAGCGCATATTGGCAACTAACATATCTGCCTGCCACCAAAAATAACCATAGCTAGGGTTCTTTACGTGTTTTCCTGTAAAAAATATATCGCTCTCTTTAAGTGCCACAATTTTGTTTGATGACTTAGACAAATACGCTTTTGGGATCAATTGCACCCCTTGCCACTCTCCCTCTGACTTCGCTAGCAACCCCAATTTAACCATATCCCTTGAGGTTAGCTCGGACCCATATGCACCTATCGGTAAACCATCGTCACCTTCACGCCACCGGTAGTTGAAGATCCCTAATCGATGAAACAACTCCTTTTCGATAAAAGCGTTAGCGCCATTGGGCACCACCGCGTTGAGTACCAGCATTACCAACGCTGGATCTTCACTTTGATAGTTAAAAGTACGGTTAGTGGGGTCAACTGGCGATGTAGATGACAACAATATTTGCAATTGATTGTGAGCCAATTGCGCACTAGGCACAGGCGATAGCTCATCCCTTATGCGCAACCCTGATTGCATCGTTAAAGCTTGATGCAATGTGATGCTATTAACCCCTGAAGTAAGTTGGCTAGAGTCCAAATCATTAAAAAATGACACAATAGGTTTATGTAGATCTGCCATTTTGAGATGGCCTAGTGCGATAGCTCGGCCAATAGCCAAACTCAGTATTGCTTTAGTAACGGATGCTTGGCGGTGAGGTTGATCAACTCGTCCCTTTAAATAATAAGACTCAAAAATAAGTTCGTCGCCCCTCACCACCAAAAAGCTATCGTACTTACCTAGTTTTTGGGCGCTTATTTCCTCAGCCAATCTTTTCAACTTTTTTTTATCGCCATGAGTGCTGCCAAAGTTGCCGACTTGAATACCGTCACTTAACTTTTCTGGTAAAAAGCTAATGTAAGGCATTTCCAAGCTAGGTAATTCTGATAATGGCAGTTGTTTCTCCGCCTCTGCAGCCTTTGGTGCAATTGATGTACCCACCACCGCAGAGGCATTTGCAGCGCTCTGGCCCAACAAACAACTTAATACAATCAATAACCTTTTCGATATTAAATTAATGGGAGATATCATAAGCCACTCCTATACACTCACATTTATCAGTGCTGAAAACTGTTTCTTATAGATTTGATAACCATGTCACGCCACGGGCAACTGTCATGGGTACAGCTTGAGAGTGATCACCATCCATTACTTCATGTGTCAAAGACAGTTGGCCCTGTTTATGGTCATTCAACTTGGATATCAGTTTATCAACATGCTTTTTCAGTCGCGGCTCTTGGTCGCCATATGAAATAAACACATTTGCATGTAGCTGCTTCTGTTTACTCAGTAGTTCGCTTAAGTAATCCACGCTGCCGCCAAGAGCTGGGCTACCCAATATGTAGTGATTAAAAGTATCTGGCTGTGCAATCAATGCATACATACCAAACTGACCGCCAAGTGAATAACCAAAATAGGCACGTTGATTTGGCTTGGTGTTATAGAGTGCGTCAACCCGCTTAAAAACGTCTTTGCGAATAAAAGTTAAATGTTCTGTAGCTTGGCCAAAATGATATTTTGCCTGCCTAGCCTGATCCGATGAAGGCGTGACCGTATAATCTCGAAATCGACTGGCATGTGGCGCAGCGGCCTCACCATTGATCTTAGGCATGTCTTTTTGCCAAGATATGCCAACTAAGATAACTTCATCCATTAAAAATGTGGTTGCCGCTGACAACAGATCAAGTTGCCATACCGCGTCGGTGAAATAAATAACTGGGTAGCGACGTTTTGGATCTTGTCCATACTCCTCAGGTAGCTTGACCAATAACTCATACTGGCCGCCGTTGACTGAATTAGTGATTGGCACAACTTGCGTTCTCGGCATGGTATACGATTCAAACTCCGCTGCCTGTATGTTCATCAGCGGTATCATCATGTATATCACTGTCAGCATATATTTTTTCATCATTATTCCTCGTTATTTATACTAAGTAAGCTCGACTAAAACAGCCGCTTTTTAGCTTGCCCACTGCGTGTCTTTGACTAACTCGACGATGAGATTAACGCACTTGGAACGAGATGCTTGATGTCTTGCTGACGTCTCTTTGACTTTGCAATGAAAAATAAAATAGCAAAATTTTCAATCGGTTATGATTTGATATTTAACTATCAAATGCGTATGTTAACCTTGCTTTATACGAGTTAAGATAATTACAACAATTGCTGACTATCAGTAGGAAGGGCTATGCAACAACAGTATTGGGTAGGCGACTTTTATATCGATTTGTCCAGAAACCAAATTTCACACCAAGATCATACCCAAACTCTGGCACCAAAAGCTCTAGCCGTGCTTACGGTCTTAGCAAAACATCAAGGAGAAGTGCTCAGCCAAGACATGCTGCTCGACAGCGTTTGGCAAAATACCATTGTATCCCCAAATACTTTGCAACGTAGTATTGCCCAACTGAGAAAGGCACTCGGCGACGATGGTAAAGTACAAGTTGTAATTAAAACTCATGCAAAACAAGGCTACAGCTTAGAGGCTAAAGTTGAGTGGGGTGAAAAAACCGATGCGTCAACAGTAACGGAGCCTTTAAACACAGCAATTCAATCAAATGAGCCAATGGTACATGCAAAAGACAGTCTGAATGCCAAACCTATAAACAGCAAAAAAATCTTATTATTTGGTGCGCTGCTATTTACTACAATTGGCGCCTCTATTGCCTTTCTTAAGCCGCAGCCCACTTCTTTATCGGTCGCCAAGCTGACGGCTTTGACAGCAACCGATGATAGGGAAAATGCCGGGATATACTCACCAAATGGCGAGTACGTAGTTTTTCATCGCTATGAAGAACGCATGTGTATTAACAATATATGGGCAAAACATACAGGTACTCAGGCGGAGTATCAATTAACACAAAGTCTAAGCTCACACGGTAGGCATACTTTTTCAGAAGATGGCCGCACACTCTACTTTGTACAAGAGCAAGATTGCAGACAACCAGTTACACAAAAGCAGTGTTACAAACTAATGAGTCTCGACTTTGAAAAGTCGCTTGTCTCGCCACAACAACCTAAAACCCTCATGGAGTGCAAAAACTCTCGGATACGCTCACCTAAGTGGATGAAGGGCAATCAACTTGCATTGCTGCAACAACATCAAAATAGATGGCAACTGATCAGTTATGCCTTGGATACCCAACAAAGCCAAAAAATTTACGGCTCCCTTGATGACAACGTCATTCAATTTGCTTATTCACCCTCAGAAGATCTTATCGCCCTCACCAGCGTCAATACGCAGGGAGAGTACCATCTGCAAATCCTGTCACCAGACGGAGGGGTCCACTCAAAAGTCGCTATTAACTATCCAAGTGAAATTGCAAAATACCGTTTTATTTATCCTAACTTTGCCCCTTTTGATGAGCAGCTTTTGTTCAGCACTGGTAGGCAGTTATTTACTCTTTCTTACGATGGTCAAATTGATAATGTGAGTCTTCCTCTCGATGAGCCTATGGGGTCACCAAACTTTCACCCCAGTGGCAACCGTATCCTCGTAACCAAAGGCTTCTACGACAGTGACATTGCTTCGGTGCCACTGGATGAACTTGAAAGCGCAGCTCAAGACCCAATGCACGACAATCATCGTAAGGTTTACAATATTATCGAGCGTTCTATTTCTGCAGAAGACAGCGCGATATTTCAGCCTAGCGGCAGTAAACTGGCCTTTAGTTCACAGCGCTCTGGTATCGACCAAGTTTGGATAAGTGATGGGAAAACAACTCAGCAGCTCTCACATTTTGCTATGGATAGCTATATTGATGGGTTTTATTGGGCACAAGATGGACAAAGCCTGTTAGCCAATTCAGCGAAGGAAATCTATCAAATTAACCTCAACGGAAACAGCCAGCACTTTGCATTCCCCTTCCCGATTGATCAACTTTTCCACTGGGACAGTGGCGCTCAAACTGCACTGGCCAATATCCGGGTTGGCGGCTTACTCAAATTTGCCCAACTTGATTTAGCAAACCTATCTTATACAGAGCTGAGAGATACACCTGTAAACTGGGCGCAAAAAAATGCCACAGGGAAAATCATCTACACTGACAAATTGGATAGATTTTGGCAATCAGGCGCCATTGAAGATACCCTGATAGAGACGCTAATAAACCAAGGCAGTGACAAGCGATTTATACTTGATGGAGAACGCCTATATGGTATCAATGAACAATATGAGTTATGGCACTATGAACTTGGTAACAAACAATTTAAAGTGATCGGAAAACTGCCAAAAAACCTCGATTACCTTACCGATGTACGCCAATCACATGCACTCATATCACTGCGCATTAATGCCAAAAAAGAACTAGCAGAGCTGGTACTTGATCAGTAGGCCTAATCTTTAGAGTTGTTACTGAGTACGTAAAAAACGCATTTATTCTGATCAGAGCAAGACCTTGTGAACGGCGATTTAGTAGAGCTCAAGGTCAACAACATTTCAAAAATACGCCCTAACACAGGAGCTCAATAGTAAACGTACTCTTAACCCGAAAAACAAAACTCATCTCGAAAAAAATGAACATTTTATTTCTGAGGATAACACCTGTGATGGCGAGAGGTTTTTGTGAATAACCCTAATTTCGTACTATTAAAAACTTAGCAACTTTCCCTTGCTCTCATCAGCTCTACAGCAAGAAAAAACATCAGTCGCTCTGCTTACCCAGACGACAACTTATACTATCTAAATGAGGCATTCGAAAGGCAATGTCGATATCTTATATATACTTCATGCTTAGGTATTTCAGAGTTTGTTGTTGAGAAATACAAAAAATAAACGTGTGAATCAAATTAGTTTTCGCAACATATCATATTTATAAAAATAAAATAACCCGCTCTCAAAATCAACATGCTCACTTTTTAACCCATTGACTCATATCCATATTATAGATAGTGTTTTGTTCAACAAATAAACAAAAGGACATGAAAAATGAAACATTTAAAGAACGTTGTACTATTTACTTCAATGTTTGGTGCATCAATGGCTGCGCAAAGTAGCGAACTACTCAACAATGCCTCTAATACCTGGGAATTTGAACAATATAAAAACTCCCTTATCCAAGAAATTAAAGACACACACACAAGCTATCAGACAATGATAAACGAATCCGGTTCTGTTCACATTATGGCTCCGGCTGCACCTTTGAGCTCTTTTGAGATCAGAGGGGTTATTTCTTCGAACTACCCACAATGGGAAGGTATTGCTCCAAATTCGTTTTCCACCACACAAGACCATGGTGGAAGGGAAGTATATATTTTAACGCGCGAGATCGGCTACGCGAACCCGTCGTCTCGTATAGCAAAACTGAATGGTTCTTCACTATCAGTAATTGATACACATCCGGTCACTTCAGGCAGCAGTGTTGTTGGCTATTTAGTTGTTTGGAAGTACTCTGTTGGCACATTCACTTCGGGAACAGCAACGGCCAGTGCTCGCTCGATAAACTTTCCAAACAACCAAGAAGATGATCGCCTGTATATCCGATAGTCAGGCACTTGCGTGGAATCTCCCCGCACCTCCAAAATGATAAGCTTCTAGTGTATGGAGAAGCTCTTTGGAGAACGCAACTTGAGAGGCTGGTGCACCGTTCGCAGTGGCCTCTCTTAGCCGTTCTTTTTGCATTGCAATGACATCTACTTTCTCATTTTCAGCTTTAGATAATGCACTCAAGGAAACTTCTCCATCCCCCTGATTTAGCCCTGTCGCCGTCGCAGTATAATGCAGTGAAAGTGAGGCATGTTGCCCCAAAGTCAGCACACCTTCGTCATACAAAGCCTTTGATGCTTGAGAAAGCTCTTTCATCGTCATATTAGTAAAGTCAAATTTATCATTTTCCGTATGACCACTTGCCGCCTGAGATGGTGGCAATGTTTTGCCTAATTTTTCACCAGACACATTTTGCTGAGCTTGAACTTGTTGCTGACTATATACAAGCGATTGATTTTGAACCTTCATTGTATAAATCCTTCTATTAGTGGCTGTACAGACTAAGCAAAGTTTATGCCTATCTCACATATGTTTTTTATTCGGCCTGATTTAGATGAAAGTGCATCCCCTACATAGACTGAAACAACTCATAAATAAAGCTTCTATCAATATCAGAAGGCGCAGAACTTAGTTCAAGCACTTACGAGCACGGTTTGAAGTCAGCGTGGGAATTGCTTGTAATGAAGCAGGAATAAGTCGCGGCGTTTATTACTCGCGATATAAACCACAGCCTGATGACGAAGTGATTGATACATTTTTCATGCGTGTTGAGCTGTATCCTAGATGGGGAATGCCAAAACAAATTCAATAGGTACCATGAGCCAGAATTGGCATCAAGTACGGTAGGAATTTGGCCACTGAACAGTGTATAAAGCTTGGATTTATGCCAGCTTGAGTCACTTCAACAAATTCGTGACATTACAGACAAGTGATTAGGTATTTATCACTATAAACGATCCCATGATACTCTCTGAGAGCAAATTCCAGTGGACTATCTTGAGACAGCGTCATTTTACTAACGAGCTGTGCTAAATCAGTAACATAAAAAACCCAAGCTATTGCTTGGGTTTTTCAGTATTAGCTTAGGCTAAAGGATGATTACATCATGCCGCCCATACCGCCCATACCGCCCATGCCACCCATATCAGGTGCAGCAGCTGGCTCATCTTTAGGAATTTCAGCAACCATAGCTTCAGTTGTGATCATAAGACCCGCTACTGATGCTGCGAACTGAAGTGCAGAACGCGTTACTTTAGTCGGATCAAGGATACCCATTTCAATCATGTCGTCGTACTGACCGTTTGCCGCGTTGTAACCATAGTTACCTTCGCCAGCTTTTACTGAGTTAACAACAACAGATGCTTCGTCACCAGCGTTTGAAACGATTTGACGCAGAGGCGCTTCCATCGCACGTAGTGCAACTTTAACACCGTGGTTTTGGTCTTCGTTTTCACCTTCAAGACCTGCGATCTTGCTAGCAACACGCACTAGTGCAACACCACCACCAGGTACAACACCTTCTTCAACCGCAGCGCGAGTTGCGTGTAGTGCATCTTCAACGCGGTCTTTCTTCTCTTTCATTTCAACTTCAGTTGCTGCGCCAACCTTAATTACTGCAACACCGCCAGCAAGTTTTGCCATGCGCTCTTGTAGTTTTTCTTTGTCGTAATCTGAAGTTGCTTCTTCGATTTGTGCTTTGATCTGTGATACGCGGCCGTCAATAGCTGCTTGCTCACCAACACCATCAATGATTGTCGTGTCGTCTTTAGTGATAACAACGCGCTTAGCAGTACCAAGGTCTTCTAGTGTTGCTTTTTCAAGCTCTAGACCGATTTCTTCAGAAATCACAGTACCACCAGTTAGGATAGCGATATCTTGTAACATTGCCTTACGACGGTCGCCAAAACCAGGTGCTTTAACGGCTGCTACTTTCACGATACCACGCATGTTGTTCACAACTAGCGTCGCCAGTGCTTCACCTTCAAGGTCTTCAGCGATGATAAGTAGTGGCTTACTTGTCTTAGCAACACCTTCTAGTGTAGGAAGTAGTTCACGGATGTTAGATACTTTCTTATCTACTAGTAGAATGTGTGGGTTATCTAGTTCAACTTGGCCTTTTTCAGCGTTGTTGATGAAATAAGGTGATAGGTAACCGCGGTCAAACTGCATACCTTCAACAACATCTAGTTCATTTTCTAGAGATTGGCCTTCTTCAACCGTGATAACACCTGACTCACGACCTACTTTTTCCATTGCCTCAGCAATGATGTCACCAATTTCTTTATCTGAGTTTGCAGAGATAGTACCTACCTGTGCAATTGCTTTTGTATCAGCACATGGAGCAGAAAGCGCTTTTAGTTCTTCAACCGCAGCAACAACTGCTTTATCGATACCACGCTTAAGGTCCATAGGATTCATGCCTGCAGCA
The DNA here is from genome assembly GCF_030135505.1 of Pseudoalteromonas obscura. NCBI lineage: Bacteria > Pseudomonadati > Pseudomonadota > Gammaproteobacteria > Alteromonadales > Pseudoalteromonadaceae > Pseudoalteromonas > Pseudoalteromonas obscura. Next base: position 64,945 of record NZ_JASJUT010000009.1, read on the forward strand.
ACAGACTTAAGACCTTCGTTTACGATTGCTTGTGCTAGTACTGTCGCTGTAGTTGTACCGTCACCTGCTGCATCATTTGCTTTTGACGCAACTTCTTTAACCATCTGTGCGCCCATGTTCTCAAACTTGTCTTCAAGTTCGATCTCTTTCGCTACAGATACACCATCTTTAGTGATAGTTGGTGCGCCGAATGACTTGTCTAGTACAACGTTACGACCTTTAGGACCCAGTGTTACTTTTACTGCGTCAGCCAATACATTTACGCCCTGAAGCATTTTAGTGCGAGCGTCACCTGCAAAACGAACTTCTTTTGCTGCCATGTTTTTATTCCTCTAAATTCTTTTCGTTAAAAGCTACTTTGTTTTTTTACAAGCTAATGCTTAGCCAACAATACCTAGGATATTGTCTTCGCGCATGATCAGGTACTCTTGACCTTCGATCTTTTCAGTCTTCTCAACATATGAGCCGAAAAGCACTGTGTCACCTGCTTTTACTTCTAGTGCTCTTACTTCACCACTGTCCAGAACGCGGCCGTTACCTACAGCAACAACTTCACCACGAGTTGATTTTTCAGCTGCTGAGCCAGTCAATACGATACCGCCAGCAGATTTAGTTTCTTCTTCTAGACGCTTAACAATAACGCGATCATGTAAAGGACGAATGTTCATAGATTTAGTTCTCCTAACTTTTCTGAACAATGACAGAAATAACCTTTCTACTCAGAGTGAGTCGCTGCCAACAAATGTGACTTGAAGTGCGACTCTCTGGATTAAAACTTAACTTGCAATTCTAGATGGGGGTGGATATTTAAAACCCAAGTGAAAAAACTAAAAATTTTTAATCTTTTCTCTGATATTCACCTTCAATGGTGTTTGAAGATTGAGATTCCGACTGAGGTGCTTTGCGCTCGAATGGGTCAAACTTTTGCTCTTCAAAAGGTGCTTGAGTATCTTGATGTGAATGTTGTTGACCAAAACCTTGGCCAAACATACTGCCGTGAGCAGAGCTTTGCATTTTTACACTCGCTTGCTCTATTAATGACTTGGCAATTTTTCCTCGGATCGCTGGTGTTAACAGCATAAAACCGATTGCATCTGTCATGATCCCGGGCGTCATTAGAAATACACCTGCAATAATGACACATAACCCTGTAAACAAATCTTGTCCAGGCAACTGGCCAGATGCCATTTGCTTTTGCACATTAGAATATGCGCCGAGTCCCTGCTGTTTTACCAACTTTGCACCTAGAATAGCAGTGGCGATCACCAAGGCGATGGTAGCAAACCCACCAATGACGTCACTGACTTGGATCAGCAATGCAATTTCAACAATGGGTACAACGATAAATAACAAAAAAAGAACTTTAAACATAGATTCTCCAAATAAACTGAAATAGATGTATGGCTTGTCTGGTCTATTTTCAAGCTTACAGTCAGCATCTAATCGCACTCTGGCTTATATTGCTGTCTCGGTTTTTCTCAAGAATGCTCTTTAGAGCAAAACTGAGATTGAAAGTTCAGAGTATCTTAATGCAACTCAACGAGCACACCTTGGGATCCCGGTTGTCATTCGTTACTATATGGGCACAACTAATTTTGTCGGCAATAACACGATGAGTACCCCCTATAGAATGGTTATGACAACTTGTGATAGTCAAGACAATGCCCGCCATATCGCGGCGCATTTAGTTTTAAATAAATTAGCCGCTTGTGTGAACATCTTGCCTAAAATAGAGTCAATCTACGTGTGGCAAGGAAAAGTCACACAAGATGAAGAAGTTAAACTACTAGTCAAAACAAAATCCGCACTGGTTAGTAAAGTCATTGCAGCGATACAAGCTGAGCACACTTACGATGTGCCCGAAGTCCAAGTGATTGAGGTAACAGCAGGCTCGCAGCAATATTTTAACTGGATGGAAGAGGTACTAAATTAATGCGACTGACGACGCTGTTATTCTCCTTTATATCGCTGCTGCTGATTGGCAGCTTTCAGGCTTCGGCCAATAACACAGTTTTGGACAGTTTACTCGAACCAAAACAACAAACATTTTTACCGGTTGATCAAGCATTTCAGTTTGATTTTGACCAGCAAGGCACCGTGCTCTTTACTGGTTGGGATATCGCTCCGGGCTACTATATTTATAAACACAAGCTCGAATTTATTGCTAAAGATGCCGACATCAAGGTGCCTGAGTTAAGCGACGGTAAAATGATTGAAGATGAATTCTTTGGTCGCACCGAAGTATATTTTGATGAGCTCTCTGTGGTCTCTAAACTCTCGAATATTGGCCAAAACGCAGTGGTAAAAATTCGCTATCAAGGGTGTGCAGAAGCCGGGCTCTGTTACCCACCTGAGATCATTGAGATCCCGCTCACAGCCTTAGCTGGCGCAGCTAGTGATCCAACCAACAACACAGAAAGGGAGTCAGCACAACAAAACACTGTTAAACCCAGTTCACAACCAAAAACATTCAACAATAGTGACGACGGCGATTTATCATTCAGTGAAAAACTTGCCCAGCAAAGCTTTATCGCCAATTTAGGCGCATTTTTCTTAGTGGGCGTGCTGCTGGCTTTTACACCATGCGTGTTTCCGATGTTCCCTATTTTGTCGAGCCTCATTGCCGGTCAAAGCAACCTATCGACTAAAAAGGCGTTTTCACTGTCATTTGTTTATGTACAAGGTATGGCCGTGACCTATGCGGCACTCGGTCTTGTGGTTGCCTATTTTGGCGGCCATATTCAAGGCTACATTCAGCACCCTGCGGTACTTATTAGTTTTAGTATCTTATTTGTGATTTTAGCATTTGCCATGTTTGGCTGGTTTGAACTGCGCCTGCCAAGCGGCATGATGAGTAAACTTACTGAGATCAGCAACCAGCAAAAAGGAGGTAATTACACCGGTGTGTTTATGATGGGTGTATTGTCAGGCCTTATTGCCAGCCCTTGTACCACAGCCCCTCTCTCCGCGGCGCTGTTATATGTAGCGCAAAGTGGTGATTTCCTAGTTGGCGGCTTAACCTTGTATGCACTGAGCTTAGGTATGGGCTTGCCACTGTTATTACTTGGCACCTCTGGCGGTAATTTACTGCCAAAAGCAGGCGGCTGGATGGAGCAAGTTAAGACCTTATTTGGTTTCTTGATGCTGTTTGTGCCACTTATTTTGTTAGAGCGCATCTTGGATTTCGATATTATCGTCATGCTAGCCTCTGTCCTTGCCGTTGCCACTGCTCTTTATCTGCACTATTGGCAGAGCGCACAAACGCAAGGCAAAGGGAAAACATTTTTATGGGCACTGTCGATGACCTTATTTGTCAGCGCCTTTTTCATGGGTAAGTCAGTCCTTTTCCCACAACCTGTGACACAAATAAGCGTTGCATCAGGCCCTGTCGAAGAGAAAAAGTTTAGATTGATAGAAGGACTTGATGGACTACATAGCGAAGTCGCTAAAGCAAATCAGCAGGGGCAAATTGCGGTCGTTGATTTATATGCTGACTGGTGTGTGGCGTGTAAAGAGTTTGAAAAGTACACTTTCCCAGAGGCTGAAGTACAAAAAGAGTTCCAACACTTTGAACTGTTGAAGCTGGATCTTACAGAGAGTAACGACACCACTTTCGAGATCATGGAGTACTTTACTGTGTTTGGTTTACCTAGCATGCTATTCTTCGACAAAGACGGAAAAGAGATCCCTGAATTACGCGTAACTGGCTTTATGAGTGCGGAAGACTTTGCCAAGCACCTACAAAAAGTCCGTAACTATTACTAATCCTCCCCTTTACCCACAGCCTATTTGAATATTTAAGTCAAATAGGCTGTACTTTATCTCTGATTAGACCAGTATTTTGCTGCTATTTACCTCGAACACTCTATAATAGTTCACGAACGTGAGAAATATTTGCTATTTAAGGCGCAAGCGCTTAAGTTAGACAAAGTAAAAGACGAAAAGTCTCGTTATTTCCCATTTAAAGGAATTTCACGCATTATGTCAGCAAATTTTAAGGTTTTAGTACTTAATGGTCCAAATTTGAACATGTTGGGCCGACGCGAGCCAGATAAATATGGCACACAGACCTTAGCGGAAATAATGCAGTCACTTATAAAGTGCGCAGAACAACATAATGTGATGCTGACTCATTTTCAGAGCAACAGTGAAGCAGAGCTGATCAATACCATCCATGACCATTACGGCGAAGTGGATTGTATTATCATCAATCCAGCGGCTTTCACACACACGAGTATCGCCATACGCGATGCCTTGCTCAGTATTAGCGTCCCATTTTATGAAGTGCATATTTCAAATGTGCACGCACGTGAGCCATTTCGACATACCTCCTACTTCTCGGATGTAGCGAAAGGCGTCATATGTGGATTAGGTGCAATTGGCTATCAAGCTGCTTTAATGGCAGCGATTGACCAGTTGCGCAAACAAGATAACTCAAATTAACTAACAGGCGGGCCAAGTTATGGATATTCGCAAGATTAAAAAACTAATCGAACTAGTAGAAGAATCAGGTATTGCAGAGCTAGAGATCACCGAAGGTGAAGAGTCAGTACGTATTAACCGTCACAGCAGTGCTCCTGTTATGGCTCAGCCTCAGCAATTCGCTGTTCCTGCACCAGCTGCTGCTCCAGTAGCTGCTCCTGCTGCCGCGCCAGCAGCTGACGTACCGGCAGAAGCCGCAACTCCTGCAGGCCACCAAGTTAAGTCTCCAATGGTTGGTACTTTCTACTCAGCGTCTTCTCCAACAGCTGCGGCTTACGTTGAAGTTGGCACAAAAGTAAACGTTGGCGACACACTTTGCATCGTAGAAGCGATGAAGATGATGAACCAGATCGAATCTGACAAGGTCGGTACTGTTAAAGCTATCCTAGTTGAAAACGGCGAGCCAGTTGAATTTGATCAGCCACTATTCATCATCGAATAATTCCCAAGAAGGCAAACACTATGTTAGATAAAGTAGTCATTGCAAACCGAGGTGAAATTGCACTTCGCGTATTGCGTGCCTGCAAGGAGCTTGGGATTAAAACGGTTGCAGTACACTCTACTGCTGACCGTGACCTTAAACACGTTCTACTTGCAGACGAAACAATTTGTATCGGTAAACCAGCTGCGGCTGAGAGTTACCTAGATATTCCTCGCATTATCGCTGCGGCAGAAGTAACAGACGCTGTTGCTATCCACCCAGGATACGGTTTCTTATCAGAAAACGCTGACTTTGCTGACCAAGTTGAACAAAGCGGCTTTATCTTTATCGGTCCAAAGGGCGACACTATTCGTTTAATGGGTGATAAAGTTTCTGCAATCGAAGCAATGCGTAAAGCTGGCGTACCTTGTGTACCAGGTTCTGACGGCCCATTAACAGAAGACAACGAGCGCAACGTGCAAATCGCTAAGCGTATCGGTTACCCTGTTATCATCAAAGCAGCAGGCGGCGGCGGTGGTCGTGGTATGCGTGTTGTTCGCTCAGAAGAAGAGCTCCTAGACTCAATTGCACTGACACAAACTGAAGCGCAGCAGTTCTTCGGCAATGGCATGGTTTACATGGAGAAATTCCTAGAAAACCCACGTCACATCGAAGTACAAGTACTTGCTGACGGTCAAGGCAATGCGATTCACCTAGGTGAGCGTGATTGTTCAATGCAGCGTCGTCACCAAAAAGTAGTTGAAGAAGCGCCAGCACCGGGTATCACAGCAGAAATGCGTAAGTTCATCGGTGACCGTTGTACTCGTGCATGTATCGAAATCGGTTATCGCGGTGCAGGTACATTCGAATTCCTATACGAGAATGGCGAATTTTACTTCATCGAAATGAATACACGTATTCAGGTAGAGCACCCAGTAACTGAAATGGTTACAGGTGTTGACCTAATCAAAGAGCAGCTGAAAATTGCTGCGGGTCAACCTTTATCAATCACACAAGATGACGTTGTGATCAAAGGTCACGCTATCGAGTGTCGTATCAACGCTGAAGACCCAGAGTCGTTCATCCCGTCTCCAGGTAAGATCACGCGTTTCCACCCTGCAGGTGGCCTAGGTATTCGTTGGGACAGCCACATTTACGCTGACTACACAGTACCGCCGCACTATGATTCTATGATCGGTAAATTAATCACTTATGGTGAGAACCGTGACGTTGCAATCGCACGTGCTCGCAATGCGTTAAACGAACTTGTGATTGACGGTATCAAAACAAATACACCGCTACACAAAAAGATCTTAGCAGACGAAAACTTCCAAAATGGTGGAACAAACATCCACTATCTAGAGAAGAAACTCGGTCTGTAATTGACGTATTAGTAAAAAAGCCGGTATTTACCGGCTTTTTTGTTTTCTTTGACCCGACCTAACCATGACTTTTTGCGTTTTTATTAATCAATTGAACAAGATAAGTTATATTTTTCAGTTTTAGCTAGTGACAAGCGACGAAAAAGTTCATATACTGCCAGCGCTTCATAAGATTGTTTACACACAATCACAAAAAATGGCCCTATAGCTCAGTTGGTTAGAGCACCCGACTCATAATCGGTAGGTCCCTGGTTCGAGTCCAGGTGGGGCCACCATTTTTTCCAAGCTGTTCATTTACTATCGCTTCTATGGTTTTCTCAACATCAAGAGCATATAACTCCCTTTAAAATCGCACTTATTAAAAATTTTTTGCCAAGATTGTCTAAGTTTCTTCGTAATATCAACTCCAGATATTCGAACTACCGTGTTGACGATTGAAATATGTTTTGCAAAACTGCTTCCAAAACATGCTTGTTTAATGGCTTGGATATATATTCGTCCATACCAGCAGCTATGCACTTTTCTCGGTCGCCTTGCATCGCATTTGCTGTCATCGCGATGATAGGTATAGAAGAGAGATGATCATCAGCTTTTATCAGCTGACTCGCTTCGTAACCGTCCATTATCGGCATCATGCAATCCATAAACACAATATCAAAATGGGTTCCTGCGCTGTTTAATGCGTCTAGTGCTTCTTGACCATTACCCACAATAACAGTTTCAACGCCCAAACCGTCTAGCACCTTTTTTGCGATCATTTGGTTGACTGGATTATCCTCTACAATCAAGCCCGTTATTCCATCAAACAATGTGATTTTTTGCGTTGCTGTCGCAGGCTCATTTGATCTTTGATTTTGGCTCATCTCTGTCGCTAAGGTACATGTAAAGGTAGTTCCAACCCCCACCTCACTCTCAACTGTAATATTACCATTCATTAACTCAGCTAGTTTACGACTGATCGTTAGCCCCAACCCTGTTCCACCAAACTCTCTCGATGTAGAGCTGTCAGCTTGTTCAAATGCATCAAATAAGTTACTTAACAAGTGCTTATCAACCCCAATGCCAGTATCCGATACCTTTATCTCAAGTTTTGCATCCCGCCCGGTTAGATCAATTAAATTTGTAATCAGGTTAATTTTTCCACTTTTCGTAAACTTGAGCGCATTATTCATCAAATTATTTATAATTTGCAGGATCCGTACTTCATCTCCGATTATTTCAACTTTTTGCTGCAGATTTGATTGAAACTCAAATGCGAGACCTTTTTCGTGAGCAAGCAGTTGATAGGTTTGCTGTACCCCTTTTACTTTTTCGTAGATACAAAAAGACCGAGATTCTATCTCAAGCCTACCAGCCTCAACTTTAGACAAGTCCAAAATGTCGTTAATAATCGTCAGCAACGAATTAGCACTGGAGTGTGCAAGTTCAATATACTCATGTTGTTCAGATGTAAGCTCAGTATCTGAAACCAATTGTAGTAGCCCCATTACACCACTCAGGGGCGTTCTAATTTCGTGGCTCATATTGGCTAAGAATTTTGATTTTAGCCTGGTAGCTTCTTCAGCTTTATCTCTTGCATCTTCAATTGCCCATGAGTCAAACTCTATTTTTTGTGCATACTCTTCCATTTGATTGCGGTCATTGATCTGCTGAGTCATATCTTCGATAGAGATAAATATCCCCTCAACATTGGTGCTATCATCAACTTTTGGCGTAAAGGAGATCCGTAACCAATATTGTTTCCCTGTTATGAAAAACTCTTCGATAATCTCAGCCGCTTTACCATTAAGTGCTCTATCTAGATCAGGTTTTATTAACGAGTACTGTTTTTCATTCATCATTTGAGCGACATTTACGTTTGTAAATTCACTAATATTTTTATTAAAAAGCGACAAGTACTTTTGGTTTACAAAGTGGTATTTTTCTTGTTTATCTATATAGGCCAACAATACAGGCACAGCATTAGTTAGTGACTCGATAAAGTAGCGGCTTTGCTCCAGCTCTTTTGTTCTCTTTTTCACTTCATCTTCAACAGACTGTGCATAATTAACCGTTCTATAATAGCTATTGAGAAAAACAAACAAGATAACAAAGCCAATAATGGCAGAAACCATAGGTGTGAATGTTTTATTCTCATCAATATACTGCTGTGATGGAGATGCTTCAACCACCCAACTTCTTCCCGCAATATTAAGTGGTGGAAACTTTATTTTGTGATCAGATGGGGTAAAATTAGCGGGTGCATAACTTGTAATTAGCGTTGGATTGGCAGTATCGGTTTGATCAAATATTTTGACAGAAGAATGATTTTTGGCAGCATCAGAGAGCGATTTTCTCAATATATCAGTCGATTGATATACCCCCAGTACAAAACCTTTCACATTGGCTAAAGTATGCTTTGCGCCTTTTTTCGCATATACCGGTAAAAAGACTAAAAACCCTTTGTCTTCAGATTCAACTTGTACCAAGTTTATACCGGCAGTCGCTAACATTTGGTTTTTACGCGCTGACTTTTCAAGGGTGACTCTTCTAGCTGGACTAGACGATAAATCAAACCCAATAGCAGCTTCGTTTCCCACTACAGGCTCCACTACGCCAACCGGGAAATACCTTTCTTTTTCTTCTACCCTTTCAAACTCGCCGCTTGCGTTGCGCTGTTTGATATGAAACCCCGTATAGATAGTACTCTGTTGCAGTTCGTATTCTGCGCGCTCTGAGTGCAAAATATTGGGGATCCATTCTAGCGCTTGAATAGTCGGATATGTTGCCAATGCAAAGTGAGTCACATTAGAAAATGAACCGGGAGATATTTCTCCAAACTCTGAATAAATTTGCTGTAACTGTCTGAGCACCTCAAAGTTTAACGCAGCTTCTTTTTTTAGCGCTGAAACCACATGTACTGACTCAAAATAATAATCTTTCTCGATACTTTGCTCCTGATTAAAATTCAAGAGCAAAAATACAGTGACATTAAATAGAGTACCAAACAAAGCTAAGAAGATTATTTTTGATTTATTGTTCACAATCATCCTTTATGGGTAACTTTGCTTAAATTAAAAGTAGACTAGCAGTACCATAAAGGCTATTTAGAATCATGATTTTGATAAATTAAATATATGTATATCGCCTCTTAAACCATGACTCATAAATTAAATTGGCGCAATAAAGATAAAAACACCTCTGTTTTACCAGAGGCGCTTTAGTCTCTACTTTAAATACTCCATGGGTTCGCCAGTTTGCAGCGACCTATCAGATAGGGTTTTATCAGGCTGGCGTAGATCAGGTTTGAGTTTATGGCCATACTTATCGACACTGTTTAGGTATTCGTCTTTGCTGTGTGTTTCATCCGGCGCATTTGACTCAGCTTTTAACTCACCCGGTTTGTGAGTTTCTTTAAAGCTGCTGTTTGCAGGGGTGAGGCTGCTTTCAGTATTCAAAATAAGGGGCAAGCCATCTTTGCCGCTACCAATGACCACCACCTTGGCATTGTTAGATTTTGCCAGTTCAATGGTGGCCTCTATACCACGCCACTTAAGGTATGCCTCAGAGATCCCATCGCTGACCATCTCTTGGAATAAAGCAATACCCTTGGCTTCTTCTTCTTTGCGCAGCGCTTCTTTTTTGGCAACTTCGACACGCATTTTGTACTCTTCCAAAATGTAGTTTTGATTAACCTTAGAGATAATCGCACCATGAACTTTATCAGGTAAATCAACTCGCTTTATCAGCACATCATCTAGGTTTACAAGATGGTGGCCCGCCATCATTTGTGCCTCTTGGCGCAACATGGATTTCTCTTTAAGCTCTAGCTCATTGAGTACTTGTCCTAGTAACTCTTCTTGTACCTCTTTACGTTGATTGCCATATACCTGCTCTGCATTGTATTGAGACACTATCATACGTACCCCTGAACTGACTTCAGGAAGAATGATTTCATCCACATAATCTGGGCCAACTAACTTGTGTAGATAGGGAATAAAGTCTACCTCTGGGCGGTAACGTACCGTAATGTCCAATGTAATGCGTAACCCTTCATTGGTGATGGCGTATACATTGGTATGTGCGGTTTGATAACGACTGGAATAGATTGTCAGCGTATCCCAAGGGAAGACTAATACCGTTCCTTCATGTAGCGGTGCATCTAAATAAGTACCGCCCGCAAAACGTTTCCATAGCACCCCAACTTCACCCGAGTCGACCTTAATAAAAATAACCGGGATCAATGCAATCACAATAAAAATTGTGACTAACAAAGTTAAGCCGGCGCGAAAGCGCCACGATAAAATCCGTCGTCTGAGTTTAGGTTGGTAGCGCTTCAGTATGCGCATTAAGATGTTAGATAGGATTATCGCCACTATGGCACTGATGATTATCGTCAGTGTTATATCAGAAGGGAGAATGATGTTCATGATGTTACTCCTTTACCCTCAACTTCATGGTGTTCCATTAACTGTCCTTCAACCATTTTTAGGTGTACATCTGCCAGGTGGAAATAGGCATCATCATGGGTTATGGCGATGACCGTATTGCCTCTGGCTTTGAGCTTAGGCAGTACTTGCTCATAGAATTTCCGCCTAAATATGGGATCTTGATCCGCCGCCCATTCATCGAAAATATAAATTGGGCGATTCTCTAAAATAGTACTTAATAACGCTAGCCGCTTTCTCTGCCCCGATGACAGATCAATACTGCTGAACGCTCCGTCTACCACTTTAACCTTGGTGTTCATCTCTAAAAATGCCAACCAATCGTCGATTTCCTCTTGGCTGGTATGATGAATACCGTACAGCTGTTTGAATAAATGGAAATCGGCAAATACTGCGGTAAATAAGCTGCGATACGCCTCTTTAAGATTATCTGTGATTGGTTGTCCATCAACGAGGATCTGCCCGCCTTGCAACTCATACAGTCCCGTAAGCATACGGATAAAAGTCGTTTTACCACTGCCATTACCGCCAGTAATAAAGGTGACTTGGCCACGTTTTAAGGTCAAATCAACCGGCCCAACAAAAAACGGTCTGTCGCCGCCTTTTTGGCCGTGTTGGTAATATGTCCCTTCGAGTTTGAGTTCCTCAAAGTCATGAACATGAGAAAAATGGTCTGTATCGAGATGACGATTGTCCACTTTGGCACGTTTTAAGTCTTCCTCTAGCGTCAGGACATTTTGCGCAGCTTCGGTGGCGGTGGTGTAAATAGGGATCCCACCAACAATACTGGTAATTGGACCAATTAAAAACAGCGATGCAGTGGTTACTTTTATCACCACATCGGTATACACATGAGACAAGCTCGGAACAATAAATACCATGGCCCCAGTTGCAGCAAAAAAAGTTATTTGCGATAACACAAAGTCGGTCGCAAATAACGTTTGTGTGGTCGTTTTGGCTTTTTTGGCCCGCGCTGAGTCCATCACAAATTCATGCTCTAAATCATCAGCGCGGGGAACACTGAGCTTTACTTCTTTAAACCCGTCAAGCAAGTCAGACAAGCGCTGGATCAGCATGTTTTCACTTTCAAAAGACAGCTGCATATTGCGTTGAATTTCATTGGCGCGCAATCGGTGAATACTGGCTCCCATTAAAATTAGGATGGAGATCACCAAAAACGCCACAAAGGAATGCCAGGCAATATAAAGGGAGGTAAAAAACACTAAACTAATTGACTGCCCGATGATCACAAACAGTTGCGCGGACTGCGAAATGGTTTGTAACTCTTTGCTCAGCGTATTAAAAATACGCTCTTTGCCAATGGTTTCTAGTGTCGACAGTTCGGTATGACGCACGCATTCAAATAACTCAACACGCAGCCGATCAATGGCTTTTTCAACCATTTTAGCGGCTTTAGTCATCAGCCTTTGCTGGGTCAGACCGTAAATTGAAATTGTCAGGATAAACAACACCAAATAATAGAGAATATGATTCTCTTTATGGATATCTGAAATGTTTTCAGACACATTGTTTATCAAGGCAAGGACTAACGCATTAGCAAGGCCAGAGATACAGCCCAACATCACGAAAGTCCTTTTCTTTATTTTTATATTCCGACTGATTAAATCGTATAATACCATTTTGATTTTCTTATCATTGTTGTTATCGGCTCGATGGCCTAAAAGCGAGTTTTATCGCCAAGCGCACATAATTTGGTTTAAAACTAGTCGTCTTCAGCATCCTGCTCTGGCTTGCGGCCCTGTGTCAGCAGCAACATCAATAAACTAACTATTGGCGTCAAAAACAATGAGATAAGAAAAAAGCCCACAGGCCCGGCAAATGTATTGCGTCCCCAATAACCTGATAAAATACATAACACCAAATACAATGCCACTATCATAATGTACTCCTCAAAAGCCCAATGTTGATAAATAAACCAACAGTTAGCCTGTTGGTTTATTATGGTTCAGCCACTGTGATTACACAGTGGCATTGCTCGGTTGTGTGCTGGCATTACCCTTATCTTTACGATATTTTGCAGCAATATCTGCAATATCGCCCTTAATGCTCGCAAGATTAAGGTCAATCAAAGTGCCACCGTTTTCAAAATGACGAATGAAAGTGCTGCCTACTGCGTGCGTAGATGCGGCAGACACTACAGGCATAAATGCGATTGCACTCAGCGTGCCAATTACCGGTACCGCTTTTAAGAAGCTGCTTAACCCAGCTCCACCAAGCGTTTGCGGAAATGACCCACCGATCACAGCACTGACCGTGCCACGCAATTTATTGTCACTGTATGACTGACCATACACATTGGCAATTTCGCCAATCATCTTCATTTGAATGCCCGTCAAAGCCACTAAATCAACCGCTGGAATTGGGATTAACCCAGAACCAAACGACCACTTAGAGTACTTGTCGACAATGATCTGCGCCACGGCTGCTCGGTCTTCTGCCTGAACTACAGTGCTTTGCGGCTCCGTAGCAGAAGCATTTGCTTCATTTGCCTTGTCGTCCTTTGCTGTTTTTGTCGCTGTCATAATTCATCCTCTATGATGTAGATTTAAACAGTTGTGAACCCACCAAGTTCATGCGAAGTGTTTAAACATCATTAAACTTTGCATTTACTTGCCCTTATCACTGCAATTTCATGTGAAAAAGCAGAAATTCGCTTCTTTAAGGCCGACAAAAGCACAGAGACACACTACACCCAACACTCTACCGCAGGCAGCCTTATTCTTATTTTGTTACTTCATTTAATTTATCGTGCCATCCAATACACCTTGGCACTGTTCAGTACGATGTCGATCGTTATAAAAAATAATGTTGCGAAGCTCTTCTGCAATACAATCAGACTCATAGCCAGTTTTGTTGTAATTACTAAAGGCCATCACAGTTTGGTCACGCTCTAACAATCGTGAAAAGCTCGTCACCCATGAATATGGGTAGCTTCCAGAGTACTGTAAAAACTTTTCATATTTGTTCAAATTGGTACTAGTTGGGTCATCTGGGCAATCTGGCACTTTGCCGTACTGATTCGGATCGATATACGTCACAAACCAACCGTAGCCAAAGTATTCACATTCGTCTTCGCTTTGGGTATTTTGATAAGGCGCAAACGCCATTTCTTTTTGTGCTTCATTTAAAATCGTATCCCCATACAAGCCTTGGTCCCACTTAGACATATCTTTCACTGTAGAGTACATATCGCCCGCCGAATAGAGCACCAATGGATTGCTGTAAGGGTTTTTAAAGATATTTTCATACGGTGCTGGACCACCTGTTTCTGGTGGACGTCCAGTCGTAAGCGGCAAATACTGGTTTTGGTCAAATACATACCCAGTAGTCATATTCTCGACTATACCAATGGCATTGAACGTGCCACTGTCTTGCATATTGAGCGGGTCTAATATTTGCTCTTTCACGATATTTCTAAAATAAAAGTTTGAGTCGATCTGACCTTGTTTGCCCGCAGCTAATTGCTCGAGAATATTACCGATTATGTAATAGTTACAATTGCTATAGTCAAATTTAGAACCTGGCTCAAAGCTCGGTTTATTATCTTGCTCTTTACATGTACAAAAGCGATTGCTAAACCCCTCAGGTCCATTTAAATTTGTTACGTCATTGTATAAATAGGGCCGCCAACCCCAATTTAAAAACACCTCCGGGTTCGCGCTATAATCATTGATCCCCGACGACATGCTCAATAAATTGTGCAGCGAAACATCCGCGCACTGATTGTCTGGATACCAAGGTAAGTAGTCGCGGATCGTTTTGCTGTGTAGATCCTCACCTGCCAGCGTGCGCAGTAAAATAGCAGCTGCAAACTCCTTAGTATTGGAGCCAATGCGGAATTTAGAATCAGAAGTATTGGCGACATCATATTGAATGTTTTGTGGACCACAATTGGTCTCATACACCACATCTTCGCCTGAGGTTATGTAAATACTGCCAAAAAAGACCATTTTATCGCAGTAGTCACTCACTGTGACTTTAAACTTTTCAATCTGCTCAGCCGTGATTGTATTGTCTTGTGCCACACTATTTTTAAAACAAGAGGTTAGTAGTAAACTCATACAGCATAGGCATACTACCTTGAGTTGTTGCTGATAAAGCCCGTTCATTGTGTGTTTCCCTAGCTTTGTTTAATTACTTTGCCAACTTCTTTACTACTAACAAACCCGTTCTCGACACGAAAATCGTACATATAGCCTGTTACCTAGCCATATGCCGCTTTTGCCATGCCTACCAGCACCTTTCTGGTGCCTGTATACGCTTCCCGACCATGTGTATACAGCATGTTGTCGAGCAGCATAATGTCATTGCGCTGCCACTGATAAGCAAAGGTCAGTGATTGATAGACCTCATTGATAGTTGCTATATCGCTGGCATCAATGTCACTGCCATCACCGAAATAAGCATTACGCGGTAAATTGTCCATTCCGATACTCTCACGCATCGATTCAGGAAGTTGATTATCAATGCTTGAACAATGAAATAAGTGTGCCTGATTGAACCAAACTTTTTCACCCGTTTTTGGATGCGTTGCTACCGCAGGTCTGATTTGCCGTGTCTGCAAATGATTGTCAGATTTCCACTCAAAGATAATGTCGTTTTTCCAACAATATGCTTCAACATCTGCTTTATTTTGCGTTTGAAAGACTTCTTGCCAAGGCAAGTCTATCTCCCCATAATTGCGCACGTACATCACACCGAGTCGTTCAAACTTGTCTCGCAGTGCAACAGGTAGCTGTCGATAGACGGCACGGCTATCAGCAAGGGGCGTATTACCTCCCGTTTTAGCTGGCACCACACAGAAAAACCCCATTCTCATTGGCCAGCAATTAGAGTAAGCATTTTCATTGTGTTGTAATATCACCTGATCAGCATGATATTCTGTGGTGGTATAAATATTGTTTCTCAGTGCTGTTCGCGGTGACGAACGATAAATATATTGGGCCAAAGGCTCTTGAAAAATGGTTTCTAAAATAGTGCTAAATTGATTGGTACTGACGATGTTCAATCCGCGTAGCAATGCCACACCATCCCTGTCTACCCATTCATTGATCTCTTTTATGTGACCTTTAACCCAAGCCAACCCGCTTTGCTTCTGAGCGGACAGATCATGCACAAAACTATTTATTCCTGTCCTTATATCCTCTTTGTCGAGCGCTAGTAACTGATCCATTCTATTCCCATCCTTAACTAGGTAAGATAAAATTACAACATAATATTTACATTTTGCCGTGCAGTATGTAGTGATCTTCTATCTGTTCAACGAGTGCTTTCATATCCGTTGTCTTTTGCAATATCGACAGGTGATCACCTGTGATTTCCAGCGTATCTAAATTCGCCACCACGCGCTGCCAGCCCATGTCCAATTTCACTGCTCGCCCCTCAAATTCAGTGGTGTTTTCGGCTTTGATTACTGTGACTTTTGTATCTATCAGTGGTTTATCAATTGCCACATCTGCCAGTACTTGCGCTTTGTAAACTTGATAAAAATTGCTTAACTGCTGCACTGATATCTGCACATCTTTTTGTGCGAGCCACTCTGACAAAATCGCTAACTTTGCCATTCCAGCCATTTGAATATAGTGCTCAATTTCATTTTGTCGCGGCGAAATACAGAAAAAAGTGCACAAGTCTTGCAACATAAATTTATCAATTTGTTGCGCATCCACAATTGGTTTGGTTTTGCTTGGTAGTGGTGTATCTAAAATAGTCAGGGAATCACAGGTAAAACCGCTACTTTGTGAGAATTGAGCCAACTCGTAACCGATAAATGCGCCAAATGAATGTGCAACAATATGTGCACGAGCAAACTCGGTCTGGTTCTGCAGCGCATCTAAATAGTGTTTGCCGGTCAAGTGAATATTGCCAATCAGTTCGGGGTTATCGGCAATAGCGTCAGGTTGCAAACCATACACAGGAATGCGTTTGTCGAGCATATTCACCAATTTGACGAACGACAATAACAAACCGCCTGCACCTGCTATGACTACTAGCGGCGTGAATCCGATTTCGCCTTGTTGTAAGCACATTAACGTATTCGACATATCGCTTTGCTGCGACTGAGAAGACAACTGTGAGTCTATATAACTCGCCAGTTTTCTCACTGAACTATGCTGCAAAATCGCCGCGATTGGCACATTTAAGTGTAGTTGAGACTGGATTTCAGCAACCAACTGCATGATCAGTAGAGAGTGACCTCCAAGTGCAAAGAAGTCATCATCCAAGCCCACTTTATCCACTTTGAGCAACAAACCAAATTGTGCTGCAATGCGTTTTTCGAGTATGCTTTGTGGTGCTTCTACTGCATCAGTGTGAAGAGACAACGCTTGCGCTCGCACAGTCAAAGCTCGGCGATCTAACTTTCCGCTCGCTGTATGTGGTAATGCATCAATAGGCTCGATGATATTGGGCACCATATAACTAGGTAACTTAGTACTAAGCTCCAAAGTAACCTGTGACATGTCTTGGCATGAGGGTAGCCCTTCAACAAAAGCAACCAACTGCTCATTATCACTGCCATCTTGACGCACCACG
The DNA here is from genome assembly GCF_030135505.1 of Pseudoalteromonas obscura. Classification (NCBI taxonomy): domain Bacteria; kingdom Pseudomonadati; phylum Pseudomonadota; class Gammaproteobacteria; order Alteromonadales; family Pseudoalteromonadaceae; genus Pseudoalteromonas; species Pseudoalteromonas obscura. Next base: position 82,212 of record NZ_JASJUT010000009.1, read on the forward strand.
ACGGCACAACTTGCGATGCCGTCAATTGTCATAAGTTGGCTTTCAATGTCAGCGAGTTCGATACGATAGCCGCGCACCTTAACTTGACCATCACGACGGCCTAAAAAGACCACTTCGCCTCGCGTATTCACTTTCACCAGATCGCCTGTTTTATAGAGCCTCAGTCCGGATTCTGGGTGACGAATAAACGCTTTAGCAGTCTTTTGTTCATCGCCTAAATACCCTCTCGCGAGTCCGGCCCCACTGATGTAGAGCTCCCCTACCACATAGTCAGGTACCGCTCTGAGCTGAGCATCCAACACATGTAGTTGCAGCCCAGCAACAGGCCGCCCAATCGCGATATCATCGTCTTCCCATTGGGTAACTTCTTGCAACGTTGCAGATATAGTTGCCTCCGTTGGTCCATAGGCGTTTATCAATCGTATGCTTGAGCTCTGGTGCTGCTGCCATGCTTTAAGCGCTGCTAGCTGCATTTGCTCACCACCAATGGTGATGAGTCGTAAGCCTGGATTAAATTGCAATGGGGCTGCACATAATTGATGCCAGTAGGCAGTCGGTAAACTCATTAAACTGATATCAGCCTCATGAGTTAACTGACAAAGCCTTTGGGTGTCGAGTAATTGAGACTGCTCACTCATTACCAAAGTGGCCCCATTGAGCAATGTACAAAAAACCTCTTCGGCAAATACATCAAAGCTAAAGCTGGCAAATTGGAGGTAGTTGTCTTGCGGCGAAATACCGTACTGCGCTGACAATGAGTTGACGTAGTTTAAAATACTACGCTGTTCAACCATTACCCCTTTTGGCACCCCGGTCGTGCCCGAGGTATAAATCACATAGCCCAAGTCTGCGCTTGTCATCTCTCGCTCTACTGGCAGCTCAGAATAACTTGTGAGTAAATTATTTAATTCACCGTACAGGTAAGTTGAGCAAGGTACATTTTCAGCTTGCCAAATCACCTGATCAGCCAAAACCAAAGAGGCATTGCACGACTCGACAATCTGCTGTTTTCGCTGTTGAGGTAGGCCCGAGGTCATCGGCACATAGGCCGCCCCTGCTTTTAATACGCCGAGAATTGCCACTATCAATGAAGGGCTCGGTGCGAGACAAAGGCCTACAATGGGTTGCTCTAGATGATGCCCAAATTGCTCGACAAGCCAATGGGCGAGCTGGTTAGAACGTTTATCCAATTCTTGATAGCTCAGCGTCCTACTCAAGGAATCTTGCTTATCGGCAAAATATGCGATAGCTGTTTCTTCGCCATATGCCGCAGCCGTTTGCGCAAATGCAGCAGGTAGTGTTTGCTCTCGTGCAACTTGATGTAAGGTGTTCGAGTCGGACTCGAATGGACCAGAGTTTAGCTCAAATGTAGCAAAAGCAGTGTTGTCTTGAGGCGTCAGACAATGTGCCAACTCATTCAGCTTGCGCTGCGGGTTTGCACAGACTTGTGTTAGCAAGTGGCTGAGCATCGCAACAAATTGCGCGCCGTGACTCCGTGTAAGTAAGTTACTTTGATAACACAAAGTCAGCGACAACTGCTGCTCACCGCCAACAACTAAGGTCAGCGGGTAGTGTGTTTGATCCCGGTAGTCACTACCAATGATGTCAAAAGGTAGATCCGGCCCTTGCGTCAATGGCGACGTCGGATAATTTTCAAACACATAAAGTACATCAAAAAGGTCTTGGCTATTGTCAATGCGACTCCAGCGGTGCACGTCACTCAAACTGGAATGAGGGTGCTCACTTAAAGCTGTCACGTTCTCTTTAAACTGCTGTAAAAAGGTCGCCACACTCATGTTCATGTCTACCTCTGTGTAGACCACTTGAGTGTTGATGTACGGGCCGACTCTATCAGCCATATTGCTCAATTGAGCTGGACGCCCTGCAATGGTCTGCCCAAACATCACATCCTTTCGACCACAACAAACACTCAGCCAATATGCAAACACTCCTTGGATCATATGATTAGATGTCAGACCCAATTCGGCCGCGCTCTGTCCAATGGCATTACACAGCGACTCATTGAGCACTTCATGCTGTTCGATATACTCTATGGCAGACGTCGCACCAGAATTTAAATGCTCGCTGATTAACATTGGCGTATCAAGCTCCGCTAGATAGCTTTGCCAAAAGCACGTTTCTTTTTTTATGTCGCGCGCCTGTATATAACCAATAAAGTCGGCAAAATTATCCTGCTGAATGGCAGCGCGATACCCAGCGATCCGCGCCCGATAAAAACGTAAAATCTCGCTAAATAAAACCGGTAAAGACCACCCATCCATGATCATATGGTGATAAGTCCAAATAAACCCAACGCGCTGCGCCGACATGGGCACAAGTTGCACCCGCATGCTATGACCACCATCTAAGGCGGGTCCTTGGTCATACGCTTGACGCGCCTTCACCTTCATATACTCAGCCTGTGCGTCTACTGCGACTTCTTCACACGCAACAATTTCAACGGGCAGTTCACTTTCGCGCAATACAACTTGAACTGGCTGACCATCAACCATCGAGAAGCGACTGCGTAAAATACTATGTTGTTTGATAACCTGCCGCCAAGCATACACAAATGCCTCGCAGTCAAACTCACCGGCAAAGGTAAAACAACACTGCTCAAGGTAGGGACTAACAGACTCATCATTAGCTTTGGCCAATTGAGTCTGAAACCACATGCCCTGCTGTAATGGGCTCAATGGATAGATATCTTCCACCGAATCAATTGGGTATTTCGCAATCAACTGATTGAGTTTTCTCTCAGAGCACGCTGGCAATAAACTGAAGTCACTCTGGGTATAATGGCGTACTTGCTGTTGCGTACAGTGTAAAACCACCGTATCAATGGCACGGTGTAGATGCTGAACAAATGCTTCTGCTGCATCTGACGACACTCTTTGTGTATCAAATTCAAATTGAACGGATAAACAAGCATCTTGAATGGCAGAGGTCATTTGCATGGCATAAAAACAGTGATTGTTTGCACTTATCAATGTCCCTGATGACTCTGTGACATCACTGATCACACTGCCTGTTTGGATCACACTGTCAAGCTGACCAAGATAATTGAAAAAGACCAGCCCATTGGTGTCTAGATGCAATGCCTCTCGTACCGCAGGGTCAGGATGAAAATAGCGTAAAGCGCCAAAATCACTGCCCTTATTTTGCGTTGCAGCCAGTGTTTCTTTGACTTGGCATATTATATCGCTGAGTGCATTCGAATTGACATACAAATGCAGCGGATACATAGCTGTCATCCAACCAAGCGTTTGACTACTGTCGATACTGTTTTGCGATATATCACGGCCATGTCCTTCCATCATGACCACATGTGATTGCGCACCGTACAACTGATTAACTGTTAAGTGCAATGCCGACAGCAATAGCACTTGAATATTAGTGCCGTAAGGCTGATTAGCATGGGTCAACAAGGCTTGAGTCATTGAACTAGACAGCTGCAATTGCCGTTTACCCAAGGCGTATTGTTTTGTTATTGAGGTATCTATCTCAAATAACACCTGTGCTCGCGCCGCTTGCACGGTCAACTGCCAATCAGTGCTTTTTGCTGTGTGTTCAGCATGATCTACAAATGCCTTGGCGACCTGTTGAAGGCTAACAGGCGGACACGGCAATGTCGTCGCTTGTCCATTGCTACTCGCTACAATTCCCTGAGATAAATCTTCCAACAAAATACGCCACGACACACCATCGACTAACAAGTGGTGTGCAATGATACACAAGCGGTTTTTGTCGCTGTGAAGCCCACTCTTAACAAATAGAAAGCGAATTAATGGTTCACCATTAAAACATAAGCTCTGCTGATATTGCTCACATAAACGCTGCAATTCACCTTGCCAATGGGAAGCATTACTTAAATCCGACACGTGCAATAAAGAAGTTGCCGATACATGCTCACTAAAATGCATGTTCTGACTACTAGAGTGGTTCACAACTAACCTCAAGCTATCATGGCGTGAAATTAAAGCCGTGATAACTGCACTTAATTGGCTTGCTTCAATGCCTTTGTCTAGCCCCAACATCACTGCTTGGTTCCAATGGGTCGGCTCTTCAAACTGCTGCTCAAAAAACCACTGCTGCGCAGGCAGCAAGGTGGCTGTTCCACAACTGGCCACATAGTTTGATTGAACATCATTTAATGTTTGGCTCTGACCAATGTGGGCGCTCAACTGCGCTACACTAGGATAAGTAAATACATCTGAAACAGCCAGCTCAACCCCTTGAACTCGGGCGCGTGTGGCGATCTGAATACTGAGAATAGAATCCCCCCCCATAGCAAAGAAGTCATCTTCCAAACCGAGTGTGGGGCATTTGAGTAGTTCCCGATAAATACTAAGCAGAATATCGCTATGCGCTGAAGCTGTAGTTTGCATCTGAGAAGCAACTGGCAAAGTGGAAGTGACGACCTTGCCAACTCGGGCGCGCAGTGCACCTTTATCAAGTTTGCCATGGGAAGTCAGTGGCATATTGGCCAGCAATAGGTATTCACTGGGCAGCATGTGTGCCGGCAACACCTGTCTCAACTGAGCGTCTAACTTGGCGGACAGGGCCCGCTCTTGCAATTGGCCTGTTTGCGTCACAAATGCGATAAGTCGAGGTCGAGCACCATCGTCATCACACAGCAGTACCGTCGCCTGCTCTATGCCTGGCAATTTACTGAGCTGCGCCGCGATCTCATCGAGCTCGATACGGTAGCCGCGCAACTTCACTTGGTCATCATTGCGCCCAACATAAGCAACACGCCCGCAAGCAAGCTGTCGAACTAAATCTCCACTGCGATAAACGCGCAACGTCTCACCACTGGGCGCAGTCCACAGTTCAAACCGCTCATCCGTTAAATCCTGACGATTTAGATAGCCACTCGCTAAACTGGCACCAGCAATATACAGCTCACCAATGGCCCCTGCGGGCTGTTGCTGCCGCTGTTCATTGAGGATCAATAATTGCGTGTTATCAATTGGCAGGCCTATATCCGGTACATCTAAATTAAGGTTAACTATCCCTGATGTCGTTACAACAGCGCTTTCGGTAGGGCCATAATTGTTGACGAGTTTAAAACCATGACGAGTCATATCAACTTGACCCAGCTTATCGCCACCGACCAGCAAATAACGCAAGGTTTTAGGTGAAAACTCGTGATCCGCCATCACCGCTTGTGCCACTGGGGTCGCCAAAAAGCTATGTGTTACGCCATGCTCATCCATAGTTTGAGTCATCAAGCGTGCGTCACTGTAGTGTGCTTTTGCTACGAACAACAAGGTCGCCCCCGATACCAAATAGGGCCACACCTCCCAAGCCGCAGCGTCAAACGCGACACTGGCTGTCTGTGTCGAAACCGATTGTGCGTTCACCAAAAAGGTGCGCTGATGCCACTGACACAGGTTCATCAAACCTCGATGTTTATTCATCACTCCCTTAGGCTGACCTGTTGTGCCCGAGGTGTAAATCACATAGGCAAGTTGCTCTGAATTAGTTGGCAGTGGTCGCGACGCGCATTCTTTAAAGGCGTCTAAATTCAATGTATCTAAATTGATAAGCGCTTGTGTTTCAATGCCTGAGAGCTTCAATAAATCAGAATATTTAGAGTTTGTAAGTACAAACTTACACTGACTATCCTGCGCAATATAACGAAGTCGCTCCAAGGGGTATTCAGGGTCAACAGGCACATAACAACCGTCAGCTCTCATCACCGCCAGCATCGCCTTTACCCATATACTACCTGCTGGCAAGCACACCATAACTCGCTCTTGTGCTTGCAATCCAGCAGACACTAAATACGCTGCCAGCTGCTCAGCAAAACACAGTAATTCACCATAGCTCGTGCTACTGCCTTGCGGGTCAATTAGCGCCACTTTGTCGGCCAATTGAGAGTTTTGATGCGCCCAAAGTGGTGTTAAAATACTGGGGGAATTAATTGCGTGTGTCTCTCCACACAGCATATGCTCACGCCAGCGATTACCCGCCACTAAAGGTATATCAACTATCGGCTGCATAATATCTGTCACAGCCGACTGCACAAAGGTCGTAAAAGCATCTGCTAAGTTTTTTATACTGCTGTAATTGAATAGCTCGGAATCAAATACCCAATTCAATCGGATCCCATCAGACTGTTCGCTACATGTCAGTTCTAATTCAAATTTCGCGTGGGTTTGCGGTTGTTCAAGTGAACAGGCCTCAAGTCCATCCAGCAATAACTGACTGTCTTCTTTGGGATCAAAAGCGAAACTAATTTGAAACAGACTGTGGTGACTTAGATCTTTATGCTGCTCACACAATTCCACAATTTGCTCAAACGGTAACGATTGATGAGTGTGAACTGCCAAAATGTGCGCTTTTTGTTGCGCCAGCACATCGTGTAAAGACATTTTCTCAGTAAACTGCGTGCGGATAGGCAGTACATTAATGAAAAAGCCAACAATATGCTTCAACTGTGCATTCTCGCGGCCAGAAAACGGCGAGCCAATGACCACATCTGAAACCTGGCTAATACGTGCTACGCACAAAGAGAATAACGTGTGTAACCACATAAAATGACTAACGCCCAATGACTGACACTGGGCTGTTATCTGTTGGCATAGCGACCTGTCAAAATAACTCTCATACTGAGCCCCCAGCCGCAATGATTGGTTGCTTCTTGCCCCATCGAGTGCCAAGCTATGAACTTTAGGTGCTCCTGCCAAATGCGCTTGCCAAAACTCTCTATGTGACTCACCAGCGAGACCTTGCAAATGCGCTCTTTGCCAAACAGCATAATCCACATATGTAAGCGCAGCTTCGTTTTCCATGCCGACAACCTGTTTACTCCCTCCTCGTGCCTGTTGATATGCTTGGGCGAGATCTTGAACAAGACGACGTAAAGACTGTGCGTCACAGGCTATGTGGTGCAAATTAATACGCAACTTAAATTGAGTAGGAGCTGTTTTCAATAGCAATACCCTAAGCATCAGATCGTGTTCTAAATCAAAAGCACATTGACCATCATCACGCTGTAATTTAAGCCAAGCCACCTCAATTTGCTGCGGCGATTGACCACTGACATCACGCACAACCAATGGGCTTTTTCTGCATGGCTGAATAACCTGTTTCGGCACACCTGCTTGGTCCACAATCAGTAGGGTTCTTAATATAGGATGTTGCTCTAACACCTGAAGCCAGGCCTGCTCAAAAGCGGGAATATCTAACTCACCTTGCAGTGAGAATGACATAGGCACATGATATAAAGCGTGATTATGTGACCTTCCTTGCAAATTATCTAACGCCCATAAACGTTGCTGTGCAAAAGATAAGGGGCCTGTAGTTTGATGTGTGGGTGATATTAATGTCTCAGTCTCCTGAGACGACAATGGCTTTTCGTTGACCGAATTGGCCAGTGCTTTGACACTCGGATATTGAAAAATATCGCTCAGAGATACATCCAGCGCATACTGAGACTGCAAACAATGGCTCAGCTCAACAGCAAGCAAAGAGTGACCACCTAGGGTGAAAAAGTCATCGTGTAACCCGATGGTTTGCGGGCATTGCAACACTGACTTGAAAGCCGCTGCGACTTGACATTGCACTTTAGTAACTGGCACCTCAAATTCAACTTTGCTGTCTTCCCATTGATGCTGCGCTCGCAATGCTTTTTTATCCACTTTGCCATTGGCTGTCAGTGGAATACGCGGTAACAACGACAAGGTCGTCGGCAGCATAAAATCAGGGAGCGTCTCTTTTAGAAAAGCAGTTAACTGAGACCTCAAATCAGTAAACTCAGCACCTTGATGCTCGGTAATAAATGCCGCGATATAGGCGCCTTGCACAGGATGCTGATTAAGTATTACCACCACCTCATCAACCCATGGGTGCAACCTCAGCTGATTTTCTATTTCCCCCAATTCAATACGATAACCTCTGACTTTTACTTGGTCGTCTATTCGACCAATGTATGTCATTTCGCCATTTGGAGATAAGCGTACCAAATCTCCCGAACGGTAGAGACGCTCACAGTGTCCTGCGGCTAGACTCAACTCTGAAAATCTCGCCTGATTCAGCTCTGGACGTTGCCAATAACCTCGTGCAACCCCTTCCCCACCAACATATAACTCACCCACAGCTCCTTGAGGCAATAGTCGCTGTTTATCATCTAACACATAGCAGGAAGTGGTATAAATAGGTTGGCCGATATTGCTTTGTCCAAGTGTTAGATCATCGTCACTTAATTGTTTAAAAGTCACATGCACAGTGGTTTCGGTGATCCCATACATGTTGATCAACTGGCAACTGGGCAGCAATTTACGCCATGGCCTAATTTTACTTGGCTGTAGTGCTTCACCGCCAAAAATGACGTAGCGCAGTGCAGCTGTCTGGCGAGTTTCATCCAGCAATCGCTGCATGCAACTTTGCAATACATAAAACGCACTTGGAGTTTGATTTAAAACACTGACTTGTTCTTTTAACAATAGCTGAGCAAACGCTTGAGTATCTTTAGCCGTTGCCTGATCTACCACCACCAGCTTTGCGCCAAACAGCAGTGCGCCATACATTTCCCACACAGAAAAATCAAAGCAAAAAGAGTGAAACAAGCTCCATACATCTAATTCATTGAAATCAAATAAACTTGGCTCTGTAAACAGCAAGCGAACCACGTGACGGTGCTCTATTTGCACCCCTTTTGGCTTACCTGTGGTGCCAGAGGTATAAATGACATATGCGAGTTGTTCAGGTCTGATCACAGGTGCGTCGTAGCGACAATTTAAATACGCTGATATCGCATCTTCAGCAACCACACATGTCACATCTAAATGAGAAAACTGCACGGCTGTTTGTCTGTCACACAGCAATAACTCGCTGCCTACATCCGCCAAGATATAATCTATTCTCTCTTGAGGGTAACTTGGGTCAATCGGCACATAGGCCCCACCCGCTTTTAGTATGGCAAGTAAAGAGATCACCATCTCATTGCTGCGAATCATACTCACAGGCAGTAGCTGCTGAGACTGAATACCTTGTGCTACCAAAGCACAGGCGAGGGCGTCAACTCGCTGATCAAGTTCACCATAAGTGAGAGCTTGTTTGCCGTCGGTAATTGCAATACGCTCTGAACAACGCACAACTTGGTAATCAAAAAGTGACACAATACTGTGCTGTTGTGGCCAACTCACCTCATGACATTGCGTCTGAGACAGTAACTGTTGCATGTGTTGAGCGTCTAGCAGTGGCAGCGATCCGACAGCCATAGCTGGATTCTGTACAATGGCCTCTAACATCACAGCAAAACTGTTCGCCCAATTTTGAATCGTCTCAAAGTGGAACAAATCGCTGTCATACTTCCAAGTTAAGCTCAACACTTGGCCATCTAACTGGGCATGTAGTTCCAAATCGCACTTCACGGCCACAGGTTGCGCATTGCCGTCTTTGGACTCACTGACTTCAAGACCGTTCAACTCTAGCTGACTGGGTTGAGATTGGGTCAATGAAAACAAAATTTGTACTAGCGGATGGTGGCTCAAATCTCGGCTTTGGCCGAGTTGTTCTACCAATTTGTCAAAGGGCAGAGCCCGATATTCAAGCGACGCCAAGTTTCGCGCTTTTTGCTCGGCAAACCACTGCTCACATGACAGATTACTGTCAATTTTAGCGTGCATCACCAAAGTATTAACGAACATCCCTATAAGGTGCTCTAGTTCAGGGTGATCTCGACCTAGCACAGGCGTACCAACAACAACGCTTGACTGCTGATTTATACGAGCAACAAATAGCATAAAGCTGCTTATCAACCACATAAACAACGAACTTTGCTGTGCCGCTGACACGGCGATAATTCGCTGACTCAATAACTCGGGCAAATGCTGAATATATCTCGCTCCATGATCAGTTTGTATCGCTTGCCTTGGTTTATCGCTCGGTAAAGATTGTAGCGGCTCTAGTCCTGCTAACTGCGATTTAAAGTAGTTGATATGCGGTATAAAGTAATCGTCATTTAAATGTGATTGTTGCCATGCAGCATAGTCTAAGTATTGCCGCTCAAGGATCGGTAGCTCAGGCGATGTATTGCTAACATTCGCATTGTAGATAGCTGCAATTTCTGCGACTAAATTAGTCATAGAAGCACCATCGGACACAATATGATGCATATTGAAAAAGAGTTTGTGCTGCTGCACATCAGACACAACCAAAACTCGGATCAAGCAGTCTTTATCGAGCTTAAAAGGCCGCTTACAAAACGCCTCGATGTGCTTATTTTTGTGGCTCTCTTTGTCTGGGGCAGCGAGGAGGTTCAAATCCACATATTCGAACGGTACACTTTCTGTATCTTGGATAACAATATAAGGTTTGCCACTGGATTCAGGCCCTGCAACAAAGCGACAACGTAAGCTTTCATGTCGCTGTATTACTAACTCAATGGCGTTTTTCATCGCTTCTATATTGAGGCTACCAGTTAAACAAAAAGAGGCAGGCATATAATACTGTCGACCGCCTTGCAGCTGCTCAATAAACCACAACCCCTCTTGTGCAAAACTGAGTGGCAAGCGTCCACTGCGGTCTGCCCGCGGGATCAGTTCAGGCGCAGTGGCGGTGTCTCTTTGTGCCTGCTTTTGAAAATATGCGACTAAATTGGCTTTATTGGCAACCACCTTGGCTTTCAACTGTTCGGGAAACCCCTGTTTTTGACGAAACGCTAACTTGCCATCTTTTTCGTACAAGGTAACGCCAGCATCCAACGCTTGTGTGATTAATTCTTCTATCTCTTGTAACTGAGTGTTTATCACAGGAACATCTCCTCTGACGAATCACTTTCGTTATCAGTACGTTGAGTTTGCTCATAAGCAGTATGGATCCTAACCCACTTGGTCAAAGCGGCAATGCTTGGGCGTTCAAATAAGACCTGCATCGGCACAGTAATATTCAATTGCTCTTGCATCAAGCCGACACATTGTGCGGCCAATAGTGAATGACCGCCAAGGGTGAAGAAGTTATCGGTAATGCCAAATGTTTCAACGTCCAACACTTGAGCAAAAATGGTATGTAATGCACTTTCCAGCTCAGTGCTTGGCGCGATAATGCTTTGCGTTTCACGGCATTGCTGCGCCCACGCATACAGCCGCGCAACATCAAGCTTGCCGTTGCTTGTCAAAGGTAAATGGGGCACTTGAATATATCGATGGGGCAACATATAAGCAGGTAACTGTAAAGCGAGCTCTTCGCTATAGGCCATGCTGCAAACTTCATCCATTAATTGTGGTTGTTGCTCCATATCATTTGGTGTGTTTTCGAGAACCAAATAGGCTTCTAAGTTATCCCTTTTATCATTAAGTAGTACCCGTGCTTCTCGCACCCCAGTTTGCTGTTTTAAGTGGTGGGCAATCTCGCTCAATTCAATTCGATAACCGCGCAGCTTTACTTGTTCATCTGCGCGTTCACAAAAGACCAGCTGTAAACTCCGAGACGCAGCTTCCCACTGCCACTTCGCCTTGTCTCCTGTGCGATAGAAGCGCTCCTCTCGACTTGACGTCGCGAGCGTTAAGTTGACAAATTTATCTTGATTAAGGTGTGACTGACCCAAATACCCCATCGTCACCCCTTTCCCTGATACATATAATTCTCCTAACACACCGACGGGCACTGGCTGATGGAATTCATCAAGTATCACGCAGTGACTGTATGGCATGCCTTGTCCAATTGGCACATCATGCAGTAAGGCTGCTCTCAACTGCGCAATAGTTTTACCGTTGCATCGATAAATACTCGTGCCAACGGTCGCCTCTGTTGGACCGTATTCGTTTACCCATTGCACCTCTGGCAGAAAAGTATCTAGCTCGCTCAACAAACTACACGGGAGCACCTCTCCACCCACAATCACGTGGTGCTGGGCATTAAATTGGCGCTTAAGAGACAGCCGGTTGGCCACTTCCAACGCACCTTGAAGATGCGCAGGGGTTACTTTGAACAGACAAGACTCGTGATCAAAAAGGCGCTTAGCCAGTTCAACCAGCATAGTATCATTGTCTTCTAGCAGCTCGACCCCTAACCCAGCTAACAGTCCACCCCACAGAGATGTCACAGTCGCATCAAAAGCAACTGGGGTACTGACGACAGCGCGGTTTAATGCGCCATTGGTATACTCACGAATAGCGAAAGATAAATAGTAATGTAGGTTCTGATGACTGATCTGCACACCTTTAGGCTGCCCTGTCGTACCCGAGGTATAAATTACGTAGGCCAATGCATCAACATGAGGAATAGGTAACCGCTCTTGACTGACCGTTTCAGGCCAACTTGCACTGTCACTCACTGAGAACAAAGTTAAAGGAGACTGCGCAACAGAGTCCGATAAATTGGCCAATTCACGCAGTAAACAATCACTGGTGATAAGCCCTGTCGCTCCACTGTCTTGCATAATATACTGCATCCGTGCAGCGGGGAGTTTTGGGTCCACCGGCACATATGCGCAACCAGCTCTAAGCACAGCCAACAGCGTCACTGTCATATCCACATTAGGTGGTAAACAAACAGCTAATTTATCGCCCGCCGTGATGCCACTCTCTAGCAGGTGATGTGCAAAACATCCAGCTCGTTTCCATAGCGCACCATAGTTGAGAGACTGACCATGTGCGTCGGTTACTGCAATGCGGTCTTTGTGCATGTACGCCACATTTTCAAAGCGCTCATGTACACACACGGGCACATCATGCTCACACGCCGCCTCAGGCTTTTTCGTCAGCTTACGTTTTTGTTCTTCCGTTAAAATATCCAAATGACTGACAAGTTGATCTGAGCTCGACAGCGCCGCATTCACCAATACGGTATATGCCTCTGCCATTGACTGAATGGTATGCGCTGTAAATAACGCGCTACTGTAGCGCCACTCAATTTCAATCTCTCCGCTTTGCTCCGTGGCGTTCACCTCCAAGTCAAACTTCATATTAGGCGTATCATCGCACTCTTCTTCAATATGTAGGTCCGGAAGAGCCACATCCACAACATCGTTATTTTGCAGTGCAAATAAAATCTGAAACAGTGGCTGATGGCTTAAACTGCGCTGTGGTTTTAGCGCCTCAACAACTTGTTCAAAAGGCAATGATTGGTGAGCGAAGGCATCAAGGATCACCGTTTTTTGCTGCGCTAGCCATTGATTAAACGTCATCGTGTGATCTGCCTGTGCGCGAATAACAACAGTGTTGACAAAAAAGCCGATTAAATCATTGAGCTGGCGCTGAACGCGGCCAGCCACAGGCGAGCCAATTGCCACATCATTTACGCCGCTATAGCGCATTATCAAGAGTGCAAAGACACTATGTAACCACATAAACAAGGTCACCGACTCATTTTGACAGTGTGCTTTAATTGCTTGAGTTGTTGCAGCATCAAGTCTCAACGTTAACCGCTTACCAGCCAATTGCTGAACCTTTGGACGAGCAAAATCTAACGGCAACTGATGCAAGGTCGGGCTATCTGTCAATTGAGATTGCCAGTAATTGATTGCTTTTTGCTGTTTTTGTGGTGTGTAAAACCCTCTTTGCCAGTGAGCAAAATCGGCATATTGCACAGCCAGTGGCTGGGTCAGTTTGTGCGGCAATTCAAACTTATTTTCACCACTGTGGTGACGATAAAATGCGATGATCTCATTCACTAATATCGCCATAGACCAACCATCACTGGCAATATGATGCATATTAAAGTGCACCCAATATTCCCTTTGAGCCCGTTTCACCACAACCACACGAAGCATAACGTCCTGGCTTAAATCAAAGGGCTTTTGGCATAATGTCGCTTTGATCTGAGCTTCTCGCAGTTGCTGCTCTGAAGGGGTTAGTGCTGAGATATCTTCAACGACCAACGGTACTTCTACATGCTCTCTAATTAGCTGCTCTGGTGACTCTCCACTGGCGCCGGGCAATACAATAGTCCTTAGCACTTCATGGCGCTGAATTACGCGCTTCAGAGCTGTGCCAAACGCCGCTAGGTTTAAATCCCCTGAAAAAGTAAAACTGGCGGGCATCTGATATTGCGTACTGCCATTTTGTAATTGATCGATCAGCCACAATCGCTGCTGAGAAAAAGACAAAGGCAGTGTTATTGAGCGTGAAACAACAGGTATGTCATCGTCCACTGTGAGCCTTTCAAATTTCGGTAATGCCTCTGCAAGTGCTGCTATGCTCGGGGTTTTAAATAATTGAGGTAAGGTAATATCCAGCTGCATTTGTTGTCGAATTTGGCTTATTAATTTGATGGCCAATAACGAGTGGCCGCCAAGTTCAAAAAAGCTATCTTCTATCCCTATTTGGGTCGCTGGTAAAATTTGCTGATAGAGCGTAAATAGCGTTTGCTGTAACGCCGTTAACTGTACATGCTGTCTACTTGAAGCCGTATCAACGTTCTTTTTTTGTTGCAACTCAGATTCAAGTGCAGCCATTAATGCCGCTTTGTCCACTTTGCCATTTCGCGTTAATGGCATCACGGTAACTACATGAAATACAGCGGGTAACATATACGCAGGGAGGTGCTCCGAAAGCTGATGTCGCAATTGTCGCTCAGACATACTTGGCGCCTGTTGCCACATAATATGTGCCACTAACGTTTGCGTAGTGTCATCTACTGTCAGCACACAATCGGCTACCCCCTCTACATCCAAAATAATATCCGCAATAGCGTCTAAGTCGATGCGGTACCCTCGCAATTTAATTTGTTCATCAGCGCGCCCAAGGTAGCGCAGATAAGCTGGCTCTCCACATTCATCTAATTGCCATTTCACTCGATCTCCAGAGCGGTATACGGGCTGAGAATGGGCCCCTAAAATACCGCGCCTAGAAAACTTGCTTGCTGTTAATTCTGGCTGATTTAAATAGCCTGTGCTCACCATATTGCCGGCGATCAACAATTCTCCTGGCATATTGCGCGCAACAGGTTGATCAAACTCATCAACCACCAGCATAGTCACGCCATCAATTGGTAAACCTATTGGCACATCAGGGGCTTCAGACAATACTTCAGCAGGCATATTTGGCGGGATCTCAAACACACTCACTCCCACGGTAGTTTCTGTCGGTCCATACTCATTCACAATATGAATGTTAGGCAGCTTCCCTTTCAGCTTAACTACCACGTCCGAGCTCAGCGCCTCGCCACCCACTATTAATCGATGGGCCGTTTCACAAATTGCCGCCTCACTCGTCAGTGTTAATACAGCACGTAAATGAGCGGGGGTTAACTTAAATAAGGTGGCCCTAGGTGACCACAGCTTATCTATTAGCGCCGTAATTAATGTTGCTCCTTGCGACAAAATACTTAATTCGCCCCCGCTGATTAGCGTTGGAACGATAGCTGTGACCGTTGCGTCAAAAGCCATTGGTGTGCTCATAACACATGTAAGCGGTGCCATTATTGCGTAGTTACTGATGGCATGGTGTAGGTAGCCATGCAGATTGCCATGACTAATAGGCACGCCTTTAGGTTGCCCTGTCGATCCTGAGGTATAGATGATGTAACAACATTGCGCCGCAATTGGTTCTGCACACAGAGGCAAATCAGCTTGGTTTGGTGCGCTACTTGGATAGGCTGAGAGCAATGACTCTTGCTCTAGTGCATCGTCCAGCAATAAAAAGTCACTACCTGCTTCAATGAGCCTTTCTGCATCCTCGCTTAGTGCTAAAGTCAACATCACATCAGCATCTGAAAAAATATGCTGCAAGGTTTGGGGGGGTGTTTCATGATGTAATGGCACATAAATATGATTGGCTTTAAGCACCCCTAACATGGCGATGGGCACCAAAGGCCCAGCTGGTAGCGCTAATGCAATACGAGTTTGTGGCTCAAACGCCATCTCCAATAGACAGTGCGCCAACTGATTCGCTATTTGCTCAACTTTGGCGTAACTCCAGTTTTGCTCCGCAAAACTTATAGCTGTTTTATTTGGCTGTTGAGCTGCTATGTTGGAAAACTGAGCTGCCCACGAAGAAACCGTTGGGTCTACCAGTTCGATAGGCGCGGTCGCGCGAATAAACTTTTGTTGGGCATCATCATGCCATAATGCTAATTGCGACAATGCAATACTTGGCAGCTCAATACATTGGCGTAATACGCAAAGATATTGCTGGTGAAAAGCTTCAATACTGGCGCTATCCCACAGCGCAGTGTCATAAAGCCACTCAATACTGCATTGTTGCTGCCCATCTATAATACTCACTTCCAAATCTAGTTTGGCGCTGCGTGGACCTTGTGGCAGCAATTGGACGTCTAGCCCTTGCAGTTGCAAAGCTTCATTCACTTCGTTGTTGACTCGAAAAACGACTTGAGCCAGTGGATGAATCGAAAGACTTCGAGGCACATCTAACGCCTCAACCAATACATCAAAGGGCACCATTTGGTGCGCTTGCGCTTCTAAAAACTGCTCTTTACTCGCCGCCAATGCTGCGTCAAATTGCGTCTCTGGCGTGAATTTATCCCTCAATACCAGAGTATTGATAAAGTTACCTAACAGTGGCTCAAAAGCTTTTAATTCTCTCCCTGATACAGGGGTTGCTAAAATAATATCCCGCTGCTGTTGTGCTCTGCTCATCCACAGGCTAAACGCCGTTTTGAGTACCTGAAACAATGTGCTGTCGGTTTGCTGACAAAATGAGCGTACCTCCTCTCGCATTTGCCGTGGTATCTCAAAGCAAGCGAGCTCGCCCCCTTGAATCACCTGGTTTTGTCTAGCTCTATCGGTTGGCAGTGAATGTAATTGAGGCAGCTCTTTTAGTTCATCGCGCCAGTAGTTTAAACTTTGTTGCCATAGCTCAGTTTGAGATAACCGCTGCTGCCAATCAATATAGTCAATATAGCTGTATTCAGGCAGCCGTTCATTTTGCCCAGCCCCGGTTTGATATGCTTGACTCAGCGCCTCTGCCAGTACCGCTATTGACCATCCGTCGGAGACGATGTGATGCATGGTGATCAGCAACACATGCTCATTACTATTTAATCGCAGCAACGCAGCTCGAAGCATTAAATCACTATCTAACTCAAAACTTTGCTGCGCATCTGCTCGAATAAATTGGTCGATATTCGCTTGTTGTTGTTCTGCCACAGAAGTCGACATGTCCCGATATTGTAGTGAGAATTCGCGCGCTATATTGTCTTTTTGATAGGCAGCTCCCCGTTCATCCTGATGAAACGTAAAACGTAACATCGCATGGGCTTTTATTACTGACCTAAATGCACGCTCAAGGCGCTGGTGGTCTAATTCACCCGAAATTTTATAAGCGCCTTGCAGATTATATTGCTGGCTGTGACCTTGCATTCGGTCAATAAACCAAATCCGCTGCTGTGCAAAAGAAAGCGGGGATTGAGCTTGGTTAGCCACGTGATGTAGTGGTGTGGTATCAATTGAAGATTCTTGAGCTTCAACACACATGGCTAACTCAGCCACACTTGGATTAGCAAAAACCTGCTTCAAACTGAGCGACACAGCACACTGCGCTTTGATCTCATTGAGTAAGCGCATAGCAAGCAGTGAATGGCCGCCAATTGCAAAAAAGCTATGGTCGATACCAATACCAGTGCATCCAGTGAGTGACGCAAAAATACTGATTAGCTTATGGTGTAACGCGCTCTCTGGCTGACGCGTCGGAGCAGCCACCACGAGCTGTCGGTGTTGAAGTTGTTTACGGTCTATTTTGCCACTGCTAAGTTTTGGTAAAGTGGCTTGGCGAATTAAATACGCAGGGATCATATACCCCGGTAAGCATGCCTTGAGCTGCTGACGAATTCGCTGCTCGCACTGAGCCAAATCTGTATCCGAAGCATTCGCTACAAAATATCCTACTAAGGTATTTTGTTGGGCTACTTCACGGTAAATTACGGCAGCCAAATGCACATCATCCAGAGACTGCAACTTGCTTTCAATCTCAGCAATATCTACCCTAAAGCCATTTATTTTAGACTGCTTGTCGAACCGCCCAATAAACTCAAGCTGGCCGTCAAAATTGAGCTTAACGCAGTCGCCAGTCCGATAATAACGTCTCTGATGCTCCGCATCACAGGGTAAAGACACGAATGCCTTAGCGGTTTCTTGTGGATCATTGATGTACTCATTTGCAAGACTATCCCCAGCAATGTACAACTCGCCGGGCACGCCTTGCGGCACTGGCTGCTGCTGTGGATCCAAAACAGCAAACTGTACATGTTTAAATGGCCTACCAATCGGGATACATAGTGCTTCACTGTGTTCTAATACCTCATAGGTACAAACACCAATACAAGCTTCCGTCGGCCCATAATGATTGAAAATCTTCGCCTCTTTATTCAGAGATTGTAGCTGTTGTGTCAATGCCTCAGTGAGTGACTCCCCGCCTAACACCCACTGAGATATTGCAGGTTTTGAAGCCTGCAACCAAGGAAGCAGCGCATTAGCCAAAGAGGGGGTTAATTTAACCAAATTCACGTCATGTGCGACACAAGTTTGTACCAGCAGCTCGGGCTCAACGCTATCACACAGCACCACACAGCCCGCACCAGATAAAACGGGGAAGACGCCTGTCAGGCCTAAGTCCGTCGCAAGCCCAGTCACAACTGCCGAACAGGTGCTCTGATCGAAATGAATACGTTCAGATACGCCTGAGACATAGTTAATCAGTGCATGATGCGAAATCACCACCCCCTTAGGGTTACCTGTGCTGCCTGAGGTAAACATCACATAAGCTAGATCCGAACTTAACGGCATAGCTGGTAGGCCCTGAGTGGTACTCAATTTATGCAGGGCAATCGGATCTAAAACATCTATCCCCTTATTTTTAAGAACTTGCATATCTGGCAAGTGCTCACTGGCACACAATAACAACTGACTGTCCGCTTGAGCCATGATCTCCGCAACCCGCGCAGCAGGAGTCGCATCATCAATGGGCAAGTAGGCAACCCTTGCACGCATCGCACCTAACATCCAAACAAAACTTTGAATACTCCTGTTTACCAACAAGGTGATTGGGGTAGAAGTTTGCTGATTTAATCCATGTAACCTCGCTGCGACGTATTCTAACTGCGAGATCAATGCGGCATATGTCATCGAAATAGGCTGATGTTCAAATGCTAGACTAGGCTGGATCAATGCAATGTGTTCACTGTATTCCTGTGCATTTTGATAAAGTGCGTCTAATACTGTGCCTAAGCTTTGCTCTTCACCATCGGCGCTTGGCGCCAAAGCTAAACTTGCTGCGGAGTGCAGAATAGCTTGACTGCTCACTTGCAGTGAGGAGTCATATGCAGCATCGACTAGAGCAAGATAGTCTTCCCTCAACTGTTCAATAAAACGCGGATCAAATAAGTGTTTGGCATAATCAAAACTAAGCTGTACACCTTCTGCACAGTCATTCAAATTTAAAGTGAGATCAAACTTTGCGGTGTGATTATCAAGTGCAAACAGTTCGCTGCTTACGGTGTCGTTACCAACGGTTTGACCAGTAATACCATTGTAGTTAAAGAGAATTTGAAACAATGCCGAATGTGCCGTTGATTTGGTGATATCTAACGCGTCGATGATCTCTTCAACGGCAACACTTTGATACCGCAATCCCTCTTTGACTAATTCGTGGGTCGCGGTTAAAACTTGTTGCAAAGATAAATGCTCTGTCAGGGTTAAACGCAATGGTAATGTGTTGATGAAGCACCCTACCACATCCTCAAACTCAGGCTGGGTACGGTTCAAAACAGGGACTCCAAGGGTGATGTCCTTTGCTTGTCCATAGCGGTATAGCAGTACGTAAAATATTCCCAAAAAACCCGCAAATTGCGTCACGCCCAATTGCTTGCATAGCGCACTAAAGCGCGCAGCTTTTGGTTGTGGTATCAGCGCCTCAGCATGTGCACCGAGATACTCTTTGTGGACCCCTCTGGGCTGACTGGTCGGTAATTCGAATACTTCAAGGCCAGTCAGTTTTTGCTGCCAATAGTTGAGCTGTTGCTGGTACTCATCACTTTGCTGATACTTGTTTTCCCAGTGAACAAAATCCAAATACTGCAATGTCATGGGCTCGCTTGCCAAGCCCGCCAATTCGTCAACGAGAGATTGGGTAAAGAGACGAATAGACCAACCATCTGCAACAATGTGATGCATACACACATATAGCCAGTGGCCCTGCCCTTGATCCACCAGTAAGCGTGCCCGAACCAGCAAATCATGTTCCAAGTCAAATTGATATGACAGCTCATCTTGTATCAAGGATGACGCTGACGCAAAGTCGTCTGCCTCAGGTGCACCCTGTTGCTGAAGTATCAGCTTGGCTTCCGGGTTAACCAGCTGTACAACCTCATCGCCTTGCTGTTTAAATTGGCTTCGCAGTACATCATGGCGCTGCAATACCGCATTTATAGCCTGTTCAACCTGCTCTGCACTGTAGGCTTTTGATAACCGCAAGAGCCCAGCCATATTGTAGGCACATAAATGTGCTTCATATTGCTCGATAAACCAAATCCTTTGTTGAGATCGGGATAGTTTGCCTAGCTTTTGGTGATGCCGTTGCATATAAGTAATAAGTGCTTGCTTGTGCTCCTTTATCAGCGCTAACTTTTGTGCCGGAATGTCATTATGCCGGCTTCTGAGCTTTAAACGCCCATCTTGTACATATAAAAAAATCCCTTGGCCATCCAACTCGGCCAACAAAGTTTTAATCGCTGAATTTTCCATTTTTATAAGTCCATCTCTGTCATGGATTGATCATCAAAAGCCGCGCTAATATCACGCCCACTAACTATGTCACTTATAACTTCCACCTGAGTTGCATCTGGGCCAGTCTGTGCTGAGCTTTGAAGGTCAGTAAGGCGCTGAGCCAGCAATGAGATGCTGCTAAAATCAAATATGTCTGCCACAGTACAGCGTACCGAATAGTTTCGATTTACCCGCGAAACGAGCTGCATAGCCAATACAGAGTTACCACCGCAATCAAAAAAGCTACTATCCACACTCAACTTTTCGACAGGAAGCAATGCCACAAAGAACTCATGAAGAGACTTTTCAAGCGCTGTTTCAGGTGCGCGATAGCGTACTTCTTGTTCAGTCGAAAGTTGCGGTAATAACAGGGCTTGAGTATCTATCTTTCCATTTGGTGTTCGAGGCCATTGACTCAACCAGCTAACATACTCAGGCACCATATAACTGGGTAATTTCATCATCAAATGTTGTCTAATTGCACTGTATTCCCACTGCACATCCTGACGTGTGCCCGATAAACAAAATGCACATAGATGCGCACTGCCTTGTTCGGTGGTTTTTACCAGCACACGTACATCATCTTGACCCAGCAATTTGCGCAGCTGATACTCAATTTCTGCCAATTCAATACGATGTCCATGCAGCTTCACCTGGCTATCGAGCCGCCCTTGAAGCTCTATCCGACCGTCTGGTAAACGCCTCGCTCGATCACCCGTTTTGTAACAACGCAACACTTGACCATACACGGAGTGAGAGACAAAACTCTGTGCAGTAAGCGCCTTGCGATTAAGGTAACCCAGTGCTAAACCTGCACCTGTTATCCATAGCTCGCCCCAAACCCCAGTGGGCAACGGCACGCTATCATCACTGCTCTGCTCAGGCATCACCAACAGTCCAGTATTGGCGATCCCGTCACCTATCGTAATGTCATGCTCATCGGTTATACATGCCACACTAGACCAAATGGTAGTTTCGGTAGGACCATACATATTCCAAACGTTTGCGTCCTGAGCTAATAAGCTGCCTGCCAAGCTTTTGTCCAAAGGCTCTCCGCCACAGAGCACCGTCAGATTCGATACACAACTTGGTGCAGCTTTTATAAGCAGTTGCCAAAGTGTCGGTGTCGCTTGCATGTAAGAGATCTGCTCTCGTTCAATCAATTCAGCGATAGCAAGCGGATCACTACATACCGCTTCACTGGCGACAACCACCGAAGCGCCTGAAATTAGCGGTAGAAATAGCTCCAAGGCAGCAATATCAAATGCCGTTGTAGTAATTGCTAGGACGCGATCGTGCTGCGCTATGCCTGGTTTGTTTTGCATTGAAACCAAAAAGTTACTCAATGCACCATGCGTTATTTCCACCCCTTTAGGCCGACCACTTGAACCCGAGGTATATATGACATATGCGCGCTGTTCAGACTCGACACTGCGACTTGGCGGTGTACTCTGGCATGAATCAATAGACTCAGTTTCAAAATCAATGTCAATACAGTGAGTATGTGCGTCAGTCATGGTCTTTATTTCTGCACACGGTGCGTCACACAGCAACAAATTGGCTTGCGAATCAGCCAAAACTTCTTTCACTCTAGCTTGCGGATAACTCACATCAATCGGTAAGTAAGCAGCGCCTGTCTTTAATACCGCCAACAATGTCACCACCAGCTTCGCACTTCGAGACATCGCCACCGCAACCAAACTACCTTTGCCAATACCCTGTTGAATTAAATAGTTGGCCAACTGATTAGATTGTGTTGCCAAGCCTTGGTAGCTGAGCTGACAGATATCATCCTGTACCGCTACTCGCTGCGGGGTTTGTGAGACTTGCTCGGACAACAGCTCGATGAGCGAGGCATCATCTGAAAACGAGTGTGACTTTGCCAACTGGCGACTGTTCAAAGCATGGTGTACTTCACATTTATGTAATGCCAATACATCACTGCTGAGTGTTTGGTCGATCGTTATCAACTCTGTCATTGCCAGCCAAGTACGGGCATAACTGCCGATCATCTCCTCATCGAATCGATCACTTTGATAATCGAGTTCAAGCCACCACTGCTCACCTATATTTAAGATATTGCATGACAGGTCAAATTGACCAAAGTGCGTCTCGTTGGCGATGGGGGCAAGATCTAGCCCTGCAAACTTGGGCAGGGTTTGCACGCGGTCAAAGTTAAAAACTGTATTGGGTAGCGTCCAAGCTTGCTCACACAATTGTGAATAGGGATAATGTTGGTGCTCCAATGCAGTCAATAATTGCGCTTGTACTTGCGAGAGCAGCGCGCCAAATGTCAAACTCAAATCAATGTCTAGCTGGAGTGGCAGCATGTTTGTGCAATAGCCCACAAGCTGTTCATCCAACACATCAGCATCAAATTCCGGTGACAATAACTGACGATCTGAAACTGGAATATTCACAGCTATACGATTTTGCTGAGACAACCTTTGCAACCAGACCATATAACAAGCTAGCAAGGTTGCAAATAACCCACACCCTTGAGACTTAGCAAGGCCTTGCAGGTTTTGTATAGCGTGCTCTGACAGGGCATATCTCAGCGACTTTGTTTGCAAGTTAGACTGCGCTTTAGCTGCGCGCTTAAGTGGCAACGCGAGCTGCTCACTACCAGCTAACTGCGCATGCCAATACACTTCATCTTTTTGCTGAGTTGCAGAATTTTCATAACTAGCTAACGCCTGTACATATGCACCATAATCAGGCGCACCCACTGATAGGGCGCCTTCCCCATCACTGTAATACTGTGCAACACTTGCCAAGATTATTTGCAAAGAGATGCCGTCACAGACGATATGGTGCGCAATAACACTTAGATAATGCTGCTGATCACCATCGCTGAGCAAACAAACACGACATAAAGCATCACGCTCAATCGCAAAGTGCCGGTAGCGTAATTCTGTCAACTGTCGCTGGGCATTTTGCAAAGTCAACGGATGCTCAGTGCGGCATAATTCCAGTTCGGGCGTTGCGCGTGCAACATGCATCAACTCATTAATATCAACACCAAAACTAAGCTGCGGAAATGCCTGCATCACATGTTGCACTGCACGTTTGAGCCTTTCAATATCAAGTGTTCCCGACAATCCAATACTGGCCTGAAGGTGGTATGCCAGTGCACCATTGTCGCTGCGCAGCGCCAAAGCTAATAACTGCTTTTGGCCCTGAGTTAATGCAACCGGATCTGTTGTTCGATTTACTCTGTCTAACTCGTCAGATTCGACAACTACACTGTGTTGCTGGCCGAAGTAACCAGCACCTTTTAACGCCAGAGCGCTGCCTTTTACCGCATCAATAACAAATTCAATATCTTCATCACTGTGCGATGCACTGATAAAGCAATTTCGTCCTTCCCAAATAAACACACCTCGGTTAAGTAGCTCGTAGAAAAAGACATCGAGGTTTTGACTAAACTGAAAACGAAACAGTGAAGAGAATGATGTGATAGAGATAGGAATATCATGTTGTGCAAAAAATACGTTTAAAGTGTCACGCAAGTAGCTGGTTTTGTGCTCAAGCGCAGCTTGAAGCGCAGTACCCTGACGTTTGATCTCTTTGAGTACCGCCACTGCACTGGCCATACTCAGCGGGTGCTTGCAAAAGGTCCCAGCAAAAAATGTGGTATCAGCCTCAGGGAATGAATTATCACCATATTGCCACATTCCCCCATCAATGCCATCTAGGTACTCGGCACTTCCTGCCACCACACCAATTGGCAGTCCACCACCAACAATTTTTCCATAAGTTGCTATATCTGCCTGCACCCCCAACAACCTTTGCACGCCGCCTGGATGTGCTCTAAACCCAGTTATCATCTCATCAAAAATCAATGCAATACCAAGCGACTGTGTAAGCGCTCTAAGTTGCTTCAAAAACTCAAAGGGTTGCAGAGCTGGGTGTCGACTTTGCACAGGCTCAACCAGTACTGCCGCAATGTTATGACCATTGGCTTTAATTTGCTCCAGTGCTGACTCATCACCGTATTTGAGCACCAAATTGTCATCAATTGCGCCCTGACGCACACCTGAGCACATGGGCTCTACCCCATCACTTCCTGGGGCTGCAGCAGCCAGCGTGCCGTCAAAATGGCCGTGATACGCGCCTTCAAACTGTACAACAAGGTGTCGCTTGGTTTTGTTTCGGGCCAGCCTCAGTGCCGTCATCACGGCTTCGGTGCCCGAATTACAAAAAGACACACGATCGAGCCCTGTCAGCTCACTTATTAGTGAAGCAGCTTCACACGCCAACGGACTGGCAAGCCCCAATTGAATGCCACTATTTAACTGCTGTGAAAGTGCCTCAGTAATAAAAGCAGGTTTGTGACCAAACAAGTTCACACCAAAGTCCATGGTGATGTCGATATATTCGTTGTCATCAATATCCCAAATACGAGATCCTTCACAGCGCTGCGCATAAATGGGGTACAGCATTTCTTTGCTGGATAATCTAAACCCAGCAGAGGCTCTACAATCCGCAAGCTGTGCACGGTGCAGAGCAATCAACTGCTTAGACGTTGCGGTCTTTTCGCAATATTGTGCGCTCAATGTCTCACTGTGTTGGCGCATCGCTTTGGTGCCTGCGCTATGATGCAATTGTTTACTTTGAAAACCAGGCAGTATTGCCGACGTTGCCTTTACTTTTGAACTGCTCTTTGGTGGCTCACTGTTTAGTTTATCAACTTCAGTGTTGCTAGCTTCAGCTTCCACTTTGAGCCTGGTGTTCTGAGGATGTTGACTGAGCCAAGACAGCTGCTGCGCAGTTACTTCAGATACACTTTGCTGAGCGGTTTCACAACTCACGCTCGCTGCAGCTTGCAATTGAGCTTGGCAAATACTCACGATCACATTACTTTCAACGTGTGTCGTAGTAGTCGCGACACTGTCACTGGGTTGCACAGATACACTCGGCTCGCTCTGTTCATCAACTGAGACTTGGGTTAAATAATCACTGTGCTGTGCAATGTAGTCGACTAAGTTAGTGACATTACTTAGCTCTTCATAAAACTGCCTGACACTAAATTCTAAATCGAATTGTTTTTCAAAGATGCGCACCGCCCGCATAATCATTAACGAGTCCACCCCCATTTCTAAGAGTGCCAAGTGAGGGTCTATCTGCACGGTCGACATACCTAATTCTTTTGCCAACGTCGACAATACAAACTCTTCAATCGCTTGTGTTCTTTGCAGATCATTGCTCGCTACTTGCGTCTGCACTGGATTGTGTCGCACGACCGTATCAGTCGCCCCAACCCAATGAGTATGTTGATCGAATGGATAAAGCGGAAGAGGTTCTCGGAAAGTGTCATGGTGAGATTGTGAGGGATAAAGCTTCGCCCACTCAACTTCCATTCCAAGCTCATAAAATGTTGCGATACTATTTCCAAGGCGAGCGCGATCACACCCTTTATCATGCAGCACATGTAGATAAGCGCCCTCGAGTTGTGGAAGGTTTTCTTGTGCCAAAGCACTCAAAATTGGTTTAGGGCCAAGCTCCACAACACACATTGACGCCAACTCACCCAGCTCGCTCAAACACGCATCAAAACACACCGGCTCAACAATTTGCTCGCACCAATATTCAGGTTGAGTCAGCCTTGTATCTTCTGCTTTTCCGGTAACTGACGAAATAAACTTCACAGTAGGTTTGTGTAATGTGATGGTGTCCAGCACTTTTGCAAACTCATCCAACATAGGGCGCATTAAAGGCGAATGAAACGCAGCCCCAGTGTTAAGCTCTTTCACGCGAATTTCTAAACGCGCTAACTCTTCTGAAATTTGCGCAATGGCATTATCACTACCGGAAAACACCACACCCGCTTCACCATGATATCCAGAAATAGCAGCATCTTGGCAATATGCAGCAATCAATGCATGAGCACGCTCTTTAGTACATCTGGCCGCAATCATTTTACCGCCCGCGTCCAACTCATGCATCAGCTGTGCGCGGGTTGCTATTAGCTTAGTTGCATCAGCCAAAGACATCACACCCGCAATACATGCAGCCGCATATTCTCCGACACTGTGACTAATAAGTACGTCTGGCACGGTACCTAAACTGAGTAACGTCTTCGCCATCGCATATTCAACCGCAAAAATAGCGACCTGAGTCCAGCGAATTTGATTTAATAATTGACCGTGTTGATCTTGATACAAAACCTCTGTTAAACGTTCATCAAAATATGGCGACAACAAAGTTTCACATTCGTCAATGGCTGCTTTAAATACCGCTTGTGACGCGTACAGTGATTTACCCATATCCGGATATTGTGAACCTTGTCCTGTAAACAAAAATACCTTTGTTACCGATTGATACTGAGCTGTATTTCTCTGCTCAATATCTGACTCGGCGCACAACGTGAGTTGCTGCACTAAAGCCTCACGATCAGTGCCATAAAAAGCCTTTTTTACACCTTTTAAAACAGGCGCTGTCGCTGCCTGATAAACTAAGCGATCAAATTGCTCACTCGTTAGGGTTTGCAACTGCTCAGCATATTGATGCGCCCACCGTGATAGTGCGTGTGGTGATTTTGCTGATAGCGGCAACACATAAAAGTTGGCTTGCTCTGCTGGGCGGTTCGGCTTCGTCCTTTGTGCCGATGGTGCCAATATGACATGCGCATTCGTCCCCCCAAAACCGAATGAGCTCACAGCTGCTAGCGCCAATTTGTTTTTATAAACAGGCCAATTCGTAGCTTCTTTGGGGACCGTGATGGCACATTTGTCCCAAGCTATATGGCTATTTAATTTCTCACTATAGCGCTGAGCCGGTATTTTTTGATGCGTCATACACAGCATAGTTTTGATTAAACCCGCTAACCCTGCGGCCGACTCCAAATGACCAATATTGGCTTTAACTGAGCCTACAATAAGTTTATTTTGACGCTGTTGACCGTATACTTGTTGCAACGCTGAGACTTCTATGGGGTCCCCAAGTTCAGTACCGGTTCCATGTGCTTCTACATAATGGATGTCTTGCGCCTCTACACCCGCATGCGCTAGCGCCGCCTTTATGACTTGCTGTTGAGCACGTCCATTCGGTGCTGTAATTCCGTTACTGCGACCATCTTGATTAACTGCACTGCCCTTGATCACGCCATAGATAGGATCTTTGTCAGCTATGGCCTGCGAGAGTGGTTTGATTAATATTGAACCTACCCCCTCACTGCGTACATAGCCATTGGCGCTATCAGAAAAAGTCTTACATCTGCCATCGCTAGCCAACATTTGTGCGTTATCACATGCTTGCGATACATCGTCGTTCAAGATTAAATTCACCCCAGCAACCAACGCTTGCTTTATATCTCCCGCACGAATGGCCTGCACTGCGTGATGCAAGGCAACCAGAGAAGAAGAGCAGGCGGTATCAATTGCCAAGCTCGGGCCTGTAAAATTGTAATAGTAAGATAAACGATTGGCCGCAATGCTGAGTGCCGTTCCAGTACCTAGGTACGCGCTGCTTTTTTCTGCTTGTTGAGATTCAGAAAAATAATCACTTTGTGAGATCCCTACGTACACACCGATCCGTTGTTCTGCTAACTCGGACGGCATATAGCCTGCAGATTGAATGGCATGATATGTGTTTTCTAGTAGCAGCCGCTGTTGCGGATCAATGTGCTGCGCCTCACTTGGCGAAATACCAAATACGGCATGATCAAACTCAGAGATACCTTCTACATATCCCCCAAAGCGATTGGCATTGACCTGTGGGCAAAGCTGCTGACGGGCATCGCTGGGCGTCGTGATGGCGTCGTGTTCATCCATCAATATTTGCCACAATGAGTCTAGATCACTGGCCTCTGGGTAGCGACAAGCCATACCAATGATCGCAATGTCAGTTTCCTGCTGTGGCGCTTGCTCCACAGCTTGTGTTTGAGAGTCAGTGATTTCTGAATTTGGCTGTAGTTCGGCCTCAAATTTTTGCGCTGGATGCCCTTCACCGCTGCTATCTAGTAGAGATTTTACTTCATCAAATTGGCACAAGTAGCCTGCTAATTGTGCAATATTCGGGTACTCGTACAAGATGGTTGATTCCAATTCAATACCATGCAGCTCCATCAATTCACCAGAAATACGCACCGCTTTCATTGAATCAACACCCAATGACAAAAATGATGCATCGATATCTAACTGGGTACTTTCAATGCCAACTTCCATTGCAATGATATTTTGCAGCAACTTGCAAACTGCAGTAGACAATGCCGCATCTGGGTGGATTGTCACAGGGGCTTCAGATACTTGAGACTGTTGTTCTTTCTCAGGTCTAAAGGCTGCCAATGCTTCAAAGCGAGCTTGCTCATAGTGCGCTTTATTTTCTTGGCGCTGAACCTTGCCGCTCGAAGTTTTACACAGCCGACCAGGCTTAATTAACACAACATCATAGGGAGCAATACCGTGGTGCTCAACAACCGCGCTGATAATTTTCTCTATCACGAGTGCTTTGTTCACTTTACGTATTGCCGTGCGCTTTATTTGCTGCACGATCACCAAGCGCTCTTCGCTCTGTGCATGAATTGAAAAGGCTGCGCCACCATTACTTTCTAACGCGTCATCCGAATCACTCACTGTTAGCTCTATATCTTGCGGATAATAGTTTTTGCCACGGAAAATCAGGACATCTTTACATCTACCCGTGACAAACAGCGATTGCTGGTGCAAAAAGCCGAGATCGCCGGTACGCAAGTACGGCCCATCCCCTTCTTCAGCAATCTGTGCATGAAAAACTTCTTTTGTGAGTTCTGGTTTATTCCAATAACCTTTTGCAACACTGGCACCTTTAACCCAGATCTCACCGACTTCTCCATCTTGGCAGCGCAGGAATGTATCCGGCGAAACAATGGCGATTTCATGATCACACCAAGTATGTCCACTCGAAACAGCCTGATATTCAGGAATAGCAGACTTGTCCCGATTATCAATGATGTGTTCCTGTATTTTAGCCAGCCCTTCAAGCATTTTTTCGTTATTTAGACTGAGTACTTTTGGTGATTCAAGCAACGCACCACCACTGGCAAACAAGGTTGTTTCGGCCATCCCATAACATGGGGAAAGACTCCCTTTGCGTAATCCACAACGTTTAAACTTGTTATAAAAGCGCTCTAATGTCTTCGCTCGTACAGGTTCTGCACCATTGAGTGCTGACTGCCAATGTGACAAATCAAGAGTTTCTAATTCCTCTTCCTTAATCGTGTCCACACAGAGGTCATAGGCAAAATTTGGAGCGCTTGATGTCACACCTTTGAATTCACTTAATAATTTAAGCCAGCGTAACGGCTTTTGCAGGAAGTAGGTGGGATTCATTAAACAAGCTGGCGCACCGATATAAATGGGTTGCAATATGCCAAAAATCAGTCCCATATCATGGAAGTGAGGCAACCAGCTGACTATGGGCGTTTCGCTACTATGGCCAAACGCAATTTTCATCATCTCTTCGTTGTCGGTGATATTATCATGGCTCACCATTACCCCTTTGGGTGAACCTGTTGATCCTGACGTGTACTGTAAAAAAGCCAGATCCTGACCTCTCACTGCAATAGGCTGCCAACTGCTTGGATCAGCTTCTATAGCATCAGTCGTATATAGCGATAAACCTGTAAGGCTTGATTCTGACTCAAAAAGCGGCCGTGCAATCTCATTGACTTTTTTGCTAGTTAACACACCTTTTGCTCCAGCATCTTCAATGATACTGCGCAGCCGAGTTATATTTTGATTTTTTTTCGGAGGGTAAACAGGTACAGCAACAATACCAGCATATAAACAGGCGAAAAACGCTTCAATAAATGCAAACCCAGAATTATACAGAAGTAACGCGCGATCACCTCGCTCGAACTGCTTGTCCAATTGCGATGCTATTTGTCTAGCGCGATTATCAAGTTGTTTATAAGTCAAAGTTTGACTAGGAAGGTCGTCAGAGAAGAAATATTGATACGCAGTGTCATCACCACGCGTGTTTGCCAATGTAACTAACGTAGTCACTAAGTCTGTTTTCATGCCATGCCCACAAAAAAGAGTGATTAAGTGATCTCTCAGTTAGGAGCTAGGCGCAATTTTAGGCTTTTATATTTATGCAATGAAGGCCGCTGCAGCAATCCTAGCTCTAACCACAAAAATTGAAAAAAACTAATCAATTTAAAATTCACAACGAACCGAGAGAGGTGCTACACAGATTAAATATAATCTATGTAAACGCTCTAAGGCGCGTAAATATTTGAAGGTTAATTAACCACTAAACACTGCAAGTTAAGTTAATAGACTACACCTTTTACTACCACTCAAACATCATAAACTAATGATTTATATTGAGTACTTATAAAAGAAAATGCTACTCATGCAGGCAAGACAACCAGACAACGAAACTCATTACCTAAAATTCAGAATATTCTTTATTAATTTATTACTATCATAAAGATGCTATCACACAAAATAAAAAAATAAATCAAAATTACTAAAAATTAACAAATGAACAAGATATAACCCTGCGTAAACCCTAAACTTTATCGAGCATTAAGCATTCGCACAGCTAATATGATGCGCCCTTTTATACGAATAACAGCCGTATCTCTCGGTGTGAAAAAGTATGTTTTTTAATTCTTTAACTCAATGTGAATGAGCAGACTACCAGAGATGTATTAAAGCTATTTGACGGCTAACTGCGGATAAAGAAACTCGCTTTGTTACTAACTACATTCCTACCACGGTGCAACGACACCAATCTATCAGCTATTTAAACAAAGATCGGCCATTGATATCTTTCGAATTAAACTATACTGAATCTAGGATTGCGACAAACTGGCATGATCAGGTTGTGTTTGCAGCTTATGGTTGTAGCCAGTGAGTTTGATAAATAACCCGAGCAGCCATCATTAACGGATTAATTCTTGAGTCACAGGCTGTTTGTTGCCAACAAGGTGCGCGGTATTGAAGGACTAGAAATGGATAAAGCATACTCAATCAACCTAAAGGTTTGGTTAACTCTCCTTTCGACTATCTCAGCCGCAGTGTTTGCTTCTGTGCTCATCGTATTCAGCTATCAAATTAAAAAAGATTTTATAATTGAGCAAACTGTACACGCTTCAACACAAATCACCGCAAACATAGCAAATACAGCAACCAGTAATACCTCGTCAGGCTTTTTCACAACTGGTGACCCCCGTGTATTAGTAAACTCACTGCGCTCAGTTGCCGTTATTGACAAACAGCTTATTGTGCGTGATAGCACTGACAAACGCCAAATTGGCTTAAGCGCTAACACACTGTTTCCTCAACTTGCGCAAGTAGTCCACCAGCAAAAGACCAAAGCCCCCCGATATTTCTTCGACTCGCAAACAAACATGCTAGTTACATACCAAGCGCTCTCAGCACCACAGCAAAACACAGGTAATGCGGATTCTGATCACCTTTATTTTATCTACAGTCAATTTGATCTCACAGAGACATTTTCACTACTGCTTACCCATTACAATCACAATGCATGGTTTATTATTTTCGCGATTGTTTTTATTTCGGTCTTGGCTTTGCTTGTCACCTATTATTTTATTCATCGGCCTATATCTGAGCTCACCCAGATCAGCAATAAACTGAGTGATTTTGAGTTCATTGCCGAACATCAAATTAAGGGAGATGGCGAACTAAAACATCTAGCTAATAACCTTGCGCGTGCTGCACATACATTAGATATCGGTTTTAAACGGCAAAAACTCGCGGAACAAAATGCGCTTGATAGGCACAGCGTATTGCAGGGTATATTTTCAGCACTGCCTGATATCTTTTTTATCATCGATAAACAAAGCAAAATCTTAGAGTGTCATTATGGTCGGGACGATAATCTGCCTGTACCAGAAAAACAATTTGTAGGGCAGCAACTAGTCGATATTTTACCATCGCATGCAGCCAAGCATTTTGCCAAAGCAATCTCAACCATTGAGCAGAGTAGCCAACTTACACAAATCGAGTATAAACTGGACAATACGGGCAGTACAAAGCACTTTGAAGCGCGGCTGAACGCAATTCCTCAATCGGACAAACTCGTCATTGCAGTACGTGATATCACAGACAAAAAACGCCAAGAAGAAGTGATACTTAAACATGCATTTTACGATACTCTGACCAACTTACCTAATCGCTTTTTAGCGCTTGATAGACTCCAGCAGATGATCCATGAAGCCAAACGAAACCAGCAACTTATTGCAGTCGGCTTCATTGACTTAGACGATTTTAAAAAGGTCAATGACTCAATGGGTCATGAAGTTGGAGACAAAGTACTTGTTCATTCAGCTTCCGTGTTAAAGGGCGCACTGCGTAAACATGATACGGTTGCACGCCTTGGTGGAGATGAGTTCATTATTTTACTGGGAGACATCCAGACACATCATGACATAACCGCTATTGCGACTAAATTGGTTCAGCTTTTCCGTTCACCATTTGAGATTGACGAACGCGCCTTTACCATTTCCTTAAGTTTAGGTGTCGCTGTTTTTCCAGATGATGCAGACTCCCCAAATGAGCTTTTAAGAAAGGCTGACTCTGCTATGTACAGTGCCAAACACATGGGCCGAAATACCTTTTCATTCTTCACTGAAAGTATGAGTCAAGATCTAAACCGCCGTCTCAAACTCGAAGATAGTATGCGCAGCGCTTTGGCCAATCAAGAATTTGAAGTCTATTTTCAACCTCAATATGATTTATCCAGCCGTTTTGTTGTCGGTGCTGAAGCGTTATTGCGTTGGTACAATGCTGAGCTTGGGTGGGTTTCGCCAGCTGAGTTTATCCCATTGGCTGAACAGACAGGTTATATCATTGAACTAGGTGAATTTGTGCTGGATCAGGCAATGCAACAAATTTGTGAGTTGCGGGATTTCCATCCTCAACCATACCGTATTGCTGTTAATCTCTCACCTAGGCAGTTTAAAGACCCCAACCTTGTAAACTCTATTAGTCGTATGATTAATAAGTACCAGATTGATACACAATTGCTCGAATTAGAAATTACCGAAGGCGTCCTGCTGACAGGGGACGCCTTGGTTAAAGATGCTTTATTCGAGTTTCACCAACTAGGCGTCCTCGTTTCAATGGATGACTTTGGTACTGGGTACTCCTCTTTAAACTATCTACGCTTGTACCCTTTTGATGTTGTCAAAATCGATCAAAGCTTTATTTTCGATATGCACACCAGTGAGCAAGTCAGACAATTAGTTCATACCATTATCACTATGGCCCATAATTTAGGTATAAAAGTTATCGCCGAAGGTATCGAAACCCAACTACAATTAGATGTTTTAGCAGCCCTTGGATGTGATTTAGGCCAAGGCTACTTTTTGGGTAAACCCATGGCAAAAATTGATTTTGAAGCGTGGTTAGCGCAATATGCACACCAACCTTTGAATATTGAGAATAAATCCTTGTCGATACAAGACTATTAAAATGAATATGTTAGTATTGAGAAGTAGTGTAAGGATTTAGAATATGAATATAGAACTACTAGTTTCCAAAGCAAAGCAGGTCTGTGACAATCGCGGGGCGCGTTTTACACCTATTAGAGAAAAGGTATTTCGCCTGCTTGCAACTAAGCAAGGTGGTGTTGGCGCTTATGACTTGTTAGAAGAACTGAAATTAACAGAGAGCAGTGCCAAACCCGCAACGGTTTACCGTGCGCTAGACTTTTTGGCTGAGCTAGGTTTCATCCATAAAATCGAAAGCACCAACTCATTTATGTTGTGTCACCATTTTGATCATATCCACCCTGTACAGCTGCTGATATGTGATAGCTGTGGGCATGTTCAAGAGTTGCACTCAACTGCCATTTCTCATGAGTTAAACAATTTATCAGCAGAAAAAGGCTTTAAAGTAAAAGCACAAACTATCGAAGCACATGGGCTTTGTGAAAAGTGCCAACAGTAGTGCAGCCGTAAAAAAAGCCACTACACTTAAACTAATGTCTGCAATAATGAATAAAACAAGGGACCTATAATATGAATGTTGAGTTCATCAACCCTTTTTTATCTTCACTAATAAATGTATTAGCGACAATGGCACAAACGGAGCTAACGCCCGGCAAGCCTAAGATAAAAAAAGATGAAGTCGCCCGTGGAGATGTATCTGGGCTAATCGGTATGGTTGGCCCACAAACCAAAGGCTCTTTTTCAATTACCTTTGATGAAAGCCTTGCCCTCGCGATTATGGAGCGAATGCTAGGTGAAAGACCTGAAAAGATAAATGAAGAAGTCACTGACATGGTTGGAGAAATCACCAATATGGTCACCGGTGGGGCAAAAAATCTACTTGGTGAAAAGGGGTATGACTTCGATATGGCTACACCTTTAGTTGTATCTGGACCTGGTCATACCATTACGCATAAGTGTGAAGGTGCTAAAATAATTATGCCATTCACATCTGAGGATGGTAATGCAAATATTGAGGTCAGCTTCGACAAACTATGAGTTGGCACCAATCTGTGATCATGCTGAAGCCTCGCCCTCGAGGCTTTCACCTCATTGACGATGAGCTTTTGGCCCATCTACCTCAGCTGAGCTATTACAAAGTCGGCTTGCTTCACTTATTTATTCAACATACGTCGGCTAGCCTGACGATCAATGAAAATGCCGATCCAACCGTACGCATGGACATGGAGAGTCATTTCAATCACTTTGTGCCACAAAATCAGCATTATTATCGTCATGACTATGAAGGAGACGATGACATGCCAGCTCACATAAAGTCGAGTACATTGGGGTGTGAAATCACCATCCCTATTTATCAAGGACAGTTAAAGCTTGGTACTTGGCAAGGCATATATTTGGGTGAGCATAGAGATCAAGGTGGTCCTCGAAACATCGTAGCGACATTGCAAGGACAGCTATTAGAGTGAGAAATACTCACTCATCATTGCAGTACTCATAGCTTACGCGTGGCGTGACATTGCACAGCAATTCATAAGGAATGGTATCAGCACAGCTCGCAACCTCTTCGACAGGCAAAGTTGGTCCCCACATTTCAACTTCATCTCCGACTTGAATATGCGCAGCGTTTTCACCAACATCAACACTAATCATGTCCATAGATACACTACCCACTATGCCATATCGCTTGCCTTTAATGACTACAGGCGTGCCTTGTCTAGCATGTCGCGGGTAACCATCACCGTAGCCCATAGCAACAACAGCCAAAATGGTTGCTTTTTGGCATTGCCATCGCCCTCCATAGCCAACGCGATCACCCACATTCACTTGTTTGATAGCTATCACCCGAGTTTTTAGTCGCATCACAGGCTTTAGTTGGTGATCCACTCCAACCTGATCCAACATTGGAGATACGCCATAAAGCATCAATCCTGATCTAACCCAATCAAAATGTGCATCAGGCCAACCAATTACGCCAGCTGAATTCGCTAAACACAACGCTTCACGTCGATCTGACACCAATGACGCAAACACATCTATTTGGACTTGGGTAAAGTCATTACTAACGTCATCTGCGCATGGGAAATGGGTCATTAAATTTACCGCAGGCTTTACGTTTGGACATTGTTTTAAACGCTGATAAAAATCATCAAATTGTTCGGGTTCAATGCCCAGCCTATGCATGCCAGTATCAACTTTCAGCCATACAGATATTGGCATCTCTAAGTTGCTCTGCTCAATTGCAAGTAACTGGCTTTCATCATGAACGACTGTTTCAAAGTTATTGGCGAGCAAAATAGGCAAGTCGCTGGGATCGAAAAAACCTTCCAACAAAATGATGGGTTTTGTCAGCCCCCCTGCACGCAATGCCAAAGCCTCGTCGATACGCGCAACTGCAAATGCATCAGCATCCGATAAACATTGCGCAATTTTGACCAAACCGTGACCATATGCATTGGCTTTTAGCACCGCCATTACTTTTGAGCTAGGTGCAATCTCTTTTACTCTAGCTAAGTTATAACGCAGTGCTGGTATATTAATTTCTGCTGTGGCTAACCGCATTCACAGGGACCCTTATCTATTTGGGCTTAGTACTCATCATCTAGTGCTGGCCCAGCATAATTATCAAAACGAGAGTATTGGCCTTGGAAGGTTAACCTAACCTTACCAATTGGACCGTTACGCTGTTTACCTATGATAATTTCAGCGGTGCCTTTGTCAGGGCTGTCATCGTTGTAAACTTCATCACGATAAATAAACATAATCAAGTCAGCATCCTGCTCAATCGAGCCCGATTCCCTTAGATCCGAGTTGACGGGACGTTTGTCGGCACGTTGCTCTAGCGTACGGTTAAGCTGGGACAGTGCAATAACTGGACACTCAAGTTCTTTAGCAAGCGCTTTTAACGAGCGGGATATCTCGGCTATCTCCAAAGTACGGTTGTCTGACAAACTAGGAACACGCATTAACTGCAAATAGTCGACCATGATCATGCTGATCCCACCGTGGTCACGGGCAATTCGACGTGCTCGCGAACGCACATCGGTCGGCGTCAAACCTGACGCATCATCGATATACATTTGCCCCTTTTCCATTAGTAACCCCATGGTTGAAGACAATCGCGCCCAATCATCGTCGTCTAACTGACCTGTTCTCACCTTAGTCTGGTTAATACGGCCAAGTGATGCCAACATCCTCATCATGATCTGCTCTGACGGCATCTCTAGAGAATAAATTAGAACTGGCTTGTCCT
Source organism: Pseudoalteromonas obscura (assembly GCF_030135505.1). Taxonomy (NCBI): domain Bacteria; kingdom Pseudomonadati; phylum Pseudomonadota; class Gammaproteobacteria; order Alteromonadales; family Pseudoalteromonadaceae; genus Pseudoalteromonas; species Pseudoalteromonas obscura. The sequence continues at coordinate 119,541 of NZ_JASJUT010000009.1, forward strand.
GCGTCATTGCCGCGTGTTCTGCCAAGTTCATCGCAAATGTTGTTTTACCCATAGATGGACGTGCCGCAACAATGATCAAATCAGAAGGCTGTAAACCTGCGGTCATTTGATCTAGATCTGAGTAACCAGAGCTAACCCCTGTTACACCATCTTGCGGTGACTGATAGAGCTCTTCTATCTTATCTATGGTCTTCTCTAAAATACTGTGAATATTTTGCGGACCTTCAGTACTTTTGCTGCGCTGCTCGGCAATCTTGAAAACTTTACTTTCAGCCAAATCCAGCAAATCGTGGCTTGTACGTCCCTCAGGGTTAAAGCCTGCTTCGGCGATTTCGTTTGCAACCGAGATCATCTCTCGTACAACAGCGCGCTCGCGCACAATGCTGGCATATGCATCTATGTTAGCTGCACTTGGGGTGTTTTTAGCAATCTCCGCCAGATATGCAAACCCACCAATGGAGTCTAATTGATTATTCTTTTCTAGGTTTTCAGAAATGGTAATAAGATCAATTGGCTGACCAAGCTCGACGAGTTTAGTCATGGCTTCAAAGATCAGTTTATGCGTACGAGTGTAAAAGTCTTGTGCAACAACTAGTTCGGCAACCCGGTCAAACGCTTGGTTATCAAGCATCAAGCCTCCCAGTACAGATTGCTCTGCTTCAATGGAGTGCGGTGGAACTTTTAGTGTATCGACTTGTTGATCAGGTTTGGCCATATTACGACAAAAACAAATGAGTGGATTTGTTATTGTAACCTTAAATCTTGCAAAACTGAATGCTGATAAGCTTAGACGTGCAGTGTAAAACGCAAAAACTAAGCCCAATCAAAATTGGGCTTAGTTAGTTTAGTGTGCTTTTTTCAATTCTATGCGGCCGCTCACTGTATCTATTTCGATGTCCGCATCGCCTGAGCCAACTGTGAATTGCAACTCTCTCGAAGGGCCATACTTTGCTTTTTGAACCTTGTCACCACTTAGCTCATTGGTGATTTTGCCACCAGCATGTGCATCAATGTCAAACTTAGCTGAAATATCTCGAGGAAAGTAAAGGTCTGCGTCCCCGCTTACAGATTCAAGATTTACACGTGCATTGGGTAATAGCTCTTTTACCCGCACTTCAATTTCTCCGTTGACGGTGTTAAGTCTCAACTCTTGCAATTTTGCAATGTCAAACTCAACCTCACCATTCACATTTTCTAACCGGATCTCAGTTGCCTGCGTGTTACTCTCAATAGAGCCATTCACCGCATTGAACCTAATTTTACCCTTGGAGCCCACATCTTCAATATCACCATTGACGGTTTCATAGCGAATGCGCCCGTCTAACTCCTTGCCATCGATATCCCCATTGACAGTCTCAAGACGTACTTTCCCAGCAATTTGAGTAGCTTTAATGTCACCATTAACTGTCTTTATGTACGCACCAGCTAACAATTTGGAAGCTTCAACATCAACTTGTACACCTTCAAATACCAGCTCACTTTGCTTTGGCATATAAATTTTTAGTTCAGAACCCTCATGCTTACGTCCCCAGCCTCGTGAGTTGGACGGCATTTTGACGATAAATCTAGTTTTGCTGCCTTTGGTATCTAATTTATAGCCCTTTGCATTGTCATCTAACTCTCCGACGACTTTGAATGCTGCTTTGTCCCAAGTGAGTATCTCCACATTACCACGTTGGTTTTCTATAAAAACTTTACCATCCGTTGGAATTTCGATTTCTTTATCAATTTTTTCACCAGCCAAGGTTACCAGAGGGAACATGGCTAAACTCAACATCAATGCTTTCATCCTACTTCTCCTAAATTTCCTGCCAACGAGGTTGATGTACTCGTTCAATTAAATCTAATTGTTGTTGATAAACCTGAGCCAACATTTGCAGCAACGCTGCATTTTGTGGGTCGTTTTGAAGAGCCAGCTTAATGGCTTGTTCTGCTTCTTCTAATTCTTGCAATTGCACTTGCCAATCATTTGTTAGTGCAGGCTGGTTGCCATATTGCACCAACAAAATCTGTTTTTGTTGTTCGAAATACTGGCTCATTTGCATCATATTATTTTGCTCTGGCGTACTGAGCGTAAAATACATTACACACATACCAATACAGGTTGCAGCAGCAATCGCAGAGACTTGTCGCCAAACGCCCGCGGGGTTATATTTTTGCGGTTCGCTGTCACTCATTGGCTGTTCATTAATTGCCTTTTCTATCCCTTGCCACAATGCTCGCTGAGGCTCGGGCTGTTGCACTTGTTCCTGTGTTTTGGCTACTTGTTGAGACAAGAACTCGTCAAAGTTTGGCTTAGTCATTTTCATACCACTCCTGTAACAACTTTTTTGCTCTGTGATACTGAGATTTGCTCGACCCCACTGCCATATCTAACATGGCTGCAATCTCTTCATGTCGATACCCCTCGACAGCATGCAATACGAAAACAAGTCGTGCTCTTTCGGGTAATCGAAGCACTAGCTTGTCTAGTCCATTGAGATCCCCACACAGTGCAATACTTGCTTCATCCATCCCGCTATTTTCAAAACTGACTACTTTTTGCAACCAGTTTTTGTGCTTGCGCAGATAACTTATTGCGATATTTGACGTCACGCTGTGCAGCCAAGTTGTAAATTTAGATTGGCCATTAAACTGTGCTATTTTGTGCCACAGCTGTACAAATACTTCTTGGCAGGCATCTTCCGCATGCGCTTGATCTGCCAATAACCGTAAACACAGCGCATAGACCCGCCGATGGCATTGTTCGTACAGAGCGGCAAAGGCAACCTGATCACCTTGCTGAGTACGTTTAACCAAATCATCTAATTCATCAAACGGGAGTTTGGCATCAACTAACATATTTAAATTCCTTTACCGCGAGGTAATGATGATGACACATTTACTTCAAAAGAGCAGTCTGTCACATACCGTTCAATATCCTATGGAAATTTTTTGAAGAGTGCCAATCATGTATCATCTTCACAGCGCCTTTCATACAGAGTAAGACGCGCTGTGGGGCAAAAAAGGTTTAAATCAGGTGTGATAATTTTATAAAAAGTGGCAATCGACGTTAGCCGTACCAATGAAGATGAGGGTCATTAAGTAAGCTAGCCTATCGGGTGCTCCCCTAATTGCTTGATTCTGCTGGCTCCTCACTAAACGCTTCTGGGTGCTTATATCGCCAGCCTTGGAAGGTCAATTTAGCAGGTTGCTTCACCGTACCACCATTGCCCAATTTAAGCTTTTTTAACGCCTCATCAAAATGGATACCACTTCCACCATTTGCTTCAATTGTGGCTCCGCGCACAGTACCAAAAAACTGTCCGCTGCCATTCATGGAAATAGAGGTCAATGGTGCATAAATGACGGCATACAAAGAAGATGTGCCACTAACAATTACACCGTGTTTATTTGCATTGCCATTGTCATTTGGGTCTGGTTTGTAAGATGAAAAAATATTGAATGTCCCAAGGCCACTGTCTGTAATGCCTGGCTTTTCTGTTACCACCTGAGCACTGGCTCCAAGCTTTACTTTACCTGTGACAAAAATTGTCAAACTCACATCTTTTTCAATATTAAGCCGACTATCACCAGTCATAGTAAAATCGCCATCGATAAGCCAAATAACATCGCCACCTTTAATGGTAGGGTTATCCACTTTCTTAATATTGACCACCGCATTGCCACCAATGGTCAGATTCTTCATGCCAAACACGTATTCACTGTTCGGTTTTAGCCTATTGTGCACCTGTTTATTAGTATCAAATAAGTAGATATCCGTTTCACTTGATGGCGCTTCTTTAATGACTTCTGTACCGTTGTATTTTTTCTGTTCCAGTTTGCTCTTTTCAGGTCGAAACGTATATGTTTGATTTGACTTCACTTCAACATTTTCATATCCGTTATTTGCCACGATGATGTTGGGCATATTACCGGGTAGCGCAAGCGGATCACATTCATCAACCGTTGTATCGTCATGATTAGGAGAGTCAGGGTCGTATACACGCACGGCGGAAACATTGGGATTCACATTAAACTTGGCGGCAGAATAATTGATCCCCCCCTGTGAGTGTTCATCGGCTAATTCAAAATCGCCCGTGCCACCATATTGAATATCAAAAGGGTCATTCTTTGTATTCAAAATATCAGCGCCCCACAACATCTTCACGTTGCCATTTGCGCGCACAACACCTTGAATGTCACCGCCGCGGTGAATAACAAACCCTTGCGTCAAAACATCCCCCTCAACACGCATACCACTGCCATGAGAGATATCTATTCCGGTATTTGATTGCACGTTACCAATAACTGGAGATGAGCCTTTGAGATACAATACCCCCGACGCTTTTACATCCCCTTTAATAGGCGAGTGACCAGATAACACCACGTCTGAATCACCAATAACCGTATTCACATCACCGTTGTTACCCTGCGTATCTTCATAGCTTCCCGCCTCAGAGTCATAGCTGTCAACCACCCCGCTACCTGATAAATTTACCCCTTTACAGCCTGTCACAGGGTTGTTGAAGGTTGGTTCAAGCACCGCATCGGTAAATTTAAAAATGCCCACCATATTGTTGGCGGCGTTTTCTCCATACCTTTGACCCAAACTAGCAACTTCAATGATGCCTGCTTGCGGAGAGCTTATTTGCGTTGAGAACTGGCCCTTACTATATTCACCACCCGAATGACCTGAATTTGCAGCAAGTAAGGTTTCCATCGTTGCCCCTTCATTCCTACTAACATAGTCATTGAGGCCATCTGCACTGGCGAAAACGCCTTTCTCTGCCTGTAGACGCGCGTTTAAATCTTTTTGAAAGTTACCACTTAGGCGCTCTTGTACCAGTGTGTCCTTCATTGAAGTAAACACCACAACACTTGCCATGGTGCTCAGCAGCATCACTTTAATGAGTGTAAAGCCAGATTGTCGTGAAAAACGTTTCATCAGTTATTCACCCTCTCTTGAGGTACTTTCCAAACCGCCTTGTCTAACACCAGACGGTTTGCAGCGATATCAATTTGAAGCCCTTCTTTAAATTGCGGGGGTACATCTTTGGGCGTCACGGTAATACTGGTTAAGATCCCTGATTGAGCAAAACCCAGAGCTTGAACGCCCCTTAAAAGCTGAACTGGGCCATTACCTATGTCACAAGTCAAGTAGCCATTCGACAGCGTATATAGCTCTGAGTAGTTTGCAGTAGGTACACTGCCATCACATGCCAACTGCAATGCGTTTTGATGCACCCGCAACGCCGCTCCGCCGTTTTCAAGTTCTGGCATAGCGTGTGTCTGCTTAATACTGCGGGTCATCACTTGACTCATATAGCGAATAACTTCTTGTGCATGTGACAATTCTTTACTCGCCACAACGGTGCTTTTAATTGCGGTATAGGACATCGCAACACCGGATAGTAAAAACAACCCGGCGGCCATAGCTACGAGTAACTCGATCAACGTGTATCCTCGCAATTTAAGGGATGCAATCTGAGCTTGGCACATGGACATAACTTGCTACTAATGTTATTTGATTTAACGCGCTATTGTCTTCAATACGCTTGTCTTCCCAACTCACAGTAAATCTCACATCTCGACGCTCGGAAGCTGGCGTATTAATATTGTCGTTATATTTATCCGGAGACAGTTTGAGTACAAACCGGTTGTCTTCAGGTTGTAAATCAGCGATGCGTGGATTATTGATAAGCAAGAGGTTTTGATTGATATGCTCGTAATAACACAGATCACTCCACATTCTTTCAATCGCATTCTGACCTTTTACCAAGGCAACGGTATAATTAAAGCTATTATTGGCAAATTGTAGTGACTTTAATTGAGCACCAGCTAACCCCAGCAAGGCGACGCCGGCGATCACAATGGATACCATCACTTCAATTAATGAAAACCCTTTTTCTAAGCGCAATTCTCTGCAGCCTCACCTATCCAGCTTTGACCACTTTTCAATATACAGAGTCGATAATCTAACGTGCTATTGTCATTGTCACTCACTAAAATATTGCTCACTTGGTTTAATTCACCCGTCGATCTTACCTCACGATCAACCAGTCCTACATAAATAGATTCGTGTTCAATTGTAAACGTACGTAACGTTGCTTCTTTGCCATCAACCATGGTATTGACCAACCATTGCGAGTTTTGCTTAACTAGCTTAACCGTTTGTTCTCTTTTTACCGCTTCACTTCGAGCAAACTGGTATGCGCTATTTAAAAGGTGGACATTAGAATCAACACGATCTTGTTTAATGTAGGTGATGACAGACGGCATTGCCAAACTTGCAAGCACAGCAACCAGTGCCACACACACCAATAACTCAATTAAGGTGACGCCACGCTGTTTCGAATTACCAACAATCATCAAATTGCCCCTCTGAATACTCTTTACCCTGCTCATCTAATGTCAACATGCCACATACATCAGAAATCTGAGTCGTGCCCGTCTTTGGCGTCGCGCTAATTTTGAATTTTAAGCTTCTATAATTGCCAACAATCCCCGGAGGCTTACCAAGTGCGGTATATTTTAATGTGTAATATTGCAGCTCTTTTTCAAATTTATATTCATCTGGATAGCCCCCATTTCTGGAGTAGATACGTTCCAATGCGACTGCTTCTTGATACATAATTTGCTGTATATCCGTGCGGTACCCCTTGCGTAGATAATCCAAATAACTCGGTAAGGCAACACTCGCTAACACCGCGACCAGCGCAACAGCGATAAGCAATTCTATTAACGTAAAGCCACGTAAGCGACGACGATTAAACATTATTCTCCAAACTCAAATGATAACGCTGTCATAATTTGCCAATACCACTGTATGTTATTTGGACAGCAAAAAAAAGTATCTAATAAAAAAGAGTTAACTAAATTATCACAAATCAACTTTATATAAAATGGGTACGATATTACATGACATTACCATTTGTACCTATCTTTTCAATATACAAAAGTTTATTTACGTCATTTGTGATTTAGATTAATTATCCAATTGTTGTCTGAATCTTCCGTGAGCAATCGTGATATTCACTGATTTTATGCACTGAAATTGAGTTGTTGTTATTTTTCAGGGGAGGGAATAAAACCGCACACAGGGTGTGCGGTTTATGCTTAATAAATTAAGCTTCTGCGATAACGATAACTTTGATAGTTGCCGTTACGTCAGAGTGTACTTGAATAGCTACGTCGAATTCACCAGTCTCACGGATAGTACCTAGAGGTAGGCGAACTTCAGCTTTAGCTACTTCAACACCAACTGCAGAAATCGCTTCAGCGATGTCACGAGTACCGATAGAGCCAAATAGCTTACCTTCGTCACCCGCTTTAGAAACTAGTGTTACTTCAGCTAGTGCTTCAAGTTTTTCAGCACGAGCTTGAGAAGCTGTTAGTTCTTCTGCGATTTTTGCTTCTAGCTCAGCGCGGCGAGCTTCGAAAGTTTCGATGTTAGCTTTGTTTGCAGGAACTGCTTTACCCTTAGGGAATAAGAAGTTACGTGCGAAGCCAGATTTAACAGAAACCTGGTCACCTAGGTTACCTAGGTTAGCGATCTTGTCTAGTAGAATAACTTGCATGTCTCTACACCTTTTAAAAACTATTAATCAGCTGCTTACTTGTGTAAGTCAGTGTACGGAAGAAGGGCTAGGTAGCGAGCGCGCTTGATAGCTGCTGCTAGCTGACGCTGGTACTTAGCGCTTGTACCTGTGATACGGCTAGGTACGATTTTGCCACTTTCAGTTACATAGTTTTTAAGAGTAGCTAGATCTTTGTAATCGATTTGTTGTACGCCTTCTGCTTTGAAACGGCAGAACTTACGACGTCTGAAATAACGTGCCATGAGTAATTTCCTCAATTAATTCTTTCAATATGTTGTGCATGTAGTACAAGTTGACTCAAGCCATTTCGGCTTTCGTGGCGATTTAAAAATCCTCTTACTTGTAACCCTTGCCCAACGTATAAATGCTCTAGTTGACTTCGGAATTTATCACCACTGGCAACAACTTGAATACGAACATAACTGTTACGGTTAAGGTCGGCTTCAATTTGCATTGATTTATGCTCTAAAACAAAAATACAGTGCGTAATGCCAGCAGGACTTTGACTATATTTTGGTGTTTTGCAAACAATCCCAGATAAAACAAACTGGTTTGTATATGGGTCTGCTTGATTTTGCACCATTACCTCTAGAGGTGAGTCAAATCCGAATCAATAACGATTAAGCAGATGCTGCTTCTTTTTTCTCTTCTTTAGCAAGAGGAGAAGCTTCTGTTACAGCGTTTTTAGTACGCATAACTAGGTTACGTAGCACTGCATCGTTGTAGCGGAAAGAAGTTTCAAGTTCGTTGATTACTTCAGTAGGCGCTTCAACGTTCAAAAGAACATAGTGTGCTTTGTGAAGCTTTTCGATTGGGTAAGCCAGTTGACGACGACCCCAGTCTTCTAAACGGTGGATAGTACCGCCAGCTTCAGTGATAGAACCAGTATAACGCTCGATCATACCTGGAACTTGCTCACTTTGGTCTGGGTGAACCATGAATACGATTTCGTAATGACGCATGGATATTCCTTACGGTTAGTATAGCCTCGTCCCGTTTCGGCCGGCCGGGTTAAGGCAAGGAACGACTAATATGGCCGAAAGAGCGCGTATTTTACGCATAGTGCTAAAAATAAGCAATCTTTTTATGCAAGAATTCGGAATTAATAGAGAAAAAAGTTATAAGAATTTGAAAAAAGAGAAGATAGTTAGAAAGGAGTTGGAGCGGCACACGAGGTTCGAACTCGTGACCTCGACCTTGGCAAGGTCGCGCTCTACCAGCTGAGCTAGTGCCGCTTCATAGTTTGCTCTGAATTGTCCGCTGGAGCGCGACGTGTCGCGTCTAACGTTTTAGCAGCTGAGCTAGTGCCGCATCACAAGTTTATTCATTATTTCAACAGTCGAATAAAACTGAAAGTTTGGAGCGGCACACGAGGTTCGAACTCGTGACCTCGACCTTGGCAAGGTCGCGCTCTACCAGCTGAGCTAGTGCCGCTTCATAGTTTGCTCTAAATTGTCCGCTGGAGCGCGACGGGTCGCGT
>NZ_JASJUT010000009.1:128695-273850 GCF_030135505.1 Pseudoalteromonas obscura
CACATTTGCTTATTATTTAATAAGACTTTTTTGTTGGAGCGGCACACGAGGTTCGAACTCGTGACCTCGACCTTGGCAAGGTCGCGCTCTACCAGCTGAGCTAGTGCCGCTTCATAGTTTGCTCAGATATTTTGAACAAAACCCGCTTAATCAACTCGCTCTTAGCCTTAAGAGCTTGTCGTTTCAAGCGGGGCAGGATTCTACAAGATACAAAATGCTTTGCAAGCTTTTTTTATAAATTGAAGAATTTTTCTTGATAAACCTTCAACTCCATAATGGAGTCTTTGATATCGTCCAACGCTAAATGCGAGCTTTTCTTTTTGATATCATTTAAAAGTTCTGGTCGCCAACGCCTTGCAAGCTCTTTAATTGTGCTCACGTCAAGGTTGCGATAATGGAAGTATGCTTCAAGTTCTGGCATATACTTGTGAAGGAAACGACGGTCTTGGCCAATAGAGTTGCCACACATTGGTGATTTGCCAGGTGGTACCCACTGCTTCAAGAAGTCGAGAGTTTGTGCTATCGCGTCTGCTTCGCTTAAAGTACTCGCTTTACAGCGGGCTGTTAACCCTGAGCGGCCATGTTGATTGGTACACCACTCATCCATATTATCAAGCAACTCATCACTTTGATGAATCGCGATCACTGGACCTTCAGCAAGCACATTTAAATCGCAATCTGTTATCACAGTTGCAATTTCGAGAATTTTATCTGTTTTAGGTTCTAGCCCTGTCATCTCTAGGTCGAGCCAGACCAAGTTTGATTCATGAAAAGACATACATTACCTTAACGGTACTTTCCTTTAGATCCAATGCAATTAGATATATCATATTAGCTTCATCACTCGACCAAAAGCTTTTTTTTACAAAGCGGGGCATTTTTATTGAGTTATAGCCTATGAATGGCTTATACACCAATCATTCGCAATAATTCGTCTCGTGAGTTTATAGATATGGCAAAACGTAAAAAACTCAGTCAAGGCCAATCCAGACGGATTAAGGCCAACCAACAAAAACGTTTGGCTAAGGCCAAACACAGTGAAACTGCTGAATTACATTGGCAGTCAGACAACCTCGGACCAACCGAGCCAGCGATTGTTGTAAGCCGTTTTGGCCAACATGCAGATGTTGAAGTCGAAGGAGGCGATGTGCTGCGTTGCAACATCCGTCGCACCGTCGGTAGCCTTGTATGCGGTGACAATGTTATTTTCCGCCGCGCAAAAGTAAGCGAGGGAGATTTAGCTGGCGTTATTGAAGCTGTTGAAGAAAGACGCTCTCAGCTCACCCGTCCAGATTTTTACGATGGCGTGAAGGTGGTCGCAGCCAATATTGACCAAATATTAATGGTTTCAGCGGTCGTGCCCGAATTTACACCTCAAATTATTGATAGGTATTTAGTTGCCTGTGAAGACATGGGTATTGAGCCCATATTACTGCTCAATAAAATTGATTTACTTGATCAAGAAGGCCTAGAGTATGTCGATGAGGTACTCGATATCTATCGTGATTTGGGCTATCGCGTGCTACTTGTTAGTAACAAGTCTGGTGAAGGTATTGATGAGCTGAAAGATTTATTAAAAGACAAGAATAATATTTTTGTCGGACAATCAGGTGTCGGTAAATCCACTCTGGTCAATACCGTTTTACCCGACGCTGATATACTCACGCAGGAAGTCTCCGAAAATAGTGGTCTTGGGCAACATACTACCACTGTGTCAAAGCTCCATCACCTGCCTACCGGCGGCAACCTCATTGATAGCCCAGGGATCAGAGAGTTTGGCTTATGGCATTTAGAAGTAGAACGCGTCACTTGGTGCTTTAAGGAATTTAGAGAATTTATCGGTGGATGTCGCTTCAGAGATTGCAAGCACTTAAATGATCCAGGCTGCTTGATCACTGAAGCCGTAGAGCAAGGTGCAATCAGTGAACTGCGTTTTGACAGCTACCACCGTATCTTAGAATCAATGGCTGATGGCCGCGCAGGTGCACGTGCACCCAGAGTTTGATATTATCCATCATCGGATTTAGATAGTTAAATTAAATAATGCCAAAGGCAGCGGGTACGCTCTTGGCAAGATACTTCAGGAAAATAATGTGAACTTGGATAAAATAAAAATTGCAATGCAATATGCTCTGCCTAAACACGCGGTGTCACGTTTAGTGGGGAAGCTTGCCGCAGCCCAAGCCGGCGCACTGACAACTCAATTGATCAAGCTGTTTATCAAACAGTATAAGATTGATATGAGTGAGGCATTGTACGAAGATCCTGCGCATTATAAGACCTTCAATGAGTTTTTTACTCGCCCTCTGAAGCCAGGGATCCGTCCATTGGCCACTGAAGATCATATCATCGCGCATCCTGTGGATGGGGCTATCAGCCAGTTAGGTGATGTAGTTGATGGCCAAATTATCCAAGCAAAGGGCCATGACTATAGTCTTCAAACCCTGCTAGGGGGCAATGAACAAGACGTCGCTCCGTTCCTTGGTGGCAAATTCGCGACCATCTATTTGGCGCCGAAAGACTACCACCGAATCCATATGCCAGTAGATGGCGTACTTAAAAAAATGATTTATGTGCCTGGAGATCTGTTCTCCGTAAATCCATTAACAGCACAAAATGTCCCGAACCTTTTTGCTAGAAATGAGCGGGTCGTAGCAATTTTTGATACTGAGATCGGTCCTCTGTCTATGGTGCTTGTTGGTGCGACCATCGTAGCGAGCATCGAAACAATCTGGGCTGGTACAGTAACTCCACCAGCGGGCAAAGACATCTTTAGTTGGGATTACCCGAGCGAAGGGCCTCAGGCAATTAAACTCAAAAAAGGCGACGAAATGGGACGCTTTAAACTAGGCTCAACGGTGATTTTATCTTGGGGTGCAGATAAAGCTGAGTTTTTGGCAGACCAGCAACCAGAGACAGTGACAAGAATGGGCACGCCATTTGCGACCATCAATCAATAACAAACGTAAAAGGCCCACTCTGGGCCTTTTCATGCATCTTAGCCTGCACTTTGCGTAAATTGATTAGTTACACACTTTACATGCAGGGTCTTTCGCTAAAGCAAACCGCCTTTGCATAAGTGTTAATGCATCAATGCTCACAAAAAAGCTCTCTCCTTTTTGCAAACCTAATATCGCGTTACACACAGCTTGTGCTTGCATTGAACCAACCATACCCAGCAACGGGCTCATCACCCCTGCATTTTGGCAGTTAAGACCTTCACGACTCTGCTCTGTTTCAGGAAATAAACATGCGTAACATGCACTCTGCTCACGGTAATCAAAAAAGCCAAACTGACCACTAGTAGCTTGCGCCGCCCCCGAGATCAACACCTTGCCATTATCAAAGCAATATTGATTGAGTAAATATCGTGTGGCGAAGTTGTCACTACAATCCACAACCCAATCAACCTCTTTTAATTGCGCTTCAATGTTATCTTTGGAGAGGCGAAGATTATATGGATTGAGTTGAATATCATTGTTCAAACTTGCCAACACTTTTTTAGCAGCAAGACTTTTGCCTTGACCCAAATGATTAACTTTATACAAGATTTGACGCTGCAGATTAGACAACTCGACCTTATCATCATCATAAAATGATAAAGTACCGATGCCGCTGGCCGCCAGATAAAATAAAACAGGACTACCTAACCCGCCGCAACCAATAACTGCTACATGAGCTGATTTGAGCTGTATTTGGCCTGCTTCTGTGACTTTATCTAACAAGATATGTCGACTGTACCTCAGCCGCTCTCTATCGGTTAATTCTTCACTCATGGCTCGCCTATAGCCTGCTTAAGATTGACAATCGCTTGCTCAGGTGACTTCGCTTCAGTAATTGCACGTACAACTGCAACACTGCCTACTCCTGTGTCTGCCACTTCACTGGCTCGCCCTAAATCGATCCCGCCAATAGCAACCGTCGGGTACTCCGATTTCATTAATGGTACGAAATGACGCAGCTTCTCTAACCCTTGAATTTGTCCCGTCATATCCTTGGTCGTAGTTGGATAGATAGCACCAAAGGCCAAATAACTTGGGCGATAGTTATGCGCACGCAACATTTCATAAAAACCATGCGTCGATAAGCCTAAACGTAATCCAGCTTGTTTAATGGCATTTAAATCCGCAACATTTAAGTCCTCTTGTCCCAAGTGCACGCCATACGCACCGTGTTTTATCGCAAGTTGCCAATGATCATTGATAAACACACGACCACCATAGGTGTTACCAAGCTCGATCGCTTTAGCAATATCCTGCTCAAGGGTTGGAGAGTCCGCATCTTTTATACGAAGCTGGACTGTTTTAACGTCATGCTTTAAACAAAGCTCAACCCAGTCAATGGTATCAACAACGGCATATAAACCTAAATCTCCCTCAATAGGGGCAAACCCGGCTGCATAGTTGTAATTATCTGGCACATAAAATTCAAGTTCATCACCTAACCAGCTCCCCGCTTCAATAACCTGTGGATAGTCAACGATGTTATGAGGAAATGCGGTATGTGCCACCGGCCCAATACCTTCTCCGTAGCGTACCGCAGATTTTAAACCCGCATTGATATACGCCTTGCCCAAAATAAAAGCATCCTTTAACGGATATCCTTTTGCTAAACTTGCAGCGATCACAGATGACAAACTACACCCAGTACCATGTGTATGTGGCGTGTTTATTGATTCATTCCCCAACCAATACTCTTCATCTTGATGCCAGCAATAGTCAATACAATATCCCTTTGGATAATCCCAGTGCCCACCTTTAATCACCACAGATTGAACACCGAATGCACGCAACTTTTCAGCCGCTTCTCGCACCGCATCAGGTCCGATCAAATACACACCTGTCAACAACTGGGTTTCATGCGTGTTTGGCGTTATCACATCTACTAAGGGAAGTAAGTGGGTTTTAAGTGCATCGACGGTATCTTCTTCAGTCAAAGCATCGCCACTTGTCGCAATCGCCACAGGATCATATACCACAGTAGGTGGTGTCTCCCAACTTTGCTTGTAGCGTGATATATGTTCAGCAATAAGCTGAATTTGCTGTACATTAGCAAGCATACCAATCTTTATGACTGACGCTTTCATATCGGATTCAAGCGCCAATAATTGCGCTTCGATCACGTCAGTAGATACCGCGTTGAGAGATTCTACACCCAAACTATTTTGCGCAGTCAGTGCAGTTATCGCAGTGCAACCTTGCACTCCAAAACTGTGCATTGCTTTTAAATCAGCTTGAATACCTGCCCCACCTCCCGAGTCAGAACCTGCGATACTCCAAACAACTTTCGACACTTTAACTCCTAAATTCTTTAATTTTGATGCCAAAAAGGCATTCCCATTGTTGGGGTTGAAGGCGCTGCGACCTCTTTTTCCGGCATCGCTTTTGCTACATAGCCCATTCGACCAGCTTCAACTGCGTGGGAAAATGCTTTTGCCATTCTAACCGGATCACCGGCCCCCGCAACAGCACTGTTTAGTAGCACGGCATCATAGCCAAGCTCCAAAGCTGCACAGGCGTGTGAAGGCACACCTAAGCCCGCGTCGACAATCAGGGTGAGATCTGGTAAACGTTCTCGTATGGTTTTCAGGTTATATGTGTTAATTAAGCCTTTCCCCGTGCCAATCGGCGCTCCCCAAGGCATCAGTACTTCACAGCCGAGATCCGCAAGCCTCTGACACAACACCAAGTCATCAGTACAATAAGGAAGTACTTTAAACCCCTCTTTTAGGAGTATTTCGGTAGCCTCAAGTAAACCAAATGGATCAGGCTGTAAATTGTATTCATCACCGATTAATTCCAACTTAATCCAATCGGTTTTAAATACTTCTCGGCACATCTGTGCCAGTGTTATTACTTCCTTTACACTGTGGCAGCCTGCGGTATTGGGCAATACTTTTAGGCCTGTTTCCTTGATCAGCTGCCAAAAGTCTTCTCCCGCAGATACTGAGTTTTGCCTGCGCAGTGAGACTGTCACTATGTCCGCACCAGAACTTTGTATTGCCTGTTGCATAATTTGTGGTGACGGATACAAAGCTGACCCAATGAGCAGGCGACTATCAAAATGTTCACCGTATATATTCAATTGATCGTACGCTGAATTGCTCACTTAGCCTCCCTGAATAGGTGAAAGCACTTCAATACTGTCACCACTGTTGGGCTTAGTATCAGATAGTTGTCCGGCTGGTACAAATTGGCCGTTTAACGCAACAGCAAAAGGCGGTTGCGCCCCTTTACTGACAATAATTTGCTGCAAAGACTGTTCGCTATCTACGCAAATAGCCTCTCCGTTATAAGTTAGATTCATAATAGCCCCTTTGAAAGTGCTTGCTGTACAACAACTGGCGCAAGTAAATAGCCGTGTCGATATAATCCATTAATTGAAATTACATTATCTTGAATATCAATATGTGGATGATTATCTACAAAAGCTGGTCTCAAACCTGCGTTAAGTGACATCACACGCCCCTCGGCAAAACCACTGTGCACCGTATATGCTGCCGACAATAACTCTAGTGTAGAGCGCACCGTAATATCAGCCGCATCTTGCGACTCTATTTCGGTTGCACCTATCACAAATTGATGATCTGGCTTGGGCGCGATATAGATAGGGTATCTTGGGTGCATCAATCGAACAGGGCGCTGTAACTTAACTTCAGGCGCATAGATCCGCGCTACCTCACCGCGTACACCCCGCAGCTCAGGTTTATCCTGCTTAGCGCCAAAACCTCGGCAATCTATAATCCAGTCAAATGCTTGATTGTTTACCTTACCCGCTTCAATTTTTGCCTCATGAGCAAAGTGAAACTGCACGCCACGAGCGACAAGCGTATCATAACTGCTGGTAAAAAAAGCATGGTTATCGAGTTGACCTTCACATGGCAAGAACAGACCCTGACTAAACTTGTTGCCAAGTTCAGGTTCAAGCTTAGCAATCTCTATCTGATTAACGCTCTCTGCCCGGTGTTGCTTTAATGGCTTTAAGCGCTGTTGAAAGCTCTGCAGATCGCCTCTATCTTGCTGATGGGCAACAATCAAACTGCCTTGTTGTTGAAAAAATACTTGAGAGTCTAATTTGGCCAGCAAGTTTGGCCACATGGCGATGCTCTTTAAGCCTTGCTCTGCTAGGGCTTGATCGCAAATCACCGATTCAGCCAAAGGTGCCAACATCGCTGCCGCTAATGTACCCGCGCCAGTTTGGGCGTCTTGAGGATCTTTTTCAAAAATTGTTAGCTGATATTGCGCCATTAACTCCAACGCAACCACTCTGCCAACTAAGCCAAACCCTACGATAGCAACGGACGGTTTTGCTCCGTACTCTGTCATGAGAATTCCAGTTGTTTTGCGCTGCAATAAAAGATTGCAGCGCGATAAGGTTAAATGGCTTTGTGATAGATTTCAGAACCTGAGCTCTTGAACTCTTCTGACTTTGCTTTCATTTCAGCTTCTACATCAACCATTTTTATTTCAATTGCATCGCCAACATTGTTTGGATCAATGCCGCGTGCTTCAAGATCTTTTGCGTAATCTCGCACATCTTGGGTGATCTTCATTGAGCAGAACTTAGGCCCACACATTGAGCAGAAATGTGCAACCTTGCCTGACTCTTGCGGCAACGTCTCATCGTGATACGACAGAGCTCGTTCCGGATCAAGGCTCAGATTGAACTGATCGTGCCAACGGAATTCAAAACGCGCTTTTGATAATGCATTATCACGGATCTGTGCACCGCGGTGACCTTTTGCAAGATCGGCTGCATGTGCAGCAATTTTATAGGTGATCAGGCCTTCTTTTACGTCTTCTTTATTTGGTAAACCTAAATGCTCTTTTGGTGTTACATAGCATAGCATTGCCGTGCCGTACCAAGCGATCTGCGCAGCACCAATACCTGATGTAAAGTGGTCATAACCAGGGGCAATATCAGTCGTCAGCGGGCCAAGCGTATAGAAAGGCGCTTCGTGACAGTGTTTTAATTGCTCATCCATATTTTCTTTAATCATATGCATAGGAACGTGACCCGGGCCTTCAATGAATACCTGAACATCGTGCTCCCATGCAATCTTTGTCAGTTCACCCAAGGTGCGCAGCTCTGACAATTGCGCATCATCATTTGCATCGGCAATCGATCCTGGACGTAAACCATCACCTAACGAGAAGCACACGTCATACTGCTTCATGATTTCACAGATGTCTTCAAAGTGCGTATATAGGAAGTTTTCTTTGTGATGTGCAAGACACCACTTAGCCATAATTGAGCCACCACGCGATACAATACCCGTAACACGTTTCGCAGTCATTGGCACATAGCGTAGTAACACACCAGCGTGAATAGTAAAGTAATCCACCCCCTGCTCGGCTTGCTCAATTAAAGTATCACGGAAAATTTCCCACGTAAGGTCTTCTGCAACACCATTAACTTTTTCCAGCGCCTGGTAAATAGGTACAGTACCAATTGGTACTGGTGAGTTACGTACCACCCATTCACGCGTTTCATGGATATAGCGACCTGTAGATAGATCCATTACAGTGTCCGCGCCCCAGCGAGTTGACCAAACTAGTTTTTCCACTTCCTCTTCAATTGAAGAAGTAACCGACGAATTACCAATGTTAGCGTTCACTTTAACTAAAAAGTTACGGCCCACAATCATTGGCTCAGACTCAGGGTGATTAATATTATTTGGAATAATCGCGCGGCCTCGGGCAACTTCCGAACGCACAAATTCAGGTGTTATAAAGTCAGGGATCTCTGCTCCAAATGATTGCCCCTCATGCTGCTCCGCAAGCAGCTCTTCACGGATCTTTGCACGACCCATATTTTCACGGATTGCAACAAACTCCATTTCCGGCGTAATGATGCCCTGACGTGCATAGTGCATTTGTGTCACATTTTTACCTGGCTTTGCACGGCGAATTTTAGGTAGGTTTTCAAAACGGATATGATCTAGCCCTTCATCAGCCATACGCTGCTGAGAGAACTTTGAGGTTACCGAGTTCAATAATTCAGTATCGTCACGATTAACGATCCAGTCTTCTCTATACTTAGGTAAGCCTTCGCGCACATTCAAAGTGAATTCAGGGTCTGTGTATGGACCAGATGTATCATATACCCTGACCGGTTCATTTTTCTCAAAGATCGGTTCTTCTTCTGTGCCCCCAACAAAAGAGTCATTCAATGAGATTTCTCTCATGCCGACACGAACACCTTCTTGCTCTCCATCTACATAGATTTTTTTTGAGTTTGGAAAAGGTTGACCCTTGAGGTTATAAATAAATTCCGAAGCCGCTTCGCGAGACTCGCGACGTGACAACTTGCTACTGTTATTTGACATGACATGCCTCATTGTTAGTTAAGGTGTCTTGTCAGAATTCCAAAACGGAAGAGATTGGGTCCACACAAGCTAATAAGATACATAAAGCAGCTCTATAACTTGGGTGATACAGGTGGATAGTTTTATTAGCACGACGCTAACAAACTTGGCAGCCTTAGTATCCATACATAACATGGCGATACACTAGGACAGCTTGTTCCCTACGCAGGTATTAACCTGATCAGGTCCACGGATCCCGCAATACAGCGATCTCAGCCCACAAGGGCACTCCGACAAGTAACGAATTGAGTCAAAGTCTACTGAATGTCACAGCATTAGTCAAAGTGACCTTTTACCAATTTAAAGTGCCATTTCGAGTCGCCCAGCAAAACTAGCTCATTTTGACTATGTTGAAGCGGCACACCGATTTGCAGCATGTTTAAAAATGCTTGCTCGTGTTCGTTTGTCGCCGGATCACATAGTTTTCTTGTCATGCCTATATCACTGACAAACAGTTGTCCCTCTTTGACCTCCCCTTGGCCAAAGAAACGGTTACAGCCAGCAAAGCCATTTACCCGAAACGCATCTAAAAACTCAATGCGAATAGGTTCATGTTTGGCCCCTGTATCTTTCGGTACAAATTGCCAGCTAGAATATTTGAGTGTGTCTGCGTTTACCGTCCCTGTACTTGAGCATCCCATCAACATCACACTCAAAAAGCATAATAAAAAGGAAATTTTCATGGTAAACCAATCGTTTGATAATCAGTGTTAATTATAACGCTTGGAGTCACATAATAGGCAGTAAAAATATGTAATAAATTGCCTATCTAGCCAAATTTTAAGAAAATAATAGGTCAATTTCCGGAGGTAGGAACGGACGACCTCGCTCATTCACCGATGTACCCGTTATAACCGCATCTAGCATCAGCTTTTCATCGCTGCTTCTTACTACTTTTTGATGAAATGCAAATTTTAATTTACTGACCTTTTCGACCTCTACTTCAACATAAAATGTGTCACCCGGTCGCAGTGAACCTTTGTAATTCATTTCTGAGCGGATCACGACTAAGTTGACTTTTTGTTCAGCCAAAGCGGCAAAGTCTATGTTTTTGTATGCCAAGAACTCATGGCGCGCATGTTCCAAATAATTAAAATACACACTGTTATTCACGATCCCCTGCAAATCGCACTCATAATCTCTTACTTTAAAGTCAACTTTAAACGTCATATTTCGTCCTCTATATTGATTGCAAAAGTTTATATCACAAATATTCAGTCATCTGGTCGGGCTTTTGCTAAACTAGTGCGCAACTAACACGGGACACATATAAACGAATGAAATTAAAACTCTCTTTACTCACCCTCGGACTGATGGTGGCATTTTCAAGCTCTGCCGACGAGCAAACCTCAGCAACAGCAAATAACATTGAAACCATCGAAGTTAGTGGCGATTTTCAGCAAGAATCACTTCAAACATTAAGTGCCAGTGCATCAGTCTTTGGAGAAGCAGAAATTACCACACGTGGCGCCAGTTATTTAGATGAAATCCTCAATAGTGCCGCTAATGTTAATTTTACGGCTGGCGCTTCTCGTGGACGCTTCGTGCAGATCCGTGGTGTGGGTCTTCGCTCCCAGTTTGTAGATCCCATTACGCCTAGTGTGGGCGTTTTAATCGACAACATTAACTATTCAGGATTAGGCGGCAGTGCATTGCTGTTTGATGCCGACCAAGTAGCTATTTATCGCGGTCCTCAAGGGACTAAATTTGGTGCCGATGCCATGGGTGGGATCATCGATATTCACTCAAATAACCCAACCGATACACCGAGTCTCAATCTAAAATTGGGGGCTGCCAACTATGGAACTCACGAAGCAGGCGTTGCCGTTGGCACAGGCTTATCAGAGAATATCACCGCACGCGCCAGCCTTTACCAAAAACAATCCGATGGTTTTGTCGATAACATCTATCTCAACGACGATACACAAGATCTGGATGAAAGTGTCGCACGCTTTAAATTGAATTATGCAGCCAGCGACGATTTAAACCTCGGGTTTGTATATCACCACATTGATATTGATAACGGCTATGATGGCTTTACTTTGGACAATACTCGCCAAAGCGTTGCTAGCCAGCCAGGTAAAGACACTCAACAAAGTGACGCGTTCTCACTGACAGCCGATTACACCGGCTTATCGTCCGTCGATATTGAAATACTCACCAGTGGCCTGCAAGCTGATACCGAATATAGCTATGACGAAGACTGGGTTTGTGCCGATACAACGCAGCCAACTTTATGCGAAGCAGGCTTGCACCCTGATCACATTGAGTACTACGGTCAATACTTTGATGCCTATGTGCGCGATCATGAAAGAGGCTCTGCTGAGATCAGAGTTAAAAGTAAAGATAAGTCTTGGGTTATTGGTGTTGTCAGCCGCAGACATGATGTCGATTTAGATCGCCAAAGAAGCAAATTTGGAAATATGCCAACACAATTCAAATCGACCTTTGAAACCCAAAACCACGCTATATTTGCGCACAAAGTAACGGCCCTACAAGAGGATGTCAGGTTAGTTACTGGGCTTCGAGTAGAGTCTTATTCTAGCGATTACTTAGATAGCAATGCATTTGATCTTGAGTCGGATGACACCATGGTCGGTGGTAAAGTGGCACTTGAATACCAAGTTGTTCCGCAAACAATGATCTATACGAGTTTAAACCGCGGTTATAAAGTGGGTGGCGTAAACGGCGAAGCACTCGCGAAGGCCAAAGATGATGGCATCTCGATCCCTCAATCAGGCTTTACATTCGATCCAGAGTATCTCTGGAATCTCGAGTTTGGTGTTAAAGGCCAATCTAAAGACAAACGTCATACATTACACCTCACTGCATTTTATATGCACAGAGAAGATATGCAGCTTAAGCAGTGGCAATTAGAAGGTGTACAGTTTGCTGGCTTTATTAGCAATGCGGGCAAAGGTAAAAATTATGGCCTTGAAATCGAAGGTGCGAGTCAATTATCTGATGCTCTATCTTTACAATACAGCTTAGGCTACTTAGACACTAAGATTGAAGACTTTATCACTGTCAGTGGTGACGACTTTGATGGCCGAGAACAAGCGCAATCACCAAAATATCAGTTTGCTTTCTCATTAACCTATGATTTGAGTGACAACATCAGTGCTCAATTAGGCTTTGAAGGCAAAGATGACTACTTCTTCTCTGATAGTCATAATTCGCAGGCGCCCAATCAAAACCTGATCAACGCCAGTGTTTCCTATTATAGCGATAGCTGGAGCCTAACAGCATGGGGCAGAAATTTAGCAGATAGAGATGTACCTGTACGTGGCTTCCAATTTGGTAATGATCCGAGAAATGGCTGGGCAACAGATACTTATGTACAGTATGCAGAGCCTCGTGTATATGGCTTAACGTTTAACTATACACTTTAATAAAAAACGGCGCTTAAAGCGCCGTTTTTACTGTTATTTTTGACTTTATTCTGGATCAGGTAAATTTCTACCGTAAAAGACTTCTTGAATTTCACGATTTAATTTATTGCGGATCTCTTCTTCTTCCTCATCAGTGAGCTCATCTGTTGTAATACCGAATAGATAGGTATTCAAATCAGTTTCTTTAAGCATCATCTTAGTGTGGAATAAGTTCTCTTGATACACATTAACATCCACCATTTGGTAAGCGTCTTTTGTATCTTCAGTCATAAAATTCTGAATTGAGTGAATTGGGTGATCAATATAGTGTTTTACACCGTTCACATCTCTCGTAAAACCGCGCACTCGATAGTCGATCGTCACAACATCAGATTCCAATGAGTGGATCAAAAAATTCAGTGCTTTCAAAGGTGAAATGATACCACATGTCGATACCTCAATATCGGCACGGAATGTACAAATGCCATCGTGAGGGTGTGCTTCAGGATATGTATGAACACATATGTGGCTTTTGTCTAAGTGTGCAACCACTGAATCTGGCAAAGGCCCTGGTGTTTCTTGTGAATGGGGTACCGTACCTTCTACAGGCTCTTCTGATACTAAAATCGTTACACTGGCCCCTTGCGGGTCATAGTCCTGGCGAGCGATATTAAGTACATTGGCACCTATGATATCAACCACTTCTTTAAGAATATCTGTTAGGCGATCAGCACTGTACTGCTCATCGATATATTCGATATACTCTTTTCGCTGTTGCTCAGTCTTGGCGTAGCAAATATCGTAGATACTAAAGCTTAAACTCTTTGTTAAGTTGTTAAAGCCATGGAGTTTAATTTTATTAAAGGGCTTGTTCACGATAGACCCACCTTAAAACAAGAAAATCTGCACTGCAGAACTAAAAGTTCGCGGATTTTATACGAAAAATAGCAGCTTAAAAAGCGTTATTTTTATCCGCCTTGTACTACCTCGTGGGTATGTGTAATTTCAACTGCTTTTTCAAGCATTAAGGCAACTGAACAGTACTTTTCAGCAGATAAATTTACTGCGCGAGCTAGGTGCTTTTCCGACACGTTATCACCAGTAACTACAAAGTGTAGATTGATTTTTGTGAATACTCTAGGCGCTGAGTCAGCGCGCTGTGCTGTTAGTTGTACTTCGACGCTCTGTACGCTTTGTTTTGCTTTTTTTAGAATACTCACCACATCCACAGAAGCGCAGCTACCAGCTGACATTAGAACCATTTCCATGGGACTGGGTGCCGCACTATCCGCACCAGCATCAAATACCACATTATGCCCTGAGTTAGACAGCCCTAAAAACGTATCACCTCCAACCCACTTCACACTTGCTTTCATATAGCACCTCCCTAAACGAATAACACCGCCCAGCAGGCGGTGTTTAAAAATACAATAAATTAGATTAAGACTACTGGATGGCTGAATCAAATAAGTTCTTCACCAGCCCAGCAAACTCTTCGATAAACTCTTGCTGTTCTTCTGTAACACGTTGATCTACTACGCTCGACAGCACTTCCTGTAAGTCGTATACAATGCCATCAACCTCGCGCACAATCAAGCTACGCTGTTCCGTTGATAAGCCAGTGTGTTGTTCGCATAAACGAATTACATGTTCCGCAATTACGTCTTCTATTAATTCGACGACCTTAGGTGCATTTGGCTTTACCACACCCGGCTTTTCAAACAAGGCTAAATTTTGTGTCAGATACATGACTAACTCATCATATCCTTGTTTATCTAAAACCATATATTGCCCACCTGAGTTTACCAATGACATCTCCTATTGATTTAAGCAGAAACTTGATCTGATTGCTACTTTTGAGCGGCCCAGAAAAATAAAAAAAGCAGCAAATGCTGCTTTTTTAAGAATAAAGCGTGAGGCCAACCTCACACATCACAACGTTGCACAAAACAACATTGTGAATTACCTAATGAAGGTAATTTTAATCTAACGATAGGCCCGGACTCAAGCTTCCTGGTAATGTAACTTTTTCAAGTTCTACAGAAGCAACCGGATATGCGCAATAATCTGCTGCATAGTATGCACTTGCCCTATGGTTACCTGAAGCACCAATACCGCCAAATGGAGCTGCGCTCGAAGCACCAGTGATTGGACGGTTCCAGTTTACAATACCCGCACGAATACGACGCAAGAAGTGATCATAATCAGCTTCATTGTCACTCAATAGACCCGCAGATAAACCAAAACTCGTATCATTTGCAAGTTCAATAGCTGCATCGAAGTCTGTATAACGGAATACCTTAAGTAGAGGACCAAAGTGCTCATCATCAGGGAAGTCTGTTACATTTGTACACTCGATAATACCTGGCGTTACAAAACCTGTGCCTTGAGTTTGTTTAAGCTCCAGTAAGATCTCGCCGCCTAGTTCAACTAGCTGTTGCTGTGCAGCAACCATGCCCGCAGCAGCTGCTGCAGAGATCATTGACCCCATAAACGGCTGATCAGCGTCATCAAAGTTACCGATCTTGATGGCTTTAGTTGCGCGTAATAGCTGCTCTAAAATCGCATCGCCTTGCTCACCTTGTGGTAAGAATAATTTGCGTGCACAAGTACAACGCTGGCCGCTAGAAATAAATGCAGATTGGATAATGTCGTGCACAACCGCTTTGGTATCGGTTACATCTTTCACGATAAGTGGGTTATTACCACCCATTTCAAGTGCTAAGATTTTACCTGGCTGACCGGCAAACTGCTCGTGAAGGAAATGACCAGTGCGAGATGAACCAGTAAAGAATAACCCATCAATGCCTTTGTGTGACGCAAGAGCTTTACCTGTCTCTACTTCACCTTGCACTAGATTAATAACACCAGCAGGTAGACCCGCTTTTTCCCATAATTTTAGCGTTAACTCTGCTACATATGGCGTCATTTCAGACGGTTTAAATACTACCGTGTTACCAGCTAATAGTGCAGGTACAATATGACCATTCGGTAAGTGACCTGGGAAGTTGTAAGGGCCAAAAACAGCCACAACACCATGTGCCTTGTGGCGGATCACTGCACGACCTACTGGCATCGCATTTTCGACAACACCAGTACGCTCGTGATACGCCTTTTCTGAAATGGCAATTTTACCTACCATTGCACCTGCTTCTGTACGCGTTTCCCAAAGTGGCTTACCCGTTTCTTTTGCGATCGCAATAGCAAGCTCTTCACTGTTTTCTTTCAGAACCTCGGCAAAACGTTTCACTACATCTAAACGCGCTTCAAAAGTTAGGTCACTCCAAAGGTAATATGCTTCGCGTGCCGCTTTTACTGCGCCATCAACTTGCTCCGCTGTCGCGGCGTTTGCTGACCAAATTTGTTCGTTGTTTGCCGGGTTGATAGATGCAAATTCCGCACCTTCGCCCGCTGACCATTTACCATTGATAAATTGTGCTGCATGAGTTGTCATAATTCTATCCCAATTAAAGAGTTGCGATGCTAACAGTGTCGCCTTCAGTTACCTGAAGCGCATTTGCCAATTCTGCCGAGATGGTGATTTCGTCACCGCTCTGTGGCACTTCAAGCTCAACTGCCGTAGCACGATAGCCTGCAAGTTTATCATTAGCAATAAGTACTGGGGAACCATTTGTGTGCTCTGTTCCTGCTTTGGAAATACACACTTTGAAAAATTGTGTTGCACGAATAGTACGAATATTGTCAACTTTCGCTTCAACTGTAGGACCCGCATCGAAAATATCGACATAGCCATTGAAAGTAAAACCTTCGCCTTTCAAAAGCTCAATCGCAGGACGTGTATTGTCGTGCACCTCACCAACAACGGCTTGCGCTTCTTCACTCAGTAGATTGACGTAGATTGGATACTTTGGCATCAACTCTGCGATAAATACTTTCTGGCCAATACCAGTTAGATAATCTGCGGTTGGAAAATCCATCGAAAAGAAGTGCTCTTCTAACCACTTCCAAAATGGGCTACTGCCATTCTCGTCCGAAACACCACGCATTTCCGCAATGACCGTTTCAGCAAATCGTGATTTATGCTGATTAATAAACATAAAACGAGACTTGGACAAAAGCTTACCATTTAAGCCTTTGCGGTACTTATCTTTCAAAAACAGAGTACATAACTCTGTCGCACCGGTATAGTCATTACACAGCGTTAGAATATCCACTGCTTTATAAACATTTAAAGTGCGAGAAGAATGGATAACTTTACTCAAATGATAGTGGTAAAACGCGTCGTCCAGCCCCACAGCCGCTTCAATAGCACTGGTGCCTACAACCTCTCCCGTCTCTGAATCTTCAAGCACGAACAGATACCCTTCATCAAATGGCACATCTGTTTCTTTACTGAAAGACGTCATTGAACGATCAATCTTGTTTTGTAACAACTCTTCATTTAGAGGTAATGAAGTAAAACCATGCCCCGACTCTTGGGCAATGTTCAAAAGCGCTGGATAATCGCTTTTTTGGATTGGGCGAAGGATCATCATGAGCCCGCTTACTCCTCAGTAAACCTTTAGACAGGTGGCGCTCAACAGAACGCCACGTTGGTTATCGCTATGGTTTGCGCGACAACTTAAGCGTTGTTCTCTACAACGCGAGCAACCGCTCTTTCGAAGCGAGCCATACCTTCACGGATATCTGCTTCTGGCACCACTAGAGATGGTGTAAAACGAACCACGTTTGCGCCGGCAACCAGTGACATAACGCCTTCTTTCACACCCTCAGTTAAGAACTCTTTTGCTTTACCTGCATACTTCTCTGTCACCACACCACCAATCAATAGACCTTTACCACGGATCTCAGAGAACACTTGGTACTTATCATTGATAGCTGTCAACAGCTCTCGGAATAACGCTTCTTTTTCTTTCACGCCATTCAATACTTCAGGTGTATTAACTGTGTCAAATGCAGCTTCAGCCACAGCACACGCCAGCGGGTTACCGCCATAAGTTGAGCCGTGAGTACCAATCTTAAGGTGCTGTGCGATTTCAGTCGTTGTGATCATGCCACCAATCGGGAAACCACCACCTAGAGCTTTTGCAGTTGTTAGGATATCAGGTGTTACATCAAGACCTTGGTACGCATAAAGCTCACCTGTACGGCCAACACCAGTTTGTACTTCGTCAAAAATCAGCAGCGCATTGTGCTTATCACAAAGCGCACGTACACCTTTCACAAACTCAGCTTCAGGAGACACGATACCACCTTCACCCTGCAAAGGTTCCATCATCACAGCACATGTGTTGTCAGAGATAAGTGCTTCAAACGCAGCTAGGTCGTTGTAGTCACAGTGTACGATATCGCCAGGTTTTGGACCAAAGCCATCTGAATACGCCGCTTGACCACCCACAGTTACAGTGAAGAAAGTACGACCGTGAAAACCTTTATTGAAGGCAATAATTTGAGACTTTTCCGCGTTGAATTTATCAAGCGCCCAACGACGAGCTAGTTTCAGTGCCGCTTCATTCGCTTCAGCACCTGAATTCGCAAAGTAAACTTTGTCAGCAAATGTCGCATCAGTTAGCTTCTTTGCTAGTCGTAGTGCAGGCTCATTGGTCATGACATTGGATAAGTGCCAGATTTTTTCGCCTTGCTCTTTAAGTGCAGAGACAAGTGCAGGGTGACAGTGACCCAAACAGTTTACAGCGATACCACCTGCAAAATCGATGTATTCACGACCTTCTTGGTCCCATACGCGAGAACCTTCACCTTTCACAGGGATAACAGCAGAAGGTGAATAGTTAGGTACCATTACTTGATCGAATAATTCACGATTAATAGTCATTTTAATTCCTCATTTTAGCGAGTTCAGCACTGAAATTTGAGTGGCCGGCATTACACGAAATCACCTTAAGCAATACTGTAAAAGATCCGAATTTACCCAAATTGGCGCAAATTTCATACGCACATTATTCCAAAAAAATACCGGTATGTCTCATATAAAACATTCCTGTAAGCCTTGATATTCAAGGCTTTAGTATATTTTTTCATGAACAGTGAATAACTATTAGCGACATGATTGGATACGCGCCCATCATACAAGGATTTTAGTCGATCCTTTACGATGGGGCGAATGAATGAATAAGCGTGAAAAAATTTCCAGTTTTTTTACAAAATTGTCAGCTGAAGGCTCTGTAAAGACGTTTTTTCCAACAATTTTTCTTCTTGATCAGTTAAATTGAGATAGATGAACCAATCTTTTGCTTCATCTGGTTCAATTAAATGACTGTCTTTTAAAAGTTGGTATTGCGCATACCCATACGCTTTTTTCAATACCTGCGTTAAAGGTAACAATTCATCTATATTATTATTCACGTCCGGCAAATAACTTTGCGCGAACTCTGACATCGCAGCATTAAAAGGCAGGTACTTAAACGACATTTGCTCGATCAGTCGCTGAGATACAATCGCCGCATGCTCTAACAGTAAATTTCTCAAAAATAGTGGATCAGGCCCTAGCTCTAGTAGTGCTGTATGCAAATCTTTTTGATTTTTATCTCTGGCAATCTTTACCTTTGCTTGCCAAACACGTTCAAACGTCCGCAGGTAGAGTCGTGTCAATGCAATTTTGCCCAGATCGAGTAACATCCCTAAAGTAAAAGCATGCTGTTCTTTGACATCATAGAGTGGGGCAAGCGCTTTGGCTGCAATTGCGCTGGCCATGCTCACATCTCTAAGCTTTCTTTTTAATAATGGAAAGGGCTCTGTTGAATGTGGCATCCAGTGACGCACCGCAAACGTTGGGATCACCATTTGCAAGTTTTCCAGACCCAAATAGCGTAAGGCCAGTGCAGGTGTATCGACTTTAACCGACGTGCCTTTGCTGTTTACTTTACGATATTGGGGTAAATTCACCAGAGACACTAAGTCTCTTCCGAGCCATGATAAATCATTGACCAGAGGTTCCAAACGGCCAACTGATGCAGATTTAACAGCAAGAATATCCAATACAGTTGGAACCGCGTCTTGTACGCCGACCACATCGGTATAGATAGAATCTAAATCGCTTAACTGGGTCTCTATTCCACTTTCAATAATTTGGTGTAAATGATTGCTCGCTTTTGCGATGTACTTGTGATGACTGGTGCTTTTTTCTTGACGTTTTGCCGCAGCCGCAAGCTCTACTTCAAGCATCGTGCGCTGTGGGATAGACTCACCAAAGTTCATGTCAAATGTATGAATATAACCTATCTGCTGTTGAGCAAAGTTATGGCTAATTAGAACGTCATGTGCACGCTGAGCGATTGCTTTAGCAATGTGTGACTGCCTAATGTCTTGTGTCATCAATTATAGTCTTTTTCGGTATATTAAAAGAAAGCTCTTTAAAGGTTAGAAGCGAGCAATAAAGTTATCAAGTAGTCTTAATCCATACTCGGTTAAGATTGCCTCAGGGTGGAATTGCACACCTTCCAATGCAAGCTCAGTATGACATAAGCCCATAATTTCATCTAGTTTCCCCTGCTGGGTTTGGGTCCAGGCAGTTACTTGTAATGTGCTAGGTAAAGTCGCAGCATCTACCGCAAGGGAATGATATCTGCATACATTAAAGTGACTGGGCAAGCCTGCAAACATACCTTTATCTGCATGATAAATTCGCGACACCTTTCCGTGCATCACTGATTTCGCCCGATGTACGCGTGCACCCAAAGCTTGCGCAATCGTTTGATGACCCAAGCACACACCTAAAATCGGGAAGTGCCCCTGTAATTGTTGTACAGCCTGCAAAGAAATACCCGCTTCATCAGGGCTGCACGGCCCAGGTGATATCACAATGTGATCGGGATTAAGTTGCCGAATTTGTGAAATAGATATTTCATCATTTCGTTTGACCAACACATCTTGATCTAACTTTTGAAAATACTGAACGAGGTTAAATGTGAACGAGTCATAGTTGTCTATCATTAATAACATTCAGCGTTTACCTCTAAACTTTTAAGACTCACCATTGTGCATACTACATCAATATCCGACCCACCCCTTTGTCACGCTCTCAATAAACATAAACAGTAAGGCAATAGCTACATAAGGCGTGCATAGTAACACATTTTGTCAAACCACTGGCAAAACCTCTGAGTTCACCCACCTCAATTATCAACTTTATGCAATAGTGGCACACAATCTGTTACATATGACCGCTGGACAAGTAGAAAAAAAACGAAAATAGTTAAGCGGTGCAAACAACTATAAGGAAAAAAAAATGAAATTCACAATCAAAAAGAAATGCATCAAAAACTTATCTGACAATCAGGCCATCAGCGCTCAAAAAACCGTGCTCGTCGCCGGTGGCGCATTTAAATCTCCAGACAATGGTTTCTCCGCAGGCCAGGATGTAACTTGTAAAACAGCATAAATGAGCGTATAGCTGGGTCCACACTACCTCGACCCAGCTTTATTCCACACAGCTTTATTGAAAAACTACGTTTTCACTACCTGGTAACGCTTTGAACTCCTCAAGCAGTTTATCGCAATCTTGCAGAATTTGCGCTTCAAGTCGTTCTTCTGCACGCCAGCGCTGCGTATCCATTTTAAAAATCTCTTTTTTCGAATACTTTTTACGCGCATCATGTGTGGGCATTTCCTTTACTTCATCATACATTTCATATACCCCAGGATAGACTTTTTCCAAAGCCACCTCGGAGTCAAAACTGTATTGAGAGATCAGGACCCAAACCCGCAAACACCCTTCAGAATATTCGCACTGCTTTTGCTTCATCGCTTTAGCGATCAGATTAATGCTGTCCGCCAATTTGCCATTACGCTCTTGCCGAGACTGCTCAAGTTTTTGCGCTTGCTCTTCTTTTAATTTAGCAATCGTGTCATTCTGAACTTTGAGTTGCCACAGCAGCTTACCGGCATAAAAAGCCAAACCCGCAACAATCAAAGCTCCAGCGACTAATGCGACTACCCACATTGTGCTCATCGCTCATCCTCATCATCACTTAACCACTCATCTGCCAGATCATTACTGACAAAATCCGCTAATGGATCAGCTTCAATCATATCTTCTTCTTCAAACTCATCATCAATGCCAAGGATCTCACACAACTCTTGATGGCGTGCAATGGCACGGTTAAAGAACTTCGCATCTTTACCTGTTAATAACTCTCCGCGCTCGTGACGCTCAAGCAGTTTCATCAGTCGCTCATCATTTTCCAACTGTTGTAACTCTTGCTCAAGAGTCAGCTCCGGATCTTTTGCTTTAGTGAGCGTTACTTGCGGTGTCAGGTGCCGCTTCATCTGCGGCTCAGTTTGCGGCTGGACGGCCTCAGGTGTCAATGCAATCTTTTTCTTGCTACCTGCGCGCGGATCTTTCTGTGATCCAGCCTGAGACTTGATCTCGATTTTGGCTTCTTGGGCATTTCTTGAGCCCGCTTTATTTCCTTTGTTCTTTTTTACACGCTGCTCTTTCATAGCGCGTAACTCTTGAAGCTTTTCCTTACTTAATCTCGGTGTACCGTTTTCACCTAACTTGCGTGATTTTTTCTTTCTAGTCATGCTTCTCTACCATCTACTTTTACCACCTCTTGTTTACTTAGAATGATCACGTCATTACCAATAAACTCGAGCTTGGTGCCAAATTGCTTTGCTATATATTCAAACGTTTCGCGACTAAAAAATGAGATATGTGTTTGGTCATTCTTGTAATGCCAAGATGCAAAACGTTTCGGATCTATTACCAGTTTGGTCATCAATGCAAGTGGAGCACCGGGCTTTAACATCGCCAATAACTGCGTCAGCACAGACTTAGGCTGACCAATATGCTCAATTACCTCTGTACAAGTAATAAAATCATACTGTCGCTGCAACACTTCAGGGTTGTCAGCATAGTATAAATCATACAACGCGACAGAATGCCCAACCTCTTCAAACATCTTTGCCAACAGAGGCCCCGGACCACACCCAAAATCAAGCCCTTGTTTATGGCCTTGCAAACGCGAGTGAACGGGCTCAAACACACGCGATAAAAATCGGCGGTATCCCGTATCATCTAAGTCGTTTTCATGGCTGTCGTAAATGGCTTTTTCTTCTTGAGGAGATAGTCTGTCACAGGCTGCCACACTGACTAATTTACACTGCTGGCACTGCCAGTAATTGCGAAACTTATCTTGGTGGTAATGTTCGAGCAGCTCTGAATCACAGAGGCCACATTGGAGCATTTGTGGATTTTGCAAAGGTGATGAACCAAACGTACTTAAAAGGAGTATTGTAACAGCAATTAAAAAGTGTACAAATAAAAAGACGGCAGAGATTACTCTCTACCGTCTGCTAATCTGAGCGTCACAATTCGGACACTTCTCCCTTCGACTTTTAGTCTTTATTTTTCTTATTATTTATCTTCCATTTTGTTTTTATTGTACTTCCGTGAGACTTTCCATATTGTTTTTGTTATCAAACTTCCATTGCTTTTTTTCTTTTCGGTCTTCCTAACGCTTTTGTAATCATCCTTGTTAGATTGTATTCAAATGAATACTTAATATGTGTCGTCTACGCTTCCGTTTCGAATTGTCCCTGTTTTTGTATTGTCTCGACGACAGGGATTAATCTACGCTTATTTTAAACAGTTACAACTAATCAATAACAAAATTATTACCTCAGCAACAGCGGTTAAAATAAAAACAAATTAAATACATAGACTTACACAAAAAAACAAATTTAATTTGCGTTAAGTCCTACAATTTAGGAACGTCACTATCCTACATACAAAGTGAGAAATATCTCACACCGCACAGATCAAAAAAAGGCAACGATCACGCTGCCTTTTTAGATACTAAAAGTTTACGCGAAGTCGCGTAAAATCAAATACGACTTTAGTGCAAGCCGCCTAGATATTTAGATAAAATCTCAATGTCTTTATCCGTTAATTTCGCTGCAATATCTCTCATCATACCGTTGGCATCGTTCTCACGAGAGCCATCACGAAACTTTTCGAGCTGCGCTTTTATATACTCTGGATGCTGGAAAGAAATTTTTGGGAATTTTGCCAAGGACGTGCCATTTCCTCTGGGGCCATGACATGCCATACAAGATGGAATACCACGCTCAGCGTCACCTGCTCGGTAAAGTTTTTGCCCTTTTTCGACTACGCTTTCAGGCGTAGTGCCAGCACTCATAGGCATATTGGCAAAGTAAGCTGATAAATCCTTCATGTCCTGATCTGACAACGGCATAGCCATGCCACTCATTACCGGATCCATACGGCCCTCAGCGCCACCCGATGTCATACCAAGCTTAAATTCTTTTAGCTGCTTATACATATAGTCAGCGTGCTGACCTGCTATTTTTGGGTACATAGTTACAGGAGCATTGCCATTTGGTCCATGACATGCTGCACACGTTGCCGCTTTTGCCTTACCAGCCTCGGCGTCCCCATCGAATGCTACTGCGTTGTTAAATGACAACGTACTTAGTAGCATAGTTAAAGATAATGCTATTTTTTTCATGGTAAATTCTCTGTTCCGACCCTGTAACTATCAACCCAATAGAAATACGCTAAATTTCTCGACACTGGGCAGATGCTAATCTATGCACATTGACTTAAGTGGATTAAGTGACGCTCAATGTTTTTGTTTTACGTTGTAACTTGTAAATTCTAGACAATAAAAAAAGCCCCGCCATGCTTTGCGGCTATTATAAAACCACAAATTTTATAGGTAATTGACATAGATTAAACTTAGTTCAGAAATTCTATTGACGCAGCTAAAAATTGTCGACTTTCTCTACTTTTGCATTGTGTGACAGATGTAATAAAATACGTATGAACAAAAGAATCAATTAATCCGCCTAGGAGTTAGAGTGTTAAAATCTCGCATGCCATATAATCGCGCTACTTTCATTACCAGCGCACCTGATATTTCCCGCCTTCCCGCAGACAGTGGCATAGAGGTCGCTTTTGCCGGACGCTCCAACGCCGGTAAGTCAAGCGCATTAAATGCGCTGACCGATCAAAAACTCGCCCGTACCAGTAAAACACCTGGTCGCACCCAGCTGATTAATACTTTTGCACTCGATGAAGAAAGAAGACTTATTGACTTGCCTGGTTACGGCTTTGCAAAAGTGCCTATTGAAATGAAAAAGAAATGGCAAAAATCTTTGGGTGAATACCTACAAAAGCGCCAAAGCTTAAAAGGCATTGTTGTCCTGATGGATATTCGTCACCCTATGAAAGACTTGGACATGGATCTAATCAATTGGGCTGTTGGCAGTGATATCCCCGTACTTGCACTACTCACCAAAGCCGACAAACTAAAACAAGGTAAACGTAAAGCAGAAGTCTTACAAGTACGTAAAGCACTGTCGGAACTTGATGGTGATATTACCGTACACGCATTCTCATCTCTTAAAGGGCTTGGTTTGAAAGAACTCGCTTGGCAGTTAGATGATTGGTTTTTAGGGCCATACGTTAAAGAAGAAGCGGATGAAGACGCACAAACTAGCTAATTCAATTCGAACGTCTTTCCAGCAGAGCGCAATAGCATCATATCATTTTGCTCATTGAGCTCTGCTATCTCTACCCATTGATAAAATACATTGCGATCTATCCGCGCGTGTAAGCCATAATTTAGCTTCAAGTGTGGGATCTGTTGCCCTTTATAATCGTCTAAATATAGAGGAAAAGTATCGCAAATTGGCCAAAACCGCCCTAAGTTATCTTCGCATATAATCGTCGCCGCAATCCCATATTGAGCAGCTATTTGGCATTCATGCCAAGCAACAATAACAAATGGGCTCGCATCAACAGAGACAACACAAGTTTCAGTGGGTGTCTTTAACCGATAGGCTCCATCTTCACGGCATAAAACACTGGCAAACAGCTTTACTAAAGCAAGCCGCTTTATTTCATCACCCTGATGATACCAGCGCCCACTCGCGTCGATTAAAAACTCACCGACACCACACTCACCAGCTTGCCAGCGCTCCGTTGGTGAGTGTGATGAAACATAGTGTGCTAATAGCTGCTCAAGTTTACTGGTCATTGAATACCAAATTAAATGTAACTGGCACAGCTTGCGAAATATGATTTAAACCAGCTAATTTACGCAGTGCCTCAACTCCGCCTTCGAGATCAAAATCACGGCTGTTGATCAATACAGCGCGCTGAGGAGATACATGCATTGTTTTACCCAGTTTGTTAATAACTAGGTCCAACTTCAATACTAAATTTTTGCCGTGTAAATTAAGCGTAACAGGCAGAGCCTTTATAATCTGCATGCCCTCTTTCAGTTGAGGTAGCCACGGTGTTAGGTTCGTTTCAATTGTTGCCGTTTTATATTCCGAGACTTCAAAAAGCACCTTTTTCATGCGCTCATTTCTGATCGGGATCAAAGACTCTATGCTACTCAAGTCAATAGCGATATTAAGTTTACCTGTATCGCTTATTTGGCCTGACAGCGAAGTAAAATGATGATTTTCAGCAATGCTGTTCAATTTGATTGAAGTAAAACTCAGATCACTCAGTTCATTATTTAATTGCCAAGCAGACACGGCTTGAGACATAAAACATAAGCTACCGATCAATAGAGGCTTAAGCATGACGTATTCCTGTATGTAAAAGTTTCTCACATCTTAACAAATAAATATGAAGAGAGTTAGGATGGTGTCAAATGGATTCGCTCTTACTAAATTACAGGATAGCAAGACACAAAACAGCCTTAGATACGACAGATATCAAATGGAAGAGAAAAATCGGCTCGTATAAACCTTTTACGAGCCGTTATAGCAATCTGGGGAGAAGCTATCAATACACAGTATCCTCTTTCGAGAGATACATCATCAACAGGATGTCCTACAGGATGAGGACGGCGCGAACTGTAGCAAATAGCCATCTAGAAATAAACAGCGCAAAGCAAATAACGAGCCAATTTGATAGTTTTTAAACAAGTAAGTGATGTTTTTTACGTTAGCTTTACACAAGCCCAGTAAATTCGGGACATAGAGGCATTTTAGCTTGGCCAAATTCGTTGGCGATCTCCTGACCTAAAAATGAATATCATAGAGACGACTTGAAAAACATGACATCACATTAACCGAACAACTGCGACTTTAATGGTGAAGGCACCGTAAATTGTGCCGAGTAAACCTAATATTAGCAGGAGGCAGGCGTGCAGACATTAAGTGCAACATCCGACCACAAACACCAAAGCACAGATAATCAAGTTGAACCACCGTCAGATGACCGTAAAATTAAAGGATCGCAGTACAGATTTACCCTCACCAAACTTATTATGGATAAAATAGACAACGCAGGAATTCCGAGCTTTTCTGACATCAAACAGACATTGATGAATGAACAATCAGAAAGTGTCAGGGAGGCATATAGATTTAAGCCGACTTAATCCACACGTTCCGAACGTAACCTGAAAATTTGTTTTGTTCAGTGATTTGCTCACTGTGGACCTACAATCATTAAATCAATCGTAATATGTTAAAGTAATGAGAGCATGGTGAGCCCATGCTCTCACTGGACACACAATTTAGTGCGCTTGCTCCCAGTTATCACCATGATCCGCTTCGACAACCAAGGGGACGTCTAATGCCGCAGCTTCACTCATTAGACAACAAATGTGCTCACTAAACTCAGTCACTTTGTCGGCTTTGACTTCAAACACCAATTCATCGTGTACTTGCATCAACAACTTGATCTCATCTTGGCTATGTTCTTGCAGCCACTGATGTACCTTGATCATCGCTTTTTTAATGATATCTGCAGCTGTGCCTTGCATTGGCGCATTGATTGCTGCACGTTCAGCAGCTTTACGACGCGCGCCATTACGCGCTTTGATATCAGGCAAATACAAACGACGGCCAAATAGTGTTTCTACGTAACCCTGCTCAGCGGCTTTTTCACGTGTGCTTTCCATATACTCTAACACGCCAGGAAAACGCTCAAAGTACTTATCCATATAGTGCTGTGCTTCGTTGCGAGGAATATCTAACTGACGGGCTAAACCAAAGGCACTCATGCCGTAAATCAAGCCAAAGTTAACCGCCTTTGCTTTACGACGCATATCTGAGGTCACATCTTCGAGTGGCACAGAAAAAACTTCGGATGCCGTTGCACTGTGGACATCTTTTCCCTCTGCAAAAGCACTGAGTAACCCTTTATCTTGTGATAAATGGGCCATAATACGCAGTTCTATTTGGCTATAGTCCGCCGCTAGGATCACGTGGTTTTCATCCGCAACAAACGCCTGGCGAATACGACGCCCCGCTTCATTACGAATTGGAATATTCTGCAAGTTTGGATCTGTGGAGCTCAAACGACCTGTCGCAGTCACCGCCTGATGATAAGAGGTGTGAACACGCAGAGTCTCATCATTAATAAGCTTTGGTAGCTTGTCCGTGTATGTTGACTTTAGCTTGGCCAAACCACGATGCTCTATGATCAATTTTGGCAATGGGTAGTCGTGTGCCAATTCTTGCAGTACTTCTTCAGCAGTTGAGGGGGCACCTTTTGGTGTTTTCTTTAATATCGGTAAACCTTGCTTCTCAAACAAAATCGCCTGTAACTGCTTCGTTGAGCTTAAGTTAAACTCTTCTTCTGCCAGCTCATAGGCTTCTTGTTCAAGCTCAGCCAGCCGCTTTTCAATCTCTAGGCTTTGCTCTCCAAGCATGGTGCTATC
The DNA here is from genome assembly GCF_030135505.1 of Pseudoalteromonas obscura. NCBI lineage: Bacteria > Pseudomonadati > Pseudomonadota > Gammaproteobacteria > Alteromonadales > Pseudoalteromonadaceae > Pseudoalteromonas > Pseudoalteromonas obscura. Next base: position 157,063 of record NZ_JASJUT010000009.1, read on the forward strand.
TATTTTAACACCGGTACGTTCCATATCAGACAGTACATTGATCAGTGGTAACTCAATGTCACGAAACACACTGACTAAACTGGCTTCTTTTTCCACTAGAGGCCACAGGTGCTGATGCAGACGGAGCGTGATATCGGCATCTTCAGCGGCATAAGGCGCAGCCTTTTCAAGTTCGATTTGGTTGAATGTCAGCTGTTTTTTGCCCTTGCCCGCGATATCTTCAAAACTGATATTTTTGTGGCCCAAGAACTTAAGTGCAAGCGAGTCCATGTCATGACGCGTACCTACACTATTAAATACATAAGACTCAAGCATGGTATCAAACTCGATGCCATTTAAGGTGATGCCAGCTCGTGCCAGTACACTCTTATCGTACTTTAAGTTTTGACCAACTTTCTTGATGCTGTGATCTTCCAAAATTGGCTGTAAAAGCTCAAAAACGAGCTGTTTATCAAGCTGCTCCGGCGCTCCCATATAATCATGGGTCAAAGGTAAATATGCAGCTTCACCCGCTTCAACCGCAAAGCTCATTCCTACCAAATCAGCTTGCATATAGTCCAAACTGGTTGTTTCTGTGTCAAAAGCCATCACCTCTGCACCTTTGAGCTTTTCAACCCAGATATTCAGTTGCTCAGACGTTAAGATGGTTTCGTAATTACCTACAATTTCTGGTTGAGGCGCTGAAGTTGCTGTTGGTGCCCCATTTTGCGGTGCCGCTTTACCGTCAAGCAACTCTGCAAGCCAGCGTTTAAATTCGCATTGACCATACAGCTCAATCAAGCGATCTTTATCCACTGGTTGGATCTTAAATGTGTCTAGATCTTCTTCCACGTCACAATCGAGCTTGATAGTAGCCAATTCATAGGACAGCTCTAACTGTGCTTTGTGCTCTTCTAGTTTTTTCGCCATACTCTTTGAGCCGCGAAAACCCAATGGCGCAATTTGATCTAGGTTGGCATACAACTCTTTGATGGAGCCCAAGCCTTGCAACATCGCCAGCGCGGTCTTTTCTCCCACTCCAGGAACGCCTGGGATATTGTCGACCTTGTCACCCATGAGCGCTAAAAAGTCGATGATAAGCTCTGGACCGATGCCAAATTTGTCTTCAACCCCAGCCGGATCCAATACTGTATCTGTCATGGTATTGATCAAGGTAACGTGCTCATTTACCAACTGAGCCATATCTTTATCGCCAGTACTGATCAACACATGACGTTTTTGTTCCGTAGCAATACGGGAAAATGTACCGATCACATCATCAGCTTCAACGCCAGCAATACTAACCAAAGGCAAACCCATCGCTTTAATAATTTCATGAATAGGCTCAATTTGGGTGCGGAGATCATCAGGCATCGGAGGGCGATTGGCCTTGTATTCTGAATACATGTCGTTTCTGAAGGTAGGCCCTTTGGCATCAAAAACAACCACCATATGGCTAGGATCAAACTGTTTAACCAAGCTTTTCAGCATATTGATTACACCATAGATCGCACCAGTTGCTTCACCCTGAGAATTCGTCAAGTGCGGTGGCGCATGATAAGCGCGAAATAAATAGGAAGAACCATCCACCAAAATTAAAGGGTTTTCTGGGATCTGAGGCATAATATTTTGGATCCTAATTAAAGAGATTTAAAAACTCGCTAAGAATGCCACAAGGCTTAGCATAAAACGAGAGGAGTGCAATGAAACTTTATAAGGAAAAACTGTGGATAACTTTGTAGATAAACACAAGAAAAACACCGGCGATAAAATAAAGCCAGTGAAAACAAATCATAAACTTCTGATTTTTATAACAAAATACATAAGCTAATTTTTATTCTTTATAAAATGAGTTTGTGGAAATCTCACAACTCATGTATTTTTCACCATTGAAAAGTGGTGATAAAACGACCCGTTTTTTCGAGCGGACGCGTATACTAACATAAATGATCAAAGATCAAAGCAGATCCTTTATATTTTTTTTCACACTCGACATTCTTACATTGAATATAGCAGGCAGAATCAGCCTTTGGAGATTAATAATGAAACAAGTAGCAATCATTTTTAGTGGTTGTGGGGTTTTTGATGGTGCAGAAATTCATGAATCTGTACTGACCATGTTGCACCTTGAACAACAAGGTATTCAGTACCGCTGTTTTGCACCCAATATCGAGCAACATCATGTCATCAATCACTTAACGGGCGAAGAGCAAGCTGAAACACGCAATGTATTGACTGAAGCGGCACGTATAGCGCGCGGTGACATTCAAGATCTCGAACAACTTAACGCTGATGACTTTGCAGCACTTGTTATCCCTGGCGGATTTGGTGTGGCTAAGAACTTATCTGACTTTGCGTTCAAAGGCCCTGAGTCTCAGGTGCTAGACGTATTGAAAAACATTTGCCAACAGTTTAACAAACAACAAAAACCAATCACCTACCTATGCATCGCTCCTGCACTTATTGGTCATATACATCAGCCGGGCACTAAAGCAACAATCGGGAATGATGCCGACACTGCCGCAGCGGTTACGGCACTGGGCGCAGAACATGTGGAATGTGCCGTCACCGATATCATTGTGGATGAACAGCAAAAAGTCATCAGCACACCAGCTTATATGTTAGCTGGCAATATCAGCGAAGCATCTGCGGGTATTGAAAAAGCAATTAAAAGGCTAGCTCAACTTATCGATTAACCGATCGATTAACTGCTCATAGATAATTTACTTGATTTTAAGCATAAAATGCCAAATCTTTGCCCTAACGCAATAAAAGATGTTTTTTATACGCTTAAGATCAAGTTTAAATTTTAACTAATTTGGTGGTGACGTTATACTCAATTAGGAACCGTCATCCGTCGTGCTTCGTGATCGAAGACATTAAATTTGAAGTGAGCAAGGTAAATGAAGAAACTGTCAGCAGCACTCTTAATGCTATCCACGGCCGCCGTTGCCCAGCCGTATGATAATTCTCTAACCGAAGAAGCCATCAAAAAGCGCTTGACCCCTATAGGCTCAGTGTATTTGGCTGGTGCCGAAGATACTGCGGCGGCGGTTCCAACAGGACCACGCTCTGGCGAGCAAGTATACCAAGCATCTTGTTTTGCTTGTCACGGCACAGGGGCGCTCGGAGCACCAAAGACCGCGGATGAGTGGGCTACCCGTTTGTCTAAGGGCTCTGACGTCTTACTTGATCACGCAATTAATGGATTTAATGCGATGCCGCCAAAAGGAACCTGCATGGACTGTAGTGATGAAGAAATCGCTGCTGCTATTGAGTTTATGATCAAATAGCTGTCGTATAAAAAACGGAGACAAATACTCGCTTATTTGTCTCTATTAAGGCAAAATGTTTACCCAAGAACTGAATTAACATTTTACACTTGACCCTCCAAGTCAAAAGTGAAAATATAAAGTTTAATAAATAAACAATAATAGCCTTTGGTTTAATCATTGGAAGATCCAAACGACGTTGCAATTCGCAAGCTTACTCGTAAGAATCGCCGCTTAGAGTCCTTGCTGAAAAAATACAAACAAAACTATCACTTGCAACATGCCTTGATCCAGCTCTCTGAACAGGCTAGTACGGTTGCCGAGCTAACTCTTCTATACCCCGCAATTCACAGCATACTTGAGCAACATTTACCGAGTAAGAGCTTTTATGTTGTGTTGCAAAATCAATTTACTCAAACTCTTGAACTATCCTATTTTGTCGATGAAAAAGATGGGATCTCCGTACCACTTCATGAATCCCACCATTTTGATCAAGGTGTTACTGGATATGTCTTCAAGACTAAAAAAGTGCTGTATTTAAGCAAAGATGAAATGCAGCTGATGATAGACGACAATAAATTCAAAGCCTTGGGTAGCCCTGCTGAACATTGGGTTGGTGTGCCCATATTCAGAGATAAAAATATCATTGGCGTCATGGTTTCTCAGAGCTATCAACCTCAACAAGCTTATAACGAACATCAAATTGAGCTCCTTGAGGTGATGTCTCTATATTTGGCAACCGCCATTGAAAGAGTTAAAAAGCGGGAGTTACTTGAATCAGAAGTCAAAATCCGCACACGTGCTTTGATGCAGAGTAATGATGCGCTTAACAAAGAAATAGAACAGCGTAAACGCGCCTTAGAAAGACAACAAATACTGTTTAAGATTTCTGAATTAGCGACACAATTCAGTGATATCGACGATGTTTATAAGCAGGTTCATAAGATCATTCGCTCTATCACATTTGCCAATAACTTGTACATTGCGCTACATGATACAGGCTCTAACTGGCTGAGCTTCCCTTATTGTGTGGATGAAGTAACGGAATATCGTCCTCGACCCTTTGCCAAGGGCTATAGTGAATTGGTGATCACCACTGAGCGAAGCCAACTTATAGACACCAATCGCGCCGATATACTTATTGATGGCGGTGTGGTGAAACGCCCTCCTGATTACGATGACTTGGAAACAGCGACAAGCTGGCTGGGTGCACCTCTAAAAACGGCTAAAGGGGTAATTGGACTAATTGCTTGTCAAGCTTACAATCATGAATACGAATATAATCATGAAGATGTAGAGCTCATTTCCTTTGTCTCAAATCAGATCGCCTCTGTTTTACAAACACATCTAGCCAACCAAGCACTCAAAGCAAGTAACCAAGAACTCGAACACCGAGTTGCAGAAAAAACCAAAGCATTGCGACAAACCAATTTACATTTGCAAATGCAAATTGAAGAGCGTAAAAAAATCGAGCAGCAGCTCTATCACGATGCGCATCATGATCCACTCACCTCATTACCCAACCGTAGCCTGTTTTTGACACAACTAGAAAAAACACTGCAAAAATATCAGCGCTACCCTGAACACAACTTTGCGGTATTGTTTATCGACCTTGATAAATTTAAAGTCATTAATGACGAATTAGGACACCAAGCCGGCGATCAATTTTTAATTTGGGTGAGTTCTGCATTTTCTGAGTGTATTCGAGAACATGATTTACTAGCACGTTTGGCTGGTGATGAATTTGTGATCTTACTCGATCACCTTACCGATAAGCAGCAAGCTGAAGACGTTGCCAAACGCCTTATTCGCGTCATGCAACAGCCATTCTGCATGAAAGGTGTATGCATGCAAAGTGGTGCCAGTATTGGTATTACATACAGCAATAAAGAGTATAAAAATACCGATGAGATCATTCGCGATGCCGATGCCGCCATGTACTACGCAAAAAATGCCGGCCGTGGTCGCTACGAGTTTTACCATCCATTGCTTACGGCTTCTTCTGGAAGCGCCACAAAAGCGGAAGAACAACATCACTTGACCGCGCTGCCAACTCACTTTAGAAGCACTGAAATCGTTGACTTTGGTAATCACGCGACACAAATCGTCACACTGGAAGCCTTTGGCGAACACCCGGTATTGGGCAGCACTAGCTTCGATGTCTTGAAAAAATTTGCTGCGGCCAAAGATGAGCAATTAGATATTGAATTAGGATTACTGGAGAAAGCTCTTAAGATTGCACAAAGCTACAATCAAGATGTACTGCTTGCTTGTTCCACCATCGTTCTAGAGTCTTCTGCCTTTGTTACCCTAAAACATATGCTCAGTCAAAATAACACGCAGCTGTGTTTAATGTTTGATGAGAATGAAGTGCGATACGCCTCAAGCGTGCAATTAGAAAATCTCAAAGAGTTACCGCAGCTAGGCGTGAATATTGGCCTCAATGACTTTGCCAAAGAACGCTGTGATTTAGCCTTTTTAAGCAGCATTGATTTCAAATATGTACTGTTGAGTTCAGTATTTAGTAAACGCGTGTTGCAACAAAACAGCTATGATATTCAACTGCAAGGGATTTTAGCAATAACACATCTGAAATCGATTCAAGTCATTGCTAAAGGGCCCGCAATCTTGAACTTTAGAAGCCTCTTAGAAAAACATGGGTTGCAGTTATTTTTTGGCAAGCAGCAAAATTTAAAAAGTGCTCGTCAAAGCAGCAACTGCGTCAACGAGCAAGAAACTCTAACGTTTTAACATTGCGCGTAGATTAGCGACTCGGGCTTGCCCTTTTTCCATTCTCTCTGATTGCGACACAACTGCTTTTTTTCCTTCAAACTGCAAGTCATCTTGAGGCAGCTCTTGTACAAAACGGCTGAGTTCTGGCGTAATTTGCTCGCCAAATTGGCGGCGGCTTTTCGCATATGTCAATGTCAATGTCTGCTGAGCACGCGTGATCCCAACATAGGCGAGACGTCGCTCTTCTTCGACATTGTCTTCATCGATGCTGGTTTGATGTGGCAACAAGCCCTCTTCCATACCCACCATAAAGACATGAGGGTACTCTAAACCTTTCGAAGCATGTAATGTTAACAGTTGAACTGCATCACTCTCATCTTCCTCTTCGTTGCGCTCAAGCATATCTCTAAGTGTCAATTTGGTCACTACCTCAGCCAGAGTCATCGGCGGATTGTCCGCATCGCCTGTCAACATATCGCTGATCCAGCGGTACAACTCAGAAACATTTTTCATTCTCATTTCTGCTGCTTTAGCACTAGTCGATGACTCATATAAATACGTTTCGTAATTGATCTCACGGATCATATCTTTAACTGCTTCAAGCGTATTTCCACGCACGGCTCGGTCACTTAATTCCACAACCCAACGCGCAAAACCCGCTAATGCGTTAAACCCTTTACCAGTCAGACGTTGGGTCAAATCCGGATCAAAACATGCCTCAAACAAACTAATATGTTTGTCATTGGCCAAGCTTCCCAACTTTTCTAGGGTAACAGGGCCTATTTCACGTCTTGGTGTATTCACAATGCGCAGAAACGCATTGTCGTCATCCTGATTTACCAATAGCCGTAAATAAGCCATGATGTCTTTAATTTCACTGCGCGCAAAAAACGACATCCCCCCGCTTATCTTGTAGGGAATGCGGTTCGCCATCAGGGCCTTTTCAAATACCCGTGCTTGGTGATTCCCGCGATACAAAATCGCATAATCTTTATAACTAGTGCGCTTCATAAATTTGTGAGAAATGATCTCTGCAACCACGCGCTCTGCTTCATGTTCCTCATCACGGGTTGCTATAACACGCAGTGGATCTCCATATCCCAATTCGCTGAATAGCTTTTTATCAAATTCGTGAGGGTTATTGGCAATCAAAATGTTAGCAGATTTCAAGATACGCCCTGCACTGCGATAGTTTTGCTCTAGTTTAATTAAACGCAGTCCGGGATAGTCTTTACTCAAGAGTACTAAGTTTTGCGGCTTTGCCCCCCGCCAAGAATAAATTGATTGGTCGTCGTCACCTACCACTGTAAATCGTGCTCGCTCACCCACTAACAGCTTCACCAACTGATATTGACTGGTATTGGTATCTTGGTATTCATCCACCAGCAAATACCGAAACTGATTTTGCCAGCGCTCTCTCACATCTGCTGAGCTAGCGAGTAACAACGTAGGGATCATGATCAGATCATCAAAATCTAGGGCATTGTACGCTCTAAGTTGAGTTTGATAACGCGCGTAGAGCTGAGCAAACAGCGCTTTTTGCGGTTCTCGCGCTTCTCTGATTGCACGCTCTGGTAAGATCAGATCATTCTTCCAGTTACCAATTTGCATCTTGAGTAAGTTCAAAAGGTCTTTGTCTTTCTCTAGCTCTTTCTCTGTTAACTCAGCCAGCAACTGGTTAGTGTCTTGATCATCAAAAAGTGAAAAGCCAGGTTTAAAACCGAGTGTCTTCACCTCTTTTTTAATGATATTCAACCCCAAAGTGTGAAATGTAGAGATCCACAACCCTTTTGCATCTTGTTTTCCTAACGTCTGCGATACACGTTCGCGCATTTCCTTAGCAGCCTTGTTGGTAAATGTCACCGCGGCGATGTTGCGCGCCTTATATTCACAATGCTGCACGAGATAAGCGATTTTATTTGTGATCACACGAGTTTTTCCGGAGCCCGCCCCCGCTAGTACGAGGCATGGACCACTAATATACTTAACGGCTTCATCTTGTTTGGGATTGAGTTTCATAAAAGGCGTGTATCCTGACCAACTGGAACCGCCTAGTTTATCTTATTCATGCCATAATACCAATTTGCAAAGTTTTGATTATGATTAATCTACGCGGTTTATCCCGGCTCCAAGCGCACTAAAATACTTTTATAGAGCCAACGGTTTACGGTAAGATAACCGCAATAACTAGCTATAAGGCACTGACATGATAAACCCAGCAAAGATCGAAGAGATCGCAAAGCAGATCTCAAGTAACATGCCACAAGGTGTGCGTAATTTAGCAGAAACATTTGAAGCGAAAACCAAACAAGCCATTCAAACGAAATTGACAGAAATGGACTTTGTAAGTCGTGAAGAATTTGATATTCAAAGTAAAGTTTTAATCAGAACACGTGAAAAGCTAACTGAATTAGAAGCCAAAGTTGCCGAGTTAGAAGCTAGGCTGGAAAAGCAAAACGACGCAGAATAATCACTTCATGTAGACAAGCACACAATTCTGTGTGCTTATAACCAATCGATTAGCCCGCTTGTTGATCTCCGCGATCAACGTACCGGGTCACCAATGACAGTAGTGCTTGCTCATAGCTTGATGACAAGCCTGGGTCTGAGCTAACGCCAGGGACTAGTTCATGTAATAACCCATCTTCAAGTCCGTATACCCAGCCATGCACTTCTAGCTTTTGTCCTCTGTGCCATGCATCTTGCACAATGCTTGTGCGGCATACATTACGAACTTGTTCTATGACATTGAGCTCACACAAAACGTCACTGCGCACAGAGGCGTTGACTTCTCGCAATACTGCTTGATGCTTCTCTTTGATATCAACAACATGCCTAAGCCAGTTGTCGATCAGCCCAAACTTGGCCCCGTCCAATGCAGCCTTAACTCCACCACACCCATAGTGCCCAACAACCATGATATGACTCACCTTCAAAACTTCTACAGCGTATTGCATGACAGATAGACAATTGTGATCCGTATGTACAACCACATTCGCGACGTTGCGATGTACGAATAACTCGCCAGGAAGTAAGTCAACGATCTCATTGGCTGGTACTCTGGAATCAGAGCAGCCGATCCATAAATAATCTGGGTTTTGTTGCATCGACAACGTTTTGAAGAACTCTGGATCGCGTAATTGTGTACGCTCAGCCCACTGACGATTATTTTCCAGCAAGTGCGCTAGATGACTTTTTTGTTGTTGGCACATATCTATCCCCTTATCTACTGGCGCTTTGTTGCCTGTATCAATAAATTCCTTGGTGTCAGTGACTTTTCACAGAACTGTTCAAGTGTCACATCATACCCAGCAGCTTGTAAATATAACACTCTATCTAGCACTAGCCACAATTCAATTGCACGCCTAAAACCGTGGCGAACTAGCTCGATGCGCTCAGTGACTTTTTGCCGTTTTTGAGCCTGAGCCAAATAATGTTGGTAGTCAATTTTTTGGGGCAGCTCTAGTCCTTTTTGTTCTGCCGCCCAGTGACAAAATTCGTGAAATTCACCAGAGAATATTGCTTTATTAACTGAAGGCACACTAACATAATTGGTACTGTGTGTAATATCACGCCTCAGCGCATCAAAGGCTAATCGCCATAAAACTTCTTTTTTACGCACTTTTGCTACGCGAGAAGGCGCGGTAACCGTTTCTTGTAGTGCAAGTTTCATATCGTTGTGTGTTAATAGCAGTTTACTCTGCTTACCCACGTCACTCATGGCCTGATATTCATCACTGGTGAACAAGTGATAACAACATGGCGACAAACTTATTTTTTCACAACCTACCTGTGTAGCTTCATGCATAAAGTTCTGATGCAACTTACCACATGCATGCAGTGCGACTGCGTGCTGGCGTGGTTTAAAGTGATGACCTACGGGTTCTGTCAAGACATTCGCACAGTGGAATGTCATCGCTAACTTTTGATGAACGGCACTGTGCGCGCCCTGCTCACACAAATGCGCCTGCAGCTCTATACTATCAACATATGGAACCCCTTGATAAGCTAATATCCGACCCAAATGCCCTTTACCTGCGCACCACTCTAATATGGGCAGTTCTCGCTCATTGAGCGCAGCGACAAAGTCTTGCAGCTGTCCAACTTTACGCCCTTTAATACCGTTACTTAACCAAAATGGGAGTTCTGGACGGTCCCGAAGTGGCATATTAATTTTCGTTAATTCACTGATCTGCGTCAGTTGAGGAATATGCGCTGACAACGCATGCTGCAGTGCTGTTTGGTCCCTATCCAATGCACTCAACGTGGCTTCATCAAGTTGCAATAGGTAATCATCCAATTCTGGCCACGGCGTTGTCAGGTGATCAAAAGCCAATAGCTGCCAGTATTGTCGGGTTTCATAGAGTAGTCTATCCAGTGACTGAAAATGCGAAGTGTAAGAGGAGATCATAAGCAATAGAGGTTACTTCAAGTCACGCTATTGTAATCTATCCGAGACAGATTAGAAAATCTTCAAGCCTTCATAATCAATCTTGCAAACTATAGCTTTTCCGCTGTAATACTAAACTAATGTACATTGGCACACACAAAATGCTTAACACGATGGCTAGGATCAACATCCAAGACCAATTAATTTCTGTTTTACTGCTATCTGAATACAAAAAAGCACTCTTGTGCTCATGGAAACTTATAAGGTCCAGATGGTACAACTGCGCGATCCACTGCCATCTCGCCAATGACATGTTGCCAACAGGGATCCCTGGCGCCTTAATAAAAGGAAGTAATTTGTCCGCCTCATTGGCCAGTTCTTCATAACTTTTTTGCTTAGCATATAGTTTAGTGATCTGCAGTGCTTCATCTAAGTTTGCCAGCGCGTATCGCCACCCTCGCAAACTGGCACTACGAAATTTCGCTACCAACTCAGGCCGATACGTGTATACGTCTTCAGAAGTAAACAATATATCCGCATACACATTGATACCATAATGCTTAGGACAGATCTGCCTTGTCGCTATACCCTGCTGCGCCATTTTGAACGGTTCATTGGAAATATATACTTGCAACGCATCAAACTTGCCCATTTTAAAATCCTGCAAAGGAGACATGCCAGAATAAATTGGTAATTGGCTTACATCTATACCTGCCCGCTCCAAAATGAGCACAAGTTCAGCGCCTTCGGAACGACCTAAGTGACTAATTCTTTTACCTTGAAAATCCTTAGGCGAATAAATATTACTATCGGCGTGTACCATCCAGCAGTAGGGTGAAGATTGAAACACCGCAGCAAGTGCGACGAGCGGTTTTCCTGACATACGCTGTTCTAACAAGCCTGAATGTGTCACGCCAAATTGTGCCTGACCGGTGAGTACTTTAAATTGTTCATCAGGTTGGTGCATTTGAGCTGGCATGATATTGACATCTAGCCCAGCCTCCCGATAAAAGCCTTTTTGCTTCGCAACATAGTAACCTGCAAATTGAAACTGATGCACCCATTTCAGTTGCAGTGTTACAGGCTCTAGCACCGTGGCATATACACTTCCACAAACAAATATAAGTAAAATGAGGCAACGGAGCATAAGCTATCCTTAGTCTGTCTATATTGAATATAGAAGGCTAAGGACAGAAAAGACAGTCAGGGCATTAAACTCAACTCACTTTGCGAGCGTAGTCCTGATCTGATTTGAGGTATTGACTAAAACAGGGGTTGTTAGTTTCATCTTGATAGTCATAACCCAAGCGGCACAAGTGCTCTTCAAATTTTGCATGATCTTGCGGAGCCATTTCAAACCCAGCTAAAACATGCCCTTTTGCAGCGCCATGATTACGATAGTGGAATAGAGTAATATTCCACTCACAACCTAGCATCTCTAAAAACCTCAATAATGCACCTGGGTACTCTGGGAACTCAAAGCGTAACAACCTTTCTTGAATAGCCACAGGCGGTTTTCCACCAACCATATATCGAATATGTAACTTAGCCAACTCATTGTCTGATAAGTCGGTAAACTCATATTCATTCTCTTCTAAACTGGCTTTTAACTCTTGTAACTCTTCTTCCGCGCTGCGCAGCCCTATCCCAACAAAGATCTGGGCCTTATTGCCTCCGGCAAATCGATAATTAAACTCTGTAATTGAACGCCCACCAAGCGTATTGCAAAACTGCTTAAAACTCCCTTTTCGTTCATCTATGGTTACGCCTAGAAGCGCTTCACTTTTTGCACCAAGGGCAGTTCGCTCTGCAATATAGCGCAACCGGTCAAAATTGAGATTTGCCCCCGATAATACAGCTGCCAATGACATTGATGACTGAGAGTGCGTGGCGCTCCATTTCTTTAATCCCGCTAGGGCAACCGCCCCTGAAGGCTCAGCAATGGCGCGCGTTTCGATAAAGATATCTTGCACTGCCGCACAGATCTCATCTGTTGTCACCAGCATCACTTCATCACAATATGTTTGTGCTAGCCGAAAGGTTTCCTCTCCAATACGCTTGACAGCAATACCATCGGCAAAACACCCGACTTGTTCTAACTCAACGGGTTCGCCTTGCTCCATTGCTGCGTACAAACAAGCACTTTCCGTGGCTTCAACACCGATAACACGAATATCCGGACGCAGGGACTTTATATATACTGCCATTCCCGCCAACAGTCCGCCTCCCCCCACAGGGATAAATACAACATCCAGTTTATCTAGCTGTTGCATCATTTCTCGTGCCACCGTGCCCTGTCCAACAATCACATCTTTGTCGTCAAATGGTGGTACAAACACACCGCCTTGTTGCTGGCACAACGTTTGTGCATGGGCATTCGCCGCATCAAAGTGGTGACCATGCAAAACAACATGTCCCCCCATATTCCTCACTGCGTTAACCTTAATTTCAGGCGTAGTCACAGGCATCACAATGGTTGCTTTGTGCCCCAAGTGCGCAGCACTCAGAGCCACTCCCTGAGCATGGTTCCCCGCAGATGCGGTGATCACATGCGAGTTTTCAGGGAGTTGGCGCAACTTATTAAATGCGCCTCTGAGTTTAAATGAATAAACAGGCTGCTGATCTTCACGCTTTAGCCAAACTTGATGGTTGAGCCGTTCAGACAACCCTTTTAAGTGACTCACATCCGTTTGCTTCACCAATGGTGCCATATTTGCCTGAATAATAGCCCTAAAGTAGTCTAGCTCTTGTGCCACCATAGCTAACTGAGCTCCTCTAATTTTTCCAGGTCTCTTACCGCGCCTTTATCAGCACTGGTTGCCAATAGCGCATATGCTTTTAATGCAGGTGTTACCACACGCTCGCGATTAAGCGGTTTATAGGCTTCTTTACCTCGTGCGCTTTGCTTTTCACGGCGCAGAGTTAATTCGGTATCATCCAATAACACATCAATTGAACGAGTGTGAATGTTAATCGCTATAAGATCGCCATTTTCTACTAGCGCTAATGTCCCTTCACTTGCTGCTTCCGGTGATACATGACCAATCGACAAGCCTGATGTACCACCAGAAAAACGTCCATCCGTTAAGAGCGCACAATCTTTATCTAATCCCATTGATTTCAGGTAACTAGTTGGGTACAGCATTTCTTGCATCCCAGGTCCACCTTTTGGACCTTCGTAGCGGATCAAGACGACATCACCTTTTTTGACATCGCCGCCTAAGATCCCTTCTACCGCATCATCTTGAGATTCATACACTACCGCAGGCCCAGTAAACTCAAGCATTTCATCAACCACACCCGCACTTTTCACAATGCAGCCGTCTGGTGCTAAGTTACCAGTTAAAACCGCCAAACCACCGTCTTGACGAAATGCATGTTCGGCACTGCGAATACACCCGCCCTCGCGGTCCAAATCTAGTGTATCCCAGCGATACTCTTGGCTCATCGCTGTTGTTGTACGGATCCCCGCAGGGCCAGCACGATAGAATGTTTGAGCCTTTTCATTTGTGCTGTCATTGGCATCCCAACGCGCCAATACCTCACCGAGTGTGCCACCAGCAACATGACCGACAGAAAGATCTAATTTCCCGGCTTTTGCCAATTCATTTAAAATCGCCATAATGCCACCTGCTCGGTGTACATCTTCAATGTGATATTGCTGAGTCGCCGGTGCAACTTTGCATAAGAATGGCGTATTTCGCGACAGCTGATCGATATCTGCCATATCAAAATCGACCCCAGCTTCTTGTGCAGCAGCTAAAATGTGCAGTACCGTGTTTGATGAACCGCCCATTGCAATATCCAGCGTCATTGCGTTGTTAAAAGCGGCTTGGTTGGCAATATTTCTCGGTAACACTGAGTCATTGTCTTGTTGGTAATACTCATCACATAGCGCGACAATGCGTTTTGCTGCGCCATCATATAGTTGTCTTCTATCTTTGTGCGTCGCAAGTGTTGTGCCGTTACCAGGCAAAGCCAGTCCAAGAGACTCAAGAAGACAGTTCATTGAATTCGCAGTAAACATACCTGAACAAGAGCCACATGTTGGGCAAGCAGAACGCTCAACTTGATCTGAATCTTCATCGCTCACAGTTGGATCGGCACCTTTTACCATCGCATCGACCAAATCGAGCTTCAAGTCGATATCTGCCAAGCGGGTTTTGCCCGCTTCCATTGGTCCACCTGAGACAAAAATTACTGGAATATTAAGCCTTAGAGCCGCCAACAACATACCTGGGGTAATTTTGTCACAGTTTGATATGCAGACCATTGCATCGGCACAGTGTGCGTTCACCATATATTCAACAGAGTCAGCTATCAGGTCTCGCGAGGGCAAAGAATACAACATACCTCCATGACCCATAGCGATCCCATCATCAATGGCTATCGTATTAAACTCGCGCGGCACACCGCCTGCTTCCCTGATGGCATCAGCCATCAAGTCACTGAGCTGATTAAGGTGTACATGACCAGGTACGAATTGTGTGTATGAATTGACTACCGCAATCATCGGTTTGTGAAAATCTTCGTCTGTCATTCCTGTCGCACGCCATAGTGCTCTCGCGCCTGCACGTTTGCGACCCTCAGTCGTTGTTTTACTTCGTAACTTAGCCATGTCTACCCCTCTTTCTCAATTCTACCGATGCGCGGTAGTACCTCATTCCCAAAAAATAATTAACCTACAACGTTTTAGCTATTCACGTAATCTAGCCAACCCTCTGGGTCTTTTGATTGCCCTTTAACTAAATCAAAATAAGCCTGCTGTAACTCCGCTGTGATAGGTCCGCGTTTACCCGCACCAACTTGGATCTTATCAACGCTGCGTACAGGAACTACTTCTGCTGCGGTTCCTACCATGAAAAACTCATCAGCCAAGTACAACGCTTCACGAGCAATCGGCTCTTCTCTAACTTCATAGCCACGTTCTTTTGCTAAATGAATAATGGTATCGCGGGTTAAGCCAGGTAATATACACGCTGTAGTTGGTGGTGTATAAAGCACGCCCTTTCTAACCATAAAGAGGTTTTCACCCGCACCTTCACTTAAGTAACCATTCACATCCAATGCAATACCTTCTACATAGCCATTGCGTTTAGCTTCACCTGAAATCAACTGTGAAGAAAGGTAATTACCCCCTGCTTTTGCAGCCGTTGGCATGGTGTTTGGTGCAAGACGACTCCAAGACGAAACGCACACATCTACTCCTTCAGCTAAGCTGTCTTCACCTAGATATGCCCCCCACTCCATTGCTGCGACAGTAACGTCAGCAATATGTGATTTAGGGTTAAGTCCCAGCCCGACATGGCCTAGAAACGCAAATGGTCTCAAGTAAGCATTGCTGAATCCATTTTCTTTGACCGCCTGCTTACACGCTGCTTTAACCTCTTCTTGAGAAAACGGGATCTCCATGCGGTAAATTTTCGCGGAATCAAACAAGCGTTGAATATGATCGTCCAAGCGAAATATGGCAGGACCATTTGGCGTATCATATGCTCTGATCCCTTCGAATACCGAGCTACCATAATGTAGTGCATGGCTCAAAACATGCGTTTTCGCCTCTTGGTAAGGGATCATTTCACCGTTGTGCCAAATAAGTTCTGATGTTTGTGTCATTCTTTAAAACCTTAATATTGTTATATTGCCTGCTGCTGTAATGTATGCAAATCAACCGACTGCACATCCACTAGCTTATTTAATTGTGATGTTAATAGATAGATAGGTTTCTCACTATCTACTGTCATTTTGACGAGAAACAACTCATCCTGCCCCTCTAACTGCAATTGCATTAGACGAAATCCACGGTGTCGAGCCACACGTAGAAAACGCTCAACAGCAACGCTTTGATTTTTTACAGCCACAGTTAATTGATGTTTCATTGTGTGTTCTCCGTTAACATTTCATCATTTGCCGCACCCGGCGGTACAAGAGGCCAAACATTTTCTTTATCATCAATACAGGCATGTAAAATGTAAGGACCTGAGCTATTTACTAGTTTTTCAATTGCATCGTCTACTTCTGATGCATGGGTGATAGTTTGCCCTGGGATCCCAAACACAGCGGCCAACTGCACGAAGTCAGGGTTATCTGACAAGTTTGTTTCGCTGTATCGCGCCGAGAAAAATAACTCTTGCCACTGTCTCACCATACCCAGTCTTTGGTTGTCTAGAATAACTATCTTGACGGCAAGGTTATTTCTTCTGATAGTCGCTAACTCTTGGATATTCATCATGATTGAACCGTCGCCTGAAACCGTGATAACCATGTTGTCCGGACGCGCGATTTTCGCCCCAATTGCCGCTGGCAGGCCAAATCCCATAGTACCAGCGCCACCGCTGCTAAGATGGTTGCTCGGATGGCTAAATTTCATATGCTGTGCAACCCACATTTGATGCTGACCCACATCGCAACAAACAACTGTATCTTGAGGTACATCATGGCTCAGTTTATTCAGCAAATAAGGCGCAAAAACTTTCTCTCCAGGGTAGTCATATCGCCAAGCATACTCTCGCTGCATATGGCTGATATGCGCACGCCAATCCGCAGGTGCTAAAACGCCCTGTAATAAAGGCAAAGAGACAGTTAAATCAGCCACCAATGAAGCCGCTGCTGGCTTGCGCTTGCCAATTTCAGCAGCATCAATATCTAAGTGGATCACTTTCGCTTTGGCGGCAAATTTGGCTAGATTTCCCGTCACTCGATCATCAAATCGCGCACCGATACACACCAGTAAGTCACATTCTTGCACAGCTAAATTTGCCGCCTTTGTCCCGTGCATACCCAGCATGCCCAAGTCGTATTCGTATTCAGGTAAAACACTGCCGAGCGCTTTCAAAGTAGATACTGCAGGCATCTGAGTTTGCTCCAAAAATGCCATCAATGCTGGTTGCGCATCAGCGCTATGAACGCCGCCACCGACATACGCCACTGGCTTTGAGGCTTTTTTCAACAGCTCATTGGCCAATGCTAGATCATTTAATATCGATGCTTCTTGTGCTTGAGTGTCTGCACTCCAAGGAGAAAAAGGCACTAGCGCTTGTTGAATATCTTTTGGAATATCAACTAATACGGGCCCAGGTCTTCCTGATACCGCTAAGTGCATCGCCTGTTGCAGTACTTCAGCCAAATCCTCTGCGCGCTCTACCATAAAACTATGTTTCGTACACGATAAAGACATCCCTAAAACATCAACCTCTTGGAACGCATCAGAACCAATTGCCGCAGTAGGAACTTGCCCAGTGATTGCCAAAAGCGGAACCGAGTCCATCATTGCATCAGCCAGTGCAGTCACTAAATTCGTTGCGCCAGGCCCCGAAGTAGCAAAACAAACACCTAACTTACCAGTGCTGCGTGCATAGCCAACTGCCGCAAACCCTGCTCCTTGCTCATGGCGAGTTAAATAATGCTTGAGTGGCGCACCATACAACGCATCGTAAATCGGCATAATTGCCCCGCCTGGGTAGCCGAATACGTCTGAGATACCCTGTTTAACAAGGATATCGATTACCATTTGTGCGCCTGTCATTGTTTTGCTCATTGCCCTTTGCTCTGTTTTTTTGCCCTAAAACGAAAAAGCCCCCCGAACTTTTCAGTGCGGGGGGCTTTTAGCTGATTCTTTTCTTACAGCACTACAAAGCCCCCGCGGTAATAATAATCACCACGTTGATAATCACGACTAGTAGCTTTGCTGTTAGTAACATAAATCCAAATCCAAAAAATTGTACTGTGCTTGATTGCATTCTCTGGCAGACAAATACTGTCTGCGTGTTCTTATTCTATTAGTAACCTGCGACAGGCGACATGTCAACCATAAAAACTATGCCACTTCACTGTTTAAAAATGCAAATAAAGAAATAAAAAACCCAAAAACAACACATTCCAAGTATATTTATCCAAAGCAACAGAGGCAAACTTACATAAGGGTAAACTACCTCAATATATCGAAGACAATTATGCATATCAGATTTCTGTATTAATTTTTTGTGATTTACTTATTCAATTGATTATGATGTTTAATCCAAGACATAAAAGGACCACTGCAGTGAAACACATTTCGTTTTTTAAATTAGTCTCGTCATTTTGCTTGTTGCTATTTTTTAGCACACTAAGTCAAGCTGCTCCAGCACTGTGGAGCGTAGAAAAAAATGAGGTGACTTCCTATTTATTCGGTACTGTTCATGTTGGTGATCCCAGTATGCAAGGTTTGCCTGACAAGGTTAAAAGTGCCATCGAGCAGTCTGAAAATACCGTTGTAGAACTCAATATGAGTGCACTGTCGCCATTTGAAATTCAGAACAAAACAGCCGCATTTATAGCCAACTCCAATAGCCGTCCATTGCCACAAGCCGTATCCCAAAAAGTTTATAAACAACTCGAAACCTATTTTACCAAGCGGGGGATCAATATCGCACTATTCAACAGTACGCCAGCGTGGGCTGTCATCCTCACAATTGTGCAGCTTGAATATCAAAAGGCGGGATTAACTGATACGTATGGCATAGATAAACAAGTTATTGCACACGCTATTAAACATAAAAAAAACATCAAAGAGCTAGAGCTATTTGAGCAACAATTAGAAATGTTCAGCCAGATCGCGATTATGAGTGATGAGATGGTGACACAAACCCTCTCCCAAATGCGAGAAGCTGATGACTTTATTAAAGATATGATAGAAGCCTGGAAAACGGGCGACGATGCTATATTGAGCAAGTATTACGAGCTGAGCTTTGATGATTCCAAATATGCACGACTTGCTGAACAAGTACTAGTGATTGAGCGCAACCATACTTGGGTCCGTACTCTGCTCCCCGACATGAGTAAAACATCGCATTTTATTGCTGTAGGCGCACTGCACTTACCCAAACAACATGGCTTGATTGAATTACTAAAAGCACAGGGCTTTATAGTCAAGAGAATATAAATTGATAGGTGTAAGAATACCTTACACCTAACCCTTTAATCTACCAAAAACATGCCGCCACGTACTGTAACCTCCTTGAAAACCAATAATCAAGACAGTGAGTCGTTCACGACCGAGGGGGTTATTAGCAGTTCGACTTTTTCTCGTAAGGTTTTTAAATCAACGGGCTTAAATAAGTGGGCGTTCGCTCCTAATTCATACACTCTATTGATAGCCTGCTCTGTGGTATTTGCGGTAAGTACCAATATGGGCAACTCTAATCCAAGGTTATGACGGATCATCTTTATTGCTGTGAAACCATCCATCACAGGCATATTCAAATCCATCAATACCAAACTAAACTCTTGCTTTTGTAACTCAGATAGCGCTTCTTGCCCGTTTACTACATGTATCACTGACAGGCCCAACTTTTCTAATAATGTCACAACAACACGTGCATTTAGTAAGTTGTCCTCCACCAACAGAGCCGGGTTTTCTCTACTCAACTCAAACGGTGTCAATGCAGCAGATTTAGCCACTTTCACAGGGATCTCTAATAATACCTGGGTACCGGTTGGTATATTTTCCGTAAAGCTCATTTCACCACCGAGCATATTGATAATGAGCTGCGCGCGAGTAAGCCCCAACTGCATTCCTTGATAATTTTCCTCTTCATCAATTTTGGCTTGGGTTTGGTTAATACCCGGTCCCGTATCTGTTATCAGGCAGTGAAAGATGGCTTCTTCTTCACACCTTTGGTGACAATCCGCTTCTAGCCTCACTTCTCCGTATTCAGTGTACTTCACGGCATTGTCCAATATTTGCCCAACCAACCAAGCCAAACGATTGTGATCACATTCGACAACTTGTGACAAACCAGCCCCTAAGTCCGTTGTAAAACTTAGCGATTTCTGCTGCATAAGCGGTTTATAAATTGCTAACGAGTGAGATAAAGTATCAAACAGACAAGCGGTTTTATTGTCTAACTTAATTTCTTTATTCTCTGACAGCACATTGTAGTCATCTATTGCTGAGAGCAGAATATTAAGCTGCTTTGCTGCGTGTTCGACAACCTCTAGGTGAGCAGGTTGAGCTGATTCTTTAAACAGTGCCAGATATCCCATAACGGCTTGCAGCGGCGTACGCATCTCATGGCTTGCTCGTGCCAAAAATTCACTCTTACTGCGCTTTAGACGATTGGCTTCAATGCGTAGTGTCTGAAGCCGTGTAATTTTCTTCTGAATGCTTTTTTCCATCGGATAGAAAATCCAACGCGCTTCGATAATGAGGATCATGAGCCCAAAAAGCCAAATGAATAGCTCAACATTTTGCAGCTTCTTTACTTTGTTAGTAGCTACTAACTCATGTAGCGTAACCGCCTGATCTAGCGCAATTAAAAGTTCGTTAGCTCGGGATTGAACTTGGATCAACTTTTCTACTTTCAAATTGCCGACAAGGGCAAGGCTGTGCGCAGTTTTGACTAAATCAATGTACTCTTCAACCCGAGTTGCCAAAGCAACCGGAGGTTGAAAATAAAACTGTTGTAGATCAGAAGATAAGTGAGCATAGCGCCCACCCGACTTTGCTAATAAAAAAGCTTGGTTTTCAGCCATTTTATCTAATGCATCACGCAGCATTTGCTGTTCATCAAACGTACCTGGATGCTCGCGTATGTACTCAGCACCTAATAATAACGCCGCTTTTTGCGACAGCATTCTCTGCATCCCTGCCGTATTGATCACGTACGTACTGGCAGCTTGTTGAGATAATAGTATCTGCATAGTTGCCATCGCTGTTGTGATGACAATGACCATAATAGAAATCGCTAAAATGTACCTGAAGCGAAATGTTTTCAATATCTTAAGCAACCGGCTGCCTCCGTGTTTGGTGCAAAATAATAGAGATAAAATTGAGCTGCATACAAACAGAAGTGTAGCTTAATTTCAGTCTTTTACAGATTGGAGCTTGACACCTAGACGGCCAAAATGTTTCAATCCCGTCTGACCCTATTATCGCAAAGTAGCTGTAATGGCTATTTTGAGGGCTGGAAGAGGTGCGTTATTCAGGTAGCTAAATTGAGGAGAGCAAACTCCGATGACATTTAGTGAGGGGAATTAACGCCGAGAAGAAATCATCTTTGCTAATTGATTTTTTCGGGCGCATGGGCTGAATCCCAGCGACTGTCACCAACATATTTGGTGGAGAGCTTCTGGTCTTAGAAAGATAAGGCCATGCCTTATGCTGTTTTAAGTCCATTGCTCTTCGAATTTTAATTGTTCGGAAGCTGGATTTGCACTTCAAGTCACCTTCCGAGCTGCATTTAAGTTCGGTAGAGATGAAATCTAAATACAACTTATCTGACTACCCGTTATGGACAGCGCTTGTTACGCCGTTCGACGATAACAACCACGTTGATTTTCAAACGTTAGCGCAGCTAGTACTTGCACAACAACAAGCTGGTAATGGCATACTTTTACTCGGTAGTACCGGTGAAGGGCTTGCACTTTCACAGCAAGAGCAGCGTGACATAGTGCGTTATGTTTGTGAACTGTCGCCAACGGTCCCATTGATGGTTGCTATTGGCGGCCATGATCTTGCGTTACAACTCGACTGGGTTGAATTTTGCAACACCCAACCGATCGATGCCTTTTTGGTTGGCTCACCGCTCTACGCGAAGCCAGGTAACGTGGGTCTGACACACTGGTTTAAAACACTATTGGATGCCAGTGATCGCCCATGTATGTTGTACAACGTTCCTGGACGCAGCGCTGTTTCAATAAGTCCAAATGTTATTGAAAATCTTGCTTCCCATCCCAAACTATGGGCGCTCAAAGAAGCCAGTGGTGATATTGCTACCTTTGAATCTTTCCGTAAAGCATCACCTGATCTCGCTATTTATAGTGGAGACGATGGATTGATGCCGTACTTTGCACAAGCGGGAGCGGCCG
This sequence comes from Pseudoalteromonas obscura, assembly GCF_030135505.1. Taxonomy (NCBI): domain Bacteria; kingdom Pseudomonadati; phylum Pseudomonadota; class Gammaproteobacteria; order Alteromonadales; family Pseudoalteromonadaceae; genus Pseudoalteromonas; species Pseudoalteromonas obscura. The sequence goes on from NZ_JASJUT010000009.1 coordinate 179,284, forward strand.
GCCTTGTCTCTGTTGCAGCCAATGCTTGGCCTCAGCAAACAGCCGAGTTTGTAAAGCGCTCGCTTGCTGGCACGTTTCCAAATTTATTTACCACTTGGACAGACGCGGTAAACAGCTTATTTAGCGTAGCCAACCCGATCCCCGTCAAGGTCTTAATGCACTTGCAAGGACAGCTGGCTTCGCCGCGTCTTCGCCCACCACTGACCCACTTGGAGCTCAGTGATACAACGTTTATCAAAACCGCAAATTCAACTATTTTATCTTGGAGTTAAGGAAGTATACATGAGCTGGTTAACCCTATTAAACAACCTAGAAAATGGCACTGTTCGTGCAGCGACACAGGACGAACAAGGCAACTGGCATGCCAATGTCGAGGTCAAAGAAGGTATCTTAGAAGCTTTCAGAAACGGCACAAATACAGAATATCCAGGCGGCTTTGTCGACAAAGATAACTTAGCACCTCAAGGATTCGCAGCTGAAGCCGGTGTGAGAATGGTCCCAGGTGGAAGCAGTGTTCGACGCGGTGCATACGTCGCTTCAGGCACAATAATTATGCCACCAGCTTACGTTAATATCGGTGCGTATATCGATGAAGGTACTATGGTAGATAGCCATGCGTTGGTTGGCTCCTGTGCACAAATTGGTAAAAATGTACATCTCAGCGCGGCCGTACAGGTAGGCGGAGTATTAGAGCCTGTCGGGGCAAGCCCAGTGGTTGTAGAAGACGATGCTTTCATTGGCGCTGGTTGCGTTTTGGTTGAAGGCGTTGTAGTGAAAAAAGGTGCTGTATTAGCGCCAGGAGTTCGCCTCTCGGCAAGTATTCCCGTGTACGACTGTGTTAACGAAAGGGTGTTGGAAAAAGGCGAAGCAATCCCTGAAAATGCCATTGTGATCCCTGGCTCTCGTCCTGCGAATGGTGAATGGGCGCAACAGCAGGGTCTGAGCTTATCCTGTGCTCTTATCGTCAAATACCGCGATGAGCAAAGTGACGCAGCCCTTGAGTTAGAAGAGGTGCTTCGCTAATGCCAGCTTTGAGTACGCCAGTAAAAACAGCGATTTCTGATCTGGTACAGAACCAGCACGAACCGTTCTATTTTTACGACTTAGATGCGTTGCACGCTCATTTAACACAATTAACTGAACAAACCGTTGTGAAACTTTGGTATGCAGTCAAAGCAAACCCATTGTCTAGTATCATTCAAACATTAGATCAAGCAGGGTTTGATTTTGACGTTGCCAGTAGTGGTGAATTGCAACAGGTTTTAGCGCAAGGTATCAATGCTAACCGCGTACTCAATACAGGACCAGCTAAGTCCAAACGCCAAATTGAAGAATTCTTAAGCTTAGGTGTAACCACCTTTGTAGCGGAAAGCCTCAATCAGGTTGCTTGGCTGCAAGATGCAGCCAAGCGTCATAAAATCCAATTACGTATCTTGCTACGCATTCAGTTGCGCTGGCCTGATAATGAAAAAAATCCATTAGGCGGAGATAGCTTAACGCCATTTGGTTTAGGAACACAGGAGTGGTCATCTCTATCTATCAGTGAATATGATCATTTGGATTTTGTCGGTCTGCATATCTTCCAGTGGGGTAATATGTTAGACGCAGAGAAATTAGCTTCCCTCTGGCAGCAAATGATTGACCCCCTCGTCACCTTAGCCGAACAGCTAGATATTAATTTGCGTGTTTTAGATTTAGGTGGAGGCTTGGGGATTCCATACGCCGCATCTCAATCAGCGATTGATTGGAGTGTAATTTTAGACAGCTTAGAAAACATTAAGAAACAAGCTAATGTTGATGAGTTATGGATGGAATTAGGTAGATATGCCGTGGGTGAATGCGGCTATTACGTTAATCCTGTCGTGGAACAAAAGCGCAACTACAGTAGCAATCAGTTGATATTAGCGGGCGGCATAAATCATATTTTACGACCAGCAGTAACCACACAGGCATTTCCTGCCGAACTGTTACGTGACAGTACATCTACGCCAAAGACGTTTACCCTGCACGGTCCGCTATGCACAGCCTTAGATCACTTGGGAGAGCACACACTACCAGGCGATATAACCGAGCAAGACTGGATTGTATTTAGTCAATGTGGTGCCTATGGTTTCACTGAAAGCATGCCCTACTTTCTCTGCCATACATTGCCAAGCGAGTACACCTACCAGTCCGGCCAAACCCGCTGTGTTAGACCACCACTGACACCACAGAATTATTTGAGGTAACAATGAATCAGATAGCCCAAACATCCATTCAAGTAGCAGAGCTGGCGAATGGCCAAGCTTTGTCTATTCCTGTGTTTACTGTTGGTGATCGAAACAAAGGGCCCAAAGTCTACATTCAAGCAAATATGCATGGCGCCGAAGTACAGGGCAATGCCGTGATTTATGCCTTACTAGAAAAACTAAAAACAGTTCAGCTTAATGGTTCAATTACCTTGGTCCCCTATGCAAATCCGATTGGCTGTAATCAAAAGTCAGGAGAGTTTACACTGGGCCGCTTCGACCCCATCACGGGAGAGAATTGGAATCGCCTATATCATGATCATACTCATCTGGTCGTCGACTTTGCTGCAAAGTACGTTGATGCTTCAGAGCAGGTGATCCGCAGTGAATTTAAACAGCTATTAATTAGTAAAACGGATGAGATACTTGCCCAACCGTTGCACCAGCTCAAAACTGGCAAGCGCATTGCGGTTAATCTTCAGCGCCTTGCTCATGAGGCTGACTTAGTCCTTGATTTACATACGGGGCCAATCTCTTCAAAACATTTGTACTGTCCAGAATATGCACAAGCGAGCGCCAAATACTTTGACATCCCTCACACCCTACTGATACCTAATGAATTTGATGGTGCGATGGACGAAGCTTGTTTTTGCCCTTGGTGGCAACTCAGTGAAGCGTTCAGCGCACTGGGTAGAGAGATTACAACGACAAATGAAGCATTTACTGTAGAGCTTGGATCTCAGGAGCACATTGACCTGAGCGAAGCACAACAAGATGCTGATAGTCTTCTGAGCTACCTGACTCATAAAGAAGTTATCCTAGATAGCACATACCAACCTAAACCAATACAGCGATACGCCTGCTATTTGCAAGACTACGTGGCTTTTTACGCCCCGATAGGCGGTATGGTGGAATACCAAGCAGCGCTTGGTGCGCATATTAAAGCCGGCGAGACACTCGTCAATATTTTGCGCATGGACAAGTATGCGCAAGGTGAAGCATTAAACCCGATTACGTTTGATCGTGATGCCATCGCCATATTGCACTTTGCTTCAGCAAGCGTAAACCAAGGTACCGAACTGTATAAGTTATTTACTAATTACTTTGAACTATAAAAAATTGCGTGAGAGTAGGTAGGTCTGAGACTTACTTGCTAAGGTGTGGTGACATGGTCGCCACCCTTTTTTCAATTTTTCACCATATCTCTCGTACCTGCCACCTTTAGAATTCCTTTTGCGTATTTGAATTTATCTCACTTTACAAGTGGTTTAATTTTAAACAGCCTATTGGCTCGTAAATGCAGATTTTTAAAAGGAGATAATGATGAAAATGCAAATAAATAAAAAGCACCTAAAAACCCTGTCACAAGATAAACAATTACTACCTAATGAAAATACGCCCCATGTAGCAGGCGGTACGGGATCATGGCCAACACCTGCAACCACTACAGTTAGACAGAGAACTTGCCCGACTGGCGATGCTTGTAAGACTAATCAGGGGATCTACTGCGTTACACGCTAGACTCCCTTTAAAAGTAAAAAAGCCACCGTGTGCACACGGTGGCTTTTTTATTATTTACACTCAGTAGGCTATGGACGAGGAATAAACCCTAAAGCGTCATAAACCGATTTCAGTGTTTTTTCAGCACGCTCACCTGCTTTTTCTGCACCACTGCGCATAATATTTTCAAGTAGCGCCTGATCAGATCTAATTTCTTTAAAACGCGCTTGGATTGGCGTTAGCATTTCAACCACAGCAGCAGCCGTATCCTTTTTCAAGTGGCCATACATTTTATCTTCATATTCTGGCACAAGTGCTTCTACTGAACGGCCTGTTGCAACCGATAGTAAAGTGAGCAGGTTAGATACACCGGGTTTCTCCTGACGGTCAAAATAAATACGCGCCTGTTCGTCCGAGTCCGTCACAGCTTTTTTGAGCTTTTTCTCAATCTTTTTTGGTTCATCTAATAGCAAGACAAACGCATTGGGATTGTCATCAGACTTTGACATCTTTTTCAATGGATCTTGCAAGCTCATAACACGCGCGCCTAGCTCTGGAATATAAGGCTCTGGTACCTTAAATACATCACCATAAATATTGTTGAAACGCGTCGCAATGTCACGAGTAAGCTCTAAGTGTTGCTTCTGATCTTCACCTACCGGTACTTGATCTGCTTGATATAATAAAATATCGGCAGCTTGTAACACTGGATATGAAAATAAACCTACGTTGACATTGTTCGCATGCTTCGACGACTTGTCTTTGAACTGGGTCATGCGATTCAATTCACCCATTTGTGCATAACAGTTTAGTACCCAGCCTAACTGTGCATGCTCAGGCACTTGAGATTGTACAAATAATGCAGATTTCTCTGGGTCGATACCACATGCAGTGTACATAGCAATACCATCTAATACGCGCTCGCGCAAAGCTGCTGGGTCTTGGCGCACTGTAATCGCGTGAAGATCAACTAACATAAAGAAACAATCGTGATCCTCTTGTAGCTTAAGCCACTGGTTTATGGCACCTACGTAATTGCCTATTGTCATACCACCGGTTGGCTGAATGCCACTTAATACTACTGGTTTTGTCATCTTGTTCCTTTATCTCAATTATGGTTTGTTAAAATGGGAATTATATCTGAGAACTGCTCACAGAGGTACTGTGGATTAAATTGCGAGAGTGCTTCCCCTTGATTATACCCATAGTTCAAAGCGATCACAGGTATCTCCGCGCTGTGGGCCGCTAAAATATCACTTTTTGAATCACCTATCATAATTGCTTGAGAAGCGCTCACACCGAGCTGCTCACACGCTAGCTTAAGCAATTGTGGATCTGGTTTTTTGTTTCCATCATCACCACATACAATAACATCAAAATGCTTGGCAATGTTAAGCTTTTGCAAAAGTTGTAATGTAAATGCTCTATCTTTATTTGTCACTAATGCTTTTGGCACATTGCCGAGTTCATATAGACCTATTTCTACACCTGGGTATAGCTCGGCATACTCACCCACTAATTGTTGATAGTGCGCTTTAAATCTCTCCGTTGCTTGTTTTACAAGCGTAGCTGAGAGGTCAGGATTAATGTCACTATCACAGCTCAGTCCACGTTGGACGAGTGTATCTATGCCATTTCCGACCCATAGCTGTACCTGCTTGTATGAAACTACTGGAAAAGCAACATCTGATAGCGCTAAATTGAGCGCTAAGTGCATATCTTGAATACTGTTGACTAAGGTGCCATCAAGATCGAGTAAAACTCCCTGAATATTCATTACCTTACCTTAGCAAGCTCTTGACGCATCGCATCAATTACCGATTTATAGTCCGGTTGATTAAAGATGGCTGATCCTGCCACAAACATATCTGCGCCTGCTGCTGCAATTTGCGCAATATTGTCTACTTTGACACCACCATCAACCTCCAAACGAATTTTTTTGCCTGACGCCTCAATACGCTCTCTGACTTGTTTTAGTTTATCGAGTGTATTGGGAATAAAGCTTTGCCCACCAAAGCCAGGGTTTACTGACATTAATAATATTTGATCAACTTTGTCCATAACATAGTCAAGACAATGCAACGGCGTAGCAGGGTTAAGTACCAGACCGGCCTCACACCCCTGCTCCTTTATCAAAGCAAGACTGCGGTCAACATGCTCACTCGCCTCTGGGTGAAATGTAATGATATCAGCCCCCGCTTTGGCAAAGCTTGGGATCAACGCATCTACCGGTTTTATCATTAAATGCACATCAATTGGCGCAGTAATACCATAGTTTCTTAGTGCCTCACAGATCATTGGCCCAAATGTCAGGTTTGGTACATAATGATTATCCATCACATCAAAATGCACGACGTCTGCACCTGCATTAATTACTTTTTCAACATCGCTACCTAGACGTGCGAAGTCGGCTGACAAAATAGATGGTGCAATTAGAAATTCAGGTTGTGCATTTACTGAAGACATGAGTTCCCCTTAAAGTTAGCTTCCGCCGCTACTTTAACTCAAATTGTCCGGAAATACACGAGCAAGCAATGGCCAATTTGCGAGCAACTTACAGAGAAAAGAGATAAACTGATTGTTTAATAAATATCCATAGTGTACTATTTAAGGATAGCTAATCGCTGAGGGGATAGTTATGGTAACATGGCTTCAAACACGGACGGTATTGTTGGCAATCGCAGCTGTGGTTTCGGTAGGTGTATTTTCATTTGGAGATGACGATATTGAAACTGCGCAGTTTAGTCAGTGTGAGTGTGTCGACTCAACTTACAATTACAATGAACAGCACTGCAAACGCGAAGCACATACAAGTTGGTATGCGTGGTTAACTGGTGGTAGCAGCAATGCACAGTTTCACTACCTAGACTTATTAGAGCTCTTAATTGGCTCTGATGACCAACAAGACAGTTCGAGCATTTCTAAAATTTAATTGACAGCATAAAGGACGCATCATGATGGTTTTCTTAAGCATCTTTCAAAGCGTCCTCGCTGCTATGTTTGGCGTACAAAGCCACAAAAAATATCACCACGACTTCAAGAGCAATCACTTTTGGCCATACGCCGTTATCGGAACCCTTTTCGTAGTTATGTTCGTTGTTTTCTTAATTTTTCTTGTTAATGGCGTTATTGCTACCGCACAAAGTCAGTAATTACGCGATGGTTGTGCACTGTACAGCGCCATCAGCTCATTGACTTTATTGCGCCCATTACCTTTTGGACTGATTGTTCTTTTTACTTGGATTACATCCAGTTGCGCTTCACTGTATATTTTTCTCGTCCATACAGTTTCATGATTTGAGATAAGCACTGGTTTGTTGTTATCAAATGCCGCACGCTCAGCTAGGTTTGCCAGTTGGGCTTGATCATCGAGGTTAAACCCACCCTTTGCATAGCTTGTAAAAGAGGCTGTTTTGCTCAGTGGTACATAGGGAGGATCACAATAAATCACTGAGTTTTTAGGTAGCTGTTTAAACACTTGCTCATAGCTTAAACAGGTGAAGGTTGCATTTTGAGCCTTCTCTGCAAAGTGGTATAACTCATTTTCCGGAAAGTAGGGCTTTTTGTATTTACCAAAGGGCACATTGAATATCCCCTTTAAATTATATCGACACAGCCCATTGTAGCCATGGCGATTCATATACAGAAATAAAATAGCCCGCTCATAGACATCAACGCACTCGTTAAATTGCTGACGATATTCATAGTAAGCATCTGCACAGTTATTTTGTTCAACAAACAACTTTTTCGCATCTGCGATAAATTCATCAGGTGCACGCTGAATTTCTTTATACAAGTTAATTAAATCGGCATTAATGTCATTCAACACATAACGCTTGAAGTCACTATTTAAAAACACAGAGCCAGCACCTACAAAAGGCTCAACCAAAGTTTCTGCCTCACTGTTTGCACTGCGCAATCGTTTAGTGATTTCCTCCACTAAACTATATTTTCCGCCCGCCCATTTAAGAAAGGCTCTGGTTTTTTTCTGCATGATCGATCTAATTACTCAAAAGTAGCGGGATTTTACACTATTTTTTTTACTGTGACTGTTGGATTTGCTGCTTTATTTGGGAGATCCGTTTAAAAAAGGGCTTAGCAGCCAACAATTCAGCATTTAAATTACCACGAGCCAGCTTAGCATCATCTAGCTGGGCAAAAGGTGCCAAAGTAACAAACCACCAAACTTTGCCATTTCTTCTCACTTCAGCCACTTTAATGTTGGGCAAAGCGTGCTTGGCAATAAAATCATCAGCTACTTTTCTTTCTGTCACGGCCAATAACTGAATGCTCCACTCTGTATCAGACCTTAATAAAAACCACTGATTATCGTGAGATACATCTACTCTGTGAACGGTATTTTTAGGCGTTACTTGAACGTTAGCATCAGTTGAACTCTCAGTGCGTTTAGTAGGCTGTAACGCTGTAGCAACTTGCTCTACCTCTTGCTCGTCAGGCTCAGGAGCGAGCTCTGTGGAAGTAACTTCACTGTGCTTCTTAGTGTCGACTGCCATTTCACTATTCATTGCACTTTTCGTAGGCGCTGATAGCAATGCGCTTAATACCGCTGAGACTTGTTCTTGCTCTGGTTTATTTTGTACCTCTGCTGCGTGTTTAGCCACCTTAGATACCACGTCAACTTTTGGTTGCACTTGCTCTGCTTCAAGCACTTGCTCTGCTTCAAGCACTTGCTCTGCTTCAAGCACTGTCGGCTCAGATAAAATAGCAGTCTGCTGTTTTGCTACTTCTTGCTTTTCCCCAAGTAGATCAAGCAACTGTTTATTGTACAAAGCGGCAACCAAACACAGGGTGAGGATCAATGAAAAGGCTGCAATAAAAAAGTGCTTTTGTTTTAATTTTGGTTGTGAATCTGCTCTCAAGTCAAGCTGCTGCTCTTCTTGTTTCCAATCAAGCAGCACACTAGGGTTACCCCGAGCTTCGGTTATGAATGTTTTAAATATAGGATCATCATCTGGTGGCAATTGCGTAAAAAACATTTTCATCAATTGCTTGGATTCAGCATGCGAAAGCGGTTCCAAATGAATATCCAATGCATTTGGCAGCATATTGGGAGCTTGTGCGGTCACTAAAATGTATAAGGTATGTGGCGCTCTTACTGCGAGGTTTTGCAGCTCCTGGATCAGTTCATCACTGAGGTGTCTTGCACCATCAAGTACCCATAAACACGGCTCTGCTGGCTGTTCACTGTTTAAAACGAAGAAGTTTTCCGTCAGGGAAAGTTTTTGATCCACCAGTGGCGCACGAAAAGTATGCTCCATGAGTTGTCGAATAATATCGACATCTTTGGAATGTGCACTTAATTGGATAAAGGCTTTCGAAAAATCACTGTATTTATCAGTAATAAAGCTTTCAGCCAAATAACTTTTACCTAAGCCTGAATTACCGACCAGACAAATTAAGCTCTGCCCATATTCAAATTGCATTGCAATTCTATCGACCAAGGCAGAACGGCTTGGCAATATTTGAGACTGCATTACTGCCCTATTAAATGGCCTACATTAGCGTCAGACACGTCATCTACCAACTCACATACCCCCAGCGAAGTGGGTACTATAAATCTGATTTTGCCTTGTTTATTTTTCTTGTCTTTGCGCATATGGTGAATAAACTGTTCAGACGTCATTTCTCTTGGGGGTGAAGTAGGCAAATCATATTGAGCCAACAAATTGCACACACGCGTTACTTCAGCTGTATTAATGTCACCCCGCTGTTGTCCAAGCTCCATGGCCAGTACAATACCTGCTGCAACCGCTTCACCATGCAGCCAATTGCCATAGCCCATTTGCGCCTCAATTGCATGACCAAAGGTATGTCCCAAATTGAGTAAAGCGCGCAAACCTGCTTCTTTTTCATCTTTAGCAACAATTTCTGCTTTGATTTCACAACAGCGATAAATAATTTGATTGAGACTCTCAATATTAAGCGATTTTAATTGGGCTGCATCACTTTCTAAACGAGTAAGAAAATCAGCATCATAGATCAGGCCATATTTTATCACTTCAGCCATGCCAGCGGAAAATTCGCGTGCGGGCAAGGTGTTTAATGAGCTTGTATCGATAAAAACGGCTTTAGGCTGATAAAACGCGCCAATCATATTTTTCCCAAGAGGGTGATTAACAGCCGTTTTACCACCAACAGATGAATCTACCTGAGAAAGCAAAGTCGTTGGTATCTGAATGAATGGCACACCACGTTGATATGCTGACGCAACAAACCCAGTTAAATCTCCGATAACACCGCCCCCAAGGGCGATTAAGCAAGTATCTCTACCACAGTTATTTTCAAGCAAGAAAGCACAAATTTTCTCAAACCAATCTAAGGATTTGTATTGTTCACCATCTGGAATAATGAAGTGTAGTGGAGATAAGTCGCTGAGTTGAGATTCAATGACTTCGAGATAGAGAGGAGCAACTGTTTCGTTGCTAATGATCACAGGGCGACTTTGACCTACATGTTCAATTAATCGCCCTTTATCCGATAGTAGATTTTCTCCAATATAGATGGGATAGCTCCGCTCGTTTAAATCCACATTCAATTCAAGCATCACTACACCCTCCTTTTTATATTGGCAATTAAAAATCTAATTTATCGATAATTTGATTTGCGACTACTTTGGCACTTTGCTCATCAGTGCGTACAACAATATCAGCCACTTCGCTATATAAGTGGTTTCGTTGCTCAGCCAAATCTTCTAAAATTTTTCTTGAGTCTTCACCTGTCTGTAATAAAGGACGGCGCTTATCTCGCTGTGTTCGAGCCACTTGTTTTTCAATGGGCGTTTCTAAATATACTACAATCCCACGAGCTGACAGTTTGTTGCGCACTTCTTTACTGATCACTGAGCCACCGCCTGTCGCCAGTACGATACCCTGCTTCTCAGTTAAGTCTGAAATTACAGTTTCTTCACGCTTACGAAAACCTTCTTCTCCTTCGATATCAAAGACCCAAGCAATATCAGCACCCGTGCGGCGCTCTATTTCCTGATCTGAATCAAAAAACTCAAGGTGTAACTGATCGGCAATGTGACGACCAATTGTGCTTTTACCAGCCCCCATAGGGCCTACTAGAAATATATTACGTTTCTCAGCCATATCTATTTAGTACAAACGAACTCTAAAATTTGAAATAAAACCCCGCCTAACGACCTGGCCCCAAAATTAAGGAGGGGATTATCTCAGTATTCTATTCAACATTTCAAGTCAAAAGGCGTAAAATCCGCCTTTATTTGTTAATTTATCACCATTACAAATTGTCATTCATAATTCTGGGCGTGACAAAAATCAATAACTCTTTCTTTTCATTAATTTCTTTAGTGTTTCTAAACAACACCCCAAGGTACGGCACATCTCCAAGAAGTGGTACTTTACTCACCGCATTTGTTGTTTCTTGCTGGTAAATACCGCCAAGAACAACAGTTTGGCCGTTGTCGACCAATACTTGGGTCTGGATCTGTTGGGTGTTAATTGCCACTGCAGGACCATTGGCGGTTTGTACTGTATCACCTCGCGTATCTTGAGTGATAATTAAATCTAAAATAATTTTATTATCTGGTGTAATTTGCGGTGTTACTTCCAAACTTAACACGGCCTTTTTAAATTCAACAGCCGTTGCCCCACTAGAGGACGCTTCAACAAAAGGGATCTCTGTACCTTGCTCTATTCGGGCCGTTTTTTGGTTGGCCGTTGTAATACTTGGCGTCGCAATGATTTCACCTTTATTTTCTTGCTCAAGTGCCGACAACTCTAAGTCTATTAACGTTCCGTCAGACAGCTTGGCAATGTGCATACCAACACTCGCAGCAGTAGAAGGCGCTGGTAGATTTACATTCAATCTATCTTCCAGTCCCGGGATCGTCCCACCCGACAATAAATCAGCAGCAGTTAAGTTACCTGATAATGCATCATTGCCCTGCTGATCACTAAATCCCCAACGGATCCCCAAATCTTCTTGAATATTATCCGTCACGGTCACCATACGAGACTCAATACGTACCTGTTTGACAGGAACGTCGAGCTTCTCAACCATCCGCCTGATACTTTCGATACTACGTGCGGTATCTTTAATTAATAATGTATTTGTTCTCGCATCGACAGAGACGCTACCACGTAAACTGATAATTGAGTTTACGTCAGTTTTAAGCAAGTCGGAAAACTCCTGCGCCTTCGCATAATTCAGCTGAATATATTCAGTATATAAAGGCTCTAGCTCTTCTACTTGTTTTCTCGCTTGCAATTCTTTTGCTTCTCGCGCACTCAACTCCTCAGAAGGTGCAACCATCAAGATTGATCCTTCCATACGCTTATCAAGGCCTTTAACTCGTAACACCACATCTAACGCTTGATCCCACGGGACCCCATCTAAGCGCAACGTAATATTGCCCGATACTGAATCACTGGTTACCAAGTTAAAATTATTGGTATCCGCAATTATCTGTAGTACAGAGCGAACCGGGATATCTTGAAAATTTAAAGTGATAGGTTGCCCTTGATAGGATTTGCTTTCACCAAATTGAAATTCATTGCTGTCTTTCTCAACTGTCAAAGTGAAAATATTTTCTAACTGCTGATAGTTGAACTTAAACGCAGAGTTTGGCTCAATAACAATTCGCGTTTTAGTATCTTCTCGAAACGTTTCAATTTTACCAACGACGGTGCCAAAGTCTGTTACATCCAGCTCATATAAATGCTCGTCCGGAATACTTATATGGTGGAAATCTGCGATGATTTTATCACCCACTTGTTGCACATCTATTGCACTTTGCGCCGAATCTAAAAATGCGAGAATTTGTGCCGCCCCCTCGGAGGTACGTTTAAAGTCTATACTTTGAATTCCATTAATATATTGACTTGCTTGTTCGGCTGAGCTCTCGTCTGGAATTGGCTGGTCAGATACCTGTAGATACACCAAGTTATTTTTGACCGTTGTCTTATATAACTTTAACTCTTCCAACATGATAGTAATTTTAAAGCCATCAGGTTCCATATTACTTTTAATTGCACGGATCCCTGCTTTATTGATCGCCAACTCCTTGAGGCTTTCTTCGAATTCCGCACCAACAAAAAACAGTTCCAATCGCGCAGGTTCACTCAAAACTTGTACTTGAGGCTCGGTTTCTAGCTGTTCATCGAACACCAACTGTAATTCAGTCTCTCCCGAGGCTATTGGGTTGTAACGTACATCATAGAGCATGGGGATAGCATAAGAGAGCATAGAAGCCCCTAAAAATGCACCGCCAATTAATGTTTTCGCAAAACTATTTGCTAGGTTGCGCGTCATAGTCGTATCACCTTTTTATTATTCACTCGCGCCCATTTCTTCAGCTTCAGGCATCTCAACTGTTGTGAGTCGCTCTTTCCAACAACCAGTACCGTCAGGGATAAGCTCCATTAACTCAATTCTATCAGAGTGCACACCAACTACTTCGCCATGATAGAGCCCCATATACTGCCCCTCTCTGATCCTATATAAACCTTGGTCAGCAGCTTTGATCAATGCCCAAGTTGTTACTTCTGTTGCAATTATGCCTTTCATTATAAGGTTGTCCAATGGGTATTTTTCCAATGGATCTCTCAACCTTTCTGGATCTGGATGAAGGCAGTTTTTAATTTGTACTAACCGATTTTCAATCACTTCAGGCTGAGGGGCAACAAAAGGACTTCGTAGATCGGACGCCTGATACTGAAAATGTTCAAAGTTCATCATTTCAGGAATTGGCTCTATATACGGCGTTGCACTGGCTTGGACCCGATCAATAAATTCTTTTTGTTCTGCGGTATCATCATTGCACCCAGCAATGAACAGTAAAGTGAGCAAGGTTGGCGCAAGCCGAATCATTGACTCTCTCCTTGCTCATATCGATAAGTTTTGGCAACCACCCCAAAAACCAACGCGTTATTTCCTGCGTTTTCAATTCTAAAATCATGCAAGCTCACGATTCGAGGTAGCTGCGCAACTTTACTGACAAATTCGCCAAATTCATGGTAAGTACCGACAACTTCAAGATTTATTGGTAGTTCTGTATAAAATTCTTTTTTAACTTCTGGCAACCAGCCTATTTTTAAAAAGGTTAAACCACTGGAAGTACCTACATAGGTTAGATCATCCAATAAACCGGGCGTTTCATTAGAAGTCGGTAACTTTCTGAGTAGTTGGGAAAATTGATCTTCCATATCCAGCATTTGCTGTCGATATAACTCTAAATTATTGGCTCGGCCATACTTGATGCGGTAATTTTTACGTAATTCTTGCTCTTTGCTCACTGCCGACTCATACCTGTCTATCGACGTTGAAACCAACATAGTGTAGCCAATGATCAGCATGACCAATACAACTAGCGAACAACAGATGATTTTAACTGGTAGTGGCCACTCACCTATATTATCTAGCTCAACTTCATTCCAGTCGATTTCTTGCAATGCTTTGATATCAAGCTTCACGATTTAGGTACTCCTGATTCGACGCTGCTATTTTGTTGACGCTCAAGCTCCATCTGTTCAAAGGATTTTACGTAAAAGTGCATCATAAAATCACTCAGCAATCTATCGTCATTACTGCCAGCTACGATACCTTGAATAACCGGTTTTTCTAGTAAATAAGATGACTCCACAGCGCGAAGCATTTGCGATAAACGATTATTAGACTCACTGCGCCCAACAACTTTAATCATATCTTCAGTGCGCTCTAAGCTTGTCAGATAAACACCGGCAGGCACTACCCTAGCTACTTCATCGATAATCTGAGTACCTAAGTTTCGGTTGCTTTGTAATACTTCGATCAATCGTATTCTACGTTGCAAGTTTTCTTTTTGTTTATTCAGTCCTTCAATCTCGCCTATCCGCTCATCTAATTTAGCAATTTCTCCTTGCAGGTAACGGTTTTTTATCTCCTGACCCTGCCTTAGTCCGTCGTAAAATGTACCCATTAAGTACATAAGTGCCAAACTGGTCGCGACAATAACGGCCAAAATTGTCAAAAACTTTTGTTGCGATGCCTGTCGTTGCTGCTCTCGCCAAGGGAGTAGATTTATATGTGGCATGCAGAAAAGCTCCTCAATGCCAGTCCCGTCGCTATCGAGAATTGCGCACTATGGCGGTTAAGTACACTTCTATCTACTTTAGGAGCAATTTCCATATTCGCAAATGGATCACCAATAATGCTATGCACACCTAACTCATCAACCAGTAGTCTGTCTAAGCCTTCAACAAGTGCAGTTCCACCAGTTAAAATAATATAGTCCACTTGATCATGCCCACTGGTGGTCATAAACATTTGCAGCGCTCTCCTTATTTGCTGTAAGAGAGAAGTTTGAAATGGCGCGAGTACTTCAAAAGTATAGTTTGGAGGAAGATCACCGGTTGTTTTCGCAAGTTCCGCCTCGTCAAAAGTTTTATTATAGTAAGCAACAATGCTGTTAGTGTATTGTTCACCGCCGAAAACTTGGTCTCTTGTATACAAAGTCTTGCCTGACTGTACCACACTAATCAAGGTTACAACTGCGCCGATATCAATAATGCCGACAACTTTGTCATAGGCATCAGACGGCAATTGCTCATAGAGTACATCCACTGAGCGTGCCAAAGCATAACTTTCGACATCGACTACCTTGGCTTTAAGCCCAGACTCTTCAAGTGCACCTACTCGAGCCTGTACGCTTTCAGTTCGAGCAGCAGACAGCAGTACATTCACTTTAGAGGGATCCGCTTCATTTACTGACAACTTTTCAAAGTCCAAACTGACTTCATCCAATGGATATGGGATCAAACTGTCAGCCTCAATTGCAATTTGCGACTCTAATTCAGCATCAGTTAACGAAACATCCATAAAAATCATTTTCGTGATGACTGTTTGACCAGATACAGCAACTGACGCAAACTGTGTGCCTTTGGGAAGACGCTTTTTTAATTTAGCGATAACACGACCAATTGCTTCGATATCTTGAATAGCGCGCTCTTTCATTGCACCTTTAGGTAAAGGCTCGATCGCGACAGCTTCGACCCGGTAACCTGCACTGGACTCGGCAAGCAACACGGCTTTTACACAGTGTGAGCCAATATCTACTCCAACCATCATTGGTGCGTGCTTTTTAAATATTTGATCGAACATGCAATTTACCCAAGTATTTAAATTAGTCGTTATTTTGGCGCTCTTGGTTAGAAGTTAACATTTGATACGCCTTAAGTATTATGCATTATACTTACCAAACAACAACGGTGCATTATTTAACACCTGTTCGGGTTGAAGAATTTACGCAAAAGTTATTAATCGTTTTTTAATCAGGATATACTAACAGCGTCCACTTGCAATTGGGAGTCTCACTAGGGATAAATTCGTGAATTTATTAAAAAGATTATTACAGACTGTTTTCGTTTTTGGCCTTTTTGGCGTACTGATTCTAATCGGCTTGTATTTCTATGTGAAATCCGATATTCCCAGCGTCAAAGTGCTCAAAGATGTTCAGCTACAAACTCCAATGCAGGTCTTTACACGCGACGGAAAGCTCATCAATCAATTTGGTGAAAAACGCCGTATACCAGTTAAAATATCTGATGTACCAGAGCCTATGCTCAATGCATTTTTGGCGACAGAAGACAATCGTTTTTACGAGCATTTCGGTATTGATCCTATTGGGATTGTACGCTCGTTTATTGTCTTAGTTAGCACAGGGCAAAAAAAGCAAGGGGCAAGTACCATTACCATGCAGCTCGCAAGAAACTTCTTCTTGACCCGAGAAAAGGCGTATATACGTAAGGTCAAAGAAATTTTTATTGCGCTGCACATTGAACGGCTGTTGAGCAAAGATGAAATTTTTGAGCTCTACCTCAATAAAATCGAATTAGGCCACCGCTCGTTTGGTATTGGAGCCGCAGCACAAGTATACTACGGTAAAGAACTCAATGAGTTGACGTTACCTCAAATGGCCATGATCGCTGGCCTACCAAAAGCGCCATCAGCACTAAACCCAATACGCAACCCAACTCGAGCCAAAGCGAGACGAAATGTGGTATTGGGCAGAATGCTTGCCGAGAAATACATTACACAAGCCGAATATCATGCCGCTGTAAATGCACCAATTACTGCAAAACGCCATGGTGCCGAAATAGAGCTATACGCACCGTACATTTCAGAGATGGTACGCGCATATATGGTTGAAAAGTATGGTACTGACACCGCCTACAATTCAGGTTTCAGGGTTTATACCACTGTCGATGCAGCCGACCAAGCCGCAGCTCAGCAAGCACTCATCAACAATCTACACGACTATGATAGGCGTCATGGCTTTAGAGGGCCCAACGCTCGCTATTGGCAACCAGAAGAAACTCCGTGGACAACAGAACAGATCACCGCTCGACTGAAAAAAGTAAAAGCCATCGCACCACTACATGCAGCGGTAGTAACAGCACTAGAAGAACAGTCAGCCACCATTGTCATGCCTTCTGGCAATACCATTACGCTAGATTGGAGCGCAATGAACTGGGCCAGAGCATATATCACAGAGCGACGCCAAGGTAGAGCGCCAAAAGTTGCCAGCGATATTCTCGCTCCAGGTATGCAAATATGGGTGCGTCAAAGTGAACAAAAGTGGGTTCTCAGTCAACTTCCTCAGCCGGCAAGTGCACTCGTGTCTCTTGATCCTCAAAGCGGTCAAATCAAAGCGCTTGTGGGTGGTTACAGCTTTAAGCAAAGTCAATATAACCGGGCGGTTCAGGCGAAGAGACAGGTGGGTTCAAACATTAAGCCCTTTATCTACTCCGCAGCTTTGGAAGGTGACTATACGCTTGCCACAATTATTAACGATGCGCCCATCAACCACTGGGATAACAGCCTAGGAGTGGCTTGGCGACCGAAAAACAGCCCAGATGTATACAGTGGACCAATTCGTATTCGAAGAGCATTAGCGCAATCTAAAAATGTTGTATCAATCCGCTTAATGCGCGGTGTTGGTTTAAACAACACTGCAGATCACATTCTCAAATTCGGATTTAGTGACGAAGATGTGGTACGTAGCGAATCACTCGCCTTAGGTAGTGCCGCGATGACACCGTTAGAAATGGCCAGAGGAATGAGCGCATTTGCCAATGGTGGGCACCTAATTGAACCTTATTTTATTGACAGACTAACCGATGCGTTTGGCAATGAGTTAGGCACAGCAAGTCCATTGCGTGTGTGCAGTGAAGAAGCACTTGAAGCCGATCCGTATACATGCGCACCTAGGATCATTTCGGAAAAGAATGCCTTTTTAGTTGCCGATGCATTAAAAAGTGCCATCTGGGGTGGCGGCAGTTGGCGACATAAAACAGGCTGGACCGGGACAGGTTGGCGAGCTCAGACACTTAAGCGAAAAGACTTGGCAGGCAAAACCGGCACAACAAATAATGCCGTTGACACATGGTTTACCGGCTTTAACCAAAATTTACTTACCACAGTTTGGGTTGGATTTGATGATGCCAGCAAACCACTTGGTCGCGCGGCTTACAATACTAACTTGGGCAAAAAGCAGATTGTAGGTGGGGAAGCCGGTGCGACGACGGCACAGCCTGCCTGGGTGAGTTTTATGCGTCATGCGCTCCAAGAAGAGCCATTGGCACCCATAGAGCCCCCTCCTGGGCTTGTATCAATACGTATTGATTTAAAAACGGGTCTACTGAGTGAAAAAAATGACTACACCAGCCGCTTTGAATATTTTGAACGAGGAACCGCTCCGACAAAGTATGTTTTAGACTCAGGCAGTAGCACACCTTTTGACGATAGCCTGCCAGCGTCAGAAGAATTATTTTAGATAACAGAAAAACAAAAAGGCCATGCAGTGCATGGCCTTTTAAATTGGCAAAATATCGTTTATGTAAACAACTCTATTATTTGAGCTTTTGTGTTAACCAATATAAATCAGAGTGGATCCCAGCTGCTGTCACCTCTTTACCGGCACCCGGCCCTTGGATCACTAACGGGTTACTTTCATACCACTGGCTGGTGATCACAAAAATATTGTCACCAGGGGTTAAATTCGCAATTGCACTGCCAGCCTCAACATAGGCAATGCCAACTTTAGCACTAACCTGACCTTGCTCATCGATATCTAAAGCCCCTGTGTAACGCAGTGCCTTGCCTTCAGATTGCGACTGCTCATAACGAGACTGATAAAATGTATCTAAATCCTGACGCTTAGCAAGAAAAGAGTCCCAATCACCTGTGGCCAAATGTTCTGGCATCAATGGCTCTAGGGCAATATCTTCAACGTCTAGTTCAAGTCCTAGATCTCTGGCCAAAATAAGCAATTTACGCTGCATATCTCGACCTGATAAGTCTTCTCTCGGATCCGGCTCGGTATAGCCCATCCCCTGTGCTTCTAACACCAAATCAGAAAAAGGTTTAGTACCATCAAAGCTACTACATAGCCAAGAAAGAGTTCCAGAGAATACCCCCTCTATACGCGTCACAGCATCCCCACTGTTTTGCAAATCAGCCAATGCAAAATTGATCGGCAATCCAGCACCAACACTCGTGTTATAACGCCAGTGTAAGTTGCGCTCTTGTAATTGCTCAAGTAGTTTTCCATACCAAGCTTGTGCTGCTGTACCGGCATATTTATTGGCACTTATCAAATGACAGTCATGTGCCACAAAACTCGGATACATATCGCTAAAAGCATCGCTGGCAGTAATATCAATCACTACTTTGTGCTCATAGTCGAGTTCACCGATACGCTCAAGCAAATCTGACTGCTGGTAGCTTTGCGCCTCGCTTCGCCATTGCTGTTGCCAGTTTTGAATATTGATACCACTTGGGCAAAACAACATTTCTTTAGAGCGAACCAAAGCCACAATCTTTAGATCAAAGTTTGCTTGTAACTTCTCAACTTGCTTTTGACATTGATCAACGAACACTTCGCCCACATTGCCAAGGCCCGCAATGATCACAGCTAATTCTCGGCCTTTATTGACTACCTTATCATGTAAAATAGCAAGTACATCGCTATCGATAGATTGATCTGTCAAGAATAATGCATAACGCCCATCACTGTGAGTAAAACGTACAACCACATCTTGCTGCTCTAAAACCGCAGCCACTTGCTGAGTTAATTGATGTGTTTCATGGCTAGGCGCTACTATTGCCAAGCCTCTCAAGTGAGACTCAACAATATTCCCCCTGCCTTGCAAATGGCTAGCTACAGCATGGGTGTCATTACTCGGTACTAGGAGATAATCTTCACCACCCTTACTAAAGTGGTGAATACTATGTTGTATTAATTGGCTTAAGGTTCGCACCTCACCCGTAGCAAGTCCCTCAACCCGAATTAAATCAAGTTCCTCAAATGTGGTGATAAACCGCTTATCTTTGCTATAACCTTGTTTCACGATTTCCGTGCCTACGGCTTCAGGGTCATAACTACTACGCACTTGAAGTTTAATGTTGGTGTCTTTCAGTGGTGATAACGTTTTTGCATGCAACACAGGATTACCAAGACGAGCAAGCAGATTCGCTTGCGCTCTACAAACCTTAGGGTATTTAATTGCTGAACTTACTTTACGCGGATCGGTACTGAACACACCGTGAGTATCAGTCCAAATTGATACAGCCTGCGCATCAATATAATTAGCCAACAGGGTTGCACTATAATCACTGCCATTGCGGCCCAGAGTGATCGTATTACCGTCACAATCTGAGGCAATAAACCCAGTCACTATGTGAATTTTTTCGCCACTTAATTGTTCTATACACGCTTGTTTATTTTGTGCATGTAACAATTGACCTTGATGCTGGGTAAATAAACTTCTCGCATCTACATCAAGTGCACTGACATTTAATGTCGACAATAAATGTGCTAGCAGACGTGCAGACCATACTTCGCCATGTGCCAATAACGATGCTTCATGTAAGTTTAAATCTGCTGCCGCCTTTGCAATGCTCTGTAGCTCATCTTTTAGCTTTTCTAATAGAGTATTTGCTTGCTGACTCGTAAACAACTCTGTCAGCAGTTGATTTTGATGGTTTTCCACCTGCAATAAGATGTCATTAAAGGCATTATCATCTTTTTGTAAATAACTTTGCCATAACTTCACTAGCGTATTTGTGGTTTTACCCGCTGCTGACACAACGACACAATCACCTCTTTGGCATTGGCCTAAAATGATATTAGCAACCGCTTGATAGCGCGCTGCAGAACTAAGGCTAGAGCCGCCAAATTTGTGTACTACTTTTGTCATATTGTTACCATAAAACCGTATGTGCAGGGGATAGTTTAAAGTCTTTGGCATCGTCAGAATCACCGCTTACAGGACTGTACACCTTTTTAAACGCTTGCTCAAGATCTGCTAACAAATCTTCAACGTCTTCAATTCCAACGGAAATTCGGATTAACGTATCGCCTACGCCCGCTTCAAGTCTAGCCTGTGGATCCATCCCTGCATGGGTCATCGTAGCTGGGTGACAAATCAAACTCTCTACACCACCCAAAGATTCAGCTAGAGAAAATTGGGACAAAGAAGTTAAAAATGCAGCGGAGTCTTTCAGACCCCCTTTGATGTCAAAACTTACCATGCCACCAAATCCATGCTGCTGCTTTTTGGCGAGCGCATGCTGTGGATGGGAAGCTAAACCGGGATAATAAACTTGCTCAACAAATGGAGAAGATTCTAAATACTGAGCTATCGCCAATGCATTGTGCTCATGCTGCTTTAGGCGCACTTTTAAAGTTCTAAGTCCGCGCAGTGTTAAGTAGCTGTCAAAAGGTGAACCTGTAATGCCAATATTGTTTGCCCACCAAGCAAGCTCTTCCCCCAATTCTTGCGTGCGAGCAATGACAGCTCCACCAACAACGTCTGAGTGACCATTGATAAACTTAGTCGTAGAGTGCACAACAATATCCACACCAAAAGCGATTGGGTTTTGCAGCGCCGGTGATAAAAATGTATTGTCCGCAGCTACCAAGGCGCCACAACCGTGCGCAGCTTTCACCACAGCTTCAATGTCTGTCAGTCTTAGAATTGGATTACTCGGAGTTTCTATCCAAACTATCTTAGGCGCAATATCCGCAATCTTTTGCAGACTTTCAGGCTGAGTTAAATCAAGTACTTCTACTTTTAATAAGCCACGCTTTTCTAAAGAGGTAAATAATCGATAACTGCCACCGTAACAGTCATGCGGGATCACCAAAGTATCGTCATGGTTTAATAACTGTGTCACAAGATGAACCGCAGCCATGCCAGTTGCGGTAATAATGCCTTTTTCGCCACCTTCTAACTGAGTGAGTGTATCGGCTAAAATATCTCGATTTGGGTTGCCACTGCGACCATAATCATAATCCCGCTTTTTATCAAAATCAGCGAAAGAATAGGTCGTAGAGAGATATAAAGGAGGCACAACTGCACCATGATGCTTATCTGCATCGATGCCATTTCTCACGGCAATCGTTGACTTCTTACTTTGGCTCATAGGTCACCTGGATACTTGGATGTTTAGACGTCTAAAAGGTTAGATGAACAATTGTGAGATGTCAAAACATTTATACTTCTATATGGCTAAATAACTAGTATTTGACTATCTTATTCAAACCGATAAAATTTCGCCACGAAAGCGATAAAGGATGCCAATAAGACTGAATCTTTGAC
Source organism: Pseudoalteromonas obscura (assembly GCF_030135505.1). NCBI lineage: Bacteria > Pseudomonadati > Pseudomonadota > Gammaproteobacteria > Alteromonadales > Pseudoalteromonadaceae > Pseudoalteromonas > Pseudoalteromonas obscura. Next base: position 201,638 of record NZ_JASJUT010000009.1, read on the forward strand.
CTAATATGGCAAAAGACCGAGTATTCTGCCAATTTCCTGTACAGTGCACAGCAATTAGCTTGTATATGGTACAAACCGTCAGCAGTGCACTCAGCAAACAAAATCCAGTCTTATTCACATTCAAGGTAAACACTGAGGCAAGTACACAATTATGGCTAAATGGAACGGTGAATATGTTCACCCATATGCAGAACACGGTAAAAAATCAGAACAGGTGAAAAAAATCACTGTTTCAATTCCTTTGAATGTACTTAAAGTACTGACAGATGAACGGACTCGTCGACAGGTTAACAACCTGCGCCATGCAACAAATAGTGAATTACTGTGTGAAGCGTTTTTACATGCGTTTACTGGCCAGCCTTTGCCAAATGACGAAGACTTAAGAAAAGATAATCCAGAGAAGATCCCAGCAGAAGTTCGCGAGATTATGGAAAAAATGGGATTAGATATTCCTGAGATAAACGAAGAATAATCAGTCCCTATCAAATATAAAAAAGCCTCACTAATGTGAGGCTTTTTTATATCATGTAACACACTAAGCCCCTTACAAGACTTAGCCGTAAAATCTATGCCATGTAATTTTCAGGTAGTTCAATCTGTGCAACACCTGAGTCAATTGCAGCTTGTGCAACTGCTTTTGCAATACGAGGTAGTAAACGAGGGTCCATAGGCTTTGGAATTATGTACTCTGAGCCAAACTCTAAGCTTTCTACTTCTGCTGCAACCAAAACTTCTTCCGGTACAGGTTCTTTTGCAATACTACGAATAGCTTCTACCGCTGCAATTTTCATTTCATCATTGATAGCAGTAGCGCGCACATCTAATGCACCGCGGAAAATAAACGGAAAACACAGTACGTTATTAACTTGGTTTGGATAGTCAGAGCGACCTGTCGCCATGATTAAGTCGTCTCGAGCGCTATGTGCCACTTCAGGGCTAATCTCTGGATCTGGATTCGAACAAGCAAAAACCACAGGCTTATTAGCCATCAGTTTAAGATCTTCTGGTGATAGCAAATCAGGACCAGATACACCAACAAATACATCGGCTTCAGCAATAACATCCTGCAATGTACGCTTATCAGTGTTATTGGCAAACAGCGTTTTATACTCATTTAAGTCATCGCGACGTGTATGGATAACACCTTTGCGGTCTAACATGTAAATGTGTTCACGTTGAGCACCACATTTAATTAGCAATTCCATACAAGCGATTGCGGCTGCACCTGCACCCAAACAAACAATGATCGCCTCTTTGATGTCTTTACCTTGAATTTCCAAAGCGTTTAGCATGCCAGCAGCAGTTACGATCGCTGTACCATGCTGATCATCGTGAAAAACAGGAACATCACAGCGCTCAATTAAAGCTTTTTCAATTTCAAAACACTCTGGCGCTTTAATATCTTCTAAGTTAATACCACCAAACGTATCTGCAATATTTGCAACGGTGTTGATAAAATCTTCAGTTGTGCGGTGTTTTACTTCGATATCAATCGAATCTAAACCTGCAAATCGCTTAAATAAAAGCGCTTTACCTTCCATTACGGGTTTAGACGCCAAAGGTCCTAGGTTACCCAGACCTAAAATAGCAGTACCGTTACTGATCACAGCAACCATGTTGCCTTTACCTGTATATCGGTATGCATTTGCAGGATCTGCCGCAATTTCGCGCACGGGTTCTGCAACACCTGGACTATAAGCTAAGGCTAGATCTTTGACGGATTCAGCAGGTTTTGTCAGTTCAACACTGATTTTACCTGGGACGGGGTGAGCGTGGTAATGTAATGCTTTTTCACGTAAATCTGACATGACGCGATTTTTTCCTACGAGAAGTTAAAAGTGAGAGTGAGATAAAAATTCGCTAACTGCTTTCAACAATACCTCTTTTGAAAATTAATTCAAGCACTATCAGGTCTATCCTGTTAGACGATATTCTTTGGTATTTAGCGACTTTTAAGCTACTTTTCATCAAAATTTACAGCAATAAATTAACGGTAACATCCATAATTCTTGGTCATGAAAGGTTAATTTATATGCAAAAAAACCACATATGACGAACAAGAATCAATTCACTAACAAAACCATACAGTTAAATGAAAATAACTACATTTAGTGACATTTAGATGAATTTAACTAACTTTAAATAAAAATTAAACAAGCATAACTATTCAAAACAAAGACTGTTTTAAACACACATCTCACATTTTGCTTCATAATTTCAGTGCAAAAAGCACATTGGAGCTGTGCCAATTAAACCACTTAGTTAGACATATGCTATAGAACAAATATGGCAACTTTTTAATACAATACCAAATTGCATATTATTTTTTATTCGGGGGAATGCTGAAGCACATGTATGAAGAAAAAGGCATGTACTAAAACGAAAAAAGCACCCGTAGGTGCTTTCTTTCATTAACTAAGCAGTGATTAACGCTTAGCAGATAGCGCACCGAAGCGCTTGTTGAAGCGATCAACACGACCACCAGTATCAAGGATCTTCTGCTTACCAGTGTAGAACGGGTGGCAAGAAGAACATACGTCTAGGTGAATGTCTTTACAAAGTGTTGAACGCGTCTCGAATTTGTTACCACAAGAACAAGTTGCTGAGATCGTCTCGTACTTAGGATGAATACCTTCTTTCATAGGAAACCTCTAATTTAAGGCCGTATCGCTCTCCAAACCCGAAGTTTGGCACCATACGTCGTTATACAAATAAATTGGACGCGTATTTTAGGACTTTCATACTCAAACTACAAGCAATAAATTAGTATCTAACTAGATTTTTATTATTCCTGTTTACTATCCGGAATTTACCCTCACAAGTAGAAAGTGTTGAGGTATACTCTGGCACTTCGCATTCTTACTTTGTACGCAATAGGCGGATCACTTGGAGAGCACATGCCATTTGCAGCTGTCGCAATAAAAGTCCCTTTACACAAGACTTTTGATTACACCTACCAACCCTCCATGACCCCTTGTGTCGGCGGTCGAGTCTGGGTCAAATTTGCCAATCGGCGTTGTGTCGCCGTCGTCACCGAATTAAAAACACATAGTGACGTCCCAGAAAATAAAATAAAGCCGCTTGAATCTGTTATTGACAGCACACCCATTCTAGATAGTGCTCATTTAAGTTTTTTACTTTTTGCCAGTCAATATTATTGCTACCCATTCGGTGAGACAATATTTACCGCATTACCAGGCGCACTGCGTGACGGTCAGAATGTAGATAAAACGCAGTTGCCCTTTTTAACACTCACCGACGCGGGGCGAGAAACCACGCAATTGAGAGCCAAGAAGCAGCTTGCATTACTAGAACAATTGCGCAGTGCCGGGGATGCGACACATAGTGAGCTCAAAACTTTGGGCTTTACACAAGCACAAATAAAAGGCTTACAAGAAAAAAAGCTCATTTGTGAAGAGCTTCGCCCAGATACTTCTTGGCAAAACCAACCGCTATCTATTGGTACTAAACCCACTTTAAATGAAGAACAAGCAACCGCTTGCAGTGCAGTAAATCATACCGATGGTTTTCGCACATTTTTAATTGAAGGGATCACCGGAAGTGGTAAAACCGAGGTGTATTTACAGTGCTTAGAAAAAGTACTCAAAGCAGGAAAGCAAGCTTTAGTATTGGTACCCGAAATAGGTCTAACTCCGCAAACAGTAAACCGGTTTAAGCGTCGCTTTCCTGGCCTACCAATTGATCTATGGCATTCCAATCTCACTGATAACGAGCGCTTGCATACGTGGCGTCGTGCTCAGCAAGCCACCACAGCGCTTGTCATTGGCACTCGCTCTAGTATTTTTTTACCGTTTAAATCCCTCGCGATGATCATCGTTGATGAAGAGCATGATCATTCGTTTAAACAGCAAGATAGTTTGCGCTACCACGCTCGAGATTTGGCCGCTTACCGTGCTCATCAAGCGCAGTGTTCGCTGCTTTTAGGGACAGCAACACCCGCGCTGGAAACCTTAAAAAAAGCACTGGATAATAAGTTTCAACTGCTGACACTAAGTAAACGTGCGCAAACCAGTCAAGACAATCAATTTTTACTTGTCGATATGAAAGCCCAACAAACGCAAGGTGGGTTCGCCAGCACAAGTTTAAAAGCAATTGAGCGTACTCTGGCTATGGGTAAGCAGGCTATGATCTTTCTTAATCGCCGAGGTTTCGCGCCGACATTGATTTGCCATGAGTGTGCTTGGATAAGTGACTGTCAACACTGCAGTACCAGCGCCACCTATCACAAATCAATGCAGCGCTTGGTGTGCCACCACTGCGGTGAACAGCAATTTGTTCCTCACCAATGCCCAGATTGTGGTAGTACGCAGATTATGCCCACAGGACTTGGTACAGAGCAGCTGGAGGAGTTTATCTCTGCTCAATTTGAAGACATCCCTATCTGTCGTATTGACAGAGATTCAACCAGAAGGAAAGGCAGCTTAGAAAGTGCCCTTGAGCAGATCCACCAAGGTGGGGCTCAAGTGCTGATCGGCACCCAAATGCTGGCGAAAGGTCACCATTTCCCCGATGTCGCGCTTGTGGTTATTTTGGATGTCGACAGTGGTTTATATTCAAGTGACTTTAGAGCAACTGAACATATGGCCCAATTGATAACCCAAGTAGCAGGTCGAGCAGGTAGAAGTGGAGAGCCTGGCACGGTGATATTACAGACCCACTTTCCCGAACATCCACTGCTGCAAGATTTAGTTAATAATGGCTATCAAGACTTTGCGCGCTACGCACTCACAGAGCGCCAAGAGACAATGCTTCCACCATACACACATCTCGCGTTGGTCAGAGCAGAAGCAACTTCCGCGCACCTTGTCATGACATTTTTATCCGATTTGGTTCCAGCGCAGCCATTCTCTGGTATACAATTGCTAGGTCCGATCCCGGCGCCCATGGAGCGCCTCGCGGGAAAGTACCGTTATCAATTACATATACAGGCAACGCAACGCAATGTTTTGCATCAATATCTCATGCAACTTAAGGAATATATAAGCAGCCACAAACTTGCCACACGGGTGCGCTGGAATATTGATGTTGATCCTATGGATACCTATTAAACTGATATGGCACAACACGATTATATAAACAAAACCCCGAAGAAAAAGGGACAAAAGAAACAACAACCTAAAACGCAGAAACCTTTTCCGAAAGTCCTTGCTGCCTTCGCAATGCTGCTGATCGGCGGGTTCGCCTATGGCTTGTGGTTTATCAAAGAGCATGCTGATCCTGCCAAAGTCCAACAGGCACAAACACCGGCGGAACCTACCGCTGTGGTTGAAAATAAAAAAGAGCTGCCTCGTCCACCTCCGTTCATCGATGATATGAAAAAAGCGAAAGTGGAAGCTGAGGTTAAAGTCATTAAATCACGGGGTCCATTTCAAATGCAGTGTGGCTCTTTCAGAACCTATGAACAAGCGGAAAAGCGCAAAGCGCGCATTGCCTTTGCAGGCCTCTTATCTGAAATTCGCCGCACTGAAGGGAGTAACGGTGTTTGGTACCGTGTGCGTTTAGGGCCCTATGACAAAAAGCGCGATGCTGAAAGCGATAAAAATAGATTGCAGCGCATCAAAATCGTTGACTGCGGAATTTGGGGCTGGACTTGAAATTAGCCTAGCTGCCCTCATTTAAGCATTTATTGATATAATTATCCGAGGCAAAGGCCTCTTTTAAGGAATACTATGACTACTATCGTAAGCGTTCGTCGTGATGACAAAGTTGTTATCGGTGGCGACGGCCAAGTGTCTCTTGGCAATACGGTGATGAAAGGCAATGCCAAAAAAGTGCGTCGCCTTTACAACGGTAAAGTACTGGCAGGTTTTGCCGGTGGTACTGCCGATGCATTTACATTATTTGAGCGTTTCGAAACTAAATTGGAAATGCACCAAGGACACCTCACTCGTGCGGCTGTTGAAATGGCCAAAGATTGGCGAACAGACCGCGCGCTCAGAAAGCTCGAAGCGCTGCTTGCTGTAGCGGATGAAACGGCTTCACTGATCATCACAGGTAACGGCGATGTTGTACAACCAGAACATGACCTTATTGCCATTGGCAGCGGCGGTAACTTCGCCCAAGCGGCTGCAACAGCACTGATTGAAAATACCGACTTGAGTGCACGCGAAATTGTCGAGAAAAGCTTGAAAATTGCGGGTGATATTTGTGTATTCACAAACAACTTCCAGACCATCGAAGAATTGTAATAGGAAAATCCATGACAGCAATGACACCTAGAGAAATCGTTCATGAATTGGACCAGCATATTATTGGTCAAGACAAAGCTAAAAAAGCAGTTGCTATTGCTCTTCGAAATCGCTGGCGTCGCATGCAACTCAATGACGACCTTCGCGCTGAAGTTACCCCAAAAAACATTCTTATGATTGGTCCAACTGGTGTAGGTAAAACCGAGATCGCACGTCGACTCGCTAAACTTGCCAACGCACCGTTTATCAAAGTTGAAGCAACCAAGTTCACAGAAGTGGGCTATGTGGGTAAAGAAGTTGAAACCATTATCCGCGATCTAGTTGAAGTCTCTTTCAAAATGACTCGAGAGCAACAGACTAAAAAGCACAAACACCGTGCAGAAGAAGCTGCCGAAGAGCGTATTTTAGACGCGCTATTACCACCAGCTAAAGACGCATGGGGTGAAGCACAACCAGCTGAAAATAGCTCAACTCGTCAAGTGTTCCGTAAAAAGCTACGCGAAGGTCAACTAGACGACAAAGAAATCGATATCGATATCGCGGAAACATCACCGCAAGTTGAGATCATGGCACCTCCTGGTATGGAAGAAATGACCAACCAGCTACAAGGCATGTTCCAAAACTTGTCTGGCGACAAGAAAAAGAATCGCAAGCTTAAAATTAAAGATGCCTTTAAGCTGCTCATCGAAGAAGAAGCCGCTAAATTGGTGAACCCTGAAGAGCTAAAAGAGCAAGCTATCTTCGCCGTTGAGCAAAACGGTATCGTGTTTGTCGATGAAATCGACAAAATCTGTAAACGTGGTGAAGCGTCAGGTCCAGACGTCAGTCGCGAAGGTGTTCAACGTGACCTATTGCCTTTAATTGAAGGTTCTACTGTCAGTACAAAACACGGCATGGTTAAAACTGACCATATCTTGTTTATTGCCTCTGGTGCTTTCCAAATGGCTAAGCCTTCTGATCTGATCCCAGAGTTGCAAGGTCGTTTACCTATTCGCGTAGAGCTTGAAGCTCTGACTGCAAAAGACTTTAAGCGCATCCTGACTGAGCCTCATGCCTCACTCACTGAGCAGCAACAAGCGCTGTTACAAACAGAGCAAGTGACTGTCGATTTCACTGAAGATGCGATTGAGCGTATCGCAGAAGCTGCGTGGCAAGTAAACGAAAAGACTGAAAATATCGGTGCAAGACGTCTACATACTGTGATGGAAAAGCTGATGGAAGAGATCTCGTTCGATGCCTCAGACAAAGCAGGCCAAGCATTGCAAATTGATGCGAAATACGTTGAACAGCACCTTGATATGCTAGTTCAAGATGAAGACTTAAGCCGCTTCATTCTATAGTTCGGAGACTGGGTCAGCGATGCTGGCCCAATTTTTATGTATCAAGTAACCAAACTCCATTACCATCGACAAAGTAAGCAACTCGACATTAGTTTTGACGACGGCATGAAAGTCACGCTCAGTGCGGAGCTTTTACGCACCCACTCTCCGTCTGCGGAAGTACAAGGACACAGTCCTGAACAAGCGCAACTGGTATTAAACAAGCAAAATGTCACCTTAAACGCAATTGAGCCCGTTGGGCATTATGCTGTCAGGCTATGTTTTGACGATGGCCACAACTCTGGACTATTTAGTTGGCAGTACCTACGTAAGCTATGTACAGATCACCAAGTATTATGGGCACAATATCAAGAAAAAGTGCAGCAACACCATAAGAACAAAGACAGCGTACCGATTAAATTTGTCCCTTAGGCCTTAGAAACAAAAACAGCATCACATGGATGCTGTTTGCAAAAGAGCGCCTAAACTCCTCCAGACACGCTTTAGTTAATCACACCTTGTATTTGTCAATGGCATTATGTAGTGCACGTGCCTGTTCAGACAACTCTTCACTACTTTGCGCATTTGAAGCCGCATGTTCAGATGCTCCTTGCGCAATATCACGGATTTTAACGACATTTTTATTTACTTCTGACGCAACCTGATTCTGTTCATCAATGGCAGTTGCAATGTGCGTACTCATATCCATAATGTTTTGAACATCTTCTGTGATCAAACCTAAAAGCTCTCCAGCACGTTCTGCTTGCTCTACACTCTCATTACTCTGACTTCGGCACTCTTCCATAATACTTACAACATCTTGGGTGCGCTGTTGCAATGTAGAAATGATACTTTCAATCTCTTGTGTCGAGTCTTGCGTACGCTGTGCCAAAGATCTAACTTCGTCGGCAACCACCGCAAAGCCACGGCCTTGCTCGCCCGCTCGAGCAGCCTCAATCGCCGCATTCAGTGCCAGTAGGTTTGTTTGTTCGGCTATCCCTCTGATCACATCAAGTACCGAACCGATGGTTTCACCATCGCGTTCCAATTGACCAACAACTTCAGAGGCACCACTTAGTGAATGAGACAGTGCCATAATGTGATCTATGGTTGATGTCACTTCACTGCGGCCTTGCTGTGCATTGTTATTCGTCGATTCTGCTTTTTGCGCTGCTGCTTCCGTATTGTGTGAAATATCCTGAATAGTCGCTTGCATTTCTGTGGCTGCGGTTGCCACCATATCCGCCTCGTGCAATTGCTCGTTCATACCAGCACTGGTTTGCGCTGTGGTCGCAGAAAGGTGTGATGTGGCATCATTGATGGTCACTAAAGCGCGATTAACATCTGCGATCAAGTTTTTGAAGTCTTCAATTAAGCTATTGAAGTCGCGTGTCATGATGGTAATTTCATCATTGCCACTGTGCTCAATCAAAATACCGAGGTTGTTTTCTCGTCTGATCCGCTCAATCGTCTGATAAACACGCTCAACAGGGCGAATAATAGAACGGCTAGTAGACCACACCAATACCATCACAATGGCGGCTGCGGCAAAGAAAATTAGAATTGCAATCGACTTGGCAAATTCTGCATTTTCTGAAATCTCACGCTTGGTCTGCTCAACAATGGCGACAACCACCGCATCGCTTTTCTTCACCACGGTACGCATATCGCCCAATGCACCGCTATTTAAATCGACACCCAGTGTTACCTGTGCATCCACTAAGCCTTTGAATTTGGCTTGATACACGCCGAGTAAATCAATGAGTTCTTGCTGGTAAGCGCGGCTATGACTGGATGCACGGATCTGAGACTCAAACGTCTCAATGTGCTTATTAAACTTACCTAGATATTTGGTATCTAGACGCAGCATAAAATCTTTTTCTGCGCGTCTAAGTTGCAGCATGGTTGTCAGCAACTTGTAGTCTTCTTTTTGTTTTAGCAGCGTTTCTACACCATGCACCGCTTTTCGCAATTCACCATATAGGGCATCTTTTGGGTGCATGCCTATGGTCTTTTGTAATTCAACAACGCGATTAAATTCAGCGTGATATTGGGTAACCAACTGTTCAAACTGATTCAGTTGCGCTAAATCGATGCCAAAGTCGATAAAAACAGCTTCAAGTTGCGATTTTTTTTGCTTAAGTTGTTTATATTCCTTTTCAAACTGTTCCAGCGCAGCTACATCTTTGTAAAATAGAAAGTTTTTCTCATACTTTCGCATGGACAACTCATGAACATCCAGTTCTTCTGCATATTGAATGGTCTCATTCAACTGGCGCATTGTATTGGCTTCAGTGATGATCACAGCCAGCATAACCAGCAAAGCAACACCGACAACAACAGCATTGAGCTGTAAACGCCTTTTTATGGTTAGATTTTCAAGTAGAGCCATACAGTTACCTAATTATTACAGAACCTGCAATACAGTATAGCCAAACTCACCTTGCGCCGAAATTGAATCTACAAGTTTAATCAAAAATATTTCATGTTTTTTACATACTATGCAACTTTGTTCCTGTTATAGAGTATTGGTTGCCATAAACTGTCATGTAAACTGCCGTAATCTTGCCATTGGCCTTTCGCAAGCCACTTTGCCAAAGGCGTTGCATCTGAAGGGAAATCGATTATTTGCCCCTCCGGATGTTCTAACCACTCCCCCAACGCTTCGGAGTTTAGATAGTTCATCACCTCAGCCAAACCCAAGGACTGCAACGTCATCGCATTGCTTAATTGTTCAAATTGTCCTTGTAAAGGTTTCAATAATAGTTTTTTGCCAAACTTGAGCGCTTCGCTAGACAACTCAAACCCAGCATTTGCAACAACCCCAGATGCACTTGTCAAGTCTTCCAAAAATCCCGTTCTGGACGGCGCACGCAAATGAATATGATTGATCGACTGATCAACCGCATCAGGGTGATAACAATAAAACTCTCTATCAGGGAAATCCCCAAGTAATTCAACAATGCTATTCAGATCTTCGAAAGGCAAATACACCAGTATTTTATTCGCAATTGATACCGTCTGATTACCATGAAAAGCAATAAAAGGCGGTAATATGTTTTTTGCAAACGGTTGCCAATGCACCCCCAAATGCACATTTGCAGGTGCAAACCAACGGATCAAAGCTCGTTCCATAAAACCAGCACCAAATAAAGGCACTTCTGGAGATAAAAATGCCGCTTGATGGCTCATCGCAACGACTGGCACTTTCGCTAATTTCGCAGCCCATGCAGACACAGGTTCAAAATCGTTGAACACAAGGTCATATTGCTTGATATCCAGCTGTCGAACATCGCGTAAAAAGGCACCAAGTTTAAGCTGCTTCATGGTTTCTTGATAATTTAATTTGCCGCCTTTAGTAATAAAGCTTAGCCCGCGTCTCACCTGATATTGACCAAATACCCCCATATCAAAGTATTGGTTAGCATCCCTTCCGGAAAACAAATAATCAACATCAATTCCGAGTTTGGTAAAACATTCCGCCATCACACGTGCACGTGTAATGTGGCCATTCCCCGTCCCTTGGATCCCATATAGTATTCTCATAACTCTCCTAAAATGCCGATGGCCAATAAAGCACACCCACTGCCCATCAATGCTCCGAGCACAACATCTATTGGATAATGTACTCCAACCAAAACGCGTGATAACGAAACTCCCGCCGCCCAAATCAGCAAAGGGATGGTCAATACCGGATAAACATCAATCAGGCACGTGGCATACAACCACGCCCCTGCACTGTGACCCGAGGGCAAGCTAAACTTATCACTGGGTGTAAGCATTGCCTTTACAGCCAGACAATCGCACGGTCTTATCCTGGCAAAGTGCTTTTTCATTACAAAATACAATGGTCGCTCTATGGCAAACGCAACCAGTACCATTTGTACAAATGCGCTACCATCACTGCCCATAAAGTAACCATTCAATAATGCTAAAATGACGTATAGACCACCGTTGCCACTTTTAGACAGCATTAACATCAACCAGTTAAACCATTTTCGCCGTTTCGGCTTGTACAGTGCAAAATAGAGCGCCGTGTCTAGTTTAATTATTTGTGCTTTCATCATAGTTGCTTACATTTGTTCACAATTTCAGCATAGAAGAGCTTAATAACAATACCGCGACATTTTTGTGACACAATTATGTAAGTTTATTCAAAGCATTGCGCAGCTTCTCAATGGGAGTATACTGACAACAGTTTAGCCATTCTCTGAGGATACTATGATGGATTACAGCACGTCTGATCTGTGTGATCACTTCGCCGATGCCATTGACGTACTTGAGCCAATGTTTATTAACTTTGGCGGACAACATGCCTTTTGTGGTCGTATAAAAACGGTGAAATGTTTCGAAAACAACGAAATGATCGCCGAAGTACTGCAACAAGATGGAACTGGTAAAGTTTTATTGATTGATGGTGGAGGCTCTACACGACGCGCCTTAATCGACATTGATCTCGCTGAGCTTGCCTTGGAGAACAACTGGCAAGGCATCGTCGTATACGGCGCAGTACGTCATGTCGAAGAGCTCGAAGAATGTGAGCTTGGCATTCAAGCCATTGCCTCTATTCCTGTCGGCGCAGACAGCGAGGGCACGGGCGTGCAAGGCATTCCTGTCAATTTTGCAGGTGTTTCTTTCTTTGATGATGATTTCCTGTACGCAGACTCGACAGGCATTGTTATTTCAGCTGAAGAGTTATTGCTCGAAGTAGACGAAGACGACGCCTAACCTACTATTTAAGTCCATCACCAAGCCACTGTGCTTTACGAGCCCTGGCTTGGCGCTGTTTACCCTAACCTGCTTTTAATACCTGAAACACCATGACTGCACATAACTGGATCAAGATTTATAACGAATCAAACATCAGCGAATATACAGCTACACGAGAAAATGAAACACGATTTTGGCAATCATTGTCTTTTTTGAAGTCACAATCCCCGCTGCCTGAGGCACTAAAAGATGCCGCAGAGTTTGGCATAAAATATGTTCTCGTTGCCGTCAACGAAGACATTGGACCGCGCGGTAATTGCGGTAACGGCGGAGCAACGGATGGCTGGCACGCATTTTTAAAACGTTTTTTAAATTTGCCTTGCAATCAGTTTCTCACTCCTAGCAATGTGCTATTACTGGGAGAGGTCATCACCGATGATTTACAGCAACAAAGTGAGACGCTGGATAACAGCTTAGATGCCGACCTCACTCGACTTAGAACCTTGTGTGAAGAACTGGATGTGCGTGTTAGCGCTGTACTAAAAGCCATATTTGATGCGGGGCTAGAACCAATTGTGATAGGTGGTGGCCACAACAACAGCTTTGGTTTGTTGCAAGCTCTGTCAAACAGTCAACAGAAACAATGTCAGGCAATAAACTTTGACCCCCACGCTGATTTTAGAGCCATAGAAGGCAGACATTCAGGTAACGGGTTTAGTTACGCACATCATGCCGGTTACCTTGCTGATTATCACGTTGTCGGTATGCATGAACAGAAAAACAATGACACCATCATTGCTTCATTGCAAAGCGCTGGGTTTACTTATACTACGTACCAAGACATCTTGGTATCTCGCAGCACATCACTCACCGATGCTATTAAAGTTGCAACTACACGGTTTGATCCAAATCTTCCTCTTGGTATTGAGGTGGATGTCGATGCTATTTCAGGGATGCCAGTCAGTGCGTATACCAATTGTGGCTTCAGCGTTAATGATGCAGAGCACTTTGTTTACCTGAGTGCCAAACAAGCAAATACACACTATTTGCACCTGTGCGAAGCTGCACCAAAAAATCACCCTCAGGGGGCTGCTCAAGGATATATCGAGGCGGGGCAAGTATTGTCAGGTCTAGTATGTAGCTATTTGAAAGCGCGACAAAACTAGCTAGCATCTGAGGTGTTGGGACTATCTCCTAGAGGGTGCTCCCAGCGCCACTGCTTCAACCAACTGATCATGCCGATACTACTCAGAGGCCGTGTAAATAAATAACCTTGAGCGGCAAAAGCATTGAGGTTTTGGGCAAACTGCAATTGCTCTTGAGACTCTACTCCTTCGCAGATCACCTTACACTCTTGTACGTTCTGCATTTCAACGATGCCACGCACCACAGCCTTAAAGTTCCCTTGGCTCTGATTCGGCGTCGTCAATGAGCGCCCAAGTTTCACATAGTCCACTTCTAACTTTGGCAGCTTAGCCAATAATAGTGGAGATTCTCCAAAACCATCTACACAGAGCTTCACGCCCATAGTGCGCAACCTGGCCACCATGGCGACACCTTGTTGATCAAGTGTGGTGAACATCTGTGATGGACACTCAATGATAATATCTTGCGGCATCAGCTGATGTTCGACCAAAATTCTATCAACAAACTCGATGAACTCTTCGTGCAACATTTCAGGCCCAAACAGGTTGATCCCAAGTGGCATTTGGATCCCTTCAACCCGAAGCGCCAGCGCGATTTCAGCTGCACGTTCAATAACATACTGCGCCAAAGGCAGTGCAAGCCCTGCGATACGAATATCATCGATGAACTTACTCGCAGCTAAGATCCCTTGCTTGGGGTGCTGCCAGCGCAAGAGCAACTCAACGTATTCAATGTCGCCGTCACTGTTTCTAACAATTGGTTGAAAATACAGTTCCAACTCATTTTTAAAGTCAATATGCGCGAGCTCTGCCAGTCTAGCTTGTTGCTCTAATCTATCGATCTGCATTTTCTGCTGGTAAGGTGCGATGGTTTTATCTGGGCTGCTGTCTAGCGCCAAAAATACACAAGTAAGCAACTCGTCAAATTGACCCAATTCTTCATCACAGTTGACATAACTAGCCCTTGCACTGACCTCTATAATACAGTTACCAACATTGAAAGGTTTTAGCGTACTCTCGATTATTTCTGCACATAATTGTTCGTGAAGATGCTGCTGGTGAGCTAGGCTACACACAAATACAAAATGCAATCCACCTAGATGCGCTAATCGCTCAACATCATTGCCCATCGCGATGGGCATAATATCGTGGCATTGTAAATGTTGTTTCATGCGATTTGCGGATTGCGCGAGCAACAAGTCACCAAACTCACGACCAAGGTGAAAATTAACTTGTTGAAACCCTTCAAGCCTCACCATCACCAACATGGCTGTCCCAGGCTCACGCGCTCGATACTCATTAAATGCTTCTCGAATACCTGCTCTATCCGGTAGCCCCAATATATCCGCATTAGAGTCTAAATTAGACTCCATCGGGGCTCTGTCATCTAATCGCGGCCCTTCAAGAAATAATTCGCTGATAAACACAGGAAGCAGAGTTAAAACCACATAAACACTTGGTAAATGCCACCAAAAATGGCTGACCGTCAACAATGTCGCAGCAACTGCACACAGCGCACAGATCACAATATGACGGCCTTGACCCAATTTATCGCTTTGCCATATATGCAATAGTAAAATGGCAACTAAAACGTAAAGTGCGATATCGCCCATAGAGGCGAGTATAGCCAGTCCTGCCGCACCAAGTAGCGCGTGAAGAATACGATTGACAGCAAAGTGTGAACGGGCGATGGCAACTAAGCTCAAGCTCACCACCACCCCCGCATAAAATGCCACCGCCAGCGGAGAGTACATGACGGTATGCAGTGAGAGATCAGCTAGTTTCGTTGCTCCCCAAGTTGGAAATACCCAGCACATATTGAGCAATATAAAGAGATATTTTATCAACGAAAATTTAGCCATTACACGACCACTACTGACCTTTAATATTGAGTAAGTCTACCCGATATCCACAGATTTAACAGATCGTTTACGCCAAACTGGTAACTTAATTCAGCGGGATGTTGGATTTGCCACATCGCAATATCTGCTTTCGCGCCGACTTTCAGCACTCCTCTGTCGGAAAGCCCAAGCGCTTTTGCAGCATGTCTCGTGACACCTAACAACGACTCTTCTGGTGTCATTTTAAATAGAGTACACGCCATATTTAGCATTAGACGCAGCGAGCATAGAGGCGCAGTGCCGGGGTTAAAATCACTGGCGATTGCAATCGGAACCTGATGCTTTCGCAGCAATTCTACAGGTGGGTGTTGCGTCTCTCTTAGGAAGTAAAACGCACCAGGTAAGATCACAGCCACAGTGCCAGACTTAGCCATTGCCATCACGCCGCGCTCATCTAGGTATTCGATATGATCCGCTGACAGCCCACCAAATTCAGCAACTAACTCACTGCCATGTTGATTTGAGAGTTGCTCTGCATGGCATTTAACTTTTAAACCCAATTCCGTTGCACGTTCAAAAACACGTTTTGTTTGAGCGTGACTGAATCCGACATTTTCACAAAAAACATCAACTGCATCAGCCAAGCCTCTCTGTGCAACTAGCGGTAACATTTCGTCACACACTAGATCGATATAGCCATCACTATTGCCCTTATATTCAGGCGGTAATGCGTGTGCGCCTAAAAAGGTGCTTTGAATTTGAATTGGGTGATGGTCATCCAATATCTGGTTTACTTCGAGTAATTTAAGCTCGCTTTCTGTATCTAGACCATAACCGGACTTGCTCTCTACGGTTGTCACTCCCTCTTTTAGCAACGCATTTAGACGCTGTTTTGCAACAACAAAAAGCTCTTCTTTAGAGGCCAGCCTCGTTGCCTTAACCGTAGTGGCAATACCTCCACCTTGCTCAGCAATTTGCTGATAAGACACCCCATTTAAACGCTTTTCAAACTCCTCCGCACGTGAACCAGCAAATAAAATATGGGTATGACAATCGATCAATCCAGGCGTCAACCAGGCTCCTTTTGCCGACGTAACTGGCGTTGCAAGTGCATCGAACTCAGGCATCTCAGATTCTTTGCCTAACCAAAAAATGGTGTCGCCCTTTATCATTATCGCGGCATTTTCTATGATGCCATAAGCGCCTGTGACTTGGTCGTCCATTGTGGCTATATTTGCATCAGTTATTACTAAATCTACTTCAATCACTGTCTACACTCAGTTGGAGAAAATTGATACAAGTTTAGCAAGAATACTTGTATATACAAGATAGCTATGCCACCTTTATGAATAAGCTTTTATTACACGGTAGCAGACAGTGCCAGAACAACCTAAGTTTGCACAAATTAAACAACACATTATTGATCAAATTCGCGCTGGAACTTGGCAAGAGCATCAACGTGTACCGTCTGAAAATGAGTTATCTGATCAATTTAAAGTAAGCCGTATGACCGCTAGGCGAGCGCTGAGCGAGTTAACCGAAGATGGCGTGCTCACCCGCAGTCAAGGGTTGGGGACGTTTGTTGCGAGTCTTAAATCTCAATCTTCACTGTTAGAGATCCGTAATATCGCAGATGAGGTGGAAGAGCGTGGTGGCAACTACAGTTGTGTTGTTTTATCACTGGAGTCAATGTCTGCTATCGCGCCAATTGCAATCGCGTTGGGTGTAGAGATAGACAGTCAAGTCTATCGCAGTGTTATTGTCCATCACGAAAATGAAGAGCCCATTCAAGTCGAAGAACGTTTCGTCAATCCGGCACTTGCGCCAGAATATTTACAACAGAACTTTACCACTTTGACGCCCCATGAATATTTGACCCATGTTGCCCCGCTCACTGAGGCTCGCCATACCGTTGAGGCCATTATGCCCAATGAAGAAGTCTGCCAATGGCTGAACATGTTTAACGAAGAGCCGTGCCTACAGATGATCAGAAGAACATGGTCCTCTCAAGGCATCGTCAGCTTTGCACGACTTATATCGCCTGGCAGTAAGTACCGCCTTGGTGGTCACCTCACGTTCAAAAAGTAAGAGGCGCTCAAATCATATTGCGGTACTGAAAACCCAGCTCAGTGATCGCTGCGCCATCGATCACTCTAGACACAACCTCGTCGCTGGCAAAGTTGGGAAGTTCACTACCATAGGCCTCACAATGGTTTTGATAGTATTGCTGCTTGGTCGGGTGAGATGGATGGCACAAATTGTAAATTGACTGAGCTGTATGCCAATTTGTCAAAATGCACATGATCCCTTCTACCACATCTTGTTGATGCACCATATTGACCGTAGCATTGGAAGAGCTTGATAAATGTTTACCGGCAATAAAACGTCCCGGCTCTCTGCCAGGACCGACGAGGCCAGCCAAACGTATTACTTTGCCTTGTTGTGCCAGCACCATTTGCTCTGCGTTTTGTAAAATCTGTTGCCGTTTTGAATCTTGTGCTGCCAGTGGCGAATGTTCATCATAAGTACCCGCTTCAGTCCCATACACAGCTGTTGATGAGCACAGTAAAAACCCTTTGCACTGCATTGATTTTGCCGCTTCAAGTGCGCACGTTAAAGTCTCTAAATAATGACTGTCGCTTTGGCGCATGCGCGGGGGAATGGCACACACCCAATACGCATCAGATAGCGTAAGAG
Organism: Pseudoalteromonas obscura; assembly: GCF_030135505.1. Classification (NCBI taxonomy): domain Bacteria; kingdom Pseudomonadati; phylum Pseudomonadota; class Gammaproteobacteria; order Alteromonadales; family Pseudoalteromonadaceae; genus Pseudoalteromonas; species Pseudoalteromonas obscura. The sequence continues at coordinate 219,559 of NZ_JASJUT010000009.1, forward strand.
AATGATGAAGTTTAGTATCAGTCACACAGAACGCTTGAATATCCTCTGATACATCAGCCTGCCTTCGCGTCGCTTGGACACTCCAACCGCAAGATTTAGCGCTGTGTGCTAGGGCATTGCCTAACCACCCAGCCCCTAAAACGATCAACTTATTATTCATCATATTTTCTTAATTTTACCTATAATGGGTCATAATGTTAGTACAGCATGATGAAAAACGCTATCGGCATTTCCTCAGCTTTAGGTTATAAATTTGCAACTGCAATTTGATGATTCTTTACTATTTTTTTATTTTTGTTGGAGCGATATGATAAATGCTCATGTCTCACCTTGCTCATACTCCGTGTAAATTAGGTAGATCTATCAATTGAGATATGGTTTTATTATGTTAGCGCTGTCCCAATAAAAAGAATATGTCATGTTTGAAAACTTATCTCTTCGTAAAAAAATTCTCATCTTAATCGGCGGCACAATCTCTGTGCTACTTATGCTGGCTTCTACTTATTTTGTTAATCATATCGCAACAATATCGCGTCAAGGTATCGAGCGCGAAGCACAGAGTTATATTTACTCTGAAAAGTTGTCTATGGAATCTTTTTTCGCCCAATACGGCAAAGTAGTTGGCACATTCGTAACCAATCCGCACAACGTGAATTGGTTTGACAATTATTCTGTTAGGGAACAAAGCCTCACAGGAGATAAAGGCTACAGCGAAGTAAATGAAGACTTTCAGCGCATCAGCCAAAGCGATGAAAACATTCTTTCTGCTTTCATGGCTTCTGCTAGAACTGGTGAATATTTCAAAGAAAATGAGCGTACGTCCAATTTCGCCGATGGACGCCCTTATTACGCCTATAAACGCCCTTGGTGGCAAGACGCTTTGAACCACGGCAAGCTCTATGTCGGTGCGCTCTCTGTTGATATCAACACAGGGGATGTCTCTGCCGTCGTACAACAACCTATTTATAATAAGCAAGGTGAATTAGTCGCGGTAGGCGGCGTAGATTTACAAATAAATAAAATTAGCGCCATGGTCGAAGATATTCAGTTCGACGGTGAAGGCTACGGCTTTTTACTAGATAATGAATTAAAAGTCGTTCATCTATCAAAGCGTACTGGCCATAATTTGTCTACAACTGACGCAGGGCCACGAGGTAAAGAAGGATTAGCAGGCCTTGAGCAACAATTCCAAGATACCAGTGGTTTTACTGAATTAACCCGCCTAATTGACCGACAGGACGATGGCACAGCTACGGTAACCCTGCAGGGCCAAGAGTACTACGTGGTGTTCAACAGTGTAAAACTAGATACCCCTGTACTTGACTGGCATGTTGGTATTTTGATCCCGGTAAGCCTCATTGACGAGCCGGTCAATGAGGCCGTCATGAGCACGGTAACTGCGGTGATTGTGATTTTATCTATCATTGTCGCGATGATTTTACTCGCCACGCAAATGATCACACGCCCTATCATCACCCTAACTGACACAATGCGTGACATTGCATCGGGTGAAGGTGACTTAACGCGTCGTATCAATATTTCAAGTCAGGATGAAGTGGGTCAATTGGCCATGCATATGAACACCTTTATCGACAAGTTACGTGCCATGATGATTGATACCGCTGCGCAAGCCGAACAATTAAGTGGTGCATCAGCTCAACTGCGTGATGTCTCTAACAATACCAATGCCGAGATACAGCAAGAAAAAGAACAGGTCGATAGTGTCTCAGCAGCGGTGACCGAGATGGCTGCAACCGTTACCGAAATCTCTCGCAATGCCCATGAGACGAACCGCGCTTCAGATCTTGTACAATCCATGACAAATGATGGCGCACAGCGCTCTAGTCAAGCACAAGAAGTGATGACTGAACTGGCTAGCCACATTGGCGACGCAGCAAAAGTAGTGGCAGGGCTAGAGCAAGAAACCAGTAATATTGGCGCTGTTATTGATGTCATTAACGGCATTGCAGAGCAAACCAACTTACTTGCCTTAAACGCCGCGATTGAGGCTGCCCGTGCCGGAGAACAAGGTCGAGGCTTTGCTGTGGTTGCCGATGAAGTGAGAAGTCTTGCCAGCAGAACACAGGAATCGACAGATGATATTCGCAATATGATCTCACGACTGCAGCAAATTGCGCAGCAAGCATCAACCATGATGCAGCAAGGTCAAGAACGTGCACAAAGCTCTGTGGAACAGACACAAGAAGTGCTAGATGCACTACGCAATATCACAGATTCGGTTAATACTGTACAGGACCAGAGTCATCAAATTGCTACCTCTACGGAAGAACAGACAGTGGTAGCTGAAGACATCAACAATAGCCTTAACGCCATCAATGATCTCGTGAATAGCACTGCCAACCACGCGCACCTATTAGCAGATGAGGCAAGAGACTTAAATGACTTAGCCAAAGCACTTAATGCCACAGTAAATCAATTTAAACTTTAATCTCCAAAAAGTTTTGGTACGACATAACATGTGTCGTACCAAAACCACTTAAATTTTTCTCATATTGCCACACTTCAAACTTGCTCAATTAGCAAGCAAAAACAACTTGTTATCTCATCTATTGCAACGAATATCATTAGTTATCAGCAGCTAAGAAATTAGATGTGACTATTGATCACAATCAAACAATTTCACTCACAAGCCTTTACTTGGGTATTTTTTTTCGCCAAATTAATAATAAAATATTAGAAAAGCAGTATATTTAAAAGAACTATTTTTTACCTTTATGCAATTAAACTCATAGCTCGTGCGAGCATGTAGGGTGTTATATGATAAAAAACTGGCGTTTAAGCCAACAACTTAACGGCGCCTTCGGCGTAATGATATTGATGATAATCGTACTCTCTATTACGGCTTTTTGGGGATTGAGCAGCGGATTCAATAATTTTGTCGAATACCGTACCAAAGCAAGAGACAGTAATTTGGCTGGACGGATTCAGGCGAATTTACTAGAGGTAAGGTTACAAGCCATTAAATACTTAAAGCATCAAAGCGATGCAAATATTGCCCAATTTGACCAGCGATTAGAACTACTAGAAACGCTGCTCGATAAAGCCCAAGCCCAATATTCTGACACCTCCCAACTCAGCATCATCACTGATAGCCAAAAACAAATAGAACGATATGAACGCAGCTTTAGACAAGTCATCACTTTATATGAGCGTCGCCACCAAATAGTTAACAGTACTTTGAATAAACATGGACCTGAGCTAGATAATCAATTGCGCACCATGATGGATAATGCGCAGTCCATTGAGGAAGTAAATAAAATCAGTGCGCTACGAAGCTTGTTGCAACAAGGCCGTTTATCAACAAACCAGTTTTTAGTGGCCAATGCTGAGCGGGATTACCAGGTGGCGAAAGACACACTAAATTCGTTAAATGCGCAAGCAACACAATTATTGCAACAATCTCAAACAAGTCAATATCAGCGGTTTATAGCCCCCTTAGAAGCGTATCAAGCTGGGCTAGAAGAGGTTTATCAGGTCATCATCAAACGTAATACGGAAATAACACAGTCACTGGATAAAATTGGCCCAGACGTCGCAGCCCAAGTTGAAAATATCAAGTTAGATATCAAAGCATCACAAGATGAGTTAGGACCAATAGTGCAAGCAGCCAGCGCCAATGCCAAGTTTATTGTCATCACACTCGCATTGCTTATCATTGTATGTGGCGTATTTTTTAGCTGGTTTATTAGCCGAATTATCAAGCTACCAATTGGCGGGGAACCACGAGAAATCGAAGCTATGGCAAGAAAGATTGCCACAGGCGACCTAACTGTTCACTTCGATCAAAGCCAAACCAATAGTGGTATATACCAAGCGATGTCAGAAATGGTGTCGAATCTTCGGACATTTATCGAACAGATCCATCAGTCCACAGATACGCTGACTGCGACAGCGCACAATATGAGTGCCATCACGACACAGGCAATGCAAGGTGCTGAGCAACAAATGGCGCAGTTAGAGAATACCGATAGAGCAATGGATGAAATGGCTCAGACCGTTTCAAATATCACCCAAAGCACCCAATCTGCAGCGGATACAGCGACAGCCGCAGAAGAATCTTCGCAACATGGGCTGAATGCCGTTGCACAAACAACAACCTCAATCACTACATTAAAAGCAGACATTGACAATGTCAGCCAAACCATTTCAAAACTTGCAGAAGAAACTCAATCGGTAGGATCTATCCTTGATGTCATCCGTGGCATTGCAGATCAAACCAACTTACTTGCACTCAATGCTGCCATTGAAGCGGCCAGAGCCGGAGAACAAGGCCGCGGATTTGCGGTAGTGGCTGATGAGGTACGCAGCCTAGCAAGTCGCACGCAGCAAAGTACAGAAGAAATTCAAGCCATGATCTCTAGGCTTCAACAAGAAGCACAGCGCTCAGTAGAACTCATGGCAAGTAATGTCGACAATGCTGAAACCACAGCTGATCAAATTCACCAAGCAGGACAAACTTTGCAACAAGTATCAGACTCAGTCATCGCGATCCGTGATATGAGTATCCAAATAGCCAGTGCCACCGAACAGCAAAATGCCGTAACACAGCAGGTCTCCCAAGGGGTTCGCGATGTCACTGGGACAGCAAAGGAAACGGCGCAAGGCGCAGAAAAAGCGTCCACTGATGCTACTGTACTCGCCACACTGGCCGAAGATCTCGCTGCCACAGCCAAACGTTACCAACTTTAACGCACTTTTAGGCAATACGAGGCCTTCTGTATTGCCTAATAATCACCCCATTGCGTCAGATCAAACTCTGCTAATTTAGTAACACCTATACTGAACAAGTGTAATATTTTTTGAGTGCGATCGTGATTAAACTACCTCATTGGGAAGATTCCCTGATCCAGAAGTATAATATTTCTGGTCCAAGATATACCTCTTACCCCACCGCTTTATCATTGACCTCCGGATATGATCAAACTGCATTGACCAACGCCATTGCCAATTCATCTAACCGTGCGTTGTCGCTGTATATCCATATCCCCTTTTGTCATCAGCTATGTTACTACTGTGGCTGCAATAAGATTATTACCCGCCACCAGTCCAAAGCCGATGTTTATCTTGATCATTTAGTTCAAGAAATCGAGGCGCAAGCACCATTGTTTAAGGATTATCATGTCGAGCAACTACACCTAGGTGGTGGTACACCAACATTTTTAACCGCAGCTCAAATGGTGCGGCTCATTTCAGCCCTCGAGCAGCACTTTGAGTTTACCCATCTTGCACAACGCAGCATTGAAATAGACCCGCGCTCTCTGGCTGATGGCATGTTAGTGTCGCTAAAAGAGATGGGGTTCAACCGCGTATCATTTGGTGTTCAAGACTTTAATGACGAAGTACAAGCTGCTGTTAATCGCCCGCAGCAACTTGACGAAGTACTCACGGTTTTGCAGCAAGCGCGCGCTCTGGGCTTTAAATCCATCAATATGGACATGATATACGGCTTGCCACATCAAACCCCGGAGACTTATAAGGCAACCATAGAGCAACTTATCGATCTGGCACCAGATCGTGTTTCTCTCTTTAACTATGCTCACCTGCCAGATAGATTTGCAGCCCAGCGAAAACTCAAAGAGCAAGATATGCCAACGCCAGATCAAAAACTGACGATCTTCAAGGCGACTCTTGAACGTATGACACACGCGGGATATCAATACATTGGGATGGACCATTTTGCAAAACACGATGATGAGCTAGCAATTGCACAGCGCGAGGGTCAATTGCACCGAAACTTTCAAGGGTATACCACCCATGGTAACTGTGATTTATTAGGCTTGGGTGTGTCATCCATTTCGCAGATTGGCAATGCCATATTACAAAACGAGAAAGAGTTAAGACCCTATTATCATGCTGTCTCAGAACAAGGTAATGCAATTTGTAAAGGGATATCACTGACCCAAGACGACCTCATTCGAGCGGCAGTTATAAAGCAGCTAATCTGCCATTTTGAACTAGACAAATCATCTATTAGTGAGCAGTTCAATCTCGATTTCGATGAGTATTTTGAGCATGCATGTATCGCACTTGCGCCATTGGAGAAAGATGGCCTTGTTATCAACGATCAGAGCACCATCACAGTGACAGCCAAAGGCACATTATTTATCCGGATTATCTGCATGTGTTTTGACGCTTACTTACAACAACAGATTAAAAATACCCGCTTTTCTCGAGTTATCTAATCTAAACGACGGGTCAGTTTATAAACTGACCCGATAACACGTTTGACACTAATGTGGCGTTAATTAATCTATCTTACATGCGGCTGAATTTAGTGATAATAATGCTTTGAGGGAGCCGTCAAATCTGGATATCAAAAGCCCCCACTTCACTAAGTTGCTTTTGAGTGTATTGTTAAGAGAATATCCTAGCATCAGAGCACTATAGCTTAGTCGTAAACTCACATTTGAAAATAGTCACGATCGTTCCACTGCTTATCTTGCCAGTTTAATATCGACAAGCTCTGGCTCATCGCAAGTAGCAACTCTTTGTGCTCTATACTAAGTTGAGATGACAACCAGACTTTTTGCTGACCAATAAATGAATATGCGGCGACTACTTCACCGTCATAAGATAGCTCCACCCCAGCATCTTTGGAGGCCCACCTTGGTAATTCCCGAGTTTCACTGCCATTATTGCTTGATAAAAATGAAACGGCACGATCGATTGTCTTAATTGCAAACGCCTCCGTTTCTGATTTAAGCTCCAATGCAATTGGCCCTTCTTTAGATGACTCCAAACGCAATTGCCAGCTTTTCTTTTCATGAGCCAACTCACAAAGCAGCTCTGTTTTTTGACGTGATGAGAACTCAGTCGATGAGCTGTTGATATGACCCTTAAAGCCAAAACTGTTGTCAGATTGTCTTGTTTGTTCTGACAAGGCATACATCCAACATTTAGCATCTACTTTTTGCTGTTGGTTTTGCACAAGGTTAAACGAAAATGATCTCGCAGTATTTATGGCATACTTTTTTTTCAGGTAAGAGACGGCACCATCAAAGAGGAAAAAGTCGATTACCCCAGTGCGTTGGAAATCTTTTGCTATAAGGCGCTCTTCTGCTTCTAACTCTGATACTCGTTGCTCGGTGATGGTGTAGTTGTCAATCTGATAGTCAACAATTTCACCAAAAAGCTCGCGCTCAGGTCGCTTCAAACGCAGCAACTGTGTATCTGACTGTAACTCTGTTGGGAGTATGACGGAGGTATCCTCTACTACTTGGATCATGCTACACCCACCCAGCATCAAACCCGTTACTATTGATAAATAAATATAATTTCGCATGGATAAGTCACCTACAGCTCATTTTGACCCTAAAAATACAACAAAGCAGATATTTTAATGCCATTTCAATAGAGTGCCCATTGAATTGAAATGCTCATGAAGCTCTACTGATATTTAGAAAAACAAAAACCCCGACCAAGGCCGGGGTTTTAATAAGTAAACTTAATTAAAAATTAAGCTTTCTTAGGACGTTCAATCACGTCAACTAGCGTCCAAGATTTTTTCTTAGAGATTGGCGCACATTCGCGAATAGTCACGACGTCACCTGCTAGTGCTGTGTTGTTCTCATCATGTGCGTGCAACTTAGTTGTACGCTTGATGAATTTACCGTAGATCGGGTGTTTAACCTGACGCTCGATAGCAACAACGATTGACTTGTCCATTTTGTCGCTAACTACACGACCTTGAAGAGTACGGATCTTATCGCTCATTATGCACCTGCCTTCTGGTTAATAACCGTTTTAACACGCGCAATACTGCGACGTACTTTTCTCAGCTCGTGAGTTTGAGCTAGCTGACCAGTGCTCGCTTGCATGCGCAGGTTGAACTGCTCACGAAGAAGCTCTAGAAGTTCAGCTTTAAGCTCTTCTACGCTTTTGTCTTTTAATTCGCTAGCTTTCATTACATTACCGTCCGAGTTACAAATGTTGTTTTGAAAGGTAATTTACGAGCAGCTAGGTCGAATGCTTCACGAGCAAGCTCTTCTGAAACACCTTCCATCTCGTAAAGTACTTTACCAGGCTGAATTTCAGCAACCCAGTATTCAACAGAACCTTTACCTTTACCCATACGAACTTCAAGCGGTTTCTCTGTAATTGGCTTATCTGGGAATACACGAATCCAGATTTTACCTTGACGCTTGATATGACGCGTCATAGCACGACGAGCTGCTTCGATTTGACGAGCAGTCATACGGCCACGGCCAGTCGCTTTCAAGCCGAAAGAACCGAAGCTAACTTTGTTACCGCTAGTAGCAAGACCACGGTTGCGGCCTTTGTGTACCTTGCGGAATTTTGTACGTTTTGGCTGTAACATTAGTCGCTACCTCTTACTTAGCACTTTTCTTAGCTTTCTTCGGTGCACGTTTAGCTGGCTTCTCTTGCTCTTGTTTCAGTGGAAGACCACCGATAACTTCGCCTTTGAAGATCCAAACTTTAACACCGATGATGCCGTAAGTAGTCAAAGCTTCTGAAGTAGCGTAATCGATATCAGCACGTAGAGTGTGTAGAGGTACACGACCTTCACGGTACCACTCAGAACGTGCGATTTCAGCGCCGCCTAGACGACCACTAACTTCAACCTTGATACCTTTAGCACCTAGACGCATTGCATTTTGAACTGCGCGCTTCATAGCACGACGGAACATAACACGACGCTCTAGCTGTGAAGAGATACCGTCAGCAACTAATTGTGCATCTAGCTCAGGCTTACGTACTTCTGCAATGTTGATTTGTGCAGGTACACCAGCAAGCTTAGTTACAGCTTGGCGAAGCTTTTCAACGTCTTCACCTTTTTTACCGATAACAACACCAGGACGAGCTGTGTGAATTGTTACACGGATCGATTTAGCTGGACGCTCGATAACGATTTTAGACACAGAAGCGTTTTTCAATTCCTTAGTAAGGTATTGACGCACTTTGTGATCGCCAAAAAGCTGCTCAGAGAAATCTTTTGTATTCGCGTACCAAGTAGATACCCAAGGCTTTGAGATACCTAGGCGAATACCAGTAGGATGAACTTTTTGTCCCATTACTTATATCTCCTAGCTATCTGAAACCACAACAGTGATGTGGCTTGAACGCTTAAGGATGCGGTCTGCGCGTCCTTTAGCACGTGGCATAATACGCTTCATTGTAGGACCTTCGTCTACAAATACTTTAGCCACTTTAAGCTCATCAATGTCAGCACCTTCGTTGTGCTCCGCATTCGCGATAGCAGACTCAAGTACTTTTTTAACCAATACAGCCGCTTTCTTTGGGCTATACGCTAGGATTTCTAGCGCGCGATCAACCGGAAGTCCGCGGATCTGATCAGCAACTAGACGTGCTTTTTGCGCCGAACCAGAGGCGAATTTGTGTTTAGCTAATGCTTCCATCATACCCTCCGATTAACGCTTTTTAGCTTTCTTATCCGCAGCGTGACCGCGGTAAGTACGTGTAGGTGCAAATTCACCTAGTTTGTGACCGATCATTTCGTCTGTAACGAATACAGGTACGTGCTGACGACCATTATGGACAGCGATGGTCAATCCGATCATGTTAGGGATGATCATTGAACGACGGCTCCAAGTCTTGATAGGCTTCTTGTCACCGCTTTCCAACGCCTTCTCTACCTTCTTCAGCAAGTGTAGGTCAATGAATGGACCCTTCTTGAGAGAACGTGGCATGGCAATTCCTCAACTATTACTTAGTACGACGACGTACGATAAATTTATCAGTACGCTTGTTCTTACGTGTCTTAGCACCTTTAGTAGGCTTACCCCATGGAGACACAGGGTGACGACCACCAGATGTACGACCTTCACCACCACCGTGTGGGTGGTCAATCGGGTTCATGGCAACACCACGAACTGTAGGACGGATACCACGCCAACGGTTAGCACCAGCTTTACCTAGTGAACGTAGCATGTGTTCAGCGTTACCTACTTCACCGATAGTTGCGCGACAATCCGCTTCAACTTTACGCATTTCACCTGAACGTAGACGTAGAGTCACGTACTGGCCTTCACGCGCTAGGATCTGTACATATGCACCAGCAGAACGTGCAATCTGAGCACCTTTACCAGGCTTAAGCTCAACATTGTGTACTGTAGTACCTACTGGGATGTTACGCATTGGTAATGTATTACCAGCTTTGATTGGTGCATCAACACCAGACTGGATTGCATCACCTGCTTTAACACCTTTAGGTGCGATGATGTAACGACGCTCACCGTCTGCATATAATACAAGAGCGATGTTTGCGCTACGGTTTGGATCATACTCTAGACGCTCAACAACAGCTGGAATGCCGTCTTTAGTGCGTTTAAAGTCGATTACACGATAGTGATGCTTGTGACCACCACCGATGTGACGAACCGTGATACGACCGTTGTTGTTACGACCACCTGATTTAGAGTTCTTCTCTAGTAGCGGAGCGTATGGCTTACCCTTATGTAGATCAGGGTTAACCACTTTAACGACGTGACGACGACCCGCAGAAGTTGGTTTACACTTTTGAAGTGCCATAATTCTAACTCCCCTTATTACTCGGCGCCGCCGACAAAGTCTAGCTCGCTGCCTTCTTTAAGAGTAACGTAGGCTTTCTTCCAGTCTGAACGACGGCCGAAACGCATGCCTGTACGCTTTGTTTTACCCTTAACATTTAGAGTGCGAACACCAGTTACTTCTACTTCAAAAAGCTTTTCAACAGCTGCTTTAACTTCAGCTTTGTTTGCATCTTTTGCTACTTTGAACACAATAGTGTTGTTCGCTTCAGCAGAGATAGTGCTTTTCTCAGAGATGTGTGGAGCAAGAATTACTTTTAAAAGACGTTCTTCACTGATCATGCTAATGACTCCTCAAGTTGCTTCACAGCACCTGCAGTAATTAGAACCTTATCGAAAGCGATTAGGCTTACTGGGTCGATGCCAGCTACGTCACGAGTATCAACCTTGTACAGGTTACGAGATGAAAGGAATAGATTCTCATCTACTTCTTCAGTCACGATTAATACGTCTTTCAGCTCAAGCTCTTTAAGCTTAGCTACTAGCTCTTTAGTCTTAGGTGCTTCTAAACCGAAGTTTTCAACAACAACAAGACGCTCTTGACGAACTAGTTCAGATAAGATGCTCTTGATCGCACCGCGATACATCTTACGGTTAACTTTTTGGCTGTGATCTTGCGGCTTAGCTGCAAAGCTCACACCACCGCTGCGCCAGATTGGGCTGCGGATTGTACCAGCACGTGCACGGCCAGTACCTTTTTGGCGGAATGGTTTCTTACCACCACCACGTACTTCAGAACGCGTCTTCTGAGCTTTAGTACCTTGACGAGCACCTGCTGCGTAAGCAACAACTACTTGGTGTACTAATGCTTCGTTAAACTCACGTCCAAAAGTAGCTTCGGAAACTTCAAGCGCACCAGCGCCTTTAATTGCTAATTCCATCACTAAATCTCCAGGACTTATGCTTTAACAGCAGGTTTAACGATAACGTCGCCGCCGATAGCGCCAGGTACTGCACCTTTAACTAAAAGCAGGTTACGCTCAGCGTCAACACGAACTAGTTCAAGGTTCTGTGTCGTAGAACGAACATTACCCATTTGACCGGCCATTTTCTTACCTTTGAAAACTTTACCAGGAGACTGGTTTTGACCGATTGAACCAGGAGCACGGTGAGATAGAGAGTTACCGTGTGTAGCGTCTTGCATGCTGAAGTTCCAGCGCTTAACACCACCTTGGAAACCTTTACCTTTTGAAGTACCAGTAACGTCTACTTTTTTCACTTCAGTGAAAAGTTCAACAGTTAGTTCTGAACCTACTTCAAACTCACCTTCTCCGCCGTTAAGACGGAATTCCCACAGGCCACGACCCGCTTCAACGCCAGCTTTAGCGAAGTGACCCGCTGCTGGTTTGTTTACACGGCTTGCTTTTTTCTCGCCTGCAGTAACTTGAAGCGCGTTATAACCGTCTGTAGCGTCAGATTTGATCTGAGTTACACGGTTAGGCGTCGCTTCGATAACTGTCACAGGGATAGATACACCATCTTCAGTGAAGATACGTGTCATACCCACTTTACGACCGACTAGACCTAATGCCATTTTCCTAAAACCTCTCTAATCTTTCGATTAACCCAGGCTGATTTGAACATCAACACCAGCAGCAAGGTCTAGGCGCATTAGAGCGTCTACAGTCTTGTCAGTTGGTTCTACGATGTCGATCAGACGTTTATGGGTGCGGATTTCATACTGATCACGCGCGTCTTTGTTTACGTGCGGAGAGATCAATACAGTGAAACGCTCAAAACGTGTAGGTAGTGGGATTGGACCACGTACCTGAGCACCAGTGCGCTTCGCAGTTTCCACGATTTCCGCCGTTGATTGGTCAATCAAACGGTGGTCAAAAGCTTTTAGGCGAATACGAATGCGTTGATTTGACATTCTTAAACCTCAATTAAAAGAGCATTTAAAAAGAGCATAAAAAAACCGCCGAAACTATCTTAAAATACCTAAGAAGTCGGTTGTTCTTTTATTTCTACCATCGAACTCCAAATCGGAGTTCCTGTTTAATAGCCTGAAATCCAGACTTTCATTTATACTTTCAGCGGCCAGAAGCCGAGAAAGTTCGCACATTATAATGATACTGGTGATAAATGCAACAGCTAAATGCAATAAATTTGCCTCACCTAACTAACAGTCTGACTCTCTAATATAAGGTAATTCTATTGCTTCGAATTATTGTCACAACTTAAAGAAATAAAGGGTCACTACGTCCTAATTAATAAATGTGTTCTACTGTGCATCTACTATACTAATCAACACATTGGCTACTCAGGATCCATGCTAATCAGCAACCCTGCCAATACACAAAGGTAGCAAACATCTGGGGACGGAGCACACTGGACAATGGTCAGTCCAGTTAATCCTTGATATTCTATTGCAAAAATTACTATTTGGTACTGCGTATGCGCTTTATATCCCAAAGTCTCAACGTGCTTGCACGCTGGACTAATTGGCTTTTAGTTAAAAGTAAACTGTTGCCAGAAAACCCGGTCGAGCAATTCGATTTAGATCCAAACCTGCCAACTTTTTATGTCACGAGATTAAACTCACATTCAGATCTCGCAGCCATTGATCGCATGTGCCAAAAACTGGGGCTGCCTAGTCCAATGCAAATGCAAAAAATTGGTAATTCAGAAGTCCCGCGTTTTATCGCGATGCAAAATCCTACGCCACTTTTTTCAAAGTCAGCAAAACCCAGTAACGCGCTGCAATTAAGTAAAGAAATTTTTCACGCTTTGAAAGCGAACCCGGAAACACAAGCACAAATATTGCCTGTATCGGTGTTTTGGGGTCGAGATCCCGGTAAAGAAAAACCGGGGTTGGCAACATTATTAGGCCACTCTCTTACACCGAGTTGGTTGCGAAAAGCACTGGTCGTTTTGTTCTCAGGTCGTGACAATCTAGTGCGATTTTCAGCACCCATCGCCATCGAACAGCTGATGAACGACAAAGCCGATGTCGAAGAATTGCCACAAAAATTACTGCGCGTTGCTCGGGTCCACTTCCGCCGCCAGCAACTCGCTGCCACAGGCCCTAAACTGCCGTCACGCGAAGCGCTGTTTAATTCAATTCTCGCAGCCCCGAGTATTAAAAAAGCCATTGCCGAAGAGGCTAAAGCCAAAGGTTTAAGCCACCACGAGGCAAGACTCAATGCTCAGGAGTTACTTGACGAAATTGCCGCAAACTATTCTGATGCTATGGTGCGCGTCGCAGATCGAGTACTCACCTGGCTATGGAATAAACTTTATAACGGCATTGATGTAAAAAATGCAGATGAAGTCCGTACACTCGCAGATAAAGGTCACGAGATCATTTATGTGCCATGTCATAGAAGTCATATGGACTACCTGTTACTAACGTATGTAATCTATCATCAAGGTCTTGTTCCACCGCATATTGCGGCAGGTGTGAATCTCAACTTTTTCCCAGCAGGGGGGATCTTCCGCCGCTCAGGGGCTTTTTTCATCCGTCGTTCATTTGCTGGCAACAAACTCTACTCAGCCGTATTTAAAGAGTATTTGAGCCAGCTATTTATTAAAGGCTACTCTGTAAAGTTTTATACTGAAGGTGGACGCAGCCGCACAGGTAGATTATTGCCACCCAAAACGGGCATGTTAGCCATGACCATGCAATCTATGCTCAGAGGCATAGATAGGCCTATTTCTATCGTGCCAGTCTATATTGGTTATGAGCATGTTATGGAGATCAATACTTACCTCAAGGAACTTGCCGGCAATCATAAAAAGAATGAATCTGTGCTTGGGGTTTTCAAAGCAATTAAAAACCTCCGTAATTACGGCCGAGGCTACCTTAATTTTGGTCAACCTATACATCTAAACCAGTACTTAAATGAGCATCAACCAGACTGGCGTCAAGACATTAGTGCCGATGAGACAACCAAGCCCCATTGGCTGAATAGCCAAGTGGCAAATGTCGCTGATCAAATCATGACCAACATCAACGCCAGCGCCGCACTGAACGTCATTAATGTGCTCGCAACAATCCTACTTTGCAACGAGCAATTTGCGCTGAGCAAGCAAAAACTACTTGAGCAACTGCGTTTTTATTTGGCGCTGCAAAAGCACGCCAAATACAACGAGCACATCACACAGCCAGATGAAGATGCTGAGGCGCTGCTAGCCCATGCATTAAAGCTTGAAAAATTTGACATCTTGCAAGATGAGCTTGGTGAGATCATCACCATTAAGGAAAAAGAGCGCACCCTATTCAATTATTATCGCAACAATATTTTGCATCTTTTTGCGGTGCCAAGTGTACTGGCCCAAATGCTCTTCAACCGCTACAGCATGAGTGTAAAAGACGCTGAACAAAAATTGAAAACGCTGTATCCACTGTTTGCCAAAGAGTGGTTTTTAACCCCTATGCGAAACGGCTATATCACCGAGATATTAGAAAGCTTTGCACAGCATGAGTTGATCACTTTTGACGGAACAAATGCCGTAGCCAGTAAAGATAATCGTGCGCTGGCAAAACTCGAAATGCTTGGCAAGGTGTGTCATTTAACACTAGAGCGCTATGCCATTACCAGCAGTTTAGTGATCAATAACCAAGGGATAAAGCGTGTTGATTTAGAGCGTGAGAGCGATATTTTGGCTAATCGCTTAGGGACGTTACATGGTATTAAGAGCCCAGAGTTCTTCGATAAGAAGGTTCTGAGTAACTTCATAAATGCACTGCGCGAGCAGGGGTTTATCAGTATTTCTGAGCAGCAAACGATTCAGGCAGAAACACAGCTGGAAGAGCTGCAAGCCTTCCTTACTGAGTTACTGCCAGCGCGGATCTGGCAGTCTATCAACGATACTGTGTAGCTTTAGATAATGCGCCAAACTATCGTTGGCGCATTACGCCCTCTTGGATCGTCGATGCGACCAACTCTCCTGTGCGGGTAAAGAATTGTCCGCGCACCAAACCTCTGCCATTACTCGCACTTGGACTATCCACACTATAAAGCATCCACTCATCTAATCTAAACGGACGGTGGAACCACATTGCGTGATCAATCGTGGCAACTTGCATGTTGGGCTGCATAAATGACAAGCCATGGGGCTGTAGTGCAGTGGGTAAAAACTCGAAATCAGACGCATAGGCCAGCAAGTAATTATGGATCCGCCTTTCGTCAGGCATTTTACCATTGGCTTTAAACCACACATGACGCTTCGCTTGCGCCTTTTGCGGTTGGAAAGGGTTTTGAAAGTTCACAGGCCGCATATCAAGGGGCATTTCTTGCGTAAACTTCGGCCTCAACGCCTCAGGGATCAAATGTGCATTGTCTTGATAAAACTGTAATGCCGATTTGAGTGTTTCTGGCTCTGGTACGTTGGGCATTTCCGCTTGATGAGATAACCCAGGCTCGTCGCCTTGAAAAGACGCAGTCATATAAAATATCGGCTTGCCATACTGGATAGCACTCACTCGGCGAGTGCTAAAGCTGCGCCCGTCACGAATATTTTCAACATCATATACGATAGGTTTGCTCGCATCACCTGGACGTAAAAAGTATGAGTGCAAAGAGTTTATATAACGGCCTTCAGGCAATGTGTATTTTGCGGCTGACAGCGCTTGGCCCATCACTTGGCCACCAAAAACCTGAGGAAAGCCTAAGTCTTGACTTTGTCCGCGATAAATCCCCTGCTCAATCTCTTCTAAACTTAATAAATCAAGCAAATTTTGTAAAACCTGACTCATTCGCTACCTCACCATTGTAGTTACTGCGATTAGTGATAATAATACACTAATCTACTTTTAATTGAGTACTTATAATGGCTTATTGGTTATTCAAAACTGAACCTGACGCATATTCTATCGACGACTTAAAAAGTGATGTACAACAGAGTACGTTTTGGGAAGGGATCCGCAACTACCAAGCGCGCAATTTTATGCGCGATCAAATGCAAGTAGGAGACAAAGTCTTTATTTACCATTCAAGTTGCAAAGTCCCTGCTGTAGTAGGAATTGCACAAGTAACCAAAGCTGCCGAAACAGACCCCTATCAGTTTGATGCCAGCAGTGATTACTATGATCCAAAGTCCACACCAGACAAGCCTAGGTGGATAGGTGTGACCGTGCAATTTGTGGAGCTGCTTTCGTCACAGGTGACACTCAAAGCGATTAAGGCAGATGATGCGATTGTCGATCTTTCACTGAAAAAAGCCGGAAGACTCTCAATTATGCCAGTGACAGAGCAGGAGTGGCGCCACATCATTGAAATGTCAAAAAGATGACCCTAACTATGCTTTTTGCCACGAGGTTTTACTCGTCCTGTTTTGGGGATCATGGTGACATATAACAACAAGGCTATCCACGAGAAGAACAAGGTACCGATTAACCAGCCATTCTTCTCATGGCCTTTGGAGCGTTTACTGCCAGCAACCAGAGCAATGGGTACTAGATAAACACACACAACCCCCACCATCAACATCAATTCGCTCATAACTGCTCCCAAGCTACCTCTTTCTCTAAAACCCGTTGAGGTGCAATATAGTGAATAATATCCCCGCCCGTCAGCCCATAACTCAACGGTGGGTTCAAATCCATATTTTGACCACTTCGGTCGTGCGCAACTCCTAGCAAAGTGGCATTGTGATGCTCTTTAAAAAACATAAACAACTGGCCAAACTTACAACTCGTTACCGAGCTTGGTATTTGCAGACTAAACTGTGTATCGCCACGCAGTGTTGACAACAATTCTTCTTGAATACGACTCGAACCAGGATCTTGCATAGAACGCACCAATATTTCGGCTGACATGGCCGTTGAGCACTCTACATTTTCGCAATGTAAACGCAGTAGCTCTGCCTTAGTCTCATCGATGAAGTGGGCACAAATGTGTGCGCTAGCCTGCACAATTGGACTCAACTTGAGTGCAGTGGTGAATGTGTGATCATCATCTTTGCCGTCAACTATCACTTTAGCAGCAGCGCCGATAGCAGTGCGAGACAATTCAATATCATCGGTAAAACTGGCAAGACGCACAAAGTCCACTTGAGGGTAACGCAGTAAAGGGTGCTCCATATCTTCATGCACAGCAAGTACAATTCGCCGTTCAATCCGTTTGTTGTCGGCAAGAATAAACTCGATCATTTTTTCGGTGCGCGTTGGGTGCCAGCCAAAAATGATGATGTGATCGTTTAAATGAGAGAAATCTTTATCGCCTTTCATTGCTCTTTTTACCCATATTGTAATTTCTTGACCAACTTTCCCTAGTAAAACACCAAATAGCGCTAACCCAAATGGAATTTGCACCAATGCAACAGCCCACCTACCCATTTCAGTAGTAGCACTGAAGTCGCCGTACCCCACTGTCGATGTGGTCACGACATAATAATAAACAAAGGTACTAAACGGTAACAGCGCGTGCTCTTGTGCAAACCATAACATTCCCCAAGTCAGCAGCATATGGCATGCTGTGGCGAGTACAAGGATTTGCCAGCTGGCGCGATTGATGTGATTTTGGATTTGTAACAGCATGCGCTTTATTACGATCGGCATTTATTATCCCAAAACTGTGTATTGATCCCTGTATGACATCATCTATCAGTCAAGCAACAAGTCAATGCTTTCAAGGGAAAAAGTTGATTTATTCAGAAATTTTCAGCAAATATTGCATTTTTGCATTACTGTGGTAAAGAACTCGTAATTTTAACAGTTATATGTGTATACTTTGAAAAGCAGCTAGATGACGAGGTGAAAGTATGGCGGGTGTGTTAGCTTCAGTTGATCAACGCACACAGTTAGTGGGTGAAAACCGGCTTGAATTATTGCTATTTCATTTACACAGTAGACACCTGTTTGCATTGAACGTTTTTAAAGTTAAAGAAGTTGTAAAACTACCTCACCTGAACAAAATGCCCAATGCACACCCCAAAGTGGCAGGGGTAACCAATATTCGCGGTGAGTCGATCCCGGTTATCGATTTGCGCCAAGCCATCTGCATGCCCCCCACAGAGTATGACGATGACAGCAACTTGGTTATCACCGAATACAATCGTACCGTCCAAGCCTTTTTAGTTGGCAAAGTAGATCATATCGTCAATACGACATGGTCAGACATTATGCCAACCCCGAAATCTGTTGGCCGCAATCACTACTTGACAGCATTGACGAAAGTTCAGCGAGATGGCGCTGAGCACATCGTCGAAATCATTGATGTTGAAAAGGTTTTGGCAGAGATCATTGATTACGATGTCGAGATCCCAGAAGGCGTGCTAGACAACACCATTTTGAGTGAGTTTAAGGGACGTAAAATCCTCCACGCAGATGACTCCCCCACTGCACGACGCCAAGTATCTGATACGCTTGCGCAAATTGGTATTGAAATTATTCCCGCAACCGACGGACAAGAAGCCCTAAACCTGCTCAAGCACTGGGCTGATGAAGGCATTGATGTTAACAAAGAGCTCATGGCGGTAATCACAGATGCTGAAATGCCTGTGATGGATGGCTATCGGCTCACCTATGAAATTCGCAATGATGAACGGCTCAAGGACCTATATGTCATATTGAATACCTCATTGAGCGGCAGCTTCAACCAAGCCATGGTTGAAAAGGTGGGGTGTAATGCATTTCTGTCTAAGTTTCAGCCCGATTTATTAGTTCAAGAAATGCAAAAACGGTTAAAAGAGATTTTAGGCTAAAAAACTGTATAAAAAGACAGTAAATAAAAAATTAAATCTCTTTTAATTTCAATTAACTAACTAACACCCTTGTCAAATTACACTTTGAAAACTGGGCTTTAAATAAGACGCTAGGTATACTTTGCCCTCACTTTTCGAATTAGGCGCAAAGATGGACGTATCTGAATTACTTGATGGCTTGAATGACAAGCAGCGTGAAGCGGTTGCTGCACCACTGAGCAATATGCTTATTCTGGCTGGTGCTGGCTCCGGAAAAACTCGGGTGTTAGTGCACCGAATCGCGTGGCTTATGCAGGTAGAACACGCCTCTCCTTACAGTATTTTTGCCGTGACTTTTACTAATAAAGCCGCCAAAGAGATGCGCTCACGTGTCGAAGAAACTCTACAAAGCCCAGCCGGAGGTATGTGGATTGGTACTTTCCACGGCTTGTCTCATCGTATTCTGCGTGCCCATCACCGCGAAGCAAACTTACCTGAGTCATTCCAAATATTGGACTCCGACGATCAACAACGTATGATCAGACGCTTGCTCAAGGCCATGAACATTGATGAGAAAAAGTGGCCAGCAAAGCAGCTGAGCTGGTATATCAGCGCGCGAAAAGATGAAGGCTTACGCCCCAAAGATATCCAAGCCTATGATGCCAGCGAGCAGCTTATGCTCAATGTTTATACTGCCTATCAAGAGGCTTGTGATAGAGCGGGTTTAGTTGATTTTGCGGAGATATTGCTGCGTTGCTATGAATTACTACAGCAGCAACCTACTCTACTACGCCACTACCAACAGCGCTTTAAACATATGCTGGTAGACGAATTCCAAGATACAAATAGCATTCAATATCAATGGCTGCGTTTGCTTGCCGGTGGCGACAATAACATCATGATCGTTGGCGACGATGATCAAAGTATTTATGGGTGGCGTGGCGCAAAAATTGAGAACATCAAACGCTTTTTAAAAGACTTTGATGCCGATACAATACGCCTTGAGCAAAACTACCGTTCCACAGGTACGATTTTGAAAGCGTCCAATGCCCTCATTCAAAATAACTCTGAGCGCATGGGTAAGAGCCTTTGGACCGACGGCACGCAAGGCGAACCCATCTCAATTTACGCCGCATTTAACGAATTAGACGAAGCACGCTTCACCATAGGTAAAATTAAGTCTTGGCTGCAAGATGGTAACGCACTGACAGACTGTGCCATTTTATACCGCAACAATGCCCAATCTCGTGTACTGGAAGAGGCACTTCTCCAAGAAGGGCTCAAATATCGTATTTATGGCGGCATGCGCTTCTTCGAGCGACAAGAAATCAAAGATGCCCTTTCATACTTGCGCCTGATCAGCAATCGTAATGACGACGCCGCGTTTGAACGTGTTATCAATACACCAGCGCGCGGGATTGGCGACAAAACATTGAGCCATATTCGCGACTGCGCTCGTAATGAATCTCTCCCGCTGTGGTACGCAGCTAAAGCCGTTATTGATCAAAAACATTTAGCAGGGCGCGCTGCAACAGCCGTAACACGCTTTATTGAATTGATTGAACAACTTGATGAAAATTTAGTCGAGTTGGCGCTTGCTGAGCAAGCAAAAACCACCATAGAGCACTCTGGGCTATTGGCTATGTATCAAGCGGAAAAAGGTGAAAAGGGCCGCGCACGAGTGGAAAACTTGGAAGAATTGATCAATGCCTGTGGTCAGTTTGAATTACCAGTTGAAGAAGAGTTTACTTCACCACTGCAAGGTTTCTTGGCCTATACATCACTGGAGTCTGGCGAAGGGCAGGCCGACGAGCACGAAGATGCGGTACAGATGATGACGCTTCACTCTGCCAAGGGCTTAGAGTTCCCACTGGTATTTATGGTGGGCGTGGAAGAAGGCATGTTCCCTTCACAACAAAGCCATGAAGAATCAGGCCGCTTAGAGGAAGAGCGTCGCCTATGTTATGTTGGCATGACACGTGCGATGCAAAAGCTCTATATCAGCCATGCCGAAAGCCGTCGTTTGTATGGCCAAGAGAAATACCATAGTCCCTCTCGATTTTTGCGCGAACTGCCTGACGACTGTACTGAAGAGATCCGCATTAAAACCCAAGTATCTAGGCCAGCTAGCACCAATCGCTTCAGCGCATCAGTCAGCCATGCCGCATTTGAAGACAGTGACTTCAACCTAGGACAACGGGTGCTGCACGCAAAATTTGGTGCAGGTAACGTACTCAATTACGAAGGTGTTGGTGCACAATCTCGTATACAAGTGAACTTTGATGACGTCGGTACCAAATGGCTCGTAACAGCGTATGCAAGATTGCAAGCCATTTAGTCTAAAACCCCAACTGGCAGGGTTAAAAATAGCAAGGCACCGTCAATTACTCCTGTTGTGTGGCAGCAGGGATTGGGGGATGCGTTGCTTTTTGCAGCTTGCTCAATCCGCTGAGCAATTGATACTCAGCGATGATGCCAGTTGGCCTGAGGCTTTGTGGCCACAACACTTGCACCAAATACTGGGTCAAGAGTTCGAGTTTGTTCTGTATGATGGCTATAGCGGTATTATTCCCAACAAACTGGCTGCTTGCACAGGCACAGTCAAAGCTGGCGGATTACTCGTATTATTGCTACCAGAATTATCAGCACTTTCAACATGGTGCGATCCAGCCCTAGCACGCTGGCTCTCTGAAGGTGAACAAACGCACAAGAGCCCTTTTTTGGCACGCTTAGCCCACCATTTGCAGCGGCAGCAATGCTGGCTGTTCA
Organism: Pseudoalteromonas obscura; assembly: GCF_030135505.1. Lineage (NCBI taxonomy): Bacteria > Pseudomonadati > Pseudomonadota > Gammaproteobacteria > Alteromonadales > Pseudoalteromonadaceae > Pseudoalteromonas > Pseudoalteromonas obscura. Next base: position 241,524 of record NZ_JASJUT010000009.1, read on the forward strand.
GTGAACAAGGTGGGCCCAAATTACCCACCACATACAGTGCTTCATGTCAGACACAGAACTTAACGTCACAATCTCAAGCTGTCAGCCAAATAGTCACCCATCTGCAACAACATCCAAACACACCCGTCTTATTGAGTGCAGACAGGGGTCGAGGCAAGTCAGCCGCACTTGGATTGATAGCAGCACAGTTTGCCGGCAAAAATATCGTTTTGTGTGCTCAGCAGCGCCGTGCAGTGCAAAATGGCTTTATCCATTTTTGCAATGCGCTTGGATTGACACCACCAGAAATAAATAAAAATCAAGTTAGTACGCTGAGTTATATTCCACCTGATATTTTATTAGCTACACAGCCTGCAATCGATATCTTGTTGGTTGATGAAGCGGCAGCCATTCCCGTGCCGCTCCTAAAGCAGTTGTTGGCGCGCTACCCTAGAGTGATTTTTGCGAGCACCCTAGTTGGCTATGAGGGCAATGGCCGCGGTTACACACTACGATTTCAAGACGACTTAAAGTCTAAACACCCCGACTATTTAGATCTGCATTTGGCTGAACCCATACGTTATGCCCAAGGCGACCCGTTGGAGCAACATATGCGCCAATTGCTGGCTCTCGACTGTCAGTATGCAACTCTTTCGCCTCAGCTAGACAAAATTAGCTACCTCAGCGTCGACAACAATGTCCTCATTGAAAATGAGGCACTCCTTGAGCAAGTCTTTGCATTACTTGTATTGGCCCACTATCAAACGTCGGTTAATGATCTGCGACAGCTGCTCGACAGCCCAAGTAATCGCTTATTTATTGCTTTTCAAAATAACCACCCTGTCGCGGTTTGCTTGGTAAATTTAGAAGGGGCTCTTGATGGCGACTTGGCCGCCCATATTGCACTGGGAACTCGACGACCAGCAGGCCATTTAATGGCGCAACAACTGAGCCAATTAATGGGTAACAGTAAATTTTGCACTCATCGAGGGGCGCGTATAGCACGTATCGCTGTGGCCCCATCCCACCAAAAGTACGGTATTGGCAGTGCCTTGATCCGCTTTTCTATGCACCAACTTGCCGACAAAGTCAGTTATTTCGGCAGTAGTTTTGGCGCGCAAGCGAATTTACTCGATTTTTGGCAAAACTTAGGATTTAAGCCGTTAAAGCTCGGCTTCAAACAAGATAAAGCCAGTGGAGAATTTGCAGTCTTGGTGGTCCACAAAGATAGTCAAATCGACATAAAACTAGAGTTGAGTACATTTGCGGAACAGTTGTATTTTGCGCTCAGTGAATTGTATGCGCAGCTTCCCTGGCAACTGGTACGCAGCTTTCTCTGCTCAGCGCCAAACAAAGACCTCAGTGAATCGCAGCTCAAACAACTCGCCTATCTGAAATCTAAACTTGCCAATGAGCAACAAATTGCACCATTTGTAGAGCAGCTCATAAAAACACAACCTAGCATCATAAATTCCTTGTCAAAGATTGCCCAACAATATGTAATTCTACTATTATTACAGCGACATCAGCCAAAAGAATTACCTCAAGAACTAAGGTTACAATCTAAGAAGCAAGTGCAACAGGCCTATCAGTCACTGTTATCGGAAGTTTATGCTGAAATTATTTCTAAAAGCGATCCTCATTAGTGCAGCTCTATTACAATCATTGCTGTGTTTCGCGACCCCCGCTAAAACAACCATAAAACTGGGAATGAGCGTCGCTCTGAGCGGTCCAGCGAGTCATATTGGCCAACAGCTTAAACAAGGCCATGAACTCTACTTCAATTATGCAAATCAGAAAAAACGACCTGAACAACCACATATTAAATTACTGGTTTTAGACGACGGATACGAACCAAGTCGTGCCGTCGATAATACTCACTATTTAATAAAACACCAAAACGTTGATGCCCTCATTGGTAATATGGGCACGCCCACCACCCATGCAATTAAAGACATATTAAAAAAGCACCAACTGCCGTTATTAATGCCTTATACTGGCGCTGAATTTTTATATCAAAATCCAGGTTTTCCGATCTTCAAACTTCGGGCGAGCTATTTGGATGAGGCCAAGGATCAAGTGAAATATCTTGTAGAAGAGTTAGGACACAAAAACGTAGCCCTTTTTATTCAAGCAGATGAATTTGGTTTAACGCTAGAAAAAAGCCATCGCCAAGCGCTCAAGAACCAAGGGATTGAACCAGTCGTGATTGCGCGCTTTAGACGTAATACCAATGATGTTGCCAAAGCCCTAACACAGATATTAACCACCCAGGTCACAGCCATTGCAATGATAGGTACTTATGAACCGTTATCTGCATTCATTAACCAAGCCTACAGAGCGGGCTTTAGAGGCTCCTATACCAGCGTTTCATTCGTCTCTTCAGCGTCCCTGTTCGAGCATATCACTGTACCTGCCAATATTATGGTTACCGAAGTACTGCCTGATCCTCAAACCTGTCAAAGCCAAATCTGTACACTATTTCGCGCGCAAGCCACCGCACATTCAAAGCCCATCAGCTACCAATCGTTCGAAGGATTTATAAACGCTTATCTGTTTACCACAGCTCTGCAATACTGCCAGCAAACTCCATTGTCAGATTGTATAAGCTCAGCCATTTCACGCACGTTAAAGACCGACCCAGCGCTGCAAGACCTACTCAAATTACCACAAAAAAACACGCCTCAAAGGCAGGTATATAGATCTTATTTGAAATATTGATCTATGCTTAGCTCATGCAACTATTGTTTGAGGCGAACATGGACCTGATTAACTTTCGAGTAGGAAAAAAAACAATATCACTCAAAATTTTAGATATCCTATTAACTGAGCGCTACGAGGGCAATCTCACATCACTGCCAAATGACAACCCAAGCTTTTTAGGTGTCAAAGACTATATGGGCACACCCACTCCCATTTTTGATTTAGGTCTGATCTTGAATAACAAGTCTTCGTATGAAACCAACCAATCTTTGGTTGAACTGTTACAACAAAAAGAGCAAGACCAAAAAGCATGGCTAGCAGAGCTTGAGCTAAGTGTGCACAATGACGTTCCATTTACCAAAGCCAGAGACCCTAAACAATCTGAGTTTGGCATGTGGCTATATAGTTTTAAAACGGACAATGAAGATTTAAAAGCCATTCTAGCGCGTTTTGAAGAACCTCACTCTAGGCTGCACACTGTAGCAGATGAAATATTATCTCTGTGCAGCAAAGGTAAAAAGGAACAAGCAATTGCCCTGTTAGACAAGGAAAAGCTCACTACCTTTACAAAGTTAATTCGGTTGTTTGAGTCAGCAAGGGATCAAATCATACTCGACCACAAACCAATCATCGTCTTTACCACTGAGAATGGGCAGCAGCCCCATATTGGCTTACTTGTAGACAGAGTGGAAGACAATATTCACTGTGAAGCGTCAGACATCAAACCACTACATGAAATGACCAATGTTGGTTTTGATATTGATCCGCAAACCAAGAAAATGATGAAGGGATTGATAAAACAAGGGGATAATCACAGTTTGGTGTTAGATCCAAGCGCGATTTTTAGGCCAGAGCATCTACAAGGCTATGCGCCCGAAGAAACCGAAGAGTACGGTCTGTTTTAAAGCAAATAGCTTAAAAACAAAAAACGCCGCTAGAGAGCGGCGTTTTTTATTGTATTAGCAATTAAGCTTTTGCTTGACGGCTAGCGCGCTTACGCTCACTTTCAGTCAATAGCTTCTTACGAATACGGATGCTTTCAGGCGTTACTTCTACCAGCTCGTCATCATCGATGAACTCAAGCGCTTGCTCAAGTGTCATAACGATTGGTGGTACAAGGTTTTGCGCTTCATCAGTACCTGATGCACGAACGTTAGTTAGCTGCTTACCTTTAAGCGCATTAACTGTTAGGTCGTTATCACGTGCGTGAATACCGATGATCATACCTTCGTATACTTCAACACCGTGACCGATGAATAGCTTACCACGATCTTGTAGATTGAATAGCGCGTTAGTCAGTGCTTTACCTGCCGCGTTTGCGATAAGTACACCGTTCTTACGCTGACCAATATTACCGCCTTTGTGTGGTCCGTAGTGATCAAATGTGTGATACATCAGACCAGAGCCAGACGTCAGCGTCATAAAGTCAGTTTGGAAACCGATAAGACCACGTGAAGGCATCATGAAGTCCATACGAATACGGCCTTTGCCATCTGGTGCCATGTCAGTCATTTCTGCTTTACGAAGACCAAGTTGCTCCATGATAGAACCTTGGTGCTCTTCTTCAACGTCAACCGTTACTGTTTCGTAAGGTTCTTCTAACTGGCCGTCTACTTCACGAAGGATTACTTCTGGACGAGATACAGCTAACTCGTAGCCTTCACGACGCATGTTTTCGATTAGAATACCAAGGTGAAGCTCACCACGACCTGATACACGGAAACTATCTGGGTTGTCTGTTTCTTCAACACGTAGAGCTACGTTGTGTACAAGCTCAGCTTGCAGACGCTCAAGGATGTTACGTGAAGTAACGAACTTACCTTCTTGGCCTGAGAACGGAGAAGTGTTTACAGAGAACGTCATCGTTACTGTAGGCTCATCAACAGACAGTGCTGGCAGTGCTTCAACTGCATTTACATCACATACTGTGTCAGAGATCTTAAGCTCACCAAGACCTGTGATCGCGATGATATCACCCGCTTGCGCTTCTTGCGCTTCGTGACGGTCTAGACCTAGGTAAGTAAGTACTTGGCCAACTTTGCCATTACGTGTTTTACCATCAGCGCCAACAATCGTTACCTGCTGGTTTACTTTAACAGTACCGCGCTTGATACGACCAACACCGATTACACCGATGTAAGAGTTGTAATCTAGCTGAGAGATCTGCATTTGGAAGTCACCAGCTGGATCTGCGTCTGGCTGTTCTACCTGCTCTACAATCGCTTCAAACATAGGTTGCATGTTGTCAGACGGCTCGTCTAAGTCAAGCGTTGCCCAACCGTTGATTGCTGATGCATAGATAACTTGGAAGTCAAGTTGCTCGTCTGTTGCACCTAGGTTATCGAATAGGTCAAAGACCTGATCCATTACCCAGTCAGGACGTGCGCCTGGCTTGTCAATTTTGTTGATAACAACAATAGGCTTAAGGCCAAGAGCAAATGCTTTTTGCGTTACGAAACGCGTCTGAGGCATAGGGCCTTCTTGTGCATCTACTAGTAGAAGTACAGAATCAACCATTGATAGTACACGTTCTACTTCACCACCAAAGTCGGCGTGTCCCGGGGTGTCTACGATATTGATATGGTAGTCGTTCCACTCAATGGCGGTGTTTTTCGCCAAGATTGTGATACCACGCTCTTTCTCAATATCATTTGAATCCATTACACGCTCTTCGTTGCCACCGCGTGTCTCTAACGTGCCAGACTGTTCTAGCAGCTTATCGACTAGGGTAGTTTTACCATGGTCAACGTGTGCGATAATCGCAATATTTCTTAACTTTTCAATGCTCATTACTGTTACTCAGAGAAGTTGGCCTTCAGTGATCCTAGTCGATCCACGCAAAATTGCGCACCTAAGATACCGTTCCACAATTAAAGGTCGCGTATTATCCCCTAATAATGTGACAGATGAAAGTTTATCCAGAGGATTTTTTTCCCCTTTACCGCAATTTACCACCGAGATCAGGTACTTTTTTGTCTATTGTTTGTTCCCGTACAAAGTACTAAACTGCGTGACAAGCCCATAGCAAAATGGGTGGTAAGAAAAACAAAGGAACGAAACATGAAATCACAGTCTTTAATTCTGATTGTGGAAGATAATCGCGAAGTTAGACTCGCAGCGCGCTTTGTCTTGGAAGATTTTGGCTATCAAGTCGAAGAAGTGGAAAACCCCGTACAAGCCCATGAGTTTCTCCGCCATACACAGCCAGCCTTGATCATGCTCGACATGAATTTTGATTTAGACTCCACTTCAGGTGAAGAAGGGTTGCGTTTCTTGCGCGGCCTAAAAAGAGAGGCTATCGATATCCCTGTCATTGCGATAACAGCCTGGTCAAACACTGATTTAGTAGTGCAGGCAATGCAACTTGGGGCGGTCGATTTTATTGAAAAGCCTTGGCAAAACCAGCGCCTCGAACAAGTTATTCAGCAACAACTGACCATATCAGGACTGCAAAAAAATAACACCGCGCTCAAACAAGTACTCAAGCCCAACTGTGATAAACCCATATGGCAAAGTACTGTCATGCAACAACTGATGGCGCAACTCAACGCTGTGGCACAAACCGATGCAAATATTCTTATCACAGGTGAAAATGGTGTAGGAAAAAGTCACATTGCAACTTGGATCCACAATCAATCGCAGCGCAATGCACAGCCATTTATTTCACTCAATATGGCTGCCATTCCAGAACAACTATTCGAAAGCGAATTATTTGGTCACGTCAAAGGCGCATTTACCGATGCAAAATCAGAACGAGTTGGCCGTTTTGCATTGGCACACCAAGGTACCTTATTTTTAGACGAAATAGGCACCTTACCACTGGCTCAGCAAGCAAAATTACTCAGAGTATTGGAAACAGGTGAATTTGAAATGGTGGGGTCGAGCAAAACCCTAACCAGTGATGTTCGGCTTATCAGCGCAACCAATGCGGAGTTTGAAAAACTTATTGCGAAGAGTGAGTTTCGACAAGACCTGTATTATCGTCTCAATACATTCGCTTTTACTATCCCCGCTTTACGTGAACGCATTGATGATATTGTACCACTTGCCGAACACTTTTTAACTCACCATGGCGCCAAATATAATAAGCCAAACCTCACTATCGCGCCCTGTGCTAAGCAGGCATTGATACAATATGACTGGCCCGGCAATACACGAGAGCTAAGTCACTTAATAGAAAGGGCTGTATTGCTCTGCCAAGATGGTGTCATTCTCGCTCGTGATTTACATCTACCCCATGCCCAAGTAAATAGCCTCGAAAGTACACTGCCAGAGATGACGCTGGAAGAAGCGGAAAAACACCTTATTGTGCAAGCACTGAATAAATTTGAAGGCAATAAGAACAAAGCAGCTCAACAGCTAGGGATCACCAAACAGGCGCTGTATCGGCGGTTAGAAAAATATGCATTGGAAGAATAATAGCCTAGAAGGCTTTTGGAAAAGGCAATGCCTACTGTTAATCCTAGTGCAAATAAGCTTACTCACTATTTGCTGGCAATTTGGTCTGGTTCAGGGAAAGCCTCTTTTAAACATTGTAACCATAAGCTGTTTAGTAACTTGGGTCGGCGTAACTATTTGGATATTTTACCGTATTATCACCCAAGTAAAGTCCTCCTATTTACGCAGCACATTTCAATTGGAGTCATGTCGAAATCAAGACTTTAGCCAACAGGCAAAAGCCCACTTCTCTGCCGGGGTCGTTGGTCAGTTTCACCACCAGCTCAACAATTTAAGTAATGACTTACTTACATCAAAAGAGAGTGAAAACAAAGATTCAATATTACTACTTCGGCTGGTGAAGCAGCTAAACACCCCTATTTTAGTATTCGACGAACGCTTACAATTAAGTTTTGGCAATCAGGCCTGTGGCGCATTATTTGACAAACCTTGGCAAACACTGCGTTTTACTACTGCCGCTCGACTGGGCTTGGAGCACCTGCCCGATTGGCACTTTAAAGATGAAAAAAACCAACAACGTTGGCAAGTACGTCATAGTAACTTTAATCACAACGGACACACCTATCACTTGTTGGTCATGACAGATATCCAAATTGCATTAAGAGAGCAAGAGCTCAAAGCGTGGCAGAGGTTGATCCGGGTCATTAGTCATGAGATCCGCAACTCCTTGACACCTGTCAGTACAATGCTGGAAAGGCTCAAACACAGAGCAACGAGCGAACGTGATAGCGCCGCTTTCGAGGTAATTGTAGAACGCTGCCAACACCTCGCTGAGTTTGTCAAAAGGTACGCGCAATTACAGCAAAGTGTCACAGTTAAAGCCTATGAGCAGCCTTTTGAGCGGGTATGCACGGAACTCACATCTTTATTCCCCCAAGCAAATTGGCACCTCGAAGGTCAACATTTACAACTGTATTGCGATGCAACACTCCTTAAACAAGTACTTATCAATTTAACCAAAAATGCATTGGAAGCCTGTACAGATCGACCGCAACTGACCCTATCATTGAAGCTTAAAAACCAATCTGCGACGATAAGCCTCACTGACAATGGCCATGGCCTAAGCAATCCTGATAACCTTTTTGTTCCCTTTTATTCCACCAAAGAGCGCGGTGAAGGTATTGGTTTGATGTTGTGCCAACACCTCACGGAACAAATGAATGGCCAGTTACTGTTAATGAATCGCACCGATGGACATCGCGGCGCTTGTGCTGTGATCTCATTGACGCAACCTACTTCTTGAGTGTCCGAATTTAATATAGTGAGGTCCAGTTTCGGACCTAACTATATTAAAACAAAAAAGAAAAAACAAAAACACCAACTAAATCAATGCTTTATATTTTGGCATATGGCTTGCTCAATCCTTTACATCATCAATAAATAATAAAGATAAATATGGACATCGTTAGATCAAAAACAGTCTCGCCAAAACTCTCTCTCAAGAGAAAGATCACGGCATTAGTCATCTGTGCCTCTGTGCTAGGCGGTGTATTTCACTTCTCTTCATCATCGAACTCCACCAGCTTACAACGGAGTAGCTTAATTGTCGCGACGGTACATCGGGGTGATTTGGCTATCCAAGTTGATGGATATGGCGTACTGCGTTCCAACCAACAAAAGCTGTTAACAGCACAAAGTAGTGCCACTGTCAGCGAAATACTACTGCGCCCAGGTGCGGTTGTAACACCGGATTCTGTGATTTTAAGAATGCAAGATCCCGACCTCAAGCAGTCGATCGAAACTGCACGTATGGCACTGGAAGAGCAAGAAGCAAATTTGCGCCGTCAAAAGCTTGCCAATCAGCGCGAGCGCCTCTCAGAAAAAGCCACTCAAGCTCAGCTTGAGAGCGAGCATCAATCGCTGGTATTGCGCCGCCAAGCACAGCAAGTGCTGCGCGACCAAGGCGTGATACCAGCCTTAGATGTGCAAACCGCAGAGCTAGAGGAACAACAGTTAGGTGCACGTGCCGAATTGCAGCGCCAACGCATAGCGCAGCTGGCACAATTACATCAAGAAGATATTGAAATATCTCAACAACAAGTGAACCAAGCGCGCTCAAACTTAGTCAGATTGGAGCAACGCGCTCAGCAGCTAGAAGTCACAGCGGGGATCAGCGGTACCATCCAACGTCTCGCCGTTGAGCTCGGTCAAAGTGTGTCAGCGGGCCAAGAGTTAGCGCAAGTAGGGAGTAACTCTGACTTACAAGCGCTGATCCGCGTACCGCAATCAAAAGCGGAGCAAATCAAAGTAGGACAAACTGCCACAATCGATACGCGTCGTGAACGCGCTCCCGCTACCGTCACTCGGATCACGCCACAAGTGCAAGATGGCACCATCGAAGTGGAACTGTCTTTTACCGAGGGCGTACCTGAGTCGGCCAGACCGGAGTTAAGCGTCGAAGCTGAAATCCTCACTAGCCAATTAAGCAACACTTTATATGTAGAGCGCCCAGCGAATAAGCAAGCCCATAGTGCGACTGAGATTTACATCATCGACGGGGATCAAGCTGTTGCAACCACAGTACGATTCGGCAAAGACGCAGGTCGACACTTGCAAATTCTGCAAGGTGCGCAAGAAAACCAGCGCGTCATTCTCTCTGATATGACACAGCACAGTGAACATAAAGCCATCACGTTACTTTGAACCCAATAACAAGAATTAAGCAAAGGATTTAGACATGAAAGAAAGCGTACTAACAATGTCAGATGTGACCAAAGTATTCAACACCGAAGAAATGGAAACCCATGCATTAAGGGGCATAGATCTCACCATTTATCGCGGTGACTTTGTGTCAATCTGTGGCCCTTCAGGCTGCGGTAAATCAACTTTATTGTCCATTTTAGGGCTACTGGATATGCCTAGCTCAGGGAAATATCAAATTGAGGGTGAAGAAGTCAGCCAACTTACTTTGGCGCAATCAGCTTATATCCGTAATGAAAAAATCGGTTTTATATTCCAGTCATTTAACCTGATTGATGAACTGACTGTATACGACAATGTAGCGCTGCCTCTAAGATACCGAAAAGAGCCGCTGCCAGAGCAGCAGATCAAACAAGCCGTGGAAACTTGCCTTGCCAAAGTAGACATGAGCCACCGTGCAAACCACAAGCCCAACCAACTTTCCGGTGGTCAACAGCAACGTATTGCCATTGCCAGAGCACTGGTTGGACAGCCAAGCATGCTGTTGGTCGATGAACCGACAGGTAACCTCGATTCAATCAATGGCGATGCCGTGATGGCAATGTTGCAACAACTTAATGCTGAAGGCACCACTTTATGCATGGTGACTCACGATCCACGCTATGCCGACATGGCTACTCGGCAGCTACATTTGCTCGATGGCAAAATTATCGACAGTGAAGAGCATAGCGACCTTAAGCATGCGTTTAAAATTCCACTTGCACAGTAAGTAGGTGTCATTATGTTGAAACACAATTTATTAATCGCTATCAAAAGCCTAGCAAGAGTTAAAAGCTATGCACTAACCATCATCATGACCTTAGGCGTCACTTTGGGTGTGATGGTGGCTATGTATAATTTGAACTACCAAATTATCGCTGCACCACTGCCTTATCCTGATCAGGATAGGCTGTTCTTGGTCCAAGGCCAACTGCTGGCTGACGGTGAAGTAAAGCGTGAAAATTACCTGCCCTTTCTCGGCGCAATTGAAGCCTATAAAGATCAGCACCCAGGTATCGAGACTTTTGCCCTGCACAATATCAGTATTGATGTTGAGCAAAGCTTACCGAACAGCCCCACCTTTAATATGGGTGCTATCACACCTGAGTTTATGCAGATCATTGATGCACCGCTGGCATTAGGGCGTCACTTTACAAAAGATGAGGGGCTCGACAGCAATCAACCGGTTGCCATTATTTCATACGATGTCTGGCAATCTCACTTCGGTGGCAGTAGTGAAGTACTGTATCGCTCAGTTACTTTCAAAGGCATTAGCTTTGTCATCATTGGCGTAACAGCTGAACACTTCGCAGAGCCGGTATTGGCAACTCCCACTTGGCGCACCGATGTCTGGCTACCATACGATTACCGTGATACTCAAGAGCCACTATGGACATTTTCATCTAATCAGGTTCACTTGGTCGGTAAATTAGCCAAAGATACGGATCTCAACCGCACTCAGCTAGCACTCAATAACTGGGTGATGGCACGCTATCCAGCAGCAGTTGCAAATGATCCTACCGTCGCCAATACCGAAGTTAAATGGCGCTTTACCACTTACAAATCACGTATTATTGGCGATGCAGGCAATACCAGTGTCATGATGCTCGCAGGCAGTGTAGTACTGCTGCTTATTGCCCTCAGCAATGTCGGCAACCTCGTTCTATCCCGTGCTGTTGAGCAACAACGTGCTTTTGCTATTCAAGCCGCATTAGGTGCGCAGCCTCACCACTTATTCAAACAAGTACTGGTTGAATTATCCTTGCTATTCGCTGCCGCACTCATTGTTGCCACCGCTATTGTAAGCCTTATTTTGGGCTTATTAAAAGCTGGATATGCAGGTCCACTTGCACGTTTAGATGAACTCAGCCTCAACATAAACACTGTGCTATTTGCGATTGTCTTAACACTCATTCTTAATTTCGCACTCGCTTGGGCGGTCAGCAAGCAACTGAATTACAATGCCATTATTGGTGCATTGCAAAGCAGTGGTAAGGGTTCTGGCGTACAAGTCTCTAAGCGTACGCGCCAAGCACTGGTATCAATGCAGGTATTTTTTTGCATCTCTCTGCTTGTATTATGTGTGAGTATTTTCAAGCAAAGCTGGGCACAACTCACAGCACCAACGCACATCAATACTGAAAATACTTCACAGATCGCCCTGAACGTTGGGACCTTACTCAATGACATGTCTACTGAGCAACGTGCCACACTGGTACTAGAAGCAACAGAGCGACTTAACCAACACAGTGACATTGTGCGTGCAGGGATTGGCGGCTATCCGCCTATCGCCTATTGGCTAGAGCAATTTGCTTCATATCACTCACAATTAGAGCCCGGTATGGATAAGCCTATCGTGACACACAAACTCGTTTGGGGTACACGCGTTTATTTTGAAACATTCGGATTGACCTTGGCTCAAGGGCGGCACTTTACTGATGCTGAAGCCAGAGATAGAGCACCTGTGGTGATCATCAATGAATATATGGCAGATGTGATTAAAGCCTCAGGGCAAGAGCCTATTGGCGCCAAATTGTATGCACGAAACTCAAGCGACCCTATCACGGTAGTAGGTATCGTAGGTAACTTGAACCTGCCCAACCAACCACCGATCTCACGTATATACCGCCCTCGAGTGAATACCGGGTACCCAACTATTGTGGTCGAAACAAAACCCAACGTGCAACTCACTCGACAAGGCATTAATGATTTGCTGGCGGAAGTACATTCACAAATACGCGTTTATGACTTACAAACCACAGAGCAAATTTTGTCCTCGCACCTTAAATCACAGCGCGTTGCCAGTATTTTTACTATTGTGCTTTCAGTGGTCGCGGTGATATTAGCAGGTATTGGTATTTACGGCGTATTTCGTTATGCCATTGCATTAAGACGCTATGAGCTAGGTATTAGAATGTCAATTGGCGCAACCCCTGTAGCAATTTTCAAGCTGGTACTGATAGAAAATATGCAGCCATTTTTAATCGCAGCCGCTACGGCCACCTGCGCATTACTTATCGGATACGTTAGTGCTGCGTCTACGCCCATCATGCAAATGATGAATGTGTGGAGTTGGTTTATCCCAGTCGCCCTAATAGCAAGTCTAGTCATAGGTATCACCCTGCTATCTACTTGGACAATCATTCGCCAACCAGCGCAATATGCACTAAAAGGTGCCTAACTATGATTCAAACCAGCCGCCAGCCAAAGTATGGCGTTACGATAATTTCCTTCCTGAGACGTTACTTTTGGCTTGTCGTGGCGGCTGGTTTATTTGTACTGATAATAAGTCACATAGATATGCTACACATCATTTGTGAATATGACTCTGCTGCTCAGCCAACATGTATTAGTCATGTATTTTTGCATACACTCAAAGTATTGGAGTGGCTGGAATAGCCAATGGCACAACCAGCCACAGCAAACGCACCAAAATAGTGCAAACCGTACTTAATTGGTGCACCCATTTAGTTCAATTTTCAGTTATTTATTATCACGAAAACAATTAACCCATATTTTTCAAACGCTTGAAATTTTGGCACAGATCACGCTTGGAGAAGCGCAGTTAAGCAAATTATTGCAGCAAAAAATAACCCACGAGTCGGAGGACACATGTCACAATCGGTTTTAGATTTTATTAAAGAGAATGAAGTTAAGTTTGTAGATTTACGTTTCACGGACACAAAAGGTAAAGAGCAACACGTTTCAATCCCTCATCACCAAGCCGATGAAGACTTCTTTGAAGACGGTAAAATGTTCGACGGTTCATCAATTGCTGGTTGGAAAGGCATTAACGAATCTGACATGGTATTAATGCCAGATGCAAGCACAGTTAAGCTTGACCCATTTGCTGAAGAAACAACTATGATCGTACGTTGTGACGTATTAGAACCTGCAACAATGCAAGGCTATGAGCGTGACCCACGTTCAGTCGCTAAGCGCGCTGAAGACTACATGCGCTCTACTGGTATCGCTGACACTGTACTATTTGGCCCAGAACCTGAGTTCTTCTTATTCGACGATGTTAAATACAAAACTGACATGTCAGGCTCTATGTACTCAATCGATTCAGAAGAAGCATCTTGGAACTCTGACAAGAGCTACGAAGAAGGCAACACTGGTCACCGCCCAGGCGTTAAAGGTGGTTATTTCCCAGTTGCACCAGTAGACTCTTCACAAGACTGGAGAAGTGCAACTTGTCTAGTACTTGAAGAGTTTGGTCAAGTTGTCGAAGCACACCACCATGAAGTAGCAACAGCGGGTCAAAACGAAATCGCTACACGCTTCAATACCATGGTTATCAAAGCGGACGAAATCCAAGAGATGAAGTACGTTATCCACAACATGGCACACCACTACGGCAAAACAGCAACATTTATGCCTAAACCAGTGGTAGGTGACAACGGTTCTGGTATGCACTGTCACCAGTCACTAGGTAAAGATGGTCAAAACATCTTCGCAGGTGACAAATATGGCGGCCTATCTGAAGATGCACTTTACTACATTGGTGGTATTATCAAGCACGCTAAAGCAATCAACGCGTTTGCAAATGCTTCAACTAACTCATACAAGCGTCTAGTACCAGGATTTGAAGCGCCAGTAATGCTTGCATACTCTGCACGTAACCGTTCAGCGTCAATCCGTATTCCGGTTGTACCTTCAGAGAAAGCACGTCGTATCGAAGTACGCTTCCCTGACCCAACAGCTAACCCATACCTTGCGTTTTCTGCAATGCTTATGGCTGGCCTTGACGGAATCAAAAACAAAATCCACCCTGGCGATGCAATGGACAAAGATCTTTACGATCTACCAGCTGAAGAAGCAGCAGAAATCCCAACTGTTGCCGCATCTCTTGAAGAGGCGTTGGCATCTCTTGACGCTGACCGTGAGTTCTTAACTCAAGGCGGTGTATTCACTGATGACTTAATTGATGCATACATTGCACTTAAGTCTCAAGAAGTTGAAAAACTGAACATGACAACTCACCCTGTTGAGTTTGAAATGTACTACAGCGTATAACGAAAAATATGCTCGCAGTGAACAGAGGTAACTCGTTACCTATGCGCATTGTTCGCTGCATTTTATAGTGTAAATGCGCGCTTAAATCATATGTGTTCTCAAGCCCGCAATAGCGGGCTTTTTTATGGCAAAATCGCGGTAAAACCTCTACAGTTAAACAGTGAGTATTAGCGCTTGCACAATGTTGAGAATGAGACAATGATAATGTGCTTTAACACTGTTCAATTTTTAGGGTGAGGTTGTGGTGAGTCGACTGTGGTTAGTAATAATATTATGTCTAGCGAGCCATACTGCCTATGCTGATAAAAAGGTGTATCGCTGGAAAGATGAAAATGGTAACTGGGTTTACTCAGACACACCAAGAAAAGGTGCAGCGGAAGTCAAAATTAATACGCACTTCTTAACGATGCCAGCGACAGACACTTCCGTGTTAGGAAACAGCTCAGCACAGCAAAACGCAACTGAATACAAAGCGACCATTATTGCCCCCAATCACAAACAGACACTGCGTGATAACACGGGTAGCGTGTATGTAAGTGGACAGATCACACCTAGATTTGCAAAAGACTTTACTGTGCAACTTTACCTAGATGGCAAACCGACAGGGCCAAAGCAACATACGATCACTTTCGCTTTACGTAATGTGCCACGAGGTGAGCATTCAATCCAACTGATGGTATTTAACTCCAAAGGAAAGGTCGTAACAAAAAGTGATGAAACCATTTTCTATTTGCATAAAGCCAGAGCAAACCAATAAAAATAAACACAAAATTGATACCACAGCGTGAATAAGCCAATAACAACAGCACACTGTTAATTTTTGTGTTAAATTACAATGCACCAACTTGGTGCAAGGCGACCCATAATGGAACATCTCAATTCATCAATATTGCCTGAACTATGGCAAAATTTATCAACGTCTGTCATTTTACTCGACGAAGACTTTAAAATTCACTACGCCAATAACAGCGCCAGCGAGTTATTAGGCCTAGGACAAAAGCGTCTTATCGAACAGCCCTTTGAAAGCATCTTTCATCATCACTTAATCGATTTAAAACGGCTCAAGCGCTATGTGCTTGAAGATGGTATCGATTGCCAGCAACACAAAGTAGACGTTGTATTCATTGACAATAGAGCCAGTACTATCAATTTATTCGCTCGCAAATTACATATTAACAATCGCGATTTCATTCAATTGGAATGCCGCCGAATTGATGAAGAGCTACGCTTTGACAAAGCATTTAATCAAGACCACCAATACCAAGCAGCTCGCAATCTGATCCGTGGATTAGCGCATGAGATTAAAAACCCACTCGGTGGTATACGAGGAGCGGCGCAATTATTGCAGTATGAAGTTGAACAACAAGAGCGAGATGAGTGCGCACAGTTGATTATCGCACAGGCAGATCGATTGAGGGAATTGGTTGACAGGTTACTTGGACCAAATGAATTGCCAAAGCGTACACTGTGCAATATTCATAAAGTGCTTGAGTCTATATTGAAGCTCAGTGCATTAGAAACCGAGCATGCACTCACGCTGCGCAAAGATTACGATCCCAGTATTCCAGATATTTGTGTGGACGAATCAAAAATTCAACAAGTGGTGCTAAATATAGTGAGAAACGCCCAGCAAGCCTTGCAAGGCAAAGGAGAGATCTGTGTCACAACCCGAATTTGTCACAGGGTTAGGCGCGGTAAATTAATCCTCAGAAAAGCGTTGCTCATAAAAATTGCCGATAACGGACCTGGCATAGATGAAGCGTTAAAAGCGACGCTTTTTTACCCCATGGTTACCAATAAAGAAGGTGGATCAGGCCTTGGATTATCCATCGCGCAAACCTTAGTCGAACAGCATAACGGCTTCATCGAATGCGATAGTTGGTCTGGACATACAGAGTTTTGTATCTACTTACCCTTTGAAAATGAGTTAGGGAGCAAATAATGAAAAGTGTGTGGTTAGTTGATGACGATGCTTCTATCCGATTTGTATTGGAAAAGGCTTTATCTAGAGCAGGCTTTGCTACGGAAAGCTTTGCCAATGGCCAAGACGTCTTAACGGCCCTCGAATATGGTCAGCCTGCGGTCTTAATGTCTGACGTGCGCATGCCAGGTCTCGATGGCATGGCACTACTTGAAGAAGTAAACCGTCTGTACCCTTCACTACCTGTAATCATTATGACTGCCCACTCCGATTTGGACTCCGCCGTCAATGCATTTCAAAAAGGCGCATTTGAATATTTAGCGAAACCATTCGACTTAGATGAAGCAACATCACTGGCTGATAGAGCTTATAGAGCGGCACAACAAAACGCCAAGACTAAACCACAAGATGCCCTAACCGATCGTCCCGATATCATCGGCGAAGCCCCAGCTATGCAAGAGGTATTTAGAGCCATAGGGAAACTGTCTGCATCCAGTATGAGTGTGTTGATCAATGGTGAATCAGGCACCGGCAAAGAACTCGTCGCAGGTGCATTACATAATCACAGCCCACGCAAAGACAAAACATTTATTGCGCTCAACATGGCTGCTATCCCCAAAGACTTAGTAGAGTCTGAGCTATTTGGTCATGAAAAAGGGGCATTTACCGGTGCGGACAGTGTTCGCCGTGGCCGCTTTGAACAGGCAAATGGCGGTACACTATTTTTGGACGAAATAGGTGATATGCCTTTGGATGTGCAAACACGATTGTTGCGAGTATTGGCTGATGGTGAGTTTTACCGCGTGGGTGGTCACCAAAGCGTTAAAGTTGACGTACGTATTCTCGCTGCAACTCACCAAGATTTAGAGAAACTCGTCAGTGAAGGTCAGTTTCGTGAAGATTTATTTCACCGCCTCAATGTTGTGAGATTGCGTATTCCTCCTCTGAGAGAAAGAAGCGTTGATATCGCAAAATTGGCAGAGTATTTTCTCGCCAAAAGTGCAAAAGAACTTAAAGTTCCAAGTAAAGTACTCACTGATAAAGCACTGACACACATGTGTGCATTTCATTGGCCAGGTAATGTTAGACAGCTAGAAAATACCTGTCGCTGGCTAACTGTCATGGCACCCGGTGACATGGTCGGACCTCAGGACTTACCACCAGAATTGATGCAAACAACCGATGCAGAGACACTTGAGCAAAACCAAGACTGGCTGGATGCATTTCAACTATGGCTAGATCAACAACTTAAGCTAGGAGAAGATCACATTTGGCCACAAGTGCAGGCACAGCTTGAAACTAGGCTTATTAAATCGGCACTTGCGGCATGCCATGGCCATAAACAAGACGCAGCTTTAAAGATAGGCTGGGGACGTAATACATTGACCAGAAAGCTGAAAGAGCGCAATATGCTAGAAAATGACTAGTAGGTCGACTGAGCATGAAACTATTAGAAAATATAACTACCATAAAGCAACTTGAAATTATCAATCGCTTGGATTTTTTTACTGAGTTCACACTGGCTGAGCGGCAAGTGCTATTGGAGTCATTCAGTCACTTATATTTAATTAGTAAAGACCGCTACGCATTTAAACGTTTTGAACAAGATAATCGACTTTACATTATTTTAAATGGTGAATTACGTATTTTTGCCGAAAAAGATCACGTTGATATTGGCCATGTTGGACCGGGCGAGTTCGTCGGAGAAGGGGCTTTTATCTCCAATCGCGAGCGAAGCACCAGTGCACAAGCTATCTCAGATACCATTGTACTCGCCATCACCTCTGAAGCTCTGACAAAGCTACCAGCCGTCATACGAGAAAAAATAAAAGACAAAATTATTGCGGGAATGAGTGAACGTATTCACAAACTCAATCACTTCATCGAAGAAAAACTGTAAATAAGTTGATTATTGACTACAGAACATAGCCTGCTCTGTAGCCATCTTCAGCTTAACAGTTATACATTGAATTACATGTCCAGCCGTTGTAAGAAATACAGCCAGGTACATGTGGTGAACTTGCGTACATACCACCAGCAACTTGTGGTGTTTGCTCTGCATTTAGCTTTTTATTATTACTTGTTAACTGTTTTACCGAACGTTTATTAAGTGCGATTTTCATCGTTATTTCCTTTTATATGTTGATCTTTTTCACACAGGATTGCGCTTGCATCCTGATTAATAAATAACCACCAACACAGCTTAAAAGCAACGATTTCAATCTGGATATTATTTCATTACAAACGGTAATAATTGTGTGAGATAGTAAAAGATTAACCTATTTAAAAATCAAACACCTAACCCGATACTTGCTGACACAAAAAAGGGTGCGAGGCACCCTTTTATTAGTTTAGTAGTTCGCTAAACAGATCAAACAACCTGTCTAATTCCTCAATGGTGTTGTAATGCATACAGCCAATGCGCACTACACCGCCTTTGTCCATTACACCCAATTGCTCACACAAGCCTTGAGCATAAAAGTTACCATCCCAAACACAGATATGTTGCTGACCAAGAAATTCTGATACTTTTCGTGGTTCTATACCTTCAAACGTCAATGCAAACGTAGGTGTACGTTGTGCCAAACGAGATAGCTCATTGATCCCATGCAAGGTGATCTGAGGAAAATCTGCAAGTTTTGAGAGGAAATGTTGGCTCAGGGCCATTTCATGTGCTTTGGAATTAGCAAATGCTTGCTCTAATCTTACTCTTAGCGGCTCCGAATCAGGCAGTTCACTGAGTGATGCAATATATTCAATCGCAGCTATCACACCCGCGAGTCCTTCAAAGCTTTGTGTGCCCGTTTCCCAACGACCAGGGATCACATCTTTTGCAGGCTCTACTTTATAAGGTGTGAACCCTTCTAAATGCTCGCGCTTACCGTATACAATACCAACGTGTGGGCCAAAGAATTTATAAGCCGAACAAGCCAAAAAGTCGCAGTCTAAAGCTTGAACATCGATCAGCTCGTGTGGTGCAAAATGCACGGCATCAACATATACTAAAGCACCCACTTGATGGGCCATCTCAACAATTTTCTTAATATCATTGATAGATCCCGTTGTATTTGAAGCATATGTCACCGCAACAAGTTTGGTGTTGGCATTCAATAAAGATGCATAATGCTCTAGGTCAAGTGTGCAATCTACTTCATCGATGCGCACTGCGTGTACCTGTGCACCTTTATCTTCTGCTGCCTGGCGCCAAGACGATACATTTGAATAATGATCTGCATTAGTCACTATCACTTCATCACCAGCTTGCCACTGTCTTGATATCGCTCGGCTAAAGCTAAACGTCAAGCTTGTCATATTCGCACCAAATACGATTTGGTCACTGCTTGGGGCATTAAGCAACTGTGCTACAACGTGCCTAGCTCGGCCCATCAGTTCTACAGTTTTATCACTTGAGAAAAAAGCACCACCTAAGTTTGAGTTAAAATAACCAAGGTATGCTGACATTGCACTCAGCACCGACTGAGGTACTTGAGAGCCACCCGGGCCATCTAAAAATACTGGAGCGATGCCTGATACTTCTTGCATCAACGCAGGAAATTGGCGGCGAATTGGCATTAGATTCATAGAGACCTCTTTATGCGGTAAATACGAAACAATCTAAATAGCCAATCTCTTCGGCATTTAGCTTATTCATTGGCGTTGCGTTGTGCCAGACTTCACGATCGTTCACAAGCGCAAACAAACCATCTTTTATTTCCATTTTAAAACATGGCTCAGCTTCTTTGTGTTCGTAGACTAGCAACTCACCACCAGCAATATTTTCATGTGAAACACCGCATACGCACACGTGATCAAAGCCATCTTGGTGCACACCTTCTGGTGCAGGAGGTGTATCACTTTCAATCGCCAACATTCTAAATTGATGCACTTCAATGTCAGCATCGTCTGCAACACCAGTCATCACTTTGAACTCTTGCAATAAATGCTTAAACCCTTCACTTTGTAGTAAGTCCGCTTCCAAGTTCTCGTAAACACGCTCAACATTGCCTTGGAATTGATTGATTGAGTCATCTTGAACAAAAGCTTTTGCGGGCTGTATTGAGATATTACCTGCGGCAAACTTCAACACCGAATAACGACGTTTACGAAATGCACCGTCAGCGTAAGGATTGTCTGGCAAACGGGGAAAAAATGGTTTGACTGAATCAATATGCGATTGTTGAATAAAACGAAGTTGAAGCAAATTCTGGTTGTTTACTGCTGTCATGCTTGCTCTTGCCTGTAGATGTAAAATTGGCAGAGATCTTAATCTATTTAGATGGAAATTTTGATTTTGAATAGCTTGTTTTTATCAAAAGACAAGAATAAATATACCCTCTAAAAACAATTGTTAGATTAATATGCCAATAATTTCAAATTTGGCAACTATTGCCTTATGAGGAGCGTAGCATTTTTGCTTATTCAGTCGTTCCCAGTGCATGAATATTTACGTCAAGCATGATACCGCATCAACAGAAGTTAACTGAGTACCATGCCTTAGCAAACAATCACGTATTAAAGCTTTTCTTTGACTGCTGCAAGCTGCTCGGCAAAGGTTAAATGCCGCAGATCTCCCAGCCCTGCTTTTTCTGTTAATGCAAGTAGCTGGCTTTCAAGTATCAGTAGCTGTTCTTCCACTTGGTTATTTGCCAATGCCTGTTTACGAACAAGATGCTCCTGATATAAGTGCTCGATCCTTTGTAGTTGCAATTGAGCTTGCTTCACTTTCGCTTCGATCTGCTCATAATTCCGTACATTGCTGTGGATGTATTGTTTTGCATACTCACTGGTATTATTGGCATCCATAGTAACACTGGGCAGTACTTCAGCTTTAGGGGAAGCAGCAATGGCACGGAGTTGAGCGACGATTTCTCCCAAGTAGTGCAGCTCAACAGCACTGATCTCCAATGCAGTAAGCAAAGCGGTGTACTCAGGCAACATCGCTTCGACTTCAAGCTGCTTACCATTTACCAACATCGCTTTAAACTTATTATGCCTCTCACTGAGCTTGCGATAACGTGTAGAAAAATGTTCTTCCGTTGCAAATTTATCCAGTACAGCAAAATGCGAACGTACAGGTTCTAGCACAGATAAAATCAATTGTTTTGCCGCTTGTGCGCCAGCTACAAGTGCCAACACTTCTTGGCTGAGCTCAATTATCTCCCCACTCACCGTCTGAGACGAAAAAAAAGATGCACTATCAAGTGCTTCAAAAGGCTTGGATTTTAAATCTGAAAAGTTTTCCTCCAACTCCTTCCATTCTTTTTGGGCTTTTTGAATGCGCTCGCTATCATAGTCAATCAATGATTCAACATTTGCCAGATACATGGCTTGTTGTGCTTCTTTATAGGAAGCTTCCGCTCTACTATACGCCGCTTGAACCTGTTCGGTCGTAGGCGAAGAGCCTCCCAGTGAGTTTTGCACTGAGTCCAGTGTTTTACAGCCTGTAATGTTCAAAAGCAAGGCCCCAAAAACCAGGCCGACTTTCATTCGCATTAGTAACTCCATTGTAATCCTGCGGTCAAAGAAACGTTAGTGTATTCTATTTCAGGAACTCGCAAACGTCGACCATTCACTTCCTCTGTTACGGTATCTCTCTCTTTGTAGTAAGCATCTACCCCAAACATCACAGCAACATGCTCAACAACCTGATATCTCACTCCCGTCCTTGCCATCATCCCCCAACCATTAAAATTATCAGTCAAGGTTGTTGTTTCAAATTGCGTATTCTGAATTCGGCTGTACACAGGGCTACTCAGCTCGCCTTCAATATACCAACTAAATTTATCTTCTGGACGCACCAGCTTGCTATCGTAACGCGCACCAATTGTGGCTAAAACTCCCATTTGATCTTCTGTCACAGAAATCACAGGCACTAACGAAGCAGGGTTATTTTGCAATACGTCATCCCCATCTTTGGTTTGACCAGGTAAATCAAAACGAGGCACAGGATCCCCGTCTTCACGCGGCAGCGCTTTGAGTGCGTCGTCAAATCTTGTAGCACCCGGATTAACGAATTTAAAATTTGAACGAGTAAAACTAGAAGTAAAAATTTTCATCCCAAACGTCAACTGAAGCGCACGTTGGTAGTTGTATGCTGCGGTAAACGCTAATTCGTTAGCTTTGACTTTAAAGTCGTTCTGCTGGATTGCACCAAAGTCTTTTAATGACCAGGTTTCTTGGTCTATCTCTGTCGAAATTGTCGCTGCACTACCAATATAAAAACCCCAACGTTCATCAATCCCTGTATATGATAGCTGCCTGACCGCAGGGTTAGTCACTGAGATCGATTGAGACAACTGGCCAAAGCCTGCAACATCTGCAAGTGATTCATTGTAATCAATAGACTCAAACCCCAATCGAATTTCACTGAAAGAAGGCAGTGGAGCAGCAGATACGCAGCCGCTAAATATCCCCAGCAAGGCAAATGTATATTTCATGGTATTCCTCGATAATGTTCTTGTCTTGTATAACAAGGCACAACATTACAACCCCTTGCTTACAGGCCGATTGAAACGGTTTCACACTAACTATTGCATGTCAGTGGATGATATAAACATTAGTACAGACGTCTTTATAGTCAAGGACATAGACACTATTGCAGCAAGCCACAGGGAGAGTTTAACAGGCCTGATATACGAAAAAAGCTCGCCAAATGCGAGCTTTTTACACCTTTACACCGCTTGTTGAATAATCACGCTATCGGCTTTTTTCGTATAGTGCGACATTTTATGGAAGTTTAGATACCGATATGTATCCGCCGCTGTTGCATTGATCTTCGCGGCAAACTCTTGGTATTCCTCTGGCGAGGGTAACCGGCCTATGATGGCTGCAACAGCTGCCAGTTCAGCCGAGGCCAAAAATACATTTGCACCAGTTCCCAAACGATTCGGAAAGTTACGGGTCGACGTGGATACGACCGTTGCGCGATCAGCGACTCTTGCTTGGTTGCCCATGCATAGCGAGCACCCTGGAGTTTCAATTCGCGCGCCAACACGACCATAAATTCCGTAATACCCTTCATCGGTCAATTGATCTTTATCCATTTTGGTTGGAGGTGCTATCCACATTCTAGTGGGTAATTGGCCTGTGAAATTATCAAGTAGTTTGCCAGCAGCTCGAAAGTGTCCAATATTGGTCATGCACGACCCGATGAATACTTCATTAATTTCTTCGTTTTGAACTGTTGATAATAATCGGGCATCATCAGGATCATTGGGGGCGCATAGTATCGGCTCTTTGATCTCGTTTAAATCAATCTCCAATACATGTGCGTATTGAGCATCCGCATCCGCTTCCATTAAGTGGGGCTGCTCCAACCAAGCCTGCATTTTTGCAATGCGACGCTCAATGGTACGCACCTCACCATAACCTTCAGATATCATCCATTTCAACATCACAATATTTGAATTGAGGTACTCCTCTATCGACGTTTGTGACAACTTAACAGTACATCCAGCTGCCGAGCGCTCCGCTGATGCATCGGATAATTCAAACGCTTGCTCTACAGTTAAATGTTCAACCCCTTCAATTTCAAGGATCCGACCTGAAAATTCATTGACTTTGCCTTTTTTCTCTACCGTCAATAAGCCTTGTTGGATGGCGAAATATGGAATGGCGTGAACAAGATCGCGCAGTGTGATCCCAACTTGCATATCACCTTTAAAACGCACCAAAATAGACTCAGGCATATCCAGCGGCATAACCCCAGTCGCGGCCGCAAATGCAACGGCGCCAGAACCTGCCGGGAATGAAATCCCTAAAGGGAAACGAGTGTGGGAATCACCACCGGTTCCAACTGTATCAGGCAGCAACATACGATTGATCCATGAGTGAATAACACCATCGCCAGGGCGAAGAGAGACCCCGCCCCGATTCATCATAAAATCAGGTAGCGTATGGTGAGTATTCACATCAATAGGTTTAGGGTAAGCGGAAGTATGACAAAAAGACTGCATTGTGAGATCAGCTGAAAAACCAAGACATGCTAAGTCTTTCAATTCATCACGTGTCATTGGGCCTGTGGTATCTTGGGAACCAACAGTGGTCATGACGGGTTCGCAATATTGCCCGGGTCTTACGCCATCAACACCACATGCTTTACCCACCATTTTTTGTGCCAGCGTATACCCTTTTCCTGTTTCACCTGCTTGAGCAGGTTTTTTGAAAATACGCTCTTGCTCTAGACCCAGAGAAGCCCTAGCTTTATCTGTCAATCCTCGGCCAATGATCAGGGGAATACGCCCACCTGCCTGAACCTCATCTAAAATCACTTCTGATTTGAGCGTAAATTGAGAAATGACTTCATCCGTACCAAAACGTTTAACTAGGCCTTCGTAGGGGTAAATGTCGATTTGATCACCCATGTTTAGCTTATCGACGGGCAACTCTATGGGCAGTGCACCAGAGTCTTCCATGGTGTTGAAAAAAATAGGCGCTATTTTACCACCCAGACAAATTCCACCTACGCGCTTATTGGGCACAAAAGGAATATCTTCACCCATAAACCAAAGCACTGAATTCGTCGCTGATTTACGAGAAGAGCCTGTACCGACGACATCACCTACGTATGCCAGCGGCAAACCTTGTCTTTTTAGCGCTTCAAGTTGTGATATGGGGCCAATCTCTCCTGGTTTTTCAGGTACGATCCCATCACGTTCAATTTTCAACATCGCCAGCGCATGCAATGGAATATCGGGGCGAGACCAAGCGTCCGGCGCAGGCGAAAGGTCATCCGTATTTGTTTCACCTGTCACTTTGAATACAGTGACCGAAATTTTCTTTGCTACAGCAGGCTTTTCAGTAAACCAATCAGCTTTTGCCCAAGACTCTAGCACTTGCTGCGCAAATTGATTACCCTGTTTCGCTTTTTCTTCAACATCATAAAACGCGTCAAACATTAATAATGTATGCGACAACCCCTTAGCTGCAATTGGAGCTAACTGTTTGTCGTCAAGCAGCTCTATCATGGGTGCTATATTGTAGCCACCCAGCATTGTACCTAACAGTTCTACTGCATACACTTTTGAAATTAGAGGTGATGAAGTTTCACCTTTGGCGATGGCGGCAAGAAAACTCGCTTTTATATAGGCTGCATCATCAACGCCGGGCGGAACTCGATTGACCAATAGGTCTAAAATAAACTCTTCTTCTCCTTCTGGGGGGCTTTTTATTAAGGTAATTAAGTCTGCGGTTTGCTGGGCATCTAATGGTTTAGGAACGATTCCATTTTCCGCACGCTCTTCAACATGATTTCGATACTCTTGAAGCACGGTTTTATCCTCTTGGTGACGTGTTTTAATAAGCATTTTAGTATTTTTGTATATAACTGCTTATCTTTTAATCTAGCTATTTGATTATAAGGGCTTTAAACCAAGATGAAAATCTTGCAAGTTGTAGTCGGAAGGAATAACGGATATTAATTTAATGAATACGCTTGAGTGCAACACATATTTTGGTGTAATGATTATTCAACACTGAATATGAAAGCTGAGCAACAGGTGCCGCCCAGCCAACTTAACAGCATTATCGCTTAACTTTCACTCTTTCTATAGAAATAACCTTTGCTTCAACGCGGCGGTTCGCTGTATGCGCTTCTTGTGTATTACTGCTATCTAATAAACGCTCTTCTCCATAACCAATGGTGGAGATCCGAGATCGAGCTACCCCTTCATCAACTAGTTGCGCCGCTACCGCATCTGCACGCTTTTTAGATAACCACATATTGTAGTCTGCTTTTCCTAAACTCGATGTATGCCCTTCAAGAACTACAGTAGTCTCTGGGTGAGCACGTAAAAACTCTACAACCGCATTGATATCATCTAGGTATTGCTGAGAAACCTGCGAATTATTGTTCGGGAAACGCACTAACAAGCTGACCGTCACTTCTTTATCTTCATATAAACTACAGCCCATCGCATCTACAGCATCACTCATTGGTGTATTTGCACAACGATCGTCACGGTCCCATACACCGTCGCCATCACTGTCTTTTGGCTTGTCGACTGCAACAGGTTGCGGTGCTGGCTGAGGGGCTGGTTCAACTTTAGTTGGACTGCTCGCTGTTTTACCAAACATATAATTGATACCAAGTTTTGCTCCAACATCGGTATAACCACGCTCTAGCCCTTGATAAATAGTGGTTTCAAAATTAGCTGCAAAGTTGTCAGTGAAATGATGACGATAACCAACCCCTGCATTGGCAAATAAATTGCTATCGAATATATCTATCGATTTCAAGCCTGCAAGTGCATAAAATGGCCCACCATTAAAATGGTATAAACCATCGATGCCTAGTCGGTCACCATCTTGAGAACCAACGCCTGCACCTTCTAAATCAAAGTCCATGTCAGCATACTCTATGCGCGCACTCCAATATTTATTAAAGCGGTAACCTAGCTCGGCTCCCCAACCAGTGGAATTGTCAATGCCTACGCCGCCGTTCGCAACTCCGCGGATATTTTCCCAGTTCGCGTCGTAGTAGTCACCAAATACCCCAATATAAGCACCTTCCTCTACTTCTCCTGCCTGTAACGAAGATGCTGTCGCCATTGCCACAATAATACTTAGCATTTTAAGTTTCATCGCTTTTTTCCCTCTAAAATCTAGACTGATTAATTTTGATAGCCTGATAATAGTAGTCGATGTCTTAATAATTACTTAACACTAAATAAGTATTTTTAATTAAGAAATGAAGCTGAATCTAGCCTTGATGACCAAACAAAACTTGATATAAACCATCTTCTTCAAGCAATGAGTGATGGTCTCCCGATTGTGTTACGCGGCCATCATCTAAAACATAAATTATGTCCGCTTGACGGATAGCACTTAGCCGATGGGCAATAATTAAAGTTGTACGCCCACTGAGAAATTGATTCAAGTTATTGTGGATCCGCGCTTCAGTTTCTACATCTAATGCGGAAGTTGCTTCATCTAAAATAACCATTTTAGGGTCTGCTGCTACCATACGTGCAATAGCTAGGCGTTGTTTCTGTCCACCAGACAGTTTAACGCCGTTTCGCCCTACAATGGCATCTAGCTTGCCTTCCATCGCCCTGACATTGTCTGCCAACTCAGCAATTTCTAGCGCATGCCACAACTGCTCATCAGTACATAGCTTACCTAAACTCAAGTTTTCACGAATGGTGGAATTAAATAGGATAGGCTGTTGTAACACGGTGACTGCATGCTCCCTAACTTGATCATAGCCTACATCTTCTATCGCCGTACCATTGATCAGAATATCACCGCTAGACTTTTGATAGAGGCCAAGTAACAACTGAACTAAAGTTGATTTCCCACCTCCAGACACGGCCACTAAAGCGACTTTCTTCCCCTTGGGAATATGCATGCTTACATTATTTAGTATGGGCTGACCATCATTGTATTCAAAGTTCACATGTTTAAACTCAATGGCTATTTTCTCGGCACTGAATACATTCTGAGTCTTGTCATTGCGCTGTGCTTTAGATGATTCTGTTTCAAAATCTAGTACTTGGTTCAGTCTTTGTAGTGCAGCAGACGCACTGTAATAAGAATATTGAATGCTCAAGATTTCCTGCACAGGCCCCATCATAAACCAGAGGTAACCAAACACGGCAAAAATTTGGCCAACAGAGAGACCAGAGAACACCACCATTAACATAGCAATCGCGCGAAATACTTCAAACCCAAGTAAAAATACTGTGAAACTCAAGCGGTTTACAGCATCTGTTTTCCATTGGGATTGTACAGAGTGATACCTGAGCTCTTTGGCAGCATTTAGAACATTGTCAAAGTAGCCATGCTCGCGCCTCATTGCCTTTAACTGAGCAATAGCGTCCAATGTTTCGACCAAGGCTGTCTGAAATGCTTCAAATGCATTGTTTTTTTCTTTAGTCAGGTGTTTTACCTGTTTGCCAAACTGGCGTGAAAAATAGATTACCGCTGGGTTTAAGGTCAAAATAATTAAGCCTAGGGTAAAATCGATCCACAGCAATACGATGGCAGTCCCTACAATGGTTAATAGGCCAATCAGAAAGCGTGACATTGTCTGGCTGATAAACCCATCCAACGTCTCGATATCTGTGACACACCTAGAACTGATTGCGGCACCGCCCTGTGTTTCGAATTCCTTTAATTGCACTTTGGATAGGTGTGATAGTAAGCGCTGACGAATATTCAGCGATACATCTTTACCTATAATTGTAAATTGACGCGATTGAGCGACACCAAGTAATAACGCGCCTATACGCATCAACATGACAGCAAATAAAATCGATAGGATATACCCTGTCGGCCCTTGCCAGTCAGGCGGCAATAACCCATCCATAAACTCAACCGCCACACCGGGCTTTTCAAGCAATACTTCATCAACCAGTAAAGGCATCATAAGTGGAATAGGTACACTCACCAAAGCAGCCATCAACGCTATTAAATGCGCATAGATCAATGGTTTTTTATGTTTTAATACTTGTCTTTGGATCTCTTTCCACGTCAATAGGCCTGTCATATTTGTACTTAGCATTTAGGTACCACAAAAAGTTTGATAGCTCTTGGTATTGGTTTGAGATAACAACCACTTTTCAGGATAATTATCATAGTTATATGGCACGCTTAAAGCTTCCAACCAACTATCCAAAATGTCGCTATTACCATACTGATAAAAATCACGAATTACTTCTTCCAATACATCATTGCGAGGAATGATAGCCGGGTTATGCTGCTGCATGACTGCCGCGACCTCGCTGGACTCATGATCTTGAATACGTGCCTTCCATTTGTTTACCCACTCGTCCAATTCGGGTGGAATTGGGTATTGAAGCTGCTGGCGATTGATTTTTATCGCAGTTAATGAAGCAAAAGTGTTCGTAAAATCGAGTTCATGACGAGTCATGACTTCCAATAACGCCGTTATTAAGTCCTGATCACCTGGCTGTTCGTCGAGTAATCCCAGTTTATTATGCCAAAGTTGCTTGTAACCTTGGTTAAAACGCTCCGAGAACCCGGCTAATATTTTAGAAAAGCGTTCTATTGCTACTTGCTCATCCTCAATAAGCAACAATAGAGACTCAGCCAATCGACCACAGTTCCAACTCGCCATATTAGGCTGCTGGCCAAATGCATAGCGCCCCTGTCGATCTATAGAACTAAAGACACGGTTAAACGAAAATGATTCCATCATTGCACACGGGCCATAATCTATGGTTTCTCCGTTAATAAGGGTGTTATCAGTGTTCATCACGCCGTGAATAAAACCGACTTGTAACCACTTCAGTATCAAATCACATTGAGCGTCACATACAAACTGAAAGAATGAAAATATATCTTCTTCTGCAAGGCCATTACTCTCCAAGCCGACATCTTTCATTGCCAATTCTAACAACTTCAACATCGCTTCTGAGTCTTGTTGCACCGCCAAATACTGAAAGGACCCAACTCGAATATGACTATGTGCAACACGCGCCACAACAGCTCCTGGTAATTCGCCTTGGCGATACACAGAGTCGCCAGTCGATAACACAGCCAAACATTGTGTAGAAGGCACACCTAAACTCAACAACGCTTTACTCATTACAAATTCCCGAATAGCAGGGCCTAGTGCACATAACCCATCACCGCCTCGAGAAAATACTGTTGCACCTGATCCTTTGAGTTGAATATCAAAAGTCTCTCGATCACGTGCTTTAAACGAACCAATTAAATGAGCTCTACCATCCCCTAAAGTTGGATTAAATTGACCAAACTGATGTCCAGAGTAAGCTAAGCAAACACTTTGTGCTCCGGGTAAAGGTCGGCTACCCGATAAATAGTACTGTGCAGTCTCTAAATTCCAATTCAACCCTAACTGAGTATTCAGCTCAGTATTGAACACTGTGACTTTGGCATTGTTAAAATCATTAGGTATCGCAGGTACTGCAAATTTTTCACCTATTGGAGCATATCGTGAATAAAACATAACTTAACTACTCTGTATTATATTATCACCGACACTGAAGGCGATAAGCTGGCTAAGTGCAGTCATTGAGAGACCGCTTGATTGTTGAAGCTCATTAAAATGCTGCTGAGCAGCCTTTAATGATTTAAGCGACTGTAAGCCCCCATCAATTATATGATTTGCACGTAAGTAAGACTCAACATCTTTTGTAAGTAAAAAGGTATCCTTGCCGAGTGCTCGTAATGCAAATGGCCCTGTATTACCTCCTAGGCGGTTTCCTCTTTTTCTAAGTAATAGCCATAAATTAATAATGTCGCTACTTGGCCAGTTAGCTATCAGCGAAGAAAATGATCCGTGCTCTTGTTGTAATTCATAAATCATATGGCAGTTGATAGCGATACTTTGCACTTTTTTATAGTTCCGAATAATACGCTCATCTTGTGCACGCTGTTCATACATCTCTGGCGACATGTAAAGCAGCTTATCGATTGAAAAGTCCCAAAATACCTCTCTAAATCCATCCCATTTGGCATTTACAACTGACCAATAAAATCCAGATTGAAAAATTTTACGCGTGAATTCTTCTAACCATTCATCGTCAGTAAGCAAATTAAGCGCATTATGCGATTGCGGTTCTTCCAACAAAATATGTATATTCGCTTCGCCTCCTTTTCTTTCGCACGCTCTGTCATAAATTTCGTTAAATTGAGTCAATGGGGCCCCTATATCACACTAATTCAAATCTCTATATTAATAATAGTCTCACATATTGTGCCTACTAAACACACTAAAGATATAAGGATATTATTAGCGCCTTATCAATAGCTGAGCGGTCTAATAACAACGAATTAAGTGAAGTGGTTACCTCGCACAAATTGGTAACTTAGGCACACTTAGTAACGGCCCAGTGCAAAATGTTGATAATGGCGAGCAATGCGAGTTCATTCGCTTTGTACAAGGTGAAGTGAGTTGTTTTAACAGTTGCTAAGGCCGCTACCCCTTTTCGTCACCCTGAACTTGATTCAGGGCCTATGGTGCAAAAGGTTAGCGACAACGATCGAAGTGAGTACTCTTCTTTTGCGCAAGGTGAAGTGAGCTGTTTTAACTATTGCTGAGACTGTCATCTCCAAAACCTACCCAACATCAAAAACATGGACCCTGAAACGAGTTCAGGACGACGGTATTAAACAACTGAGCTGTATTTACCCTTCTCGTCACCCTGAACTTGATTCAGGGTCTAGGGTGCAAAAGGTTAGCGACAGCGAACGAAGTGAGTACGCTTCTTTTGCACAAGGTGAATATCGTGCAAAAGGATAATTACACAGCGCGAAGCGCTGACATTCTTTTCGCGCAAGGTGAAACGAGCCGTTTTGACCGCTGATGAGGGACTATATTTAAAAGGGGTAAAGGGGGGTGAAAGCTGTGAAGTTTGCTCCCTTCACCTTGCGCAAACAGCGCGTGCTTCGCACACTAGTTTGCACACAAAAAAAGCCCGACTCTTGCGAATCGGGCTTTCTCTTATTTGGCACTTGGCAATGTCCTACTTTCACATGGGAAAGCCACCGCTGGCCGCCCCACACACTATCATCGGTCGGGGCCGACCCTTCGGCTATGTCGTTTCACTACTGAGTTCCGCATAGGCGGGGTGGCCTTCCA